>JBCCKF010000007.1:0-220196 GCA_039027435.1 Pseudomonadota bacterium | reverse complement strand
GTAGCGTTGCTTCTGCTCGTCGGTGCCGTAGTGCAACAGCAGCTCAGCAGGTCCGAGGGAGTTCGGCACGCCAATAGTCGAGGCCGCCACCGTGCTGCGAGTCGACAGCTTTTTAAGGATCTGTGCATTTGCGTAAGGAGAAAACTCGAGGCCGCCATATTCTTTCGGGATGATCATCGCGAAGAATTTGTGCTTCTTGATGTACGCCCAGATTTCCGGCGGCATGTCGCCTAGCTCATGGCCGATTTCCCACTCATCGAGCATGCGGCAGAGCTCTTCACAAGGCCCATCAAAGAACGCCTGTTCTTCTTCCGTCATGCGCGGAGCCTGCATGGACATCAGTCGATCCCACTTGGGCAGGCCGCTGAAAAGCTCTCCATCCCACCAGACGCTGCCGGCTTCGAGCGCTTCGCGTTCGGTGTCGGACATCGACGGCAGCATCGTGCGATACACCTTCAAAAGGCGTGCTGTGATCTGCTCGCGTCGGAAGTCATCGATATTCAGCAGCACCATGACGCCGACGACAAGTAGCAGCAACAGCTTGATGAAACCGGCAGTGCCGCTGAACAGCACCAGCGCGCCAACAGCGGCGACGCTGGCGATCGTCGCGGTGCGAAGGTCGGTGCGCTTGTAAGCGAGCTTCAGTGCGCCGCCAAAGATGAGCACAAACCAGAACAGTCCACTAATGAATCCCATAGTGACGCGTCTCCTTAACTATCGGGTTTACAGCAGAGCCTCGATTGCCGCGCGTTCTTCGCGGAGCTCTGTCTCGGTGGCATCCATCAGCGCCCGACTGGCGCTGGTGACCTCCAGTCCCTGGACGATTTCGTAAGCGCCGTTGGCACAACGCACTGGGTAGGAGTAGATGATGCCGGGCTCTATGCCATAGCTGCCATCTGACGGGATCGCCATGCTCACCCAGCTAGCGTCAGACGTGCCGAGCGCCCAGTCGTGCATGTGGTCGATCGCGGCAGATGCGGCGGAGGCTGCAGATGAGGCACCGCGCGCCTTGATGATCGCTGCGCCGCGCTGCTGGACAGTCGGAATGAAGTCGCTGGTCAGCCATGCGCTGTCCACCAGCTCGGTCGCCGCAGTGCCGTCGACCGTAGCGTGGCTGACGTCGGGGTACTGGGTTGCAGAGTGGTTGCCCCAGATGATCATGTTGCTGACATCGGTCACATGTTTGCCGGTCTTGGCAGCGAGCTGAGCCACGGCGCGGTTGTGATCCAGTCGGGTCATCGCGGTGAAGTTAGCCGGGTTCAGGTCGGGCGCGTTCGCCTGGGCAATCAGCGCGTTGGTGTTCGCCGGGTTGCCGACAACCAGCACCTTGACGTCGCGACTGGCGACCGTGTTCATCGCCTTGCCCTGAGCCGAGAAGATTTTCGCATTGGCTTCCAGCAGATCTTTGCGTTCCATGCCCGGTCCACGAGGCCGTGCGCCAACCAGAAGCGCGTAGTCGGTGCCCTCGAACGCGACTTGTGCGTCGTCGGTCGCAACAACGCCTGCCAGCGTCGGGAAAGCACAATCGTCGAGTTCCATAACCACACCTTTCAAGGCTTCCAGAGCGGGTGTGATCTCGAGGAGTTGCAGGATGACCGGTTGGTCTTCGCCGAGCATCTGGCCCGAGGCGATCCGGAAAGCGAGTTGGTAGCCAATTTGGCCGGCGGCACCGGTAATCGCAACGCGTACAGGCTGTTTCATTCGTTTAGTCCCCCATGACTTAACGGTTTTTGTCCACGCCGAAGTATCCCACAGTCCGGGCCATGGTGCACTGCAACATAACCAGGGCGTCGAAATTGTTGACAAGGATCGGTTTGGTGTTATAGTTGACTACAACACTAACTCAGAGGCGACACCGAGGACACTGAAATGGAACGCGTCGACACGCAGGGCCACACACGAGACAGAGAACGAAATGGCAACGTATGGAGCGGTGCCGTAGCGATGGTCTTGCTCGGTCTATTTGTCATCGCGTTGGTCTCCAGCGAACTAGACGCGGGCCAGCGAACCCAGACTGCCGGGCCGGTTGCTCCAGCGTTAATCGCTGGCCAGTAACCACCGGTTGCGCCGGGATATCTGATCTGCGTCAATGAGCAGCGACCTCTCAAGTACCGCGAAAGCCGAATGGAGCCTCATGGATCCGAAATGGAGTGATGACCTGCCGATTTATCGGCAGTTGCGCGATCGCGTTGTCATGATGCTGCTTGAAGGGGTGCTGACCGACGGGGATGCTTTGCCTTCAGTCAGGAGCGTTGCCGCAGAGTATCGACTCAATCCCCTGACGGTCCTGAAGGGTTATCAGGAGCTGGTTGACGAGGAGCTCGTTGAGAAGAAGCGTGGGCGTGGCATGTTCGTGCTCCCAGGTGCTCGCGAGCGGCTCATGAATGAGGAAAAACAACGGTTCCTCGAGAAGCAATGGCCGGATATCGCAGCGACGATCCACCGGCTAAATATCGATCCGGACGATCTCATCGCATCACTCAAGAAAGAGTGACGGCTGAGCGTTTCGTAATAATAAAGAATCGACGCAGGGGAGCCCTATGAGCGCGCTGATCAAAGCGGCTGGTGTCAGCAAGAAATTCGGCAACACCATCGCGGTAGATGATGTCAGTTTCGAGGTAGCGCCAGGCCGCATCATCGGTTTGATTGGTCCTAACGGTGCCGGCAAGACGACATTGCTGAAGGCCGTGCTCGGCCTGACGAGCTACGACGGTGATATTTCGGTTTGTGGTTTGGACCCGTTCCGCAACCGACGGGAGCTGATGCACACCGTCAGCTACGTGGCCGATGTGTCCGTGCTGCCGCGTTGGATACGCGTCGATCAGCTGCTCGATTACGTGGAAACGCTACATCCGAACTTTAATCGCGCTGCCGCTGAAGCGTCGCTCTCGCGCACGAAAGTCACGTTGAAGGACAAGGTGAAGGCGTTGTCCAAGGGCATGGTCGCGCAGCTACACCTGTCGGTCATCATGGCCATCGATGCAAAAATTCTGATTCTGGATGAGCCAACCCTTGGTCTCGATATCCTGTTTCGAAAGGCGTTCTACACGGAATTGTTGAATGACTATTTTGATGACGAGCGGACGATCATCATCACCACCCACCAGGTCGAAGAAATCGAGAATATCCTGACGGATGTCATGTTCATTGACGACGGCAAGATCGTGCTCAACGAAACGATCGAATCGATTGGCGACCGCTACACCGAGCTCATGGTAGGGCCGGATCAGGCTGAGCATGCCCGTGGTTTCGCGCCACTGACCGAACGCCAGGTCTTCGGGAAGTCGGTGCTCACGTTTGAAGGCGTTGCACGCGCCGAACTGCAGGAGCTTGGTGAGGTGCGAACACCCGGACTCGCCGATCTCTTCGTGGCGAAGCTGTCGAAGGAGGTCTCGTAATGCTTGCGCGTATGAAAGTCCTCGTACAGCGTGAGCTGTGGGAGCACAAGGCACTGTACGTCGCGCCGGCCGTGATGGCGGGGCTCGTGGTGTTTGGTTTCTTGGTTTCGTTCATTTGGAGTTTGATCCAGGGCTTGCCGTTTGAAGCTGCAGTTGCTGCGCTGGAGATCGGAGGCAAGCAGGTCAATTTGGCGGGTAGCGCTGCTCTTATTCTCGTTTCGTCTGGAATCTTGAATCTGGTGCTTGCGATCGTTGTGTTCTTTTATGCGATCGATGCGCTGTACGCAGAACGCAAGGACAAAAGCATTCTGTTTTGGCGGTCATTGCCGGTGACCGACACCGAGACCGTACTTTCCAAGCTGTTGACGGCGGTCATCGCCGCCCCATTGATCACCGTTGCGATCGCGCTGGTGACGCAGGTCGTTTTGATGATCCTGTTTTCCCTTGCGCTGTTGGTCGGCGGTGGCAACCCGATTGACCTGCTGTGGAAACAAATACCGTTCGGGCAACTCGCATTGTTCGCGACTTATGCGTTCATCACCGCATCCTTGTGGTTTGCCCCGTTCATCGGCTACTTCCTCTTTTGTTCCTCTTTCGCCAAGCGCTCTGCGCTGATCTGGGTTTTTCTGCCGGTAACCGTGGTGGTGATGCTGGAGGGCATTGTTGGCCAGAGTTGGAATGTGCTTCGACTCATTGGCGAGCGTTTCCCGAGCCACGGCCTAGCTGCGTTTTCCGTGCCTGATGGGATCGATTTTGATGGTTACGATATCGAAGACCTGATTTTAGGCGCGGACGTCAGTGCGATTGATGTTATCGCGCCAGTACAGTTCGTCACTTCTTCCGGATTGTGGGTCGGATTCGCTGTTACCGGATTATTCCTCGCCGGCGCTGTCTATTTTCGACGGCTGCGAGCCTGAGGCGTTCTGCGACGCGCGTCGGACCGGGTTGCTCGGTCCGGGCGCGCTTGTACTTCGAGCTTCTTGAGGCGCGCGCGGAACTGGTGATAAGACAGACCCAGTAGGCCTGCGGCAATTTTCTGGTTGAAGCTGGCGCGCTCAAGGGCTGCGATCAAAAAGCGCCGCTCGAACTTGTTGCGCTCCTCGCCGAGGTCTGCAGGGAGGCGTATTTCTGTTTCACGTCCACCGCGAGGGATGACCTGCTGCGTAGGTTGTCCGCGCTTGCTGGTGACTCGGTAGGGTGAGTCAAACGGATCAAAAATGATGTGCTCGATCGGCTCCTCGACCTCCGTGGAGCGATAGACCGAACGCTCCACGGCATTCTTTAATTCGCGCACGTTCCCGGGCCACTCATGTTTTAACAGCGTCGAAGCCGCGCGTGAGGTGAAGCCGGGAAAGTGATCGCGCTGCAGCTCGGCGCAGAGATTGATCGCAAAGCTATGTGCCAACGGGAGGATGTCTTCGGTGCGCTCGCGCAGTGGAGGCACCGTGATCACATCGAACGCCAGGCGATCGAGCAAGTCGGCGCGAAACGTGCCTTGCGCGACTCTTGCCGGCAGGTCCTCATTGGTGGCGGCAACGACCCTGACATCGGACTCGATGGTGTCCGCACCCCCCACGCGCTGGAACGTCCCATACTCGATCACTCGCAGAATCTTCTCCTGCACGCGCAGTGAGACGGTGCCGAGCTCATCAAGGATCAGGCTGCCGCCATCCGCACGCTCGAAGTGACCGCGATGTAGTCGACTGGCACCGGTGAACGCGCCTGCCTCGTGACCGAATAGCTCCGATTCGAGGATGCTCTCGGTGAGTGCCGCGCAGTTCACTTTAATGAGCGGAGCTTCCCATCGTCCCGACAGAAAGTGCAGACGACTGGCGATCAGCTCCTTGCCGGTTCCCCTTTCTCCGACGACCAAGACAGGGCGCGCGACAGGCGCTGCCCGCGACACGTGTTCAAGCGTCGCGAGGAAGGCAGGTGCTTCTCCAATCAGTTGCCCAGGTTGCATTTAGTCAAAATAGCGAATAAATCACAAAATTTCTATAACGTTAGCAAAATTGACTAACTTTGTATCTGTCGTATTCAGCAAAACGTCAATAAAAAAATAATATAAACAATGACTTAAGTTTTATAAACTCAGTTGGCACGCTTCCTGCTTTTACCTTAACGAAGGTTTTATTTTTAAGAAGGTATTGGTTATGGGTATTTTTTCTCGATTCAGCGATATCGTGAATTCAAATATCAACGCGATTCTCGACAAGGCGGAGGATCCGGAAAAAATCGTCCGCCTGATGATTCAGGAGATGGAAGACACGCTTGTTGAAGTGCGCTCGGCAGCTGCGCGTGCGATCGCTGACAAGAAGTCACTCAATCGCAAGCTCGAAGCGTTGGAGCAGGATTCGGAAGACTGGGCCAAGAAGGCTGAGTTGGCCTTGTCCAAAGGCCGCGAAGATCTCGCTAAAGCAGCGCTCGTTGAAAAGGCATCGGCCTCGCAAGCGTCAGAGACGATTCGCGACGAATACCAGGCGGTCGATGACACGCTTGGCAAGTTGAATGAAGACATCGCACGGCTTGAGTCCAAGCTAAAAGACGCCAAGCATCGCCAGCAGGCTTTGCTGACACGCCATCAGGCAGCCAACAAGCGACTGGCAGCACGCAAGCTCACGCACACCTATAAGGTTGACGATGCGCTGACTCGCTTCGAGCAATATCAACGTCGAATGGAAGACGTAGAGAGTCGTGTTGAGGCGTATGACCTCGGTATGCCGAAAGACCTGGATCGCGAGTTCGCCAGTCTTGAAGCGGAAGACGACATCGCCGAGGAGTTCGAGAGACTGAAGGCGCGGGTTTCTGCCCGCACCAGCCACGAAGCCTAGGGGAGGGCATCAGTGGACGAGAGTGTTTTTATACTGGGCATCATCTTCCTGACGGTCGTCGCACCGTTAATCATCATCCTGCACTTTGTGACACGGTGGAAGAAGGCTCGGGAACTGACCAAGGCGGACGAATCGTTGATGGAGGAAGTCTGGGCGATCGCCCAGAAGCTGGAGGGCCGCATCCATGTCCTTGAAACGATTCTGGATGATGAGGCGCCTGACTGGAGGAAGCGGGTATGACAACAAGAACGCAAATTTTCAAATTGCTGCGCAGTCTGTATCTGGACCGTGACAACGCCTGGATGGCCGGTGTGTGCGCAGGGCTTGCCGATCGATTCGACGTCGATGTGAACGTCTTGCGCGCACTGACCGCAGCTGCTGCGTGGTTCATGACACTACCTGTCGTCATGCTGTATGCGCTCGCCGCATTCCTGCTCACCGACAAGCCACTTGAGCCCAGAAACCCGCGTGATGAGCGCAACTTCTGGCGTACACGCAACCACCACAGGAGCTATTGATGTCTCGCTACGAGGAAAGAAGGCGGTTCTACCGAACCAAAGACAACAAACGGTTGGCGGGTGTTTGCGGCGGTATTGCTGAGTACTTTGGTTTCGATCCAACCATGGTGCGTCTGCTGACGATAATCGCACTATTCCTGACCGGGCCGATCGTGATCGTGTTGTATATCGGCATGGTGTTGCTGGTGCCCTCGAGAAATTTCGAGTATCGCGAACCGGCTCGGGACGAGTTTCGCCGCTCTTTACGCGAATCGCCGCATGCCGCCGTGACCGACGTGAAGCGCGCGCTCTTGCGGCTCGACAATCGCCTGGCTCGGATGGAGCGCTACGTGACATCGTCACGCTATGAGCTGGATCGCAAGATCAACCGTCTGTAGCGTTGCGCGCAGACCCGCCGAGTCAAAATAACAAGGGAGGATAAATGTCTTTTAATCCGTTCAGTATGGTCGTCGCCATCGTCTTCATCGGCTGCTTTTTCGAGCTGGCGAAGCGGTGGATCGACACTCGCGCAGACGTCAAGCGTGCTCGTGACTCAGGGCCGAGCGACGATACGCTCGAATTAATCGGGCGTCTTGAGCACAGAATCGAAGTGCTCGAACGCATCGTGACCGATACCGGTTACGACCTTAAGAAGGAAATCGACCGCCTCTAGTGCGGTCGTCGGGCGCGGCACTATTCCTGCCGCGCCTTGTAGGCGCGTACTGCGTCGTTGAAGTTCGCCGCTACCGTTTCCATCTCATCTACCGCAGCGTTGTGCCGTTTGCTCAGAATGGCTTCACGTTCCGCTTTGGCCTCACTGGCCTCATCCTCGGCCATTGTTGCTTTGGATTCCGCCTCAATGCAGTCCAGAAAGGTGTTCATATCGGCCATGTACTGCTTGACGGCTTTCTGACCTTCGATCATTTCCTCCTGCGTTGCCGTAGCGCCATTCGGAATATCGATTTTGGTCGGGTAAGTGCACGCGGCCCATGCGGACTGGCCAAACAGCCCCAATGCTGCGCTGAGCATGATTGCTCGAATTTTCATGAGTATTCCCCTATCGAAATGCACTCGCTGTCCTGCAGTGCAGGCGCCAAAGTCTAGCGGGTAGTCGAGAATCCCGCCAACCGGGATCGAATGGCGTCAGGCAAACAGCGCTTTGTGCTGATCTGTGCCATCCTGCTGAGCCTCTAACCGACCTGAGAACGCGCTCGCGTCCATCGGCTCTCCGAACAGCATGCCCTGACCAAAGTCGCACTTCAGCGAGCGCAGGAACTCCAGTTGTGCCTGGGTTTCGATGCCTTCGGCCACGACATCGAGCTCGAGGCTCCGGCTCATGTCGATAATGGCGCGAATAATCGCAGCGTCGTTCGCATCATGCGCCGCGTTGGTTACAAACGAGCGATCGATTTTCAACGTCTTGATCGGGAACTTCTGCAACGCGGTGAGCGACGAGTAACCGGTACCAAAGTCGTCGATCGCAAGCTGTAGGCCATACGCGCTCAACGTTTCCAGAATCTGAACGGTACGCCCGATATCTTCGGCCAGAACGCTCTCGGTAATCTCGAACTCGATATCCGTGGGCTTGATGCCATGGCGTTGGAAGATTCGACTCACGCTGTTAAAGAAATTGCGCTGCCGCAACTGTTTCAATGACAGGTTAATTGCGATGCGCCCTGGATCGCCGATGGTGTCCTGCCAGCGTGCAAGATCTTCACAGACTCGGTCAATGACCCACTCGCCGATCTCGACAATCAGATTCGTTTCTTCCGCGAGCGGAATGAAGTCATTCGGCTGGATACGGCCAATATCCGGAGAGTGCCAGCGCACCAGTGCTTCAGCGCCCATCACCTTGCCAGTCGAAAGATCGTATTTCGGCTGGTACTCCAGCAGCAGCTCATCGCGTTCGAACGAGCGGCGCAATCGGCTTTTCATTAACAATCGTTCCACGGCGGCATCGTTCATCGCGCTGTCGTAGAAGACATGCCGGTTGCCACCCGCTTTCTTGGCGCTGTAGAGCGCCGCATCGCTGTTGCGCAGCAGGTCGATCACGTTGTCGGCGTGCTGCGGGTAGATGGCAATACCCACGCTGGCAGTCACGTAGACCTCGTTAGCTTGCACATCGAAAGGCTCTGCAACTTCGGCCAGGAGGTTGCGTGCGAGCTCCTGCAGCGCGTCTTCCACATCCTCAACGGGTGGCAGTTCATCGACGAAAGCAGCGAATTCGTCGCCGGACAGGCGCCCGATCACCGCATTGTCCGGAAGCGCTCTACGCATGCATTGGGTGATGGTCTCGAGCGTCGTGTCACCGGCGAGATGGCCGAACGTGTCGTTGATGTCCTTGAACTGGTCGACGTCGAGGTAGAACAGCGCGATCATGCCTTCGCTTTTGCGGGCACGTGCGATCGCACGCTGCAACAAATGCTGGAATTGCATCCGATTCGGCACTTTGGTCATCGGGTCCATTCGCGCCAGATAGCGAATCCTCGCTTCTGAACGTTTTCGTTCCGTGACATTTTGTGCGGAATAGATGCGCCCGCTGAGCATAGTGCCGCCTGAGTTCGCCACAGAACACGTCAAAGATACGGGCACGGTCTCATCGTCGGCGGTCAGCAGGCGAAGCTCCTTGGGTTGATCGCTGTGCTGGCTCTCCGCGAACAGCTGCCGATCATCCTCATGCACCAGCGTTGCGACAGCACGCCCGAGCAACTGGGTCTCGGTGAATCCGGTCAGTCTCGAGGCCGCAGCGTTGCAATGGGTGATCGTGCCGTGATCATCGGTGACGATCAGCGCATCGCTCATGCTGCTCAGTAGCTGGTCCATGTAGTCGCGCGAGATCGTCGTCTGGCGCAACTGGTCGCGCATACTGTTGAAGGCCCGGTTCAGTCGCCCGAGTTCATCAGCTCTGGACTCGAGCAGCGGCTGGCCATAATCGCCTTGCTCGAGTCGTCGAGCCTGGTCGGTGATCGCTTCAATCGGTCGAATGAGCTGTCGCGCCACAAGCAGGCTCAGTGTGCCGCTGAGTAGTGCCATCAGAAGCGACGAGAGCAGCACCCACCGCGTCGCCTCGACTTGCCAGTCCCGACGCGCCAACAGCTGCGAATTCTCGAAAGCGCGGAGCTGTTCTGTCATTCCATCGAGCGAAAACCGTAAACGCAGACGACCGTGGTTCACTCCGGATTGAATGATGTTCTGTGTGACCGTAAACGCATTGCGTTCCCAGCTCACGCCCGGCTCGCCAGTGAGTACGTTTTGTCCGGTGGGCAGGCGCCCGGCGGAGGCGAGCAGCTTACCTTCTGTGTCGACCGCCTGAATCAGGGTGACGTCGGGAATGATGCTGGCCGACTCGTCGAGGGCTCGCTGCAGGTCAGCGAACCGCTGGTCGCGCGCCAGCGCATCGATCTCGCGCTCAAGCGCCGCCGTGGACTGCTGCGCGCGGCTCTCGATCTGGCGCTCCAGGTAGTCTCGGCGCAGATCAACGCTGTCGTTCAGGAAACGGTCAACGATCAGGCGGCTGTTGGCAAAGAGTGCGAGCGATACAACGCACACCACGCCGAGCGTGATCGCCAGCGTGCCCACCACCAGTCGTGGTGCAAGTCTTTGCGGAAGCCACTGCATCGTCACGATCCCTCGTTCGTGGCAGCGGCCGCATTAAAAGTCAGCCGTCTTGGCATGACCCGCCCTCTTTGGTTTCGCCTGTTATTGTTCTTGATCTGGCAGGAACCGGAGCTCCCTGGGACCAAGTGTGACGAAACCGCCTCCGGGCGTCTAGATGATTTTGAGGTACAAAACCCTCGAAAAACCGGGGTTAGCTGGCTTTCTTGGTCTCTGTGGCGACCAAACTCGGCCCGCTGCGGCGCTCTTCAAAGGATTTGGCGGCGCCTGACTGCCCGGTGATTCGCATATCGCCTTCGATAACAGCGCCGGCGGCTACGGCGATCATGTCGCCTGTGACGGTGCCGCTAATGCGAGCAGTCGCCGTAATTTCGATGTGACCTGAGGCGATCACGTCGCCCTCGACCGTGCCGGAGATCACCACGTCTCGTGCTTGCAATCCACCGCGCCAGGTACCTTCTTCGGTGATGGTCACGATACCGTCGACTCTGCTGTCACCAATGATGGTGCCGCTCAGCAGAATGTCGCTCGAGCCGGACACTTCTCCATTGAATACGCAGCCCGCTGCGACCAGCGTAGTCGGTCCGCTCGCTCTGTCTCGCACGCGTCGTTTTCCAAAAACTGCCATGTGAATGCTCCCTCCCGGAATTATGTTCAGGATAGCAGTCGATCTCACCTAACAATGTGACCGAGTTGGCAGGTGGTCGGTTTGCTGGCAGCTTCAACGGGCGCTCGTTAACATAGCGACTCGAAGCGGGCGGCGGCTGATGACCGATACATTAGAACAACGAGTTGAATGGTTGCAGCAGCATGCCCCGGACGCGCTGACCGGTATGCTCACCGGTGTCGAAAAGGAATCGCTGCGGGTCACGCCAGACGCCAGGCTTTCGCAGCGCCCGCATCCCGAGGAGCTTGGCTCTGCGCTGACGAATCAGTTCATTACGACTGACTTCAGTGAAGCGCTACTCGAGTACGTCACGCCGACCTTCGACACGCCAGCGGCGACTTTGGAATGCCTCGCGAACATCCACCAGTTCTCGCAACCTCGCCTCGGGGATGCGGTGTTGTGGAACTCGAGTATGCCGTGTCGGCTGGGTGCCGAGTCGGAGATCCCGATCGCGCACTACGGTAGTTCGAATGTGGCGCGCATGAAGACCATCTATCGGCGCGGTTTGAGTCACCGTTACGGCCGGGCGATGCAAACCATTGCCGGTGTACATTTCAATTTTTCAGTGCCGGTGGATTTCTGGTCGACCTGCGACGATATGCTCGGTCGTCACGACACGGCCGACGATCTACGCTCACAAGGTTATCTTGCGATCGCGCGAAATTTCCGACGACTTGCTTGGCTCGTCTTGTATCTGTTCGGTGCGTCGCCCGCGATGTGTCGTTCGTTCCTGGGTGATCGACCGACGACGCTGGCCGAGTTCGACGCGGATACTCTATTCGAGCCGTATGCGACATCGTTGCGGATGAGCGACCTCGGCTACAACTCGAGTGCACAATCCGGTCTGGCGGTGTCGCTGAATTCGCTTTCCGATTATATCGCTGAACTGACCCACGCGATCATGACGCCGCACCCGCCCTACGAAGATATCGGTATCGAGGTAGGCGGCCAGTGGCGCCAGCTCAATGCGAATTTGCTGCAGATCGAGAACGAGTACTACAGCAGTGTGCGCCCGAAACAGGTGGCCAGGAGCGGCGAGCGCCCGACACTGGCGTTGCAGCGCGCGGGTGTCGCGTACGTCGAGATTCGCGCACTGGATATCAATCCGTTCGATCCCATTGGCCTGACGCTCGAGCAGATGCGCTTCATGCAGGTTTTGCTGGTCACCTGTTTGTTGCGCCCAAGCCCGCTGCTGGATCGTCCGCAACTGAAGGAAGCCGCGGCCAATCAGTTGCTGGTCGCGCATAGTGGTCGGGCACCAGCCCTTGAGCTTTCGCGATTCGGCAAGCGTGTGCAGCTGCGGACCTGGGCGGAATCGCTGTTCGACGAATTCGACGCCGTCGCGACGCTGCTCGATAACGATGGCACAGACTATCGCGACGCGGTCTCCCGTCAGCGCAAGGTGCTGCGCGAGGAAGCAGAAACACCGTCAGCGAGAGTGCTGCGTGAAATGCGTGAAGGTCGAATGAGCTTCATTGAGTACACGCTTGAGCAGTCGCTAGCCCATGCGCGTGCGGTCGCGAACCGACCGCCCATGCCCGATGCGCGCTTCAAGGCGCTGCGCGGCGAGGCAACCGAATCACTGGAGCGCCAGGCTGCGCTCGAATCAAGAGCACAGCAGCGCTTTCAGGATTATCTCGCGGACTACTTCCGCACCGGCTGAATCGGCGTGCCCGTGTGCCATGCATGCGATCGATGAATCTGCTGCAGTCGTTCCGTCATGGTGCCGCGTACACCTTCTCCGATCCGGCGACCATCAACTTCGATGACCGGCGTTAGCTCACCCATAGTTCCTGTGGTGAATGCCTCGTCGGCGGTGTAGAGCTCGGTCAGTGAAATATCGCGCTCGACGCACTCGATACCATGTTCTTTTGCCAGCTCGATAATCATGCCGCGGGTGATGCCCGGTAGGCAGGCAGTCGCATGAGGCGTGTGCAGGACACGATCACGGATCATGAACAGATTGGTGTCGTTGGTTTCAGCGATGAACCCCCCGACATCCAGCATGACCGCGCTATCGACATTGGCGACATTCGCTTCGATCGACGCGAGAATATTGTTCAACAGGTTGTTGTGGTGAATTTTCGAATCCAGGCACTGCGGCGTGTTGCGCCGGACTGAGGCGGTCACCAGTCGTATACCGGTTTCGTTGTAAACCGGCTGCTTCCATTCGGCGAGCACGATCAGTGTTGGGCCCGACTGGTTGAAGCGCGGGTTCATCCCTGAGGTCACCTTTTCACCGCGGGTCAGCGTCAGGCGGATGTGCGCGCCGTCTTCCATGCCGTTAGCGGTCAGCGTAGTGAACACATCCTCAACCACCGCGTCATAGGTTGGAATCTCGGTGAACGCAAGGGCATGTGCCGAATCACGCAGTCGTCGGATATGTGCCTCAAGCGCCGCGACGCGCTGATCGTAGATGCGAAGCCCCTCCCAAACGGCATCGCCACCTTGCACGACGCTGTCGAACACGGAGACCTTGGCTTCACTGCGCGGATACAGCTTGCCGTTGATCATTACCTGGATGTTCTGGTTTCTGGGGTCGACGTTTGGCTGATTCATGGTGTCGCTGTGCTCCTCGCACGCAGGGCGTGTTGATACAAACGGTGGTAGTACGGCTGACATTCGGTCAGCAGTGCATTCAATGATCGGTCCGGCGGCGGCTTTTGCCGGTAGCTGGAAAACCCGGTGCTCTTGTGAACCGCGTGATACCAATGCGGGGCCCAGACCCCGTCCTCGGGTTTGGGGCCGGCTGGCCAATGCAGCATGGCATCGGTCCAGGGCAGGTCTAACGCATCGCACAGTTGCTCCAGCACGCCCTCCGGGTCGAGCAGCAACTCTCGAGCGTCGAGCACGACGACAGCGACCTTTTGCTGCGCCAATGTCTCTAACAGCTCGCATTGTTGTGCAAGCCCAGTATCGCTGAGCCGCGCATCGGGGAGTTGGATGGTGAGCGACGAGAGCATCTGTTCGGGGTCACGAACGAGCAGAACGTGCTTCGCATTGAGCATCGGTTGCAAGTCGATATCGATCAGGTGGTGCGCCATGTGCTTGGCGAACAGATGTGTCGAGGTGGGTGAGGTCTGTGCCAGTAGTCTCTGAATGACGGCGTTACCGTCGTGAGACTGACTGGCAAGCACGGTCTTCGCATCCGGATGTTGCCGACCGCTTTTGGCCAGGTAGTGCGCGTATAGCGGCTCGTCTTCAACCCGCACATCGGGATGCTGACGAAAGCTATACATCAGGGCCGTGGACACGTTTCGTGGCCCCGACCACAGGTTGATTAATGACATGGCACGCCACCCCCGTTGCCAATCACGTCACGCGGCACAGACCGAATTGCAAACTGCGTCACAGATTTGTCATAACTGTCTGTCCCCCCAGCCGGCCCGCTCTACACTCACGCTTAGTTTTGTTTTGCGGAGCTGTCCTTTGCGAGCGCTCATCATCATAGGCTTTTTGGCAGGAATTGGCAGCGTTGCTGCCGTGGCTTACACCACGCCGTTCCTGGAGCAACAGCGGATTCACTCGGAAACCCGGGTTGTACCCAACGGTGGACGACTCGAGAAGTTCGAGATCCGCGTTGAGCAGGATCTTTTGAGCAATACGCCCGGGCTTCTGAGTGAGTCCACTCTGTTCCCAGCATCGGCGAACTGGTTCCCTGAGCGCGCGCCCTTTGGTGGCGATGTTCAGGTCTTCCGGCTGCGTAATGTGAACAGCCAGGTGGTCGGCACCGGCATTCGTCATCGCGAAGCGGACTTGATTGAATGGGTTTTGCACCTACCGGCGCGCGGCACCATGGTGCTGCAGGGCACGAGCGGCGAGGCACTCGAAGCCGGTGTGCTTGCGCTTGGCCTGCGTGAGTTCGAGAACCTCGATGGCATCTGGGAAGCTCGGATGGATGAGGATGGCGTCATGCGCTTCGAAACCGTCGTCCGCACTGCTGAGTACGACGAGGAGGCAGGGGCATGAGATTTGTGATCGCATTGCTGGCTGGCTTCGTGCCCGGCGTGCTGCTCGGTGCGGGTTTTCTATTGTGGAATCCTTCTTTCGATACCGAGCAAACACCGAGGTTGGCTGACGCAAATCTGGAGTTGCCAATCGCTGGCAGTGGCGCGTCTGTCGTCACGCGCAGCGCCAACGGCTACCCATGGATTCCCTCGCAACCGGCGTTCACGCCTGAACCCGAGGTCGAGGGCATGCATACCGCGATGACCGTCATGCAAATGCGCACGGGCATGCCCGACGTCGCCGCCTATGGGGTTCGCCTGCAAACGCTGTCTGACGATGGACGTCCGTTGTTCGGTGAGCTGATCGAGGATTCGCTGTTCTACGTGATTCTGCCCGAGGCCGGGTCGATGATCGTTTCAAGCCGCGATGACCTGTGGGGTTTTGCTCGCCAGCTGTCACTGCCGTTGGTGCAGAGCACCCGTTGGCAGGGCAACCTGAGCTATCGTTCCACGATCGGCCCGCGCCGCGGTTACGCCGATGCGGTCGGCCTGTCCGGTTCGATCACGGGCGTACAAGGTCGTGCAGAACTGATGCAATCCGTGCGCGCAGTGTCGTTGACCGATGGCATTACGGACGGGGACAGCAGGATCAGCATCGCGTTGGATCTGCCTGTGCCTGAGGCGTCGGTTGCCAGCGAGTAGGTCGCCGTCAGTTTAGGCGAATTCCTTGAGATCGATCGAGGGATCAGCCAGCGCGGATTTCGGCACCTCGGCATGCGCAGCAACCAGTGCTTTGGAACGCATGAATTCCTTTGGGCTATTGATCGCATCCACGGCGAGCAGTTTGCCTGCTCTGAGATAGAAGCACGCGAACTGGCGTGACGCGGGGTCACCGCGAACGACGGTGTCATCGTAGCCTTCTGTCAGCCCGACGATCTGTAGCTTCAGATCATATTGATCAGACCAGAACCAGGGCACTTCGGAATAGGGCTTGTCCTGCCCGAGTATCGTTGCTGCGGCGGTGCGTGCTTGTCCGAGCGCATTCGGCACGGACTCGAGCCGAATCCGGCGGTCGTAGATTTCATTAGGGTGGTTACAGCAATCGCCGATGGCAAACACGTTTTTGGCGGAGGTTCTGCAATACAAGTCCGTGTCGATGCCGTTGCTGCAGGTAATGCCAGCGTCGCTTGCGATTTCATCGTTCGGGATGACGCCAATACCGATCAGCACCAGATCCGCATCCAGAGTCGTGCCGTCTTCGAGAGTGACCCCTTGTGCCTTGCCGTCACCAACAATCCCGGTGACGCTTTTGTCGAGCCATAGTTTTACGCCGGCGCTTTGATGAACCTCAGCATAAAAGTCCGAAATCAAGGGTGAGACCACTCGACTTAGCAGTCGAGGCATCTGTTCCACAACGTCCACTTCCATCTGCAGGCCGCGCGCGACGGCGGCGACTTCAAGGCCGATATAGCCACCGCCCACAACAACCACTTTCTTGCCGGCGGTAAAGTGTGGCCGCATCGCATCGACATCATTCATCGTACGCAGATAGAACACGCCAGGCAGTTCAGTGCCGGGTACCGGTAAGGGTCGGACCCGCGTCCCTGTTGCCAGCACAAGATGCCGCCATGACAAAGCATCACCGTCCTCGGTTGATGCTGTGCCGGCCTCAGGGTCGATGCTCGCGACTCGGGTACCGGTTCTGAGATCGATGTCAGCCTGCGCGTAAAAGTCCTCGGGTTTGACCCACAGACGATCAGCTTCCAGTTCTCCGGCGAGAAATTTCTTCGACAGGGGCGGGCGTTGATACGGTGGTTGTGGCTCTTCTCCAATGACAGTGATGCTGCCTTCGAAGCCGCCCTGGCGGAGCGATACGCAGAGTTGTCCCGCCGCGTGTCCGGCGCCCACAACAAGAATGTCGGTCTGGTCAGTCATGGCCGCTCACATTGCGCTGATGCCACCGTCGACGCGCAATTCGCTGCCAGTGACAAACTTGGATTCATCGCTGGCGAGGTACAACACCGCAAAGGCAACGTCGTCAGGCTCACCGACCTTGCCGATCGGAATCTGCTTGCCGAGCTTCTGCAGCAGTACATCGCGCTCGTTGCGTCCGGACATGCCATCGAGGATGGGCGTGTCGATAAAGACGGGATGCACCGAGTTGCAGCGAATGTCGGTCTGTCGTCTTGCGCAGTCCAAAGCGATTGACTTCGATAGATGACAGACAGCGGCTTTGGCCGAGTTGTAGGCGGCGTAGTTGTGTCCGGCGATGATGCCGGCGATCGACGAGATGTTGATGATGCTGCCAGGGCCTGAGCGCTCCATCAGTGGCAGCGCCACCTTGCAGCCAAAGAAAACGGAGTCGAGATCAACAGCGTGCACCATGCGCCACCGTTCCAGCGTCTCGTCAACGACGTTACCGATCGATCCGATGCCCGCGTTATTCACCAGAATGTTCAGCCCGCCAAGACGCTCGGCCAGTTCGACGGCCGCCGTCCACTCGTCAAGACTGGTGACGTCATGCTTGAGGCTGTGTGCTCTGCCTTCGAACCGAGCATTGATGGCTGCCGCGGTCTCCGCGACACCTGGCTCATTGATGTCCGTGGCGATCACAACCGCGCCTTCCTCGGCAAGTTTGTGCGCAATGGCCTCACCGAGGCCTTGTGCGGCGCCGGTGACCAGCGCGATCTTGTTTGCTACTCGTCCCACGATAGCTGTCTCCTCTTAAAGGCGGTCGGCTGCGGCCTGATTCACGCGCTTGAAGCCGCGTGGTGTGATGGCGAAGCAGGCCGCGTGGGTAAGGCGTTGCAGGTCGACTGACCCCAGCGCCTCGGATTCCGCACCCAGCTGCCCGTCGCTGACAAGCTCGCATTGCTCGGTGGTAATCCTGCGGATACGTTTAATGATCGGTCCCAGATGTTGATGCTCCACGCACACGACTCGCCCGGCTCGCAGGCGACGACGCGTGGTGGGATCGAGTCGTCTGGCAACGACGAAATCGCCGTCCGAGAGAGTGGGCAGCATGCTGCGCCCACGCACACGGAACAGACGAAACATCGAAGCGGATTACAGAACCGGGTAGACAGTTTCCAGCGAAGGCTTGTAAGGGCAAACGGCGCGCTTGGTTTCGACGCCCTTGGTCTCCCAAAACATCTCGGCAAACTGGTTGCATAGCTCTACGAGCTGGAGTGCATCGTCGCGAGACACGCCCTGCTTGCACTTGCTGCCTGTCAGCATGATGTTGTGTACGAGCTCATGCGCATTCGGGTGTTTCTCGAACTGTGGCGCTTTCAGATAGTCGCCCCAGATAACCCGGACTTCGTGCTTCACATCTTCGGCGTGCTTTTCTTTCTGTGCCACGCAACGGGAGATAGCGTTCTGCAGTGCCAGCTCACTGTCCGGCTTGTGGCTTGTCCACTCTTCCATGATGTCGATCATGCGCACAACGGTCAGTGCTGAGATCAAAATCGGGGCAGGATCGTAGATAGCGCAGGGGACGTCGCAGTGTGCGTCGAGTGCGTCAATTTTGTCGCCATTCAGTGCGTCGATTACGCGGTGTAACACAGTAGTGTCTCCTTAATGTTCAGGATTACCTTCGAAAGGCGCTCTAGTGTGCCTCAATCGTCGAAGGGGCGCGAGCGACAAACCGCTCGTCGAGCCAGATCACAATGGTGGGGAGCATGAGCAGGTCGTAGATCACGGCGCTCGATACGACCATCGCGATCATGACGCCCGATGTGACGTTCAGATTGAAGTCGCTGGTGGCGAGCACCATAAAGCCTGCGGTGAGCGTGATTGAGGTGACAATCAGCGCGCGCGCCACCGTGCTGATGGCGTAGCGCATGGCGGGCACCGGGTCGAGGTTCTGGCGACGTCGGGCGTCGAGATACTTGGTCAGCAGGTATACGGTGTCGTCCACCACGATCCCGATGGTCATGCTGAAGACCACCGCCGCGGCGAGGTTGATATGGCCGACCACGATTCCCCAGATGCCGAATGCGATCGCTGCCGGCAGGAGATTCGGCAGCAGCGACATCAATCCGAACGTCCATGACCGCAGCGCCAGGATGAGCGTGATTGTGATCAGCCCGAGCGCGAGCAACGACCCTGTCAACATCGCATTGATGTTGCGCTGACCGATGTTAGCCCAAGAGACATCGGCGCCAGCGCCCGGGGTTTGCAACTCCGGTGCGTTGGCAGCGAACCATGCTTGCGCGCGCTCCTCAAGCGCGATGATGCCGGCGGTACGTTCGCCGCCGATACGCACATCGACCCGCAGCGTCGATTTGTCGAAGCTGATCTGGTTGTTCAGATCGAGACCGAAAGGCAGGGACATTTCATAGAGCAGCAGATACTGCGCGGCGAGATCCGAGCGATCGGGCAACACGCGCATGTCGGCGCGATCCCCATTCATGTCCTGGTTTAGTCGCTTCAGCGTTTCTGTAAAGCTCGCGACATAAATCACCTCGGGTTGCGCACGCGCCCAGTCGATAAAGGACTCAACGGTTTTCAGGAATACCGGGTCGGTGATGCCGTTCGCTCTGCCGCTGTTCATGGCAAAGCTCATGACGAACGGCCCAGTCAGGTTGTCGATGGTGAAATCCGCGGCCTGACGCAGTGGCAGGTCCGTTGAGAAATACTCGATGAAATCGTCTTCGAGCGTGTTTTGCGGGACAAAGCTGATCAGTACAACCGCAACGAGACCGCTGCCTAATGCCAGTCGCTTGCGGTGCAAGAGCAACCAATCGGCAAGGCGTGCCATCGCTGCCTCGCTGCGAGGTTCGACCTGCTTAAACGGCAAGCGCAGCACCAGCGCCGGGATCGCGGTCAGGGTGAAGATCAACGCCATTACAACGCCGATAGCAACGAGGTTGCCGAGATCGCGGAAGGGGGGTACCTCGCTATAGTTGAGGCCGAGAAAGCCGATCCCTGTTGTTAGCGTGGTTAGCAAAATCGGTTGCAGGTTGGTTCGCAGTGCAGCGAACGCGGCGTCGGCGCGTGAGTCTCCGCCTCGAAACCGCGCGAGGAATACGCTCAGCATATGCACAGAATCGGCAACCGCGAGTGTCATGACGATGCTCGGCACGGCGACCGTTGCCGCGTTGAGTCGAAAACCGAGATATCCGGCGATACCGAGCGTGGCGATGATGCTGAGCAGCACAATGACAATGATGGAAGCTGTGGCCGCCAGGGACCGAAGCGCCATGGTCAGCAGGACAACGACGATCGCCGCGACAATGGGGATGAAGCGAAAAAAGTCGCTGATCGACAGCTCATCGAACGTTTGGTCGCCAATGGCACTGCCTAACAAGTACAGATCGATATCGGGATAGGCTTTGTCAAACTCGTCGCGAAGGTTTCGCGCGTAACCTGCAATTTCAGGTACAGCCTCCTGATCTTGATCCGGCATATTCAACATCACGTTGACTGCCGCGACGTGTGCGCGAGGCGATACCCAACGATAGAGCAGCTCTGGCTCGTTAAGGGCGACCGCACGCAGTTCCTCAAGGTCATCGCTGGAAAGTGAATCGACGGCAGGAATCAGATCACCGACGATCAACTCATCATCGGTGGCGACTGTGTGCTGGTAGTTTGAGAGCGAATCGACGCGACGGGAGTAAGGAATCTCCCAGCCCGCTTCCGTCAAGGCCTGCAGCAACTCGACAGATTCTCTCGAGAAGACATTCTGGTTCTTCGGCGCAATCACGAACAGGACGTTATCGGTCTGTCCGAACTGGTCCTGAAGCGCAAGCTCAGCAACGTAATTCGGGTTGTCGAGATCGAAGAATATCGAATCATCGGTCTCGAGCGCGAGGCCGCCCAGACCGATTCCACATAGCAGGCAAAAGATCAGCGCGAACGCGGCACATGCAAGATTATTCTGTACAAGAAATCGACAAAATCGCTCCGCCATAGTGGGTCTCGGTCAAGCTCTTCGACAGGGTCTAGGGTTGCGCGAGGGAAGTCTGGTAGCCTGCTCGCAGCAAGGAAGGATAAGAACAACAAGTATGGCGACACCCTTAGCCACGGATCAAGGCAGGAAAAAGTGCATTGTCTTTGTCGACGATATTCCGCAGATGATTGCAATCGTCCAGAAAATGTTCGACCAGCTCGGAATCCACGCGCGCTGTTTCAACAGCGCAGATGAAGCCATCGCATTTATTTGCCAGTCGCCAGACTCAGTGCGCCTGCTAATCACAGATCAATCCATGTCGCCCGTTACCGGGTTACAGCTGATCGATCAGATCCAATCCCGCTGCAACCTACCGCCCGTAATCCTCGCAACGAGCGTACAATCAGAGGTCGCAATCAGCGAGTACAAGGATCGCGGTGTCTCGGCCCTGCTCAGAAAGCCATTTACGCTTCACGAGCTAGAGCAGGTCGTCATCGACTACGCGGTTACGTAATCGCGGATTCGTCTGTCACGCGTTAGAGGTTTGGGGGTAGCGCTATGAAATTCGCCAAAGTGGTCCTGTGGGTGTTCTCAATTATCACTCTCGCGTTCGGTGCGCTATCGCTGGTCTCGCCCGAGGCCATTGCCAATGCGATCAAGGTCGATCCGCTAACACCGGGAGCCCTCACCGAGATCCGCTCATTCTACGGTGGGCTTGAATTGGGCCTCGCGGCCTTCTGGATTGCGGGGGCGCAACGCGCCGAGCTGCTGAAGCCTGCTTTGGTGTCGATGGTAATGATCTGGGGTGCCGTCGCACTGTCACGCATCTATGGACTGGTCATCGATGGCGGTACGGCCAGCACGCTCTACGTAGCACTCGCATCCGAACTCGCCGCAGCGATCCTTGCGTTTGTTGCGCTCAGTCGGTTGCCGGCCAAGCCGTGATCGGGGGCTTACGCAGGCGCTGACGATAGATCAACGCCATACCTGCACCTCGGGCGGCCATAAACAGCGTGAACGCCAGCCACAAACCGTGATTGTCGAGCTCGCGGGTTAACCACCAGGCGGGTAGAAAGACGAGTAGCCCGCTTGCGAGCATCACGTTGCGCATCTCGCGTGCCCAGGTCGCACCGACGAACACCCCGTCGTAAAGAAAGCTCCAAACGCTGACGATTGGCGATAGCACCAACCATGGCAGGAAGACTGCGGCCGCGGCGCGCACCGGGTCGATATCGGTGAGCCAGCCGATCAGCGTTTGGCCGCCGAGTGAAAACAAGGCACTGAAGCCGACCGCGATGCCAAGCGACCAACCGAGTGTCCGACGTACGGCCTGTTTCAAGGCCTCTCGCTGACGCGCCCCCCAAGCTCGACCAACCAGTGCCTCGGCCGCATTGGCCAGACCATCGAGGGCGAAGGACAAAAGGAGCTGCAGGTTGATGAGCAGCGCATTCACCGCCAGGATGATTTCGCCGAATTTCGCGCCCTGCGCGGTAAAGAAAGCAAAAGTCGCATCGAGGGCGAGCGTGCGGACAAACAGGTTGCCGTTCACGCTGAAGAACTCGCGGTACGCCGCCGGTTGACGCAACGCGCCTGTGTCGATCTTGCCGCGCTTATTCTTGAGCGCACCGCGAATGCAGGACAACCCTACCAGCATACCGGCGGCTTCTGCCGACACCGAAGCGATCGCAACGCCGGTTTCCTCCAGCCCGACACCGACCACAAGCCACAGGTCCAACACGATGTTCACAAGGTTGCTCGTGATCACCATCGCTAGTGGAATGCGGGTGTTCTGCAAACCGATAAACCAGCCGATCAACACAAAGTTTGCGAGCGTTGTGGGCGCTGACCAGAGGCGAATTCGAAAGTAGGTGTCGGCCGCATCGAGGACATCCGCATCGGCCGGCATCAGCCACCAGGCGGTCGAGGCGATCAGCGGTTTCAGCAAGATCAGCGCGAACGCGATGAGACTCGAAACGATCAGGGCCTGACCGAGCGTCGTGCGGATCGCGTCGAAGTCGTCCCGACCGAGCGCCTGTGCCGTCAGCCCGGTCGTACCCATGCGCAGGAAGTTCATCGACATGAACACGATGCCGAATACAGCGCCCGCAAGGGCGACGCCTGCCAGAGGCGACGCGCTGTCGAGATGACCAAGGACCGCCGTATCCACCATGGAAACCAGTGGAACGGAAACGTTGGAGAGCACCATCGGCAGCGCCAGCCGCCAGATGGTGCCGTGACTGACTTCGGTAGAACTCAGAACGCGTTAACGCCGGTCAGCGCCTTGCCGACCACGAGCTGGTGCACGGTCTCTGTGCCTTCGTAGGTGATGACGCTCTCGAGATTGAGCATGTGGCGAATCGGCACGTACTCAGCGCTGATGCCACTGCCGCCCAGAATGTCGCGCGCGTCGCGTGCGATATCGATGGCCATGCGGGCGTTGTTCCACTTTGCAATCGACACTTGCTCCGGTCGCATGCGACCTTGCTCATTCAGCTGTCCAAGGCGCCACGACGTTAGCTGCGCGAGCGTAATCTGGCGCGCCATCTCAGCCAACCGCAACTGGATTGCCTGGTTGTGGTTGAGCGGTCGATCGAATAACACACGATCTTCGGTATAGCTCAGCACAGCATCGAGGCAGGCTTGTGCAGCACCGATGCAGCCCCATGTGATGCCGTACCGCGCTTTGGTCAGACAACCGAGCGGTCCGCGCAGTCCCTTCACGTTAGGCAGAATGGCATCAGCCGGTACGCGCACGTTGTCGAGAAACAGCGCGCCGGTGCGCGAAGCACGCAGCGAGAACTTGTTCTCGATTTCCTGCACCGTGAAACCGGCGGTATCGGTCGGCACGATGAACCCGCGAACGCCGTCGTCGGTCATCGCCCAAATCACCGATACATCGGCGATGGGTGCATTGGTGATCCACATCTTGGCGCCGTTGATGACCCAGTCGTCACCGTCGCGCTTGGCGTGGGTTTTCATGTTGGCCGGGTCGGAGCCGCCGTGCGGTTCCGTCAAGCCGAAACAGCCGATGGACTCAGCGCTCGCCAGTCGCGGTAGCCACTGCTGCTTCTGTTCCTCGGAGCCGTAGGCGTAAATCGGGTACATGACGAGACTGGACTGGACAGAGACAAAGCTGCGCACGCCACTGTCACCGCGTTCGAGTTCCTGACAGATCAGGCCGTACGCGCTATCGCTCATGCCCGCGCAACCATAGCCCTCAATAGTGCTGCCGAGCAGACCGAGGTTGGCGATCTGTGGAATCAGTTCGTCGGGGAACGTGTGGTTCTCGAAGTGCTCACGGATGATCGGCAGCACCGCGTCGTCGACAAATCTTGCGACCGTGTCTTGCACCATCGCCTCCTCATCACCGAGCGCGCTCCGCACGTCGTATAGGTCCAGCGGATTGATTGCTTCCCTGCGGGATTTGGTGCCGTCCAGCGGCGTTGCGGTTGCCATGTCATGCCCCCTGTTTGACGAGCCGGCAGTCTATCACGCGCTCGTTACACCTTACGCTGCACCGCATGATGAAAGCGCCATAAAGGGAGCAACATCGATAGCTGCGCAAATTCGACAAAACCTCGCAGCGAGGGTCTTTGCTGACAAACGAGGTCGATACACAGTGCCACGAACACCAATGTCGAACCGACCGCCGGCAAAGCGCCAGGTTGTAGCCCAGCCAGTGCGGTTACCGCCGCCAGCGCGGTCACCACTGGCAGCAGCGCCAACGCGAGCGGTAGCGACAAGATGAAGTAGTACACAACGCAGGCGAGCAACATTAGCGTTGCCCAGTCCAGCAGACTCGACATGCGTGCCAGCACCGCGGGTACCGGTAGTGCGGAGAGCAAGAGCAGGATACCCAGCATGAGCGCGACCGCCGATAGATCGTTGACCACACCATACCGGCGCTCGGCGCGCATAGCGTCGAACCGGTCGATCCAATGATAGAGCGGCGGGCTGTTATTCATGCCCAAATTATGACCGACCGTGATGGTCCTGTCTGTCGCTTCAATGCGACATAATCACGAGTCGAAATTCAGCCACGATTCAGCCCCAGACGGTATCCTTTGCGCCAATATTGCAAAGGTCGCTGAGGAGAAGACCCACCATGCAAATCAAAACACTACGAACGATCTCGCTCGCTGCGATGGCCACCGTCATTCTTGGCGCCTGCACGACGCTCGATCCGTACACCCGCGAGGAAAAGACTTCTAACGCGACCCGCAACGCAGCCATCGGCGCCGCTGTAGGTGCCGTGATCGGGCTGATTTCCGGCGATGATGCGGTTGAGCGGCGTCAGCGCGCGCTGATCGGTGCGGGCGTTGGCGCGCTGGCCGGCGGGGCTGTGGGCGTCTACATGGACAATCAGGAAGCGGCTTTGCGCGCGGAGTTGGAAGCAACCGGCGTCAGCGTCACTCGTATCGGTGACAACATCACCCTGAACATGCCAGGCAACATCACGTTCGCCACCGACAGCTCGGATCTCAATCCGGCGTTCTTCGATGTCCTGGGTTCTGTGTCCACCGTTTTGAACAAGTACGACCAGACGGTGATCGAAGTGGCGGGCCATACCGATAGCGATGGCAGCGTTGAATATAACCAGGCGCTGTCCGAGCGTCGCGCCGGATCGGTCGCCGCCTATCTCACAAGTCGCGGCATTCTGAACCAGCGCATCATCACCCTCGGTCAGGGCGAGTTGCGTCCGGTTGCGACCAACGCGACCGCCGTGGGCAAGCAACAGAACCGTCGGGTCGAACTGACGTTGGTGCCGATCACAAGCTGATCTTATGAATCGTCGCCAGGTGCGAAATCTCGCCAGCCTCATCGTGCTGGTGATTGCCGGGGTCGTCGGGCTGTTGCACGACGGCCCCGGTGGTTCTGCGCCTGTCTTCTCACCGCAGATCGATGGCGACTGGGTCGAGACCACGGCGACCGTTTACCGAATCCTTCCGGACGACACCAAGGGATCGCAGCATCAGCGGTTTCTGGTGCGCAGCCCCGACGGCCATTCGCTACTCATTGCGCACAACATTGACCTCGCTCCTAGAGTGCCGCTCGATGACGGTGATGATTTATTCATTCGTGGTCAGTTCGAATGGAACGACAAAGGCGGGGTGATTCACTGGACGCACCATGATCCGCGCGGTCGCCATAGCGGCGGTTACATTCGCCACGACGGACGCGAGTACCGCTAGCTGTTGCAACTCGCGTATCCTTGGCGCCCCGCACCGCCGAGACCTTCCGCACATGGCCGCAACTCTCATCGATGGCAAGGCGCAGGCCGCAGCCCTCAGACATCAGATCAAGATCGATACCGCTGCGCTTGTCGATCAGACCGGCGTGCGCCCCGGTCTCGCCGTAGTGATCATTGGTGACGATCCGGCGAGCCAGGTCTACGTGCGCAACAAAGGCAAACAAGCCGAAGCGGCGGGCTTCAGATCATTCACTCATCGGTTGCCGGCAGACACCGCGCCCGAGACGCTCGATCGGCTGATTGATGAGCTCAATGCCGACGCTCAGGTGCATGGCATTCTGGTGCAGCTGCCGCTACCCGAGCAGCTCGACGAGCAAGCCGTCATCAATCGCATCGATCCGGACAAGGACGTCGACGGCTTCCATATTCAGAACGTCGGTCGGCTGTCCGCGGGGCTCGATGGATTCGTGCCTTGCACGCCTTTGGGTTGTCTCAAGATGATTCGCGAAACCGGCCGCGAGCTTGCCGGTTTGAACGCGGTCGTCGTCGGTCGTTCGAATATCGTCGGCAAACCGATGGCGGCACTGCTGCTCGCTCAGAGCTGCACAGTGACGATCGCGCACTCGCGCACAAAGGATCTGCCGGAGCTGTGCCGCTCGGCGGATATTCTCGTCGCCGCAGTGGGTCGTCCGGGCCTGGTGCAAGGCGACTGGGTGAAGCCGGGGGCGATCGTGATCGACGTCGGCATTAATCGCATCACGGATCAGGATGGCCGCTCGCGTCTGACAGGTGATGTCGATTTCCAGGCTGCGCGTGAACACGCCGGTCATATCACTCCGGTGCCGGGCGGCGTTGGTCCGATGACGATCGCTTGCTTGCTGTCCAACACGTTGCTGGCTGCAACGCGTGCGGCCGAAAAAAAAGCCGACGCATAATTTGCGCCGGCTCTTGAGCGGATCGCTCAGGCTGCGACGGCAGCCTTGAGTTTCTTGATCGCTGCGTTCTCGATCTGACGAATGCGCTCGGCGGAGACGTCATAGCGAGCGGCAAGCTCATGCAGCGTGGCTTTGTGCTCTGACAACCAGCGCTGTTGCAAGATGTCACGACTGCGGTCATCGAGGCCTTTGAGCGCCTCGCCCATGCGCGCACTCGCGTCCTGCTGCCAGTCAGCACTCTCGACGAGCAAAGCCGGGTCGGCGTTGTCGCTTTCGAGGTAGGCCGCCGGAGCAAACGTGCGCTCGTCATCGTCTGCTGCGGTCAGGTCAAACGCTGCATCGCGAGCCGCGAGCCGTTTTTCCATTTCCATGACTTCCTGAGTGCTAACACCCAGATCGCGCGCAACCGCTTCGGTCTCTTCGTGCGACAGCCAGCTGAGGTTCTTCTTCGCCTTACGCAGGTTGAAGAACAGCTTGCGCTGCGCCTTGGTCGTCGCGACTTTCACGACACGCCAGTTACGCAACACGAACTCGTGGATTTCCGCACGAATCCAATGCACGGCAAATGACACGAGGCGCACACCCACGTCAGGGTCGAAGCGCTTAACGGCTTTCATGAGGCCGACGTTACCTTCCTGGACGAGATCGCCCACGGGCAGGCCATAGCCGCTATAGCCTTTCGCGATGTGCACCACGAAACGCAGGTGCGCCATGACGAGCTGGCGTGCAGCATCCAGGTTCTCGTTCTCGATCAGGTCGCGCGCAAGCGCCTGTTCTTCTTCCTTGCTCAGCACCGGAATACTGCTGACCGCCTGGATGTACGCATCCAGGCTGCCTACCGGGCCGGCGAGCATCAGAGCATTTTGTTCAGATGCGATGGCAGTACTCATATTGAATATCCTTTAATCCCAAGGTTTCACCGCTCCAGTAGACCGGGGCAGCGTCCCTTTCCTTACGCACATTTTAGCACTCGAAAGTTTAGAGTGCTAAGTCCCGAATGAGTTCGTCTGTGTCGCTATTTGGATGACAAATAGATTATGTGGGATCAATCGCTCGCATGTGGCGTGCTGTGGCAATCCAGCTGCCGATAAGGCCCAGAAAGACACCCAGACCGACGATCACTCCCGCCTCTTCGAGCGTGGGGCCTCTCAGCTGGAATGCGCTCCCATACAAGCCCCCGAATCTTTGAATCGGCCCCGAAATGGCCACTTGCAGCGCCGCCAGAAGCCCGAGGGAGACCACGCCGCCCCCGAGCCCGTACCAGAAGCCGGTGTAAAGGAACGGCCTTCGGATAAAACCGTGCGAGGCACCGATCAATTGCATGATCTCGATCTCGTCGCGCCGATTCTGGATATCGAGGCGAATCGTGTTGCCGATCACGACCAAAAGACCAATGCCGAGCAGCGCAGCGGTGATCCACACACCGCGCCTGAACAACTCGAGCAGCGCCTGCAGGGTCTCCACCCATTCCGTGTCACGCTGAACCTGATCAATATCCGGCATGTTCGAGAGCTCCTGTTCAAGGAGGTCGATCCCACCGGCGCCGAGCCCGCGGATCGGAGTGACGACCAGCGTATGCGGCAGCGGATTGGTCTCGAGGCTATCCAGCGCCTCGCCGAAACCCGAGTCGGTTTTGAATGCGGCCAGCGCCGCATCGGCATTGATCAACTCGATGGTTTCGATATCTGCACGTCCCGCCAACAGGTTGCGAGTCGCCTCGGCCGACTCAAGACTAGCCCCTGGGGTGAGGTAGATCGATATATCGGATGCAACCTCCCAGCCGCCAGTCAGCTCGAGTCCATTGCGCACCATCAGGTGAAGTGCAGCTGGCAAACACAGCGTGATCGCAATCACCAGAATGGTCATGATGCTCGCCACTGGCGTGCTGACCAGCTTGCCGATGGCGCTGATGCAAACCTGTGCATGCCGTGAGAGGTAGGCGCCCATCAGACTTCGAACAACTCGCCGGTGGTGGTCATGCTTGCGCTGTCGCTCTGCACGCGACCCGCTGAGAGTTCAATGCGCCGATGGCCCATGCGTTCGATCAGCGCATGATCGTGAGAGGCGATGACCAGTGTCGTACCCACATCACAAAACCTCTCGAACAAATGCATGATGCCGTCGGACAGCTCCGGGTCGAGGTTGCCGGTGGGCTCATCAGCGATAACGATGTCGGGTCGAGCGACGATGGCTCTGGCGATACCCACGCGTTGTTGTTCTCCGGATGACAAGGTTGCCGGCCGCTGCTTTTCCTTCGAGAGCAGATCGACCGAGTCCAGAGCCGCGCGCACGCGCTTGCCAATCTCGCGATGACTTGCGCCCGCGATGATCAACGGTAGTGCGACGTTGTCGTAGACCGAACGATCGAAGAGTAACTTGTGATCCTGAAAGACCATGCCGACGTTGCGACGATAGGCGGGCAACTGGCGGCGACCAATACCTCGGGTGCTGCGTTTGTCGATCAAGACGTTGCCGCGCGTGGGGCGTTCGATGAGTCCAATCAGGCGCAGGAATGTGCTCTTGCCGGCACCCGAGTGACCGGTGATAAACGTCAGCTCTCCGGCATCGATCGTGAGCGTCACGTTGGCAAGCGCTTCATGGCCGCCGGGATAACGCTTGGTAACGTTATCGAATCTAATCACTGCGATTCGCCCAGTAGCGCGTCCGCAAAGCCTTCGGCAGTGAACGGTTGCAAATCGTCGAGTTGCTCACCGATGCCGACGTAGCGAACCGCGATCCCAAGCTCTGCCGCGATCGGGAGCAGAATGCCGCCTTTGGCACTGCCATCCAGTTTCGTCACGGTGATGCCGGTCAAGGTGAGCGCCTCGTGAAACTGGCGTGCCTGCTGCAGCGCATTCTGTCCCTGACTCCCGTCGATCACGAGCATGACTTCGTGCGGTGCGGTCTCGTCATGGCGCGCGATCACACGTCGCACTTTCGCCAGTTCGTCCATCAGCCCCTGTTGGGTCTGCAGCCGACCTGCTGTGTCTGCGATCAACACGTCGACATCGCGCGCACTTGCGGCGGCCATTGCGTCGAACACCACCGCCGCTGGATCCGCACCGCTGGCTTGCGCGACGACAGGCACGCCGTTGCGCTCGCCCCAGGTCTGCAGCTGCTCGACCGCCGCCGCGCGAAAGGTGTCGGCCGCCGCCAGCATGACGCGCTTGCCGTCGGCCTGCAGCTTGCGCGCGATCTTCCCGGCAGTGGTTGTCTTGCCGGCACCATTCACACCCACCATCAGAATCACGTAAGGCTTTGCGGTGCTGACGTCGAGTGGTTTCTCGGCCGGCTTCAACAGTTCTGCAATGGTTTGTTTGAGACCTTCGCGCAGCGCGTCCATGTCTTGCTTTTCTTTGCGCGCGAGTGATTTGTTCAGCGACTCCATCACCCGCTCGGTGGTCTCGACACCGACGTCAGCCATCAACAGGCGGGTTTCGATCTCCTCCAGTACACCGTCGTCGATTCGACCGCCTGGCATCAGCTCGGTGATGTCTCGAGTCAGCCAGGAATCGCCCTTGTTCAGTCGGGCGCGGAGGCGCTTGATGAAGCCCGGTTTCTTGTTCTCGTCTGCCATTGCGTCGATCAGGTTTGGAAGCCCGCATGCTACCAGCGCACTGGGTGTTTTTCGAAGCACCCCGCGTATCGGTACCATGCGCGGGTGACTCGCAGACGTTCGACAGGAAAAGTGCGCATCATCGGTGGCGAATTCCGCCGGCTGCAGATGCCTGTGGCCGAGGTTGACGGGTTACGACCGACGACCGATCGCGTGCGCGAGACCGTGTTCAATTGGCTGGATCGCTACCTGCCGGGCGCGCAGGTTCTGGACCTGTTCGCCGGCACAGGCGCGCTCGGTTTCGAGGCTATTTCCCGCGGTGCGAAGGCATTGGTTGCCATCGAGAAAAACCCAACGGCGGTGCGCATGTTGCGAGACAACGCCGTGAAGCTCTTACCCGAGCGTATCGAGATCGTCGCCGCCGATGCCCGTGCATGGGCAGACCGCCCCGCAGACCGCACATTCGATGTGGTGTTTATCGACCCGCCGTTCCGAGACGCGGACGCTGCCGAGTTGTGTACACTCCTCCTGCGACAGGGCTGGTTGGCCCCGGATGCAGTGGTTTACGTGGAGCAGTCTGCGAACCACGCCGAGCCTCCGGCAACGCCATTCGTGTCGAGCAAAGAAAAAACAGCCGGGCAGGTGCGCTATGGCCTGTACTCGGTCGAGAGGGAGCACCACGATGAGTAATGTCGCAGCCATGTATCCGGGAACCTTCGATCCGGTGACGCTGGGCCACGAGGATCTCGTGCGCCGGGCAGCGCGGCTATTTCCGACGGTTGTGGTGGCAGTCGCGGCGAACCCGGGGAAAACGCCCATGTTCACGCTGGGTGAACGCGTTGAGCTTGCGACGACCGTATTCAAGTCGGTCGAGAATGTGGTGGTGCGCGGCTACACCGGTTTGACGATCCAGTTCGCTAAGGACAATGGCCTCGGCACGATCGTGCGCGGACTTCGCGCGGTCTCGGATTTCGAATACGAGTTCCAGTTGGCCAGCATGAACCGACACCTGGTGCCCGAAGTCGAGACGATGTTCTTAACGCCCCAGGATGACTACTCGTATATCTCTTCGACGCTGGTGCGCGAGATCGCAAAGCTGGGCGGGGATGTGGAGCAGTTTGTGTCGCCGGTCGTTGCGGATGCGCTGCGCTTGAAGTCAGGCAACTGAGCCGGTTATTTCTGGCAGCGCGTACAGTAGAAACTTGAGCGCTGGCCAATCACGCGTTGCGTCACTGGTTTTCCACATTCAAAGCAGGGCTCGCCGGTTCTGCCGTAGACGTTGAGTGATTGGGTGAAGTAACCCGGACTGCCGTCGCCACCGTAGAAGTCCCTGAGCGTAGTCCCGCCCGCTTCGATCGCCGCCGCCAACACGACTTTGATCTCGTCCGCGAGCTTTGCACAAGCGGGTCGGGAGAGTTTGTGGGCTGGCTTCAATGGATGAATACGGGCGCGGAACAGCGCCTCACTGGCGTAGATGTTCCCGACGCCGACCACGACGTGAGCGTTCATGATGAAGTTTTTCACCGCGACCCGCCTGCCCCGGCTTGCGGCATAGAGCGTATCGCCCGAGAAGTCATCCGAGAGGGGCTCAGGGCCTAACTGCGCCAGCAGCGGGTGCTGTTCTGGCGCCTCGCTCCACAACACGCAACCAAATCGGCGAGGGTCGTGTAATCTAAGCGCGTGCTTGTGAGCGAATATCAGGTCTACATGGTCGTGCTTTTTGCGCGGATGGTCGCTTTTGACCACCTGAAGCCTGCCCGACATGCCAAGGTGAATGATCACACTGCCACCCTGGACGTCGAGCAACAGATATTTCGCACGACGCCGAATACTATTTAAGGTTTGGCCCTCCAGATTATCCGCGAGATCCGGAGGCACAGGCCAGCGCAGCCGGTGGTCAAAGACCTTGACCGTCTGGATGCGTTCTCCGATCAGGTGCGGGGTAATCCCACGACGGGTTGTCTCAACCTCAGGAAGCTCGGGCATGCAATCAGGGGGATATCCCAACTCGACTAAAGTTGGGTGTTCGCCGGTTTCACGTGTGGCGCGATGATGCCATACTCCGGGCGCGTCGAAGCGATGAAGTGCGGATCAGCCGCAAAGGAAATGTTAAGTGATTGATTTTGTAATGGAATACCTCTACGGAGGTCTGCTCGACCTGAGCGTCACTGGCTACGTGATTGCTTCACTGATCATGCTGCAGCTCGCGATGATGGCGGTAACGCTGTATCTGCACCGCGATGCGGCGCATCGATCCATCAATCTGCACCCCGTATTGCGCCACTTCTTCCGTTTCTATATCTGGTGCACGTCCGGCATGCTGACGCGCGACTGGGTAGCGGTTCACCGCAAGCATCACGCGTTCTGTGAGACCGAAAACGATCCGCACAGCCCGCAGATTTACGGCCTGAAAAAAGTCCTCCTCGAAGGCGCTGAGCTCTACAAAGTGGAGTGCAAAGTGCCGGAAACGCTCGAGAAATATGGTCGCGGTACACCGCGCGACTGGATCGAGCTCAACGTTTATGAGCGCTTCCCGTGGGGCGGCATCACGTTGTTCGTGCTCTCCTGTCTGTTCTTCTTTGGCGTGCCCGGCATCATCCTGCTGTCGATTCAGCTGGTGTCCATGCCGTTGTTCGCAGCCGGCATCATCAATGGCGTCGGTCACCACTCGGGCTACCGCAACTTCGAGTGCGACGATGCGGCGACCAACATTTCGCCGATCGGCATCTTTGTCGGCGGCGAAGAGCTGCACAACAACCACCACGCGTTCCCGACCTCAGCGAAGTTCTCCATGCGCCCTTGGGAATTCGATATCGGCTGGATGTACATCAAAATTTTTGAGTTCTTTGGTCTGTGCAAGGTGAACAAGGTTGCGCCGACGCCGCAGCGCCTCAAGGACCAGGACGAGATCAGCCTCGAAACGCTTCGTGCGATCGTCGTCAACCGCATGCACGTATTGCGTGACTACACGCGGGAAGTGACGCTTCCGACGCTCAAGTTCGAGCGCGAGCAGGGCGCCAACCTTGTGTCACGTGCCAAGCGCTTGCTGGTGCGTCAGCCGAGCCTGCTCAATGAGCGTGCCCGCCAGCGCCTCGATACGATGCTTGAGAACAGCGCAACGCTGCGCACGGTGCATGAGTTCCGTGAGCGTCTGCAGACACTCTGGAAAAGCGGTGCGGCGATCAGCAACGAGCAGCTGCTCGAGCAATTGCGTCAGTGGTGCGCTGAGGCTGAAGCCAGCGGTATCCGTGCTTTGCAGGAGTTTGCCGATCGGGTCCGTGGATACGCCATGCAGCCGACGCCGGTTCGTGCCTGAACCAACGCGCACTAGCGAGTAAAGAAAAAGGCCGCACATTGTGCGGCCTTTTTTGTTTCCGACTGAATCAGATCAGCCAGCAAAGATCACCCGAAGGGATTACTTGATCTTCGCTTCCTTATAGAGGACGTGCTTGCGGACAACCGGGTCGTACTTCTTGGTTTCCATCTTCTCAGGATGCAGACGCTTGTTCTTGTGCGTCGTGTAGAAGTGGCCGGTGCCGGCAGAAGAGACGAGGCGAATTTTTTCACGCATGTTTGAGGCTCCTGAAGCGAACGTCTGGGTTAGACGCGCTGGCCGTTGGCACGCAGGTCGGTAACGACCTTCTCGATGCCGTGTTTATCGATGATCCGCATGCCTTTCGTGGATACACGCAGGCGGACGTAGCGCTTTTCTGACTCGAGCCAGAAACGGTGCCACTGGAGGTTCGGCAGAAAACGTCGACGCGTCTTGTTGTGCGCGTGCGAGACGTTGTTACCGGACATCGGCCCTTTGCCGGTGACTTGGCATACCTTGGACATGACTAAACCTATGTAGTGTCTTGGCCGGGAACCCCGGCAGAGAGCCGCGCACAATAGCCCAAGGTCGGGGCGATTTCAAGCATTCGTAGCCCGAAATCCCTATCGATAATGACAATTGCCAGGCGCTGCCTATACTGCGTCCCAGCAATCGCTGGGGGGCGTGCCAGATGAAGAAATTTTCGCTCGGAGTCGCTGCGGTCATCATCGCCGTCGTGGCGTATCTGACCCTGTGGCCGGTCGCGGTCGAGCCAATCGCCTGGAATGCGCCGTCAGATGCCGGTTACACGGGTGATTTCACGCCTAATCAGCGGCTGGCAGGGATGGAATTGGTCGACTTGGGGCGCTACTACGGCCCAGAGGACGCCGACATCGGCCCGGATCGCCTGATCTACGCCGCGACGCATGGGGGCGAGATCTTGAGAGTGCGGCAAGACGGCCGCGTCAGCGTGTTCGCCGAAACAGGCGGACGCCCCCTCGGGATCGAATTTGATGCGACCGGCACGCTGTGGGTAGCCGACGCGTATCGCGGTCTGCTCTCCGTTGCTGTGGACGGCACGGTCACGCTGCGATCCGACCGGACTAGTGATGGTTCCCCGATCCTCTACGCGGACGACGTCGACATCGCGCCCGATGGCGCCGTGTATTTTTCCGACGCTTCCACGCGATTCAGCGCGCAGGCGATGAACGACACGCTCGAGGCGTCCGTGTTCGATCTCATGGAACACTCGGATAACGGACGCGTGCTGCGCTACGACCCAAGCTCGGGTGAAACGACGGTGTTTGCCAGTGGCCTCACCTTTGCAAACGGCATCGCGATCATTGGTGATTCGATCTTCGTCGCGGAAACCGGGGCTTACAGAATCTGGCGCTATCCTCTGGCTGGGGGTTCCGGCGAGGTGATCATCGACAATTTGCCCGGCTTCCCGGACAACCTGAATCCCGGGCCGAACGGCACGCTGTGGTTTGGGCTGGCGAGTCCGCGCAATCCGCTGATCGACAACTTGTCAGACTCGCCGTTCCTGCGGAAGGTGATCATGCGGCTGCCATCCTCGATGCGCCCCGCGCCCGTTCGATATGGGTTTGTTGGGCGTATCGACACCGACGGTGAGGTCATCGAAACGCTGCAGGATCCTTCCGGTGGATTCGCACTGACCACTGGCGCGATCACGTTGCCCGATGGCCGGGTTTTGATCACTTCGCTGACGGAGCTGAGTCTCGGCATTCTTAAGTAGCTGCGTCAGAGCTGGCCGCGCGCAGCTAACGAGACCGTGTCGCTGTCGCCGACCACGACGTGGTCGAGCAGGCGAATATCGACGAGGGCCAAGGCTTTGTTCAATCGTTGCGTGATGTCGGCATCGGCCTGGCTGGGTTCTGCCACTCCGCTCGGATGGTTATGAGCGACGATGAGCGCAGCCGCATTTCGCCGAAGCGCTTCTTTGACCACTTCTCGCGGATACACGGAAGTGCCATCGATTGTGCCGCGGAACAGAATTTGGAAATCGAGCACCCGATGGCGGTTATCGAGATACAAACAACAAAACACTTCGTGCTCCAGGTCGCGCAATTTGGCACGCAGGAAGCGGTGCGTATCACCGGGGCTGCGTATTGCGTGTCGATCCGGTAGGCGTGCGGTTTGGTAACGCGCTGCGAGCTCCGCGATGCACCGCACCCGTCGTGCGCGCACAGGTCCGATGTTGGGCAAGCGCTCTAGATCATCGACATCGGAGCAAAGCAACCCCCGCAACCCGCCGGTCTGCGCGAGCCAAACCTCGGCCATATCGGTGTCGCTGCCGTCCGGCAACAACAGCAGCGCCAGCAACTCCGCGGTAGAACGCTCGTCGGCGGTGGAAATCGACATGGTGCACATCCCTTGCAGCGCTTTTCTGTCATGCAGAATGCACTTGCCGGGTCTTCTGTGCAGGGCGCCATTGTGCGCAAGGTGCCCGGATTAGCTAGACTGCGCACGTTTTCTTACGGGCAGGCGTATGACCCATGTATTGCTCGGCGTTACCGGTGGTATCGCTGTATATAAGAGTCCGGACCTCACGCGGCGGCTGATCGACCGAGGCGCCAGTGTGCAGGTCGTGATGACCGAAGGCGCGCAGGCGTTCGTGACGCCGCTGACGTTCCAGGCGGTTTCCGGTCGCCTGGTGCGCACCGATCTGTTCGATACGGAGGCCGAGGCGGCCATGGGCCATATCGAACTTGCGCGTTGGGCGGATCGTGTCGTGATCGCGCCCGCGAGCGCCGATTTCATTGCGCGCTTCGCCGCGGGCATGGGCGATGACCTGTTGACCACGGTGTGCCTCGCCACCGAAGCGCAGATCTACATCGCACCGGCGATGAATCGTCAGATGTGGTCGAGCCCCGCGGTGCAGGACAACATGCAAACCCTGCGTGATCGCGGTGTCATCGTGCTGGGTCCGGGTGAGGGCGATCAGGCCTGTGGCGAGGTGGGTGCGGGGCGCATGCTCGAACCCGCTGTTATCGCGGATGGCGTGATGCATCCCCAGGATGGCCCGCTGGCGGGTAAACGCGTGGTGATTACTGCCGGTCCGACGCGTGAACCGATCGATCCTGTGCGTTATCTGACCAACCGCAGCTCCGGGAAAATGGGCTACGCCATTGCTGCGGCGGCGCGCGAAGCGGGTGCCCAGGTGACACTGGTGAGCGGCCCCGTGGCGCTTTCGCCGCTTGAGGGCGTTGACCTGATCAGCGTGGAGACAGCCGAGGAAATGGCGGAAGCGGTGGATGCGGCTGTTGCGGGCTCCGATGTGTTCATCAGCTCTGCGGCGGTGTCCGATTATCGACCGGCGACTTGTGCCGAAGAAAAAATCAAGAAAAAGCACGACAGCATGTCGCTGGAGTTAACGCGCAACCCGGACATTCTCGCGGCAGTTTCTGCGCGCGATGATCGGCCGTTTACGGTTGGCTTCGCCGCTGAAACGCATTCGGTGCTCGAGAATGCGCGCGGCAAGCTTGAGCGCAAGAAGCTCGACCTGATCATTGCGAACCAGGTCGGCCGAAACCTCGCCTTCGACCGCGACGATAATGCTGGCACCGCACTCTGGGCTGACGGCGAGCGCGCGTTCGTGCAACAACCGAAGACCACACTGGCGCGCGAGCTGATCAGCTGCATCGCCGAACGATTCAAGGAAAGTGACCGTGATTGATTTGCAGGTGAAAATTCTCGACCCGCGCGTGGGCGACTCAATCGAGTTGCCGAGCTACGCCACCGAGGGTTCGGCAGGAATGGATATTCGTGCCTGTATCGACGCGCCGCTGGAGGTAGCACCTGGGGAAACGCACCTCGTGCCGAGCGGTATGGCGGTCTACGTAGGTGATCCGGCGTATGCGGCGGTGCTGTTGCCGCGCTCCGGGCTCGGCCACAAGCACGGGCTGGTGCTCGGTAACCTCACTGGGCTGATCGACTCCGATTATCAGGGACAGCTATTCGTCTCGATCTGGAATCGCGGCAGTAAGACCTACACGATCGAAGTAGGCGAGCGGATCGCACAGATGGTGATCGTGCCGGTCGCGCAGGCGCGCATGAACGTCGTGGATGAGTTCGAGCAGAGCGACCGAGGCGCGGGCGGCTTCGGTTCGTCAGGCCGCAGTTAGTTAGAGGCCGTCAGTTCCGAGTAGCGCTGAATCGCGACCTGGAACTCTTCGCGCAGGCTCTCCGCGCTGCGCTTGTAGTCAGCAACCCGACCTTCGTAACGCAGAATGCCGTCTTTGGCTTCCTTGATGTCGTTGGCAAGTGCCGGGCGAATCATCGGCGCGTCAGGATCGATGTTGTAGGGCTTGAATGCCGCCGCTTCGTCGAGCAGCGATACCAGTCGCTTGCGCAGGTTGGTGAGATACAACTCAGAAACCCGCGACTGCGCTTCCACCAACTCGACGCGTCGGTCGCGATGGCGTTCGATTTCGTTCACAGAAAGGTACGTGGCGAGCAGCGCGCGATCAGCACGTCGAGCACGCTCGAGCTCAGCCTGTGCTTCTTCGGCTGCTGCGATCGCGGCGAGCTCTTCTTCGGTGATCTTGCCGCGGATATTGCCGACGGTGACGCCATGCTCGTTCAGGACTTCTTTTTCCTGATCGGCGTACTCTGCGGGGATCGAATCCCCGACATGCACCACGCCGTTTTCATCGACCCACTTGTAGAGCTGTGGCGCGCGGTCGGACGCGGCCCAGAGCGGACCGGCAGAAACCAGCATTCCCAGCAAAAGTGTTGTCGTGCGCATTCGAAGCATCCCCAAGATTTTACCTAATCGGCCGGGCCGATTAGAGAGCTGTGTCACGATTTATTCCTCGAAATTCGTCATAAAACACCGTATTTGGTCCGGTATTGCTTAACGGCTGCCAGGGTTTCGGGTTCTCCGCCGCCCTGCTCGAGTACTGTCACAAGATCATCGAGAGTCGCAAGTGCGCTCACGGTGACGCCCAATGATTGTTCGACCTCCTGCACAGCAGAAAGTGTCCCGGTTCCACGTTCGCGCCGATCCAGCGCGATGACGATGCCAGCCACCTCGGCACCGGCTTCCCGGATCATCTCGACGCTTTCGCGAATGGCGGTGCCGGCGGTGATCACGTCATCGACAATCACCACTTTGCCGGAGAGCGGACCGCCCACGATATTGCCGCCCTCGCCATGGTCTTTCGCTTCTTTGCGATTGAACGCGTAGGGCACGTCACGATCATGTCGATCCGCTAATGCGGCTGCGGCCAACGCGGCAAGCGGAATGCCCTTATAGGCTGGTCCGAAAATGACATCGCAGTCGGGATGTTGTGCCTGGATGGTGTCCGCGTACCCGCGCGCGAGTGCGGCAGCCGCGCGGCCACTCGAGAGAGAACCGGCGTTGAAGAAGTAGGGGCTGACTCGTCCGGATTTCAGGGTGAAGGAACCGAAGCGAAGCGCGCCTGCAGCACGCGCCATTGCGACAAACTCCAGTGTCGGTTCCGGCATGAGTCCCCTTCAGCGCCATCCCTTACAGTTTTGATAATATGCCATTTTCGGCGCGACTCCCATGTTTCGAATCATTACTTTGAACGCCAACGGCATCCGTGCCGCGGCCCGCAAGGGTGTGTACGACTGGCTGGCAAAACAAAACGCCGATGTCGTGTGCATTCAGGAGACCAAGGCGCAGGTTCACCAGCTCGAAGACCCGATGTTTAGCCCCGAGGGCTATCACACGGTGTACGTCGATGCGGAGAAAAAGGGTTACAGCGGTGTTGCCATTTATTCGCGTCACAAGCCCGACAAGATCGTGCGCGGGCTCGGCATCGAAGCGATCGATAACGAAGGCCGCTACGTCGAAGTGCAGCTGCCCGGCATTGCGGTCGCGTCGGTGTATCTGCCGTCCGGCACCTCAGGCGATGAGCGCCAGGCGTTCAAGATGGACGTGCTCGCGCAGTTCCACGAACACCTCAAAAAATTGAAGCGCCGGCGCCGCGAGTACGTCATCTGCGGCGACTTCAACATCGCGCACACCAAAGAAGACATTCGCAACTGGCGCGGCAATCAGAAGAACTCGGGTTTCCTGCCCGAGGAGCGCGAGTGGATGGATGTGTTGTTTAACGAGACGAAATATGTCGATAGTTTCCGCGAACTTGAGCAAGAGCCGCATCAGTACACGTGGTGGTCGAACCGCGGACAGGCATGGGCGAACAACACCGGTTGGCGCATCGACTATCAGGTGACTACCCCTGGGCTGGCCGGCAAAGTGCTCGCCACCGACATCTACCGCGATGAGCGATTCTCAGACCACGCGCCCTTTACCGTTGACTACGACTTCACTCTCTAAGTGGCGCGACACGTGGCTTAGGCCCACGATCGTCACCAATTTCTTTCTCGGGTTTTCGGGTGGTCTGCCGTTTCCGCTGGTCTATGCGACCCTGACTGCGTGGCTGGAAGACGCGAGTATCGCGCGCAGCACAATCTCGACGTTCGCGTGGATCGGGTTCGCGTACTCGTTCAAATATCTGTGGGCGCCGCTTGTCGATGCAGTGCGGATTCCCGTGCTCACGACCCTGTTGGGGCGACGTCGCGCCTGGTTGGTGGTTGCTCAACTCGGCATCGCGTTGTCGCTGATCAGCATGGCGGTATCCGATCCAGCCGAGGCGATGCTGCCCTTCACGTTGTCTGCAATCGCGGTAGCCCTGTTATCGGCGACGCAAGACATCGTGATCGATGCGTATCGTATTGAGTCTGATGACGCGGGAATGCAGGGCGTGCTCGCTGCCGCTTATCAGTACGGCTATCGCATTGCGCTGATCGCCTCGACGGCGGGTGCGTTGCTGCTCGCTGATACGCGCGGCTGGAAGACCGCCTATTTCGTGATGGCGCTGTTGATGGGTGTCGGGTTATTGGCGGTTTTGATGTCGCCTGAGCCTGCCTCCGTCTCAAAGCCGAGCGGTGGAACCGCACTCGGCCGACTCAAGGAATACCTTGCCGACCCGTTCATCGATTTCTTTTCGCGCGTTGGTTGGGTCTCGCTGCTGATCCTTGCCTATATCCTGTTTTATCGGGTGAGCGACTATGTGCTCGGCATTCTTGCGAATCCGTTCTATCTGGATATCGGTTTTACGAAGTCGGACGTTGCATACATCGCCAAAGGCTACGGCGTTTTTGTGTCTTTAGCCGGAATCGCGGCCGGTGGCGTGGCGGTGCTGAAGCTCGGCATTCATCGCAGCCTGATTGTGGCAAGCGTGCTGATCGCAGCTACCAACCTCGGGTTCGTCTATCTGGCCTTCCAGGGTCCGAAGCTCTCTGCGTTGGCGGTGACAATCAGTGGCGACAACTTCGCTCAGGGGTTCTCGGGCACTGTGCTGATCGCTTATCTGGCGAGTCTCACCAATACGAAGTTCACAGCGACCCAGTACGCGCTGTTCAGCTCACTGAGCGTGCTGCTCGGCAAATTTCTTGCGAAATACTCAGGCAACGTGCAGGAGTGGTCGGGCTGGGCGAGCGTGTTTTCTGACTTCATGACCTCGCCGGCTCGTGACGCCGACTGGGCGGGTTGGATCGGTTTTTTCGGCTACGCGGCGCTTTGCGGCTTGCCCTCGATCGTGCTCGCGTGCATCGTCGCAATCCCGGCGCTAAGGCCGCCGCCCACAGTCCCGGACGAAGCGGCCGCTAAGCCATAACGCGCGGCATTGGCTTTGTCATGGACGACACCTATACTCCGCGCTTTCGCCAGTCCTGACTGAAGGTTAGCGCGTCGTGCTCGAACAACTCATCCGACATTTTGTGGTGCTGTTTGTCGTGATCGAACCGATCACGCTAGTGCCCCTGTTCGGCGCTCTGACACGCGGCGGCGAGCCGACCTATCGTCGCAAGATGGCGATCAAGTCGATCGTGCTGTCGGCCATTATCTTCTGGGTGTTCGCACTCGCGGGCCAGTCGCTGTTGGAAACGCTCGGCATCAACGTGGCTTCTTTCAAGATCGCCGGTGGCTTGCTGCTGTTCCTGATCGCGGTCGACATGGTATTCGCCCGCCAGTCGGGCCTGCGTTCGACCACGGTGCGCGAGCAGGATGAGGCGCGCTACCGCGAAGACATCTCGGTATTCCCGTTGGCGTTCCCCCTGATCGCCGGACCGGGTGCGCTTGCGACGCTGCTCTTGTTGCTCGTGGAGCTGCAGGACAACTGGATCGAGTTTTTGGGGCTTATGGCCATGGCGATGCTGGTGCTCGCCATTGCGTTGGTCATGATGCTGCTGACCTCGCCGATCATCCGCGTGATGGGTGAGACGGGTGCTAACGTGGTCAGCCGCCTCACCGGCGTGATTCTGGTGGCGCTCGCCGTCCAGTACGTGGTGGATGGCGTTAACACGCTGTTTCTCGCCGGATGACGTTCCTCACACTCCTGTTGCGGATCAAGATCGCCGGTACGTTATTCACGGTTGGCCTACCGCTGTTGCTCTTACCCATTAAGACGCTGGACCGGTTCTCAGGGCTTCGCTCAGAGCACGGCACACTCTACCGCCTTTATGGCATCGCGATCCTGGCGTTGCTGGTGGGTTATAGCGGCGGGGTGTTTCAGGCGCAGGCGGGCCAATTCCCTTCGGGTGTCGTGCACATGGGTCTGGTATCCAACGCCGGTGCCACGGTCATCCTGCCGTTGTCCAATGTGCCGGGACTGGTCAAATCCTCCGCAGTGTTCTTTGGATTGATTTCGCTGGGCTTGCTGGCTGCTTTGCTATACCCCGAAGCGGCGATGCAGAAGATCTAGTATTTGGTGCTCGTTAGCGACTCAATTGTCTAGACCGAGTAATCTTGAGTCACGTGCTGAAAGTAACTCGACACGAAATCCACAAACACGCGAATTCTTGGCGATAAATGTCGAGTCTTGGGGTAGGTGACATAGAGCCCAACTTTTCTGTCGACCTGATCTTTGAGCACCTCAATCAGTGCACCGCCCTCCAGTTGCCGTCGCACAAAAAATTGCGGTAGTAGGCAAATTCCCACACCGCACTCAGCCAGATCTCTGGCCACCTCGCCGTTGTTGACGCTGACATTCCCCGAGACCGCGATGTTTTTGCGACTACCTGATTCGCGCATCGGCCATTGGTTTCGAAATGCGGCGACGTGGTCGACAATGCAATTGTGGTCGCGCAAGTCTTTGGGGTGTTTCGGTGTCCCGTGGCGATCCAGATACGATTTGCTGGCCGCAACGACGAGAGGAATATCACATAAGCGCTTCGCCACCAGAGTGGAATCTGCAAGGCGACCGACTCGTAAAGCCACATCGAACCCCTCGTCAACAAGGTGGACGAACCGATCGATTGCGTGCAGTTCGAGCTGCAGACCAGCATGTGCATCCAGAAAGTCAGGGATCATTGGTGCCACACATTCCTTCGCGAGGAAGACAGGTGCCGTGACCTTTAGAAGCCCAAAGGGTCGTGACGTTGCTGACCGCGCGCCCGCCCGGATTCGCTCGACTGCCTCAACGACTTGCCGGCAGTCTCCAAGGTGTCGATCTCCCTCTTCGGTCAAGGAAAGTCGCCGTGTGGTGCGATGAAACAAAGCGGCGCCGAGCCAAGCTTCTAGTTCGGCGATTTGGCGACTTGCGGCCGTGGTTGATATCCCAAGCGACCGGGCGGCGGCGGAAAAGCTGCCGAGATTTGCGATTTCCACAAAGACGCTCATTGCCTTAGCTACATTCATTCGAGTTCCCGATTAATTATCCCGAAAAAAGGGAAAGAAATTCCCATAATTCGCTGATTATCTTAAATTTAGAGATAATTTACAGTGATGGCCTCTTTAGGTCGTGTAAGGAAGTCTGTTGTGGTGTCTCGCTCTTCTCTTTTCGCTCTGATGCTCGCTGTTACGGCTGGCTCTGCATATTCGGACAACATCGAAACCAGATCGCTGGATGAGCTCTACGCTGAAGCCCTGGCCGAGGGCGGCAACTTTGTGCTCAGAGCGGGTGGCGATAAATCCGATCAGATCGACTACTACTTCGATCGGTTTAAGGCCCGTTTCCCGGAGCTCAACGCAGTGCATACGGTCGATGTGAGCCTCAACCACGCGCCACGCTACGACAACGCGCGAGCGGCGGGCGACAAAGACAAGATTCCGGATGTCATCCAGTTTCAGACGCTGCACGATTTCGACTACTACGTTGAGCGCGATTTGCTGGAACGCTACAAACCCAAGAACTGGGACAAGGTGTTTCCGGACCAGCGCGACCCGCATGGTCGGTGGGTCAGCGTCTACGGTGTGACGTTTAGCAATCTGGTCAACACCGCACTTGTGGATGAACCACCGCGTGATGCGATGGACTATCTCGATCCAGCGCTAAAGGGCAAGATCATTCTCACTTACCCACATGATGACGACGCCGTGCTCTACCAGTTTTGGCACCTGAAGGAGAAATACGGTTGGGAGTATCTCGAGCAGCTCGTCGCTAACGAGCCGGTGTGGGTTCGCGGCACCGCTATGCCATACGTTGCCATCAGTAATGGGTGGTATGCCGCCAGCTTCACCACGTTTTGGGCTTTCGAGGACATGCCGGGGAGCGAAACCAGATTTGTGCTGCCCGAAGAAGACTTTTTCTTGACCTGGTTCCAAACAGCGGCCATCCCGACGCATGCCAAGAATAAGGCTGCGGCTAAGCTGTATCTGAACTGGATGTTGTCCGAGGAGATGCAAGGCACTTGGTTGCAGTTCCCCGTGCGCTATGACATCCCGGCACCGGCAGGCTACGAGTCCGTGCTGCACCACAACACCTCGCCAGGAGACTTCCGTCGTTTCATGATGAAGCGTGACATGCTGGAACGTTTCCGACTTCAAATGCGTCAGTTGATTGGTGAGGCGGAAGGCCCGACGCCGATCGAAATTGACTACTCCGTCAAGCCTTGAAGGTCCGTCGATGAGCGATCAACTTCGACTATCCCCTCGATCTGGGATGAGACCCGAAACCACTCGAAGCCTGCCGCACTCCCAGCTCACGCAACACGGTCCGGACGAGATTGTAGACGCACTACACCAATGGGCGTTTGCACTGGCTGATGTCGATAATCACCACAGCCTGGTTGCTGTGCCGGGGACCCGCGCATTGGTCATGCGGGCTGGTGTCGAAACCAACGAGCGGGCATTCATGGCGGGCCGCGAGTTCGCGCATATCCACCCGCCTCCGGATAACGGCAGCATGCACATTATGCTGCCGGCCATTGATGCCGCTGAAGTCTGCGACAAGGGCTGGGGAGAGGACCACTACTTGGTCACCCAAGGTCACATGCCAAAAGGACTGGTATTGGTCTTCAGTCCGCGAAATGCAGACGAGCTTGAGGTGATCAAGACGATTGTCAGCTACTCATATGAGTATGCACTGCGGGTCTAGCTAGTCCGCCCGACGGATTTCCCAGTCGACAATCTCGTGACCGAGGCGCAGCCCGCGTCGCTCGAACTTGGTTTGAGGTCGCACGTGCGGTGAATCACCGACATGCGTGCGTCGCAACACCACCTTGAAACGATCGTCCTCGTCGAGCACCTCATCGATGTGCTCCGCATACGGCGCCCAGTCGGTGGCGATGTGCAGCGCGCCGTCATCGGTAAGGCCGGTCGCCGCGAGATCCATGAACGGTGGGTTCACGAGTCGACGTTTGTGATGGCGTTTCTTCGGCCACGGATCGGGAAAGTAGAGGTTCAAGCGGTCGATACGTCGCTCACCGATCTGGTCTCGCAACACTGCAACTGCGTCCTCTGCGATCACGCGCAGGTTCTTGGCGCCCGCTTCTTCCGCTTTCAATAAACAGTGCCCGACGCCGGGCTCATGCACCTCGATACCGATCACATTCCAGTCCGGCATGCTCGCAGCAAGCGCCACGAGGCTGTCGCCGTTGCCGAATCCGATCTCGACCATGAGCGGTGCGCTGCGCCCGAAGGTTGCTTCGAGATCGAGTTGCTCGAGTGTGTAGTCGATGCAATAGCGGGGGGCAAGCTCGGCAAGCGCACGTTTTTGCGCGGGCGTCATGCGTCCGGGTCGGCGGACGAAGCTCTGGATGTCGCGGTACTGGACCATGCGGCCCGCGTCAGGCGGCGCTGTTTTGTGAGAGCAGCTTCTGGCCGAGCGATTCGGTGTGCAGCAACGCATCGACCTTTTGTCGTTCCATCGGACGGCTGATGAAGAAACCCTGCGCGGCGGTGCACTGGTTGTCGCGCAGGAACTCTAGCTGTTCGTGCGTCTCGACGCCCTCAGCAGCGATCTCGATTTGTAGTCCATCGGCCATCGCAATGGCGGCTCTAACGATGCGCTGATGCGCTTCGTTGTCGGCGAGGTCCTGCACGAGCGACTGATGCAGCACAAACGTGCTGATCATCGTGCTGTCGAGTGCACTGAACGAAATGTCGTGGGTGCCAAAGTGATCGAGCGAGACGCCGACACCGAGTTTGCGCAGCGCTTGTAACGTCTGTAGCGAACGCGGCCGGCGCAGGCTTTCCGCTCCGTCGCCAAGTTCAAACTCAAGACACCCTGGGTCAAGCTGATAGTCTTCGATCGCCTTCTCTACCACCGCGGTGAGTCGACCGTCTTCGAGTTGCAGCGGCGACAAGTTGATGGTGACCGTGAGGTCCGGCACCGAGTAGCGTTGTTGCCACGCGTGCAACTGCGCGCACACTGTCCGTACGACCCATTCGCCAACCGAGTGGATCAGCCCGCTCGACTCGAGCAGCGATAAGAACCGCGCTGGTGGCAGGAGCCCGTAGCGCGGATGCTGCCAACGCAGCAAAGCCTCGAGCCCCATCAGACGGCCGTCGCCCAATCCCACACGTGGCTGGTAGCGCAGGGTGAGCTCGCGACGTAACAACGCGTGTCGAATGCCGAGTTCCAGCTCGGCGCTGTCGGCGGTCGCGCCGTGTCCTGACTGTGCGTAGAACTGGAGCCGGGCACCGCCCTGGCGTTTCGCCTGGCCCAGCGCGAGGCCGGCCGCGCGGATCAGCGATTCTTCGTCTTCCCCAGCTTCGGGATACAGCGCGATTCCGACGGAGGCGCCGATGTAGATTTCGTTACCGTCGCACTCGAAGCGCTCGGCCAGACCGCGCACGACTTTCTGCGCGACCGCTGCAGCATCACGCGGGCTCGCGAGATTCTCGACCGTCACCATGAACCGGTCACCGCCCCAACGCGCGAGTAGATCGCCCTGTCGCAGGAGCGTTTGCAAGCGCTCGACAACCGCGTCGAGCAGACGATCGCCCGTATCGTGTCCGAGCGATTCGTTGACCGCGGCAAAGCGATCAAGATCGACGCACAACACCCCCAGCGTGCGTTGACTGCGACGCGCTCGTGCGAGCGCCTGCTGTAACTGTTCTTTGTAAAGGTGTCGATTCGCGACGCCGGTCACAGGGTCGAACAGCGCCAAATGCGCTTGCTCGCGAGTCCGTCGGAACTGGTCGGTGATATCTCGGAACAGGAGCATGCCGCCGAGCAAACGATCGCCGCCGTCGTACAACCCATGACCACTCACCGACAACACGAGGGTGTTGCCATCGGGATCGTCGTGCTGGAACACCTGCTCGGTGAATCGATCTCCGCGCGCAGCCCGCGCGACCGGTCGCTCCTCTGGCGCCAGCTCGGCGTTGGTGTTGGCATCCCAGGCGCAGAACGTCTTGCCCCATGCGAGCACCGGTTGTGCGTCGCGGGACAGCCCAAGCAGGGCGCGCGCGGTCGCGTTCGATCGCAAAATGCGTCCCTCGCGATCGCACAGCAGTGCACCGTCCGGCAGGCCTTCCACCAGCATGGCGAGCAACTCGCTGCGCCCGTTCACGGTGCTGGTGAAGTCGAAGTGCTGCTTGGTTTGGTCGATTGCCCGCTGCATGTCGATGCCATCGAGCACGCCGTCCGCGATGAGGTAGTGCTGCGCGCCATGCAACACAGCTCTGAGTCCGCGTTGTTCGCGCTCGGCGCTGGTTAGCGCCAACGTCGGATAACCGTCCAGCACCTGCATCAGCTCTGCTGTGCGGTAACGCTCCGCGGAGGTGTTGGTGATGCCGACATCGACGAGGACGAGGTCCGGTTGCCAGGCGGCGAGGTGTTGTGGAAGCAACTCGGGGTCGGTCAGCTCGGCCACCGTCTCGACGTTGTCGAGGCCGCCGATGGCACGTAACGCGGTTCGCGCGGGTACCGAAGTCTCTCCGATGTAGAGCAATCGAAGGCGTTGGTCAGATTGCGGTTCGATCATGACCGCGACATGCCATGTAGGCGCATGCTGTTCGGTGTCCCGTGCCGGTTTGCCGGATCATAACAGAACACTACATAAAGTGAGGAACCCGACATTTGTCGCCTGGGACTAAACGCTTTCGCCGGGACCCGCGTCTTAGTTCCGAATGCAGGCCAATGCACACCGCGAAAGGGCCGCAAGTGATGGACCAAAGGATAGGATATGCTGCTGTCAATGAGCGCAGAAGCAACAGCGAAGAGCGGCAGCGCGGCGGTTGATCCAGCAGATTTGGTGGCGAGAGCCGCCGCCGGCGACCGAAAAGCCTACGAAGTCCTCTATCACCGGCATTGCGGTCAGATTTATGCGCTGTGTCTGCGGATGACGGCCAACTCGGCCGAAGCCGAAGACGCCACTCAGGATGCGTTCATCCAGGCGTGGCGAAAGCTCGAAGCCTTTCGAGGCGATAGCGCTTTCTCAAGTTGGCTGCACCGAATTGCGGTGAACGTGGTGCTGACCCGGATGCGCAAGTCCAAGCGCGAGAGCGAGAAGCTCAAGCTGGTGACGAACGAGGAGGAGGGCGTGACGATCGATCAGCACGATATGCCGGATCTGGAGCGCGCGATCGCTGAGCTTCCGGAACGCGCAAGACAGGTTTTTGTATTGGCCGGGGTGTACGGATACACCCACGAGCAGGTCGCCGAGACGCTGGATGTGGCGGTCGGTACCTGCAAGGCCCATTTGCACAGGGCGCGCCAGCTTCTGGCGGCGCAGCTCGGTTAAAAAGAGACGGATCATGAGCGAAGAGCAATTCGACAAACTGGACGCGGCCATCGCCGGACTCGATCGGGACATCAAACCCGAGCGTGACCTGTGGCCTGCAATCGAAGCACAGATCAAGCCGCAGGAGTCATTCTGGCAATGGCGGGTCGCCGCGAGTGTGTTTGCTACCTCGCTGCTGATTGGCTTGCTGTTGTTCCCCGAAGGTGAGAACACACCGCCGATGGCGAATGCGACGATCGACTTCAGCCTGCCGGAGCAGGACATACAGACTGCGCGCTACGCTGGGCTCGATGCCGAGTTCATGCAGGTGCGTGAGGACTCGCTGGATATGTTGGCAGATCGCCTGAGCGAGCTGTCGCCCGCGACGCAGGGCGTGATTCTGGGCAACCTGAACATCATCCGCGAGTCGATCGATGAAATTAACCGGGCCATCGAAGCTGAGCCCGACAACCTTGAATTGCAGCAACTGCTGCAGATTGCGTACCGCCAGGAAATGGCGATTGTGTCGACGGTCACCGATAGCGCGAAGACCGTTGATGAACTGAGGACCGAAATATGAATCGCATCATCATTGGCTGTGTGATCGCAGCATTGCCTGGACTGGCAACGGCCGGCGAGAGGATCAAGCGTACGCTTGAGGTGGGCAGTGCGCCCGAAGTGCACGTCATCAACGCGCGCGGCGACATCGATGTCGTCGGCGAAGGTTCGGGCGAAGTCCGAGTCGACGCGAAGCTCGTCGATGCGGTGGAGCGACTCGACATCAAAGAGAAAGGTGACGTCATCTATATCGAAGTCGTCTACAAGAAAAAGAAGAACTCCGGCTGGAACAGCGGTGGGACGACGCTCTATGTACAAGTGCCGACCGACACGACGCTGCACGCGGGGGGCGTGAGCTCCGATCTTGATATCCAGAACGTACGTGGGCGGCTTTACCTGACCACGGTCAGCGGCGACATTGACACCGAGTCCTGGACCGACAAATTGAAAGTATCGACGACCAGTGGCGATATCGATGTCGTCGGACATGACATTGGGGGCTATAACAGCCTCGAAACGGTCAGCGGAGATATCGACATGTCCGGGCTGCGCGGTGAGCTGCGCGCCAGTACGGTCAGCGGCAGCATCGATGCATCAGACTGCATGTTCAACTCGGTATCGGTGGGTGTCACCTCCGGCGATATCGACCTCGCGGATTCCCTCTCGGCGAGCGCCGATGTTGACGCGGAGTCGGTGAGTGGTGATGTCAGTATGTCGATGCAGGCAGGCTGGGCCGGCAGGGTCGACATCAAGACGCTTAACGGCAGCATCGACAACTGCTTTGGTCCGAAACCGCAGCGCGTCAGCCGCTATGGACCGGGCCGTACCCTCAACTTCGAGCACGGTGATGGCTCCGGGCGTATTCAAATCGAAACGCTCAATGGCGACATCGATATCTGCACAGATTAAATTTACGTTGCGCCCGGGGTTCCCCGGGCGCGAACTTTTCCCGCCTTTGCTACCCTAACGGGTATGCGCTCTATCCTTAAACTCATGCTGGTCGCGGCCGGCCTGCTCGCCACGATTTTGCTGCTCGCGGTCGGGGCCGTGTACTTCTTTTTCGATCCAAACGAATTCCGCGATGAGCTGGCGCTCGAGCTCTCCGAGGCGACCGGCAGGGACGTACGGTTCGAAGGGGACTTGTCACTCAGTGTTTTCCCCCGGCTGGCGATCAGCACCGAGGATGTGTCGGTAGGCAATGCGCCCGCGTTTGGGCCAGAGCCGATGTTGCGCTTCGACCGCGTATCGGCGGGCGTTGACCTGATGCCACTGTTCCGCAACGAGGTGAATATCCAGACCGTCGAGGTCATTGGCCTGACGGTGAACCTCGCCGTGCGTGGCGACGGGCTGAACAACTGGTCGGACATTGTCGACGCTATGGAGGACGATGAGAGCATCGATTTTGAGGAGCTCGACGTTGATGAGATCGAGCGCGAAATCGAACGTGCGATCGAGTCGGAGATAGACGCCGAGAATGCCACTGTCGAGATCGACACAGGCTCGGATTTGAAGGTGAACTTCGGTGGCGTCGTGATTCGAGATGCTGCGGTCACCTACGAAGATGGCAGCAGCGAAACGATCTATCGCCTTGAGGATCTCGACCTGACGCTACGCGGCGATGATTTGTCGGAGCCGCTCGATCTGACCATGGCATTCGTTGCGAGTGCGGATCCCGGTGCCATGCGTTTGAACATGGAACTTGAAACTACGGTGCAAAACAGCGAGGACGTGCTGCGCATCACGGATCTCGTCCTGGAAGGTGCACTCGCCAGTGCCGACTTACCTGAGCCCGCGGAATTCTCCATGGATACGCCGGCGATGACGCTGGACTTCGCTAACAATACTCTGCTGCTCGAAACCACCAACTTCACGGTCGCTGATGTCAATGGTGCATTGACCGTCTCCGGGAGTGGTCCCGCCGCACCGCTGGATGTCTCCGGCAATCTGAGCGTCGATTCGTTCTCGCCGCGCGAGGTGCTACCGAAGCTCGGCATCGAAGCGCCGGTCACGGCCGATGCTGAAGCGCTGCGCGCCGTCAGTTTCGATGCGGCGTTCACAACGACCTTTGAGATGGCTGTGTTGCGCGAGCTGCAATTCAAGGTCGACGACACCACGTTGAACGGCGAGATTGCGATTGAGAATTTCGCCAGCATGGCGCTGCGCTTTGACCTCGCGGGTGACAGCATGGTGCTCGATCGTTACCTGCCGCCGGCAGACGAGAGCGAGGTCGATGCGGGTGCTGACGTGACCACCGCCGATGCCGCATTGCCGGTCGATATGATCCAGGGGCTCGATGCGGCCGGCAACTTCCGCTTTGGCTGTCTGGAGTTGGGCGGGCTGCCATTCGAAGACCTCGACTTGCAGTTGCAGGTGAAAGACAGTCGCGCGCAGCTCTCGCCGATGCGTGCTCGAGTGCTCGAGGGCACTTATGAAGGCGATGTGCGTATCGACGCTAGCGGTGACGTCCCGCGTCTGTCGCTGAACGAGCGCGTTGATAATCTGAACCTCGGCACGTTAGCCAGCCTGCTGTTTGAGCGCGACAACGTCGAAGGCCGACTGGACGGTAAGTTCGAGCTGGCGGGGCGTGGGGTGATGTTGTCCGAGTTGCGCTCATCGTTGGACGGCAATGTCGCGATGACCCTCTCTGATGGTGCGCTCGTCGGCACGGATCTCTGGTATGAAATCCGTCGCGCCCGCGCGACCTTCGAGCGTGAGACGCCGCCACCTGCGCCTGCAGAGCCACGTACCGAGTTTTCGACGCTGCGAGGCACCGCTGTAGTTCGCGATGGTGTGGCAAAGAACGATGACTTTTTTGCCGAACTGCCGTTCCTGCAAATGAACGGCGCTGGCACGGTGAATCTCGCCGAGGGGACCGTCGACTATGATCTCGACGCGCGTGTACTCGAGCGCCCCGAGTTTCTCAGTGATGCGACGCCGGAAGAGCTCGATGCGTACACCGAAGCGGTGATTCCGCTGGAGATCACGGGCGAGTTGGCGGACCCTGCGATTCGTCCGGACATCGAACGCCTGGCGCGAAACGCCGTAAAAGAGAAAGTCGACGAGGAAGTGGACCGCCTGAAAGATCGCCTGCTCGATCGATTGATTCGGAAGTAAGGCGCGTCGTCATGATGCGCGGATTGCTGTTCTCGCTCGCGCTACTCGCTGCAGGAGCACACGCGGCCGAGTTGAAGTCGGTCGACGTCACTCATGAGAAAGGCGTATACCGCATGATGTCGGTGACGGTACTGGATGCGCCGCTAGCCGGCGTGTTCGACGTGTTGACTGACTACGACGATTTCGAGCGCATCTCCAGTGTCTACGACGATGCTCATTTTCTGCCGCGTCTCGGCGATGATCCAGTGCGCGTGTATACGCGGGTGAAAGGCTGCGTCTGGTTCTACTGCCAGACACTTGAGCGCGTGGAGGTGCTGACCAATGAGGGGCTCACCTGCCTGCGCACGGAAGCCATACCGAACGCGTCGGACTTCAAGCGCAGTGTGTCGACGTGGACACTGCGCGAGGTCGAGGGTGGCACCGAGGTGACCTATTCGATTCTGATGGAGCCGGATTTCTTCGTGCCGCCGCTGATCGGGCCGTATGTCCTGAAGCGTCGGCTGCGCAATGGTGGAACCGACGCCATCGCACGTATGGAGCGCTTCGCCAACGCATCGGATCGCACACAGAAAGACTTCGCTGCACGCGGTCTCATCATGGGTGACGAAAAGCCGCAGCCCTGTGCCGAGTGGTTCGCATCGAGCGTATCGTGAGTCAGAGTTTTTCGGATCGCCTGCTGGATTGGTACGATGTGCATGGGCGCAAGGACCTGCCGTGGCAGGATCCGCGCACACGCTATCGGGTGTGGGTGTCGGAGATCATGCTGCAGCAAACCCAGGTCGCAACCGTTATCGACTACTTCACCCGCTTCGTCGCGCGGTTTGAGAGCGTCACCGATCTCGCCGATGCACCGATCGATGCGGTGCTCGCCCACTGGTCCGGTCTTGGCTATTACGCCCGTGCGCGCAACCTGCACAAAGCGGCGATCATCGCGCGGGATGAACACGGCGGTGAGTTGCCGGACGATTTTGATGCCTTGATTGCGCTCCCAGGCATCGGTCGCTCAACCGCAGGCGCGATCCTCGCGCAGGCCGATAACCAGCGACATGCGATTCTGGATGGCAACGTGAAGCGCGTGCTCGCGCGTCATGAAGCGATCGGTGGCTGGCCGGGACAAACGAAGGTCGCCGATGCCTTGTGGGCCGTGTCCGAGCGCTACACCCCCGACACCCGAGTTGCCGATTACACGCAAGCGGTGATGGACCTTGGTGCGACGTTGTGCAAGCGAAGCAAGCCGAACTGCGATGCTTGCCCGGTGGCTGGCACCTGTCAGGCGTTTGCCGCTGACACCGTCGCCGACTTCCCCGGACGCAAGCCAAAGAAGGCAAAGCCACAGCGACATGTGCATATGCTGGTGCAACAACGTCCGGAAGACGGCGCGTTGTTGCTGCGCCAGCGACCCGCCGAGGGCATCTGGGGTGGCCTATGGTCGTTTCCCGAAATCGCGACTGAAGAGCCGCTGCCGAGTGGCGCGGAGCGATTGCCGCCACTGACCCATAAATTCACGCATTTCGATTTGCACATCGAGCCATGGTTGCTGGGCCAGCGTAGCAACGCGGTGCAGGATGATTCAGTTTTTCGGTGGTTTCGCACGAGCGAATTGACCGAGGTCGGGGTGCCGCGACCTGTCGAGCGCATCGTCGAGTCGTTACAATCTACCCGACCGTTGTGGGAGGCCGATGAATGAACAAGACCGTGCAGTGTGTGAAGACCGGCGAGGAAGGCGAAGCACTCGATTGGCAGCCTTATCCGGGACCACTCGGTGAGCGCATTCTCGCAAACGTCTCCAAAGGCGGTTGGCAGATGTGGTTGGCGCACCAGACGATCCTTATCAACGAATACCGACTGACACCGATTGAGCCTGAGGCACGTAAGTTCCTCGAGGGCGAGATGGAGAAATTCTTTTTCGGCGAAGGCTCCGAGGTGCCGGACGCGTTTGTCGCGAAGGACGACGAGAACTAGTCGGATTTGTTCGGGTCGTTGAACACCACGAAGTGGCTCGACAGATAGTTGATCGTGGTGCCGAGGTTGCTAGGGGTCGACGACGGCCAGGTATTGCAGCGAGAAGTTGGCGGCCACATCGGTCCAGACCTGTTCGACTTTGAAACCCGCCTTGCCGGCGAGCTCCGCGAATTCCTCGAGGGTGTACTTGTAGGAACACTCTGTCAGGATGTATTCACCAACCTTGAAGTCGAAGCTCTTATCGCCGAGCGTAACGCTCTGCGGTTCGGTACTGACAAGATGCATTTCGATCCGACCATGCCGACCGTTATAGAGCGAACGGTGCATGAATTTGCAGATGTCGAAATTCGCGCCGTAGTCCCGATTCAAATGCGTCAGCATATTGAGGTTGAACGCCTCGGTGATGCCGGCCGAATCATTGTAGGCGCGCTCGAGTACGCCCGCGTCTTTCTTGAGGTCGACACCGATCAAGAGCGCACCACCGGACTTGGCCACAGCGCGCATGGTGCCGAGCAAGGCGAGCGCGTCGTCCGGTGCGAAGTTGCCGATGGTGGAGCCAGGGAAGAACACGACGTTGCGCTCTGGCATGACCTTCGGTGATGGCAGATCGAACGGACGGGTGAAGTCAGCGGCGACCGGCAGGATTTCAATATTCGGATAGTCGCCCGCGAGCTCTTGAGCTGCGAGTGCGAGGTGATGGCCGGAAATATCGACGGGGACGAACACCTGAATGCCCTCGACGTGGTCCAGCAGAATCCGAACCTTGACGCTCGCGCCGGCACCAAACTCGATGAGCGACACACCATCGCCAAGCGCTTCACTGATCTCGCCTGCGTACAGACGCAGGATGCTGAGTTCGGTGCGCGTCGGGTAGTACTCAGGCTGTCGGGTGATTTGCTCGAAGAGTTCCGAGCCGTGCTCGTCATAGAAGTACTTCGGCGAAATCATCTTTTGCGGCTGCGAGAGGCCCGCGATCAACTCGGCGAGGTCGTCGCTGGATCGATCGTCTTGAGGTTCGCTGATGGTTGCAGTGTTGTCCATTGAGGCTCCGGTTCTCAGACGTCTCGCGCCAGTCGCAGACCGAGGAACTGCCAGCGTTGGTCGGGATAGAAAAAGCTACGATAGGTGGCGCGCAGATGATCGGCCGCGCTAACGCATGAGCCGCCGCGCACGACCATCTGGTTGCACATGAATTTGCCGTTGTACTCACCGAGCGAACCTGCGAGCGGCTTGAAGCCCGGATAGGGTGCATACGAGCATGCGGTCCATTCCCAGACATCGCCGTACCATTGTTCGGTGTCGCTCGCTTGCGGATGCCAGTGGTCATCTTCGAAGAAGTTGCCGGTGATCGGGTGTTCGCGTGCGGCGATCTCCCACTCGGCCTCCGAGGGCAGACGCGCGCCTGCCCAACGGGCGAAGGCTTCCGCTTCGTAGAAACTCACGTGGGTCACCGGCGCGTTCGGATCAATTTCGCGATCGCCGCCCAGCGTGAACTGCGTGTCGTTCTCGGTGTTCCAATACAGCGGCGCTTGCCAGCGTTGCGCCTCGACGGTCGCCCAGCCATCGGACAGCCACAGCCCCGACTGGTCGTATCCACCGTCGTCGATGAAGTCTTGCCACTCGGCGTTGGTGATCAGTCGCGTCGCGATTTCAAAGTCGCGGACTAGCACTTCATGGCGTGGTGTTTCGTTGTCGTAGCTGAACGTGTCGCTGTCGACCGGCATGCCGATTTCGTGGATGCCGCCCGCGAAACGCCGATAGTTCAGTCCGCGTGCGGCGCCCGACGTTGAACGCAGGTCGTCGCGCATAGCCGGCATGAGCGGATTGCACGAGAGCACGTGTTTGATGTCGGTGAGCGCGAGCTCCTGATGCTGTCGTTCATGCTCCAGACCGACGGTGATGACGGCGAGCGTCTCGTCGGTCAGCTCTCGACCCAGCAACGCCATCATGCTGGCATCAACATACTCTCGGTAGCGCAACACTTCTGACAATGTTGGCCTAGACAACAACCCACGCTGCGGGCGCGAGTGCATGTCGCCCGCGCTTTTGTAATAGCTGTTGAACAGGAAGAGGAATTGCTCATTGAAAGGCGTGTAATCGCCATTCGGGATCAGCACGAATTGTTCGAAGAACCAGGTGACATGCGCGAGGTGCCACTTCGTGGGGCTGACGTCCGGCATGGACTGCACGACGCAGTCTTCGGGCTCCAGCCAACTTGCGATTTGCACCGACCGCGCGCGGACTTCGCGGAAGCGTTCATGCAACGACTGTTCAGTTGTATTGGCGCCGGCCGCGGCTGCCATAAATTTCCCCTTGGTCTATGTGCCAAGGGTAGAGAGCGGCCCCAGAAAGGTCAAAGTTATGCGCCGTAGCGCTCAACGAACCACTGGCAACAGTCTTCAATATATTCGTCGAGATTATCGATCTGTTTGCCGGTGAGCATAGGCTCATGATTGAACGCCTGGTTGATCAGACCATAGAACTGCCGCACCGCGATCGACACATTCATGTCCTCGCGGACCAGTCCACGCATCTGAAGACCGCGCATCGAAAACTCGCCGACGGCCTGAATCAGCTCCTGACCGTCCGGGGTCAACAAAGTGTCTTTGATTTCAGGCAGCGTTTCGGCCTCGGTTATCACGAGTTGTGCCAGTCGCGGCAGGATGGTGCGCGTCATTAACACGTGTTGGCGCTGTGCAGCGAATCTCGCCGCGGCGATCGCGGTTTCAAATTTGGGAATCGCCTCAAGGAAAGGCGCCCGCATCGCCACGACTTCGTGGTCGACGATCAAACGAAAAATCGTTTCGCGATTGCCATACTGATCGAAGACCTCGGCATAGCTCACACCAGCCGCATTCGCGATATCAACGAGTTTGGTTGCCGCGAGGCCGTTCTCAAGGAACAACTCTGCTGCGGTTCTGAGAACAACATTCGAGGCGAGCTCTTCCGAAAGAATCGGCAGCTTGCCTTCATCAACACGCGCTTTGTGGCGCACGACTTTTCCCCCACCCCTGGTCGGCCCGCACGGCCGATGCACACACTCGGAGCCCCCCAGCTCCGTGCGCTGAGTGTAGCGGGCGCAATCACGCAAATGGGAGTTTTGTGCATTCGCAGTCGAGAATCACTCAATAACCGGTGTCTAGTGTCGCGATATGGTCTGCCGAACTCATGTTCATTGTGTCCTGAACACGGTGAGCTGGCGGATTGCGCAAAACAGCCCATTGGTGGGTGTTCCAAAGCGACCACTCAGGGTTTTCCCTGATGAACAGGTCCGATTACTTTTACGAGCTGTTTCGCCGGAAAAACCGAAGGATGAGATCGAGGTATTGCTCGCGCACGGCTGGGTCCTGCATGCCGGTGAGCCGGTAGGGAATTGTGCGATGCTGCAGCGGAACTTCCTTCCGGTCCGCAATGCTCACGAAATCGTCAAACTCCTCATAGGGAATTACGGCATTCCGTTCTGCATAAACCATAAAGGTCGGTGTTTGGAGCGTCTCAATGGTCTGCATGGGAGACATCAGTCCCATTGCTTTCAGCTGCTTCTTCTCGTCCGCCACCATCAGCCTGAGGTAGTCGCGGCTCGCTGGGGCCTCAGCTAGCGCATAGCGCTCGTCAAGCGCCTTCAAGTCCAATGGTGCGCCATAGATGGCGATCGCATTGAACAGCTCAGGCGACTCTATCGCCAGCGAGTAGATAGCCAGACCGCCCATATTCATACCGAACGCGAACAGATCGTTCGACTCCGTGTGTTTGCGTATCCAAGCCGCTGCATCTTCGATGTCGTTCAGCAGTTGGCGTTGACCATCCGAAAGCCCTGTTACGCGTTTTGCTTCGCCGTAACCACTGACGCCTCGTGGATTGATTTGCAGCACCGGATGCCCCTGACCCGCGAGATACAGAATGTCAGGGTCAAACCACGCGTAGTGTCGTCCGAGTGGTGCGTGTTGGGCAACGATCACTGGCGCCAAATGATCGACATCAGACGGTGGCGTCCACAGATACGCATCTAACGCAACGTCATCACGGGCGTTGATCTTGAGCACTTCCAACTCAGGCATTTGAGCCTTGGCGCGGCGCGAGCGTTCATTGAATAGTTCAGTGACCGGAACTTCCGCATCCGGATCCACCAGGACAAACGTGTTGCCGTGGGTCGCATCCAAGACTCGAAACAACCAGCGATTTACTGTCGCGACGCCACTGAGCGCCTGTACTGGTAGTCCGGGATAGGCTGCCTGCGCCAATTCTTGTGCAACACGCATGTTCGGCTCCGCGACGAAAGAGGTGTAGTCGTGGGCAGCGTAGTTCAGAGCAATTGGCAGTCGGCTGCGCTCGTCGCGAATCACGGTCAAGGCATTTTCGCTCAAGCGCAACGAGTAACGATCATCCTCGTGGAAGGTGTTCTTGACCACGCCGGCGATAACGTCGTACACGACCACGGATGCGTAGCGCCCCGCATTGTCCTTGATCGATACGAGGACATCTCGGTCGTTGTCCAGCGCTGCGATCAACCTCGCCGAACCGTTGCGCGGGTGGCTCGAGTGGTTTAGTTGTATCTCACCGCCCTCGTGCACATCGTCGTGCGCTTTCCACTTACCGTCCACTCGGATCATATAGGTGTGCTCACCGGCTTTCTCCCGAACACCGATGACCGGTTGGCCGACGTTGTTCAGTACCCACGTTTTAACCTTTGCCTTATTACCATCGACAATATCCGTGAAAACGCCGGTGTAGACGTTCACCTTGTGAATACGGGCATAGCGCTTTCTGTTGTGCGAACCGACCAGAATGTGTTCCTCGTCGCCCGGCAGATGGCCTTCGTACCAAAAGCCATCGAACTTCTCTTGAAATACGCTGCTGCCAAAGCGGCGCTTGTCTTCATTCAGAATCCCAGTCAACAACGGCGTTGGTGTGAGGCCGCCTATCGGAATTTGGAAAACGCTCCCGTCATTTGCGATCACGTTCTTGTTATCGAGCCAGTCAATCGAGTTAGCGCCTGCCCCACCGAGATTCATCTCGAGAATCACAGCCTTATCCTCAAGCTTCATCACGCGGAAGAAATACTCGAGCTTGTCTGCTTCCCATCTGACATACGCGATGTGTTTGCCGTCTGGTGATAGCGAGACTTCATAGAAGCGATCACGCCGCAGAAGGTCACCGAGCGTCAGGGAGTCGGCAATTGACGTCGTCGAGGCGATTGCGATCGTCACAGCGACCACTCCAAGGATCGATTTCATGGCAGGTTTACTTCTGATTGTGGTTCACGGCGCCACTTTTCGAGGTGAGAAAGTGTGCGTTCAAGGAAGAAGACATGGTCGGCGGGTTCTCCGAAGTCGTGACCGGTGCGCTCGAGAATGCGGATGTTGGGTACGATGCCAACTTCTTGGAGGGCAGCCTCCAGGATCTCTGTCTGCTCAACGTCGACGATGTCATCGCGTGCGCCGTGGAATATCAGGTGTGGTGTGGTGAGGTTGCCTACGTGAGTTATTGGTGAGGCGTCGATCAGGGCTGATCTCTCGTCGCGGTAGTCGCCGACCACTGTATTCCAGTAGTCGTAGGCGAACTGTCGATCTTCTCTTTTCAGATATCTCATATGGCGCGTCAGATCAGTCACTGGCCCATGTGCTACGAGTCCGGCAAAGCGATCCGGGTAGCGCAAAGGCGACATGAGTGCTGCGAACCCGCCGTAGCTCGCTCCTATGATGAAGATGTTGTTTGCGTCTGCGATGCCTTCCTCTATCGCCCAGGAGGTGGCATCGACGATGTCATCGATCATGATCTCGCTCAGCCCTTTGAGGCCTTGTTCGATGTGTGCACGGCCGTAACCCGTGGAGCCGCGGAAGTTTGGATCAATGACTGCATAGCCATGGGATGCGAAGAACTGTCTGTGTGGGTCCGGGGACGCGTCGGAGCGTGCAAATGGTCCGCCGTGAGGTATGACGATTAGAGGCAATGGTTCACCGTTGGCATCGGGCGGTAGTGTGAGGAACGCTTCAATCTCATACCCATCGCGTGCCGGGTAGCTGATGGTCTCTGTGATGGGCAGCACATAGTCGTCGAGGTGAGTGGAGAGCTCTGTCTGGACTCGCAACTCATTGGTATCGAGATCGAAGAACGCGACCTTTGCGCGCCCGGCTTCGTCTGACAGCAGCGCGAGCGCCATGCCAGTCTCACCACTGATATCTGCTATGTAGACGCGATCGCCGTTTGCTCGTTCTCTTATGGTCTCATGCAGGGCGCGCATGCTGTCGTTTGCCCAGAACACTTCCGGTTGTTCGCGGGTGTAGCCCACGCCCAGAACATCCCCGTTGCCATCGAGGATGACTTCATGGAATCCGTTTGGATCAACTGCATCGTATTTGAGGTCTTCGAAAATCGTGCGCTTGATTTCACCGGCGATAGGGTCGTATTCAATGAGACGAAACCGGTCGCTGGTCAGGTTCTCGGCGACAAACAGTGAGCGTTCATCGTGACCGTAACGAATAACTTGGGCTCTGGGTGCAAGAAAACCCGCACCGTCGTAGTCGAGTTTGATGGGGCCGCTCTTATGCAACTCGTCGTGGCGAACATACTTGCCGCGTTTCTTCGGCGAGGCGATAAAGTGTTCTACGCCGCCTCGCTGGTTTTCGTGAATGGCCATGACGGGTCTACCGTCCATGTCGGTTACCCAGGCCGATGCCTTCATGGGTTTGCCGTCGGCGATCATCTCCAAGTCGCCCGTCAAGATGTCGATCTTGTAAATCGACGAGACTCCCCTCCGGTTCTTCGCGGAGACCAACACATAGTCTGGGTCATCGCTGAGTGGGTTGACGACGTCCCAGCTTGCGTATTTGCTCAAGGCCTCGCTGCGCGTCAACACGCCTCCGCCGGGTATAGAGTCGTACTTCAAAATTCGCCTGATCGACCAGGACCCGTATCTCAACGTGTTGAGCGTGTTGCCCACCATGAACAACATAGTCTTGTTGTCCATCCACTGTAGATTCTCGATTTCGGGCCCGTTCAGTCTGACGTTTGCGTCGACGTTACCCGTCGCAATGTCTGTGAAGACCAGTCTTTGCTTGCCGTCCTGCAGCAGGATGTTGCATAGGCGTCGGCCGTCGGGGCTCAGGATGAAATTGCTGTGTTTGGTGGGCCGCACGATGACGTCGGCGGGGATGGGTTGGATGGCCTTTGAATCGGCGATCGACACCGGGCCAAGCGCGAATAAGGCGAGCGCAGCGCACAGCGCCGCAAGCAGGTTTCTGGGTTTCACAGGTCGCACATCCTGAGGTTGGTTTTTCTTTTGATGGTTACTGTCGCGCGAGCGTAGCGTATCCCAGCTAACGCTGTCATTTGGTCTTGAGTGACCATGGACGATATCTAGACTCGGATTCCGGCGTTCTTCCGTATCTGGGTCAGGCGTTGCGATAGACCTCGATACGACCTTCCAGAAAGCGTCGTTCTTCAGGGTTATCCGATGCTTCGATCGCGGCCCTTATATATGTCGTCGCCGCGTCAGAATGGTTGCCCGCGATACTGTGTAGTGCGTGCGCACGCGCGGCGAGGAACGGCACGTAGTGTTGCATGCGATCGGCGTGTTCGGCTTCGAGCTGTTGCAGCAATGCGTTCGCGGTTTCCGGGTCGCCGGCATGCAGGATGGCGACCGCTCTATTTAATGTCACCACCGGGTTCGGCAGTTGTTCTTCGAGGATGGCGTAGAGCATGGCGATCTGTCGCCAGTCGGTGTCGACCGCGGTGTGTGCCTCGCCGTGCAGCGCGGCGATCGCAGCCTGGGTTTGATACGGCCCTGGTGCTTTGCGGGCGAGGGTGTGCTTGATGAGGGTGGTGCCTTCGGTCAGCAGGTCGGTGCGCCAGAGGCTTCGGTCTTGTTCGTCGAGCGCGATCAGTGTGTCGTCACGCACCCGTGCGGGGTGGCGGGCGTGTTGCAGCAACATGAGCGCGAGCAGGCCGGCGAGTTCTTCGTGGCTCGGGTAGAGGCGGCGCAGCAATCGGGCGAGCCAGATGGCCTCTTCGCAGGTGCGCGGGTCGGCCACGCCGTCTTTGCGGGCGCTGTAGCCCTGGTTGAAGATCAGGTAGATCGTCGCCAGCACCGCGTTCAGGCGTTCGGGCAGGTCGCGCTCCGGTGGCAATGCGAACGGGATGCCTGCCTCGCGGATCTTCTGTTTGGCTCTTGCGATGCGTTGTTCCATCGTGCGCACCGAGGTCAGGAACGCGAGTGCCAGATCGCGGGTCGAGAGCCCGGCGATGATCTTGAGCGTCAGGGCGAGTTGCGCCTGTTCATTAATCGCGGGGTGGCAGCAAGTGAAGATCAGGCGCAGCACGTCGTCGTCGAGGCGCTTCGGGTCGTCGTCCTCGGCGGCCGTCGCCGGGTCCTCGTTGAGCTCGGTCTGGAAGCGCCCGCGCCGGGCCTGGTCGATCAGGCGGTTGCGCCCGACCTGGATCAACCAACCAGTGGGGTTGTCGGGCAGGCCATCTTCAGGCCATTTCAGAAGGGCTTGTTCGGCGGCGTCCTGAAAGGCGTCTTCTGCGGCATCCAGGTCACCGGAAAACCGCCGCAACGCGGCGACAGCTCTGGGTCGAGCGGCCTTGAGCGCTGCGCCGGGGGTGCTCATGCCATCGGGTCCGGGAAGACCGGCCGGATCTCGACCGAGCCGACGTCGTCATGCGGCAGCTGCGCGGCATAGCCGATCACGGTGTCGATCGAATCGCATTCGAACACGTAGTAGCCACCCAGTTGCTCCTTGGTCTCGGCGAAGGGACCGTCGGTGACGGTGATCTTGCCGTCATGGTTTCGCACGGTGGTGGCGGAGATCACATCCAGCAGCCGGTTGCCGCCGCGATAGGTGCCCTCTTTCTCGGATTGCTCCATGATCGCTTGGTGGGCGGCCATGATCTTGCCCTGTTCGGCCTCCGACAAGGCTTCCCAGCGTTCTTCCGAGTTGTAGATCAACATCACGTATTCCACGAGTTCGCTCCTTTTTTGTGGGTTACATGATAGAGGACGAACGGGCGAGGCCGATTACGACACGCCGGACATAATTTCTTCGAAATTGGCCCAAATCGGGCCTAAATGCCTGTCGCTATTGACTCGGCGAAGACACGCGGTTGTAATACGCGACCACTCTGATGGCTGGCAGGTTCTCTGCCGGACAAACCTGAAAGGCCAGGTAGCTCAGTTGGTAGAGCAGCGGATTGAAAATCCGCGTGTCGGTGGTTCGATTCCGCCCCTGGCCACCATTTCTTTTTCGAGTCAAGAATCTGGAATGCTGTCGTCAGAGCCGTAATCCTGCGTCAGCGCTGCGACGTATATTGATTACTGCAATACCAGACTTATAAACCTTCGGGCGACGTTGCAGCGTTGGCGAACACGCTACCAATTCGATGCTCCAGTGGTTCAGGGGTCTACCGGAGCGTCCCCAACGCCAGATCTACCGAAGCGCTCCGTCCATCACGTGGAACACGGCCGTGTTCTCGACAAAGTCACCATCCCATCCGTACTGCTCGCCCCAAAGCTCGGCAGCCTTCAGATCCGTCCGTGTGAACTCGTCAAAGCGATCTGCACCGGCGCCTATTGCCCAGAGAGGCACTAACTCGTTGGTATGGTTCGGCGAGGCCCATTGAAAGCCGGGCATATTGCCCTCGCCTCGATCCTGGACCGCCAGAAAATCATTAAAGACGTCTTCCGTCGGGTTATAGCGCGCCGCTTTCAGTGATCGCGCCGTGCGCTCCGCAGCGACGGCGCCTCCACTACTGTTTGTCCACGTGCCTTCGCCCCAGATACCGCCGCATTCATGGTCCGAGGTGATGATGAGCAGCGTGTCGTCCCAGCTGGAGTTCGTTTCCACCCACTCGATCACTGCATCGACCGCCAGATTGAAATCGACCTGCTCTTCAATGAACCGCGGCATGTTGTTTGCGTGACCCATCCAATCGACGGCACCGCCCTCAATCATCAGGAAGAAGCCATCAGCGTCTTGCTGCAAAACATTCAACGCGCCAACGCTCATCGTGGCGAGATTCGGTACTTCTTCATTGAACGCCATACCTGACGGCGTGTTCGTCGCCGCCAACCCTCGGCGAGCGGCTTGAAGTGTGGAGTTTGTCCGAGCAATGCCGACGACACGCTGAGGAATGTTCTCGCCCCGAGCCAGTGCCTCGAAGTCTGATTTTTCGTCGATGAATCGGAAGCCGTTGCTGCCTTTGGTTGTGCGCATGGTGGCGAAAGTGTCGGCATTGCCAACGTATTTGTACTGGCGGTCTTCTTCGTCTGTGATGCTGGCTCCACTGCCGTCGTAGAGCGGATGCCCGGCACCCATGATCACATCGAGCTCACTCTCGAGCATCTCTTTGAAGATGTCAGCATAGTTGTTGCGAGAGACATTGTGAGCGCCCACAGATGCTGGCGTCGCGTGCGAAACCATCACAGAAGACACTGCGCCGGTCGCCAAACCGTGCTCGGTTGCGCGCTCGGCAATCGTGATAAACGGATTTTCGCCACGCCAATCGACGTTGATGCGACCGACCGCAGTTTTACGTCCACTCATTAGCGCGGTGCCTGCAGCAGCGCTATCGGTATATGAGGTGTAGCTCTCCCCGACGGGATCAAAGTCGTTTGCCATCGCGTTGGCAAAGCGATCCCAGCGGGTGGTTGGATCATATCCTTGCTCGACTGCACCAGATGCCGCTGTTGGGTCCGATCCGGAGGGCAGCACGGCGCCGCTGTCGTCTACCAAATTCAAAGCGCTATGCGCCAAGCCGTAAACACGCGATTCGGTGCCGTCCGGCCGGTTCACCTGATACGACTGAACACCCGCCCGTCCTTGGTAGTAGTCGGCCGCCAACCAACCGTTAAAGCCGATACCGTCGGAAATCATCAAAATGATGTTCTTGCGTGGGGCCGGGTCCTTCGAAACCGTCTGGCCGGAAGGCGCTGCGGCGCAAGAAACCAAAAAGAGCGAAGTAACGGCGACAATAGCGTGTGTTGAGAGTTTCACAGAGACGACCTTAGTGAGGTTTCGAGTCGGATTCGAGGCGGGATTTGCTGCCGGTCGAAACTATATCAATACTCCGCGTTTGTTTTGTTACAACATTTTTTGGTGATCGGGAGGGGGCAATCGCACTTTGAACCTGCGAATCGCCACTGGACTCGCTATGTCACGGCTTGTATTTGCATTTCCTGTCGTACTCCCTCAATCGATCCCGAAACCATTTGCCGTGGAGCGTCTGCACCTGCTTGTAGTCGGGATTCCCGAAGAACGCAGCGAACGCTTCCCTGCGTGGTGTGTAGGAATACTGGCAGACGCTCTTTGGGCTAATCCCTCGCGACATCGCGCGATAGTGTGCGAACTCGGCATGCATCTGATTGACGTGGCCACGAGCCTCGTCGAACGTCGCCGCGGCTTTAGCGGCATGGGTGTACAACATCGAAGCACCCGCGGATGAGAGTTTTTCATTGGCGCGAGCTGCCTGTTCCTCCAGGTATCCCGTTGCTTCGCGTGCATCGGATACCAGCGGGAGCGCGTAGGCATACGCCAGAGCCGCATTGGCGTAAGGCTGGCGCAACTGAGTAATCAAAGCGAATAGTCGGTCGGGATCGATCGGTGCACCGCGAACCTCGACCTCCCAAACATTGCCGGATAAGTCAGAGTATTCGTAGCTGTAAGGTACGAAGTTGATGATCTCCCGGAGCTGGTCACGACTGCGTTCGTCTGCGATACCGTCCTCGGCGAGAATTTGATCGACCGCCAATAGGTAGGCGTCCCCGGAAAATCGCGATAATGGCCCCGACCAATCGAACCGACCCAGCCGATGCGAGATAAAGCTCGCTGCCATAAAGAGATCACCCGCGCGTTGGAAACGAATCGCGCGCGGCGTGCCGGCAAGGTAAAAACGCGCGAGCCCGACCAGGGCGCGTACACTCGCCTTATGATCACTCCGAACGACAGCATCAGACAATGCGGACGCTAGTGACAATGCGATTTCCAGGCTGGGCTCTAAACCCTGCTCCAGCGCGTTGCGAATCTCGTATTCGTAGGTCGCTTCCGCGGTTAGGCTGTCCATCGAGTCGACGAGCGCTTTTTGCGCCGATACTCCCTGATCGAGTTGTACTAACCATGGCTCCGAACGGAACTCGAGCTTCCCTAGCGTTTGCTCGCTGACCCAACCCTGCTTAGCGACGCCGATGGCACCATTGTTTGGGGCGTGTTGACTGAGTGGAAACGTGGCTGGGGTCGACGTCGGCAGATCAAAGTCGAGAACCGCCTGCGCCTGGGCAAGGTTTTTGGATTCGATCAATCGATCGTAGAGTGCATTCAGCACTACGGGGTGAATTTCAGCGCGTAACTCCGCATCGGCGTTTGAAGCAATGCACCGTTGTGCGAGATTTCTCACCTTAGGGACCCGACGTGCGTTGAGATCGTGTTGGAGTGCGCCGTAGACCAGCGAAAAATCGCGATCCGCTCGTGCAAGCAAACGGCCGCGTGCTGCGATGCGCTGGTACGCCAGCCGCTCAAGCTCGGCAACTCGCTCGCTCGACGGCAATGCATCATCCAATCGAAACTCTTTGATGTGACCTTCATACCAACGCGCGGCGGCGTAGCAATACAGATCGGCGAAGTATTCATCGTCAAAGGAGATTGCATCATCGCGCTCAAGACCATTGAGCGGATCGCCTACGAGGTCTTGGTGATATCGTGTGGCAACAAAGGTTTGCGGCGCAAAGAACTTCGGGTCTACATCGACCATCATGAACCAGTAGTTTCGCTGGGCGCTTTGATCGCTAGCTACCGCGAACGCATCTCTCACGTCGTTGTCACATGCCATCGCCAGTTTAATCGGCACACGATCAGCGCAGATCGCCGTCCCATCCGGGTTGAACACGGCAGCCAGCCGCTTGCTCGTCGCATTACCAATCTGGTCGTCAATGCCAAGTGTCATCACATAGGCGGCGGCCGACACAAACTTCCAGCCTGCGCTATCGAACGCATTGTTGTACTCGAAATAAGCGGCCTTTCTGCCATCGGCCAGTGTGTGGGTCCAGACAGGTTCCCCGTAGACTTCGAGAAACTTGGCTTCGTCCCAGGACTTCACGGGCGAGTCGGCTTTGTAACCGACGCCGCTCACGCCCGGTATACCCGCGCACCCGGACAGCCAAATCGTGCAAAACCCGAACAATACTGAACGCCATTGTCGTTTCATGCTCTGCCTCCGTTGATTGCCTGTAGCAGTCTTATCGAGGAAGCCGCTGCGTTCCTTACCGAGACCTTACGATTTCATTCCAAGTCCCAAAAAACCGATTTCGTGACAGCGTTGAGTCTCTCTGGCAAAACAAGGCGTTCCCGAACGGCCTGCTTCTCTGGACTGGGGGAGCAATCAGGCTTTTTGATTGTCAAAACGTCGGTGAACGTTGGCTGATACGGTGATACACGATTAGTCGGCAAAGTACTGACACTGATTAAATCGAGGGATTGGTATGCCAAAAACACCGATATCTTCATTAGCTCCGTTAGCCCTATTCGGAATTTACTTAGCTTCCACCTCGTCAGCAGTGGAAATTCAACCCGATGCTGATCACAGTCCTCAGCGGCTTATCGTGTCTGATGCGATTGCTCGAGGGCTATCTGCGCTCGACCCGGTTGCTTCCGTGTTCTTGACGCAGTTCGCCGATGCTCGCGTGGATAGCTCCCAAAGTCTTTTCAGCGGGGCTGCCTCTGTGCTTCTGTCTTTGACGGAGGAGGATGCACTTGAAGCATGGGACGCCGTTCGACAACAACGTCCACCTGTTAGGGAGGACGGCGAGTCGTTGACGGGCCTAATGTTCGGTGGAGTCGAGTGGTCTGGTCGATACGTCCCAGGCAATCAGATTGAACTGGTTTTCGAACACCTGAATGACGACTACGTCTGGCATCCCGAGACCAGCCCCGGGTCGCAAATTACCCGCATCATGATCGATGTCGAAACACGAGAGGTCACTAATGTCGAGGCGATGCAAGCCATTGAACTTCTCGTCCCACACGCGCCAGATGAGGCATTTCGAGCTGCTGTCTCATACGCGCGCGCTTGGTCAGATGGCGAGATCGAAGTGGCAGCAAGACAATGGCATTCAGAGATCATTGATCGCATAGGCGGTGCAGCAAACCTCAGCCAGGTGATCGAGAGTTTCTCCAGTGACGCGAGCGAGCAGCGGCACCTAACCGAATCGGTGAAACTCTACGAACCAATCCCGATCTCGGTAGAAAACTCTAATGAGTACTCGGAAATCGTCGTCGTGCCGATCAAGACAGTGATTCGGAACTTTCCAGAGAATCTCGAAAGCGACACCATCTTGATCGTCGCACGAGAGCCGGGCACGGATGACTTGCGGATTCTGGACTCTTCCTGCTGGGGCTTGGCCGAGGTCGCTAAGGTGTTCCCAGGAGCGCGTACGGATCTCGTCGAAAGGGATTTCCACTCCGGTAACCCGATCGTCATCGTTAGGTAATACGCTTTAAAGCAATCGGGAGGAGATATGCGTACGAAGTGGTCTTTGTCCAAAAAGCTGGCTGTGATGCTGTGCGCAATCAGTCTTTACGCTCTGTCTTCTGAACTTAGTCTGGCTGATGAATCCCCCTACCCGCCGAGCGAACAACTGATGAAAGGTCCTTTGCAGGTACCACGTGAATTTCAAGACGGTACGGCTACAGAAAAACAGGTAATTGAGTGGTCTGAATCGCTTATCAAATACGGGTATTTCAAAGATCGAGAATTAGATATTGAGCGAAAAGACTACGACGGGGATGGCAGAGAGGAAGTCCTGGTTGGAATCCCATGGACCTACGGTACCAGTGGAAGGGTCGTCATGTACTTTGATGCCATAGATACGGGGTATCGATTTCTTGGAAAGCTCGGCAATCCAAACAAGGCGTTGTTTCATTGCTATGAGGGGAACGACTACTGCTACCAAATATCTCCTAGCGGAAATTGGGAACGCAGTACCGTTGTTCTTTACAAAGTCGGTCCGGTAGACATTTCTTGGGCAGAGCACTACGTTGCGTTGCACTGCACGTACGAGGAGTTTCGGGGCGATCATTTTATTGACCAATTTCCGGCGACTGAAGGCGAGCTGTTAGAACAGTTTCAGGAACGCCGTAGTCAGTCATTAGGCGATACGGCGAAAAGGCAATGCGAGGAGTGAATTGTCTATCGCAGGTTTGATCGAGAATATCGACGAGCGAGATTTGAACCGTCCGACTACACTCGAGTCTGTACCGTGTAGACACGAACGACTTGAGAAGATCTTTAATGAAAAAAACACTGTTTCTGATTGCAAGCGCGATTGTGTGTGGATCAGCATCTGCTGATGAATTTGATTTTGAACTCAGTCTCGATTTCGACGCGGTTGACCGAACCAGAAGTTTTTCGTCAGACTTCCTTCGCCAAGTCACAGAGGGCAATACTCAAGAACTCGATGTTAGCTTTCGTTGGTATATCGATGGGCTTTCGGATGAGCGTGGTCCGCGTGGCGTTGCGGCATTTACCAATCGCGCCTCATTTGTCGACTTTGGACTATTCCAAGCTAATACATCGGCGGACTTCGTTCAGATCACCGATGATCAGACGTTCAATGTGAGCGGCACCACAGACACCGACGGCTTTTCACTGTCTGGGCGGCACGTATTCGAAAACTGGTTTGTCTAAGGAGCGTACTCCGATATCGATGCCGAGAGCACCTTTAGAGAGCTGAGGACGTTTGAGCTAGGGGTTGGTCGATACATCGCCCAAGACACGGCGATCAGTCTTGGGGTCGCGCGAGCCGAAATTGAAAGGAACAGCATCGAAGGGACGACGGATACGGACACCGGTGCGATAGTTGGACTGACCCATATCGGTGAGCTCGGGGCTGCCTGGAGCTATGGCGTCGTACTATCGGTCAGCAACCAGTCACTTTCGGATTCCAACGGAAGCTACTCGGCCGACTTCTCCCTATTCCCGTCCAGAGATATCGAGATTTCCGTTGGGGTAACCGGCCAGCTCGGTGCAAGTAACCGCGAAGCGACGCGGTACTCATTGAGCGCAGGATGGTTCATTATCGAACACTTGGAAATAAGTGCTGGGATCGGATTAACGGAGATTGATCCGCTTGGATCGCTCGAAGAGGACGAAGAGCGCTATGGCATTGACGTGTTGTACCGATTCTAGGTGTTCAGCATAGCCACTAGTCGGACGGTGCGAGCGACGTGGTTCTTACTGTTGAACGGAATTCTCATATCCGCTCAGGCGTATTACTGCGGTATCCCGGAACTCGACCTTACTGAGGAGTATGCGGCATCAGCGGCCATTGTGGTCGCCGTTGTCGAGTCATGCGAGGGCGAGCCAAACATATACGGCGGTACGGGCTGCCTGCTGGTGCAAAACGAAAATCTACTTTGCACGGACGAGTCGTCTCCGTTTCGAGCGATAGTCGACAGTAATCCGTGCCAAATGACGCTGATTCCAGATCACGAGTACCTACTGTTCATTGATAAGGCAAAACAAATTCGCCATGCCTTACCGTTAGAGCGAAACGGTGAAATAGACAGAGAAGCTGCGATGTCCCTCGCGGTGCTTCGAGACGTTCGCGATGGTGCTCTTGAGGCGGTTGGTCAGCCGTGGAGTTTTCATCAGGATCAACTTGGCACTTGCATCTTGAAGCAAAGAATCGAGCGTCACACGCTGGTCTTCGGTCAGCGACCACGTTCCGCCGGGGAGTTGAAAGACTTAGATCTCTCTGGATTGACTGCTCGAGGTCAACCACACTTTTCTCAAGAGGCGATCGTTGCGCTGAAAGCAGAGTGGGCAAGACCGGAAGTGCGCCGCAATCAATTCAGACCGTGGATACATGTACGGTTGGATGAGCCGGGTTTTGTTGAGCGAAAAGTGACACTTCGTGTAGGCGATCTCGTCACGACAGCTTTTCATGGTGGCGCTGAAATGATCCCCGAGGTTGGTGGGTTCCAGCGGGGCGAGTTTCCGGCGACGTATAGCTTCGATCGCGAGAGCGTGGAAACTGTATTGGCTGAATTGGAGCCGGGAGTTCAAGTCTCTCTCAACGCAGATTTGATCCAACAGTCTAAGCTAACTGACGAAGTGAGCGGCGCGTCCGAAGACTTGAAGAGACGCGTCGGCGAAGCGCCGAATACAATTGCAGTGGAGTACGATGCCAAAGCTATAAAGAGGCCGCTAGCGGAATACTTGGCATGTACGGCAGACGAATAAGGAGTGCGTACGTCGGCTGGTCTGGGTTACGTCGCAGTCTCTTCGGTCCGCGGGTTACCGTCAGTTGCGTCTATGACGCAGTCATACACGCGAGTGCCTGCGTTTACGCCTTTTCGATCATCCTTGGTCAAGAGGAAGGTATTCACATGACTCGAAACCAATTTATTTGTGGCGAGATTTAGGGCGTAGGTGATGATCGTCGTCGTGTGATCCGACGACAAGTCAACGGAGTGCTCGGCCAGCATCAATGCTGAGGTTTCGTTCCGAGCCTGCAGTGTGATTTCACGTCCGTTGATCCAAGCATCGGACTCATCAAGCTCGATTCGGAGCGTCCTGTTCGGGTCTCTAATCGAGTCCTCCGCGTACCACGTCTCTGACTTAGCGCGTGTACTCAAAGCCTCTGACCCAGAGAATACGTACCCACTTTCGGTTTCACAGATTAGAACCGTTGTTTCGTCGGACGCTGCAGCGATGCGCGGCGCCCAAGACAGTGCGCATGAGAATATTAGTGTAAGTACGGCTGTTCGGTTGAGCATTAAGGGCTCCCTTTTGAAAATGATTTATCGCTGGCCTACGGACTGATCTGCTGCAGCCAAAGGGTCTCGTCGGAGTAATCGATAATGCTTCGAAAATAGCGCAAGCCAGAGCCGCCAATGGCGCCGCAAATCTCTTGGTCCATGAACTGTGTCATATAGGACTTGAACGCGTAGTCTGGGCGTCTTGCAAACCACACGGGTCCAGCGGAAATGCCCGCGATCATGATCTCTTCGACTTCGATCATGGCGAACTCTTTCCCTGATACCAAATCCCCACGTTCGATGTAACGCCACTCTGGGTGTTCGGACCGCAAGAGGTCGAACACTTCGGCGCACATGAAGCTTCCGCCGATCCATTGCCCAACCTGTCTACCAAATGTGCGCGAAGACTCTTCAGTGATTTCGATCCTGGCACCTGTATCGAAGAGCACTTGAACCACGATACCGTCTATGTCGATCGGTAATCGCGCAAAGTGCATTGTGCGTTGCCCTTTTTCGTCAACCTGAAAACCAAGAGGGACACTGGACCACGTTTCGTCAATGTACGGCGGAAGGCTTTCGTGCAGCAGGAGCTGACTCCGTGGGTAGTCGAACTCCCAGATGCGGTTAGCAAACCACCGACCCCCGAGAAAGCCATCCTGACGATGGCCGAGTTGGCTATCGTCGACCACTTGTAACTGACCGTCCCGAAATACCGGATTGGACGGGATTCCCATTCCAGTTTGAAATATGGGCCATTCGATAGTCTCAGAATCATGTCCGAGGGTGGCTGGCTCAATCTGCGAAGCTACTGAGCGCTTGATCGCGTTAAACCCACCGCCGGTATCGGTGTAGAAGCGGACCTGTTGTCCGTTCGCCATAGTCGGCGTAGCAAAGAAGATGCCATCGGTAAACTCACCTGGAATAGTGCGGCTGGTAGTCTCCGATTCAGCGATCACGCACCCGGAAAAGACGAAAGCTGTGGCGAGCATCAACACTGAGTTTTTGATAAGGGGTAGTTTCATCATGCACGCTCTGTGGATTGCCTGCGATACGTGAACACTATCCAGAGGGATTCGTTACGCGTTCCCCTCGAGTGTTGTGATGGCATTCAATAGATTCTCTCGAGCTTGGCGTTCAAAGTCCGGTGGGAAGCAACCCGACGTATATATCTTCTCTCTAGCCAGAAATCCGCGTAGTACCTCAGCACGCTTCTTTCGATACAAGAAAGACGGCACAAGCTTGTATTCCTTTCGCACGGCACGTTCGAACATATCGTATGTCGCAGGAATTGCTCCGAGAATCGACAGATCAATGTCAACGAGCACAGCTTCGTCAGCTGTTTGAGTGGGCGCGTTATGTTCCGTCACCATAATCAATCGGTGCACACGTGAGACCTCAGTACCCTTAGCACCATTTTCTGACAAGAAAGATGCCGCCCAATCTGCGCTTTCCTTCTCGTTCTTGCTGGAAAGTGGCTTGTAGATCGCATCATGGAACCAGGGTGCAATTTTGACTTCCCGAGGGTTCTCAACCTGATCAAGGTATGCATCCAAATGCTCTAAACAGGCCGAGACATGTTTAGCTGTGTGGTAGTGGCGCCCTTTACCCGAGTAACCGTCGACTAGAGCATCGAAAGTTTGTGGGTTCGCCTCGAAACCCCACGCTTTCATGAGTCGCAACCATCGCTCAGTCGTCATTCTTCCTTTTCACCAAATCCAACGATCTTCTTGCATAGATCAATCTCAACCCATCTAGACCATTCGATAGGTTCACCTTTTCGCGGGGCTTCGAAAAACAAGAAAACCCAGCTATTGGTTTGGTATCGAACGATAGCCAGAGGTTTCTTGTCTGGCCATTTTTTCGTCACGAAGTCTTCCGCTACGTCAGTAATGCCAACGCGCTTTGCGATCTCAACCCAAAAACCGTCTGTATCGGAATAGTCCTCTATAACGCCTACGTCGGAAAGATCTGTATCGAAAACTTCTTCAAACGGCTCGACTGTCCGTTGCCGCCATTCCGGAATGCGTAAATCGCATTCTGCATCGCCTTCGCATGCTGCGGACAGCAACATTGGAGCTAGCAAAAAGTACTTCTGCATCGAGGTGTCCTGCTGAATGAGTAGTTAGCCTTATGGACGAACGGAGGTTACTGCGCAACAAGTTGCTGAGTCACTTTGACCTTGAAGTCTTCAAAGATCTCTGGGTATGAACCGTAAATCGCCTCAAGTTCACACTTAACGATATATGTGATGGTCTTGGCTCGCTCCGGAATGTGGGACTCGGAATCGAAGCCAAGTATCACATGTACCCGATCATTCCGACCTGCGATACTCACCGATCGGATGTCATCGGGCATGGACTTCGTGTAAGCGCTAGCCAAAGCCATCGCGAATTTGTACTTAGCCATGGTCACTTCTTGCTGCGCTTCCTCAGCACAAAGGCCAGTGGCCAAGAACGCCATCAAGATGAATGTCAGTACTCTCCTCATCTGATCCTCCGTTCCGTTCTTCCGTAGTGCGATGCTAGTTGTAGAGCGCGATCGTCTTGCTGCCATTAGTTAATTCCAGGAAATCACGCAGTACCATCAACAACTCTGCTTCGGTTACGTCGTCAAGGGCCTCCAAAACGTCAGCGAGATAATGCATCTCGGCGTCACGGCGGGCGAGGCGAAAGAAATATCGCCCTGCGACGTCATAAATCGACGATCTATCGATTTCGAGATCACCCCGCACAGCGCTCCTCGCCTGGACAAGTCTGTCTGATTCCATGCCTTCGAATACCGAAACTTGTTTTTCGAGGAACTGTTCGGTTTCCATCAAGAGCTTTGCTGAAGAAGCCGAGTTGGATTGTGTGCGCATCAGAATCCTGCAGCTACCGTATCCCTCCAGAGCCGCTGTTTGTACCCGGTAGGCATATTCCCTTTCTGTCCGCATGTAATCAAAGTACTCGGGGTCAATGAAGTGCTTAATGAGATTCAGTGTCGCGAACATGCGTGGTGGGCAGTCCTTCGGCGCGTAGATCAGAGCCATGGACGAATCATCGTGCGCCGGATCAATTACGATTTTGTCGGATCGACCTACTTCGCGAGCTGCTTCACTACGCTTTACCGGCGCGGCTTCCCGGCTTTGTGATGGTTTCGCATAGAGCTGCTCATTAAGCGTCTCTGCGAACCTAATGTAGTTCTCTTGGGATTCATTCCCGACGTACGAAACCTCGATAAATGCCCTTTGTTGAAACCGCTGGGTGAACTGCTCAAATTTCTTAAAAGTAAGTCCTTCGGCAGCCTTCAACGTTTCTTCAGCGACCCAGTATGGGGAGATTGCATCTGCGAACGCGTGCGTATAGACGACTCGAAACGGCTGCGCCTGAGCGGACTGTTGATATCGGTTGATCGCAAAGTCCAATGCACTGAGGAATTCCTCCTGTCCTATCGATGAAACCATGGAATCAAAATCATCGAAAACCTGCGACATGAGTTCTCGCTGGTGTTCTCCATATCCCTCTAGGTAGACGTTGAAGCCACGGAGATTTGCGATATCCACTTCGAGACCGGCACGTTCTGCTGGGGCGATCAGACGCTGCAGACGATTCTTGACGATAACGGTAAGGACACTCAACGCGAAGTCATCTTCGGCGGTGGTCATCCAATCCGAGCTCGTCAAGTTGACTTCTAAAGCGCCTTCCGTCGCCGGTCTTGCCACGGGCGACAAATACCATGCCCTGAGCCCAGGGGCGCTATAGGACAACTCCGCGCCATACATATTGAGTCCGGTCGGGATAGATAGAGCGTATGGGACTGAGGGTGTAAATGGATTCGCAGATGGCACCCTCAACTTCTGGTTGACGCGTGGCATTTCCCAACTCTGTCGCGCTTCGGTATCGATGGGTCGGACGGAATAAGGCGTGTCTGTCCAGGATTCTTTCCTATCTAGTTCGGCAGAAGTCCCTGTCACCACAATTGTGTTGCGGGGAACGTAGCCATCCAGTAGCTCTGCAAAAATTTCGACATCGAGCGGCGGCATCCATGAACCGACTAAGGTGGGATCTTCAGCGGGGAATCGATACATGAACTGGCTTAGCGATCGGGCATTATCCCAATCTGACGGCAGTTCGTTGTACAACCACCGCATTTCGGATGTGGCCGCGCTGTCTGCGTAGACCTGAGCAATAGGATCTGTAGCAAGCAGCTTCACGTATGCAAACAAGGTTTCAACAATAAAAGGTACTTCTGCCTGACCCTTGTCCGTTACAAAAAACTCAATATCGATGCGGACGTGATCGGACACATCCTCACCGACGTATGCACTCATATCTGAAATCAGGTTCTGAGACTTCAAAACCTGGAGCAATGTGCCTTCAACATTGCTATTCAGCGTATCGTCCAGAAAGAAGGCCAAACTGCGATGCGGTGTTCGAGTTAGAGGCAGAAACGTCGATACCTGCATCGCGTCTTGCGTCAGCGTCTCGTCAACCTCTAACCACTTCGGACCATCGAGGACTGGAATCCTTGTTTCTTCAACGTCCGAAAGAGACTCGCGCGTATTCTGATTCCATTGGTCCGAGAAGATGTCCTGCACGATCCGCTGCAGCTCATCTAATCCTTGCGGTCCAATCACAGCGAGGAACGTATTGTCCGGGCGGTAGTACCTCTGGTGATATTCGTACATCTTGGGAATCAAGTCGGTGCATGAGACGCCCAGGCTCTCACTACTACCGATTTTAAATTTCGAAAACGGATGTGCAGGATTCACGTTGTGCTGAATAACGTGCAGGCGCCGCCGCTTAGGTGTGGATCTTGACGTCAGCTCGTTATCAACGACGCTGATCTCTCTTCGAACATCGGTCTCACTAAAATATGGCGCTTTAAGGTGGCGCGAGAAACGCTCTATGGCATCTATGCCCTCTGCGACGGGTACTTCGAAATGGTAGTTGGTTGCATCGGCCCATACCGAGGCGTTGTATTTGTCCCCGAGTTTGGCGATGTGGTTCGTAAACCCATCAGGATCGGAAACCCCATCAGCTCCGTGCACCAACACATGCTCAATTAGGTGCGCGAGTCCACCGCACTCGACAGGGTCTGCGTAGCTTCCACTTCCGATGGTCGCGCTGAAAGCCACTCTTTCGCTCTCGGGGTTCGATAGGACAACTACCCGAACTCCGTTGTCGAGCTTGAACTGTCGATTGGCCTTTCTAAGCTTGTCGAAGTACAGACCTTCGGCTTCTAATGCCGAGAAACGCGGTTGTTGGTTCGCTACGCAGGCACTCAACAACGCCATTGACGTTAACGCCATGACTAAGGGGCGACAATACTGCGCGAAGCGGCATACGGAGATGGGTTTCGACACGACGGGAATTCCATTTCAGTTTGCGGTGGCACGAAGCTAGCACAACCCAGTGAAAGAAAAGGTTACAGGTCGGTAATGCCGATGCATCACTCGACAAGAGCGAATGATGACGCTTCGACATGATATCGACTAAGTCGTCCGTACGATCTGCGCACATTTGCTGGATGAATCGACCCCGAGATTTTGATCAAATGCTGGGACAATCAAATCGCCAGCAACAGTGATTGCATGGATTCATGCCTTTCGGAAGGACTTCCTGGATGAAGCGACTATTTGGAAGCTTGGCCGTTGTGGCCTTGCTACTCTCGACAACGAATCTATTGGCCGATCGCGCCGAGTTAGAAGAAGCGCTATCTGTCTATAAATCGCAGGTTAGATCGGGCGATGCAGAAAAGATTTTGGCGGCTTCCGAGCAAGTGCTCGCCAGTGCCCGCGAGGCGTTGCAGCCGCCCGACGAGGATCTGGTCACTATACTGTCTGATCATGCCGTCGCGCTCGAGGCTGTTGGTGATGCACCGAACGCGCAGACGATATTCGACGAAGCTATCCAAACAGCTGACGCAGTCCATGGAGCGGTTTCGACCCAGCATTTGGACTTGTATCTCGCACGGGCAGAGTCGCTGCACGATGCGTTCAAGCCGAAACCTGCGGAACGTTCCTACCGCACTGCGGTGGAGGTCGCTGAAACGGTATACGGCGACAATTCTGCTGATTACGCCGATGTTTTGGTTTATGCGGCCAGAGAACTACATGATCACTGCAACTCATCGGTAGGGCGTCCTTGGTTGTATCGAGCCCTTGATATTCTCGACGCGGTCGAACAACCAACAGATACGCACAGGCCACTGAAAGCGATGGCGTCGTTTTATCTTGGGAAAATAGCTTCAGCGCTTGGCGATGAATCGGTTGCGATCAAGTACTTTGATCAGACACTCAAATTAAGTGACGATTCAACAAAAATTGGGACAACCATCATTCTCGGAAGCCATATGTTACTCGCGCGCTTGTACGAGAACGTTGGCGACGTGGAACGGGCGCAATTCCATGAAACAACCGGTTTGGCCCTCGGAGGGATACCGGGCGTCGATGATCCGACCCCGATCTTCCGAACACCACCTCGATATCCGCAATACATGGCCCGTCGTTATTTGGTCGGCTACGTCGAGTTCGAGTTCAGTATCGATGAGGATGGAAATGTTGTTCAGATCGAACCCATCGAAGTTGCGATCAAGAAGAATTTTCCTGACGCGGAGTACAGTATTCGCGAGACCGCGGATACGTTTGACAGCAGTACATTTCGGCGTGCTGCTAGAGATCTTGTAGAGACATCGTCCAAGACGCTCAGTCAGTGGCGTTACGCTCCCCGGTATCAAGACGGCGTCGCTGTAGTCGCTGAGGGCTTGCGAACCAAACTGACGTTTGAGCTCGCAACACGGTGAGTCGATCGACGATACTCGGTCCGGTTTTCTTCCTGATCACACTGTTCGTTTCAATTGAAGTGCAGGCAAGTGATCAGGAAACGGCGAGGGTCTTCGCCAAAGCGTCTGTGCTTATCTTCAATAGGGATTTCACGTGGGAGTCGCCCGAGCGGGAATTCACAGAATTTGAGTTAGCAATCCTGGGAGAAAATCTCGAAGCAGTGGACGAGATGATATGCGCTGCACTGAATGTTGGGAACAGCGTCGTCGGGGCCAAACTCATGGCCCACTTTGAGTCGAAGCGCTGTCTTCTGCTCCTGAGATCTCGTTTCCTGAGACCGGGAACCTACTACGGCTGGGAGGGAGGTGATTCTGGGGATCTCGGGCACTTATCGGATCGCCACTATGTGTATCACTCGAGATATATCGAGGCACTTCAAGCACTGTTCCCAAACCAGAGTCTCGTAGTGGCGCTGAGTTTCACTGATCGAGAGATCGACCGTCTCAAGACTATAGCTTCGAGCGACAACAGTCGTCATCGAGAGTGGGCGCAGTGGATGATCCACCGACTCATGTTGTGATGAAACCTCGCCGTTTTGCCCTCAGCTTGTTTGCAGCGCTGGTTATGTTCGGTCTATCTCTTTGGCTTACGCATTTTGATATTGGGGGAGAGCGGAACATCGAGACTACAGCAGGCACTAAGGCGACCGCTGATGTCATCGCAGCAACACCGTTGCCACGCCTTGAGGGTGTTGAAGAGGAAATACAGCTGGCTCTGGGTCGCGCTTGCGACGAGCAAGTTACAGAAACTGACCGGGTCGCATGGGAGCATCTCGAAGGTGAAGAGAGCAACGCCTATTTCGACGCACTTAAACAAAGCACCTCCGATAGTCTTTCCGAGTCAGTCAACGCGGAGCATCTCCACCTAGCTGCTTTGTTCGCTGACGACATCCAACGGAGCTTCGAATTACTGGACCAAGCCATTACTAGCGATCCAGCTGACCCCTTCCTGATCTGGAGCGCATTTCACTTATGTTCTAAGCAAGTCGCCGGCACACACTGTGCAACGCAAGATTGGGAGCAACGACTTCTCGCTATCGACGGCGAGAACAGTGAATCGTGGATACGCATTGCAGCAAATCGCTACGCCGAAGGTGAAGTGACAGGGGCACTTGAGGCCATGCGTCGAGCCTCGACAGCGGGAGAAACACGCGCGTATTTTCCGGAGATGGTCGAAATAATCGAACGTGGGCTCGCGGCGAGCAGCGACTATACGTTTCGCGAACGGGTCGAGTTGGCTTTCGGATTCGCGGTCGTGCTGGTGCCCGGCTACAACGATCAGGTCAGGATGTGTGAAAGCCAATCCAATACAGATGTGGAGTGGACCTACGCTTGCTTGACCTATGGAGAGCTTGTAGAGAGGCAAGGCAAAGATGAAATGGGTGTTGCGATCGCTCAGTCGATACAGAGAGTGGCCTTAGATGCCTTGGGCGAGACTGAGCGGAGCGCAGAGGTTACAGAACGTATTCAAGCGAGTAACAAGTTCCGTATCGAATCCATCGACGAGACTATCCGCATTGAACGGTTGATTAAGTCAAGTGATGTGATGTTCTCGGCCTATCTATCGGCTGTGAAAGCTGGGGGCGAATCATTTGCAAGACGCACTATCGCAAACGAAGTTGATCGACTGAGCAAGCTACGACCTGAATTAGGATGCGATTAATCAGCTCCAGTAGAATAGTGGATATCAAGACTCGCCGAGCTTCCAGGAAGCGTCATGCCCAAAGTAACACCAAAACGTAGCCGTCCGAAAACGCCCGACATTCTGAGAAAGGGCGGACCGATGCAGGATCAGCGAAGGCGCACGGGTCGTAAAGCCAAGCACAAGCAGAGCAAAGACGCTGACGAGTGATTGGATGCTCGTGAAATTGATCGAGGCTAGTTTGGAGAGTGACTAGGTCTCAATCGATCCGTGCAAGAACACTTGGAATTCGATATTACTCGTGTCTCCGTCGTAGCGGCGCAGTGTGTACCGATCTTCAGCGTCGACTTCGATTTCGATCCAATGCCAACCCGCATTCTTGATTCTTACGTCGTGCTGGTAGCGCCCGGATTGCAGAACTACTTCGCCTGAGACAGTAGCTGGAGAGGAGAAATACACAAGAATCACTGGATTGTTGTTGCGTATGTTTCGGAATCCTCCGCCGCCTAGTGTTGACTCATACTTTGGTAAGAAGTGAAAGGTGCCGAGTCGTAGCATGGTGACGTTCTTGGGTTGAATCCTGAGCGAGCGATACTCAAACAGCCCCGATGAGGAATCAGCGTCTTTTGGCAGGTCGAGGACGAACGAGGTCGGGTCTGAGGGGACCACCTCCGCAACGAGGTCTATTCCAGGATCGCCAAACAAAGCGCCGGGAATCGCCGGAAAGAACAACACCAGATTTGACTCTTGATGATTATCTAATCGGCGATCCTTTGACGAGTAGAACCCGTACTGAAGTTCATAACTGACGGTGTCGCTGGAGCCAACGATGTGCTCGTTGTTAGCGCATGCCGAAACCAGCATGATCATGCAGAGCATCGCCGCATTGCACCAAGGACGTTGGAACGAGTTCCGCTTTTTATTTCGTGTTTTCATGTTTTTCGTATCCGCACGGAATCGAATAACCCTTCGGTTTCGAGAGCGTACACTCAAGCGCCGCTCACAAGAACGACCGCCTTACCAATCTTTGATCCCTTCCGAAATTTGATGTCCATCCGTCCTCTGGCCGTTGCTGAGCGACGGCGTTCGGCAGCCGTTGGCGATCTTCTCACTCCGAACGATTTCGATGCATAGAGATCGATTTCGATTCTGTTCTGAGTGGTGACTGAGATGCGTCGACTGCCACTCTTGTAGTACGCATCGAATCCATTGGGCGTGAGTTCGATGATGATCTCTTTGGATTTGCCGAGACTCTGGACCTTCGGGTCGTCAGATTTTGCATCCTTAAGTCCTGCATCCAGTCTGCCCTGCAGATCCGAGGCGACCGCCCCTTGAAAGAGATTCGTGATCTGTTTGACGCGACCGCCAATCACCGTTGAGAACATTGACGCAGCGATCTTGCCCAGCCAGCTAAACAAGCCTTTGTTCGAATCGCGATCAGATACGAGCAGTACGAACTTCGTTTCTGAATCAACGTCCTCTTTAAACAAACCCGACGTCCAGAAATCATCGATATCCAGCGTGACGTTAGTGCGGCTGGGTAGATCCATTGTTTTTGAAGTCGTGACCACCGGCGCTCCGGAGCGCGGATATATCAGTCTCGCTTCAACGATATTGTCAGCCTTGTCAGGTTGATCGGGTCCGTACGGTCTGCGCCCGGTACTGCCGTCAGGCACGAACTTGTCGCCATCATAGAAGAGTTCGATCTCGCTAAGCACGAACCGGAGTGTTTTTGTCGGCATCAGTTTGTCCCCTTCATTCGTTAGGCTTCCTTCTTCCCAAGCCCGTCATCCTCTTCCTCAGACCGACGAGCGGCGCGGATGGCATCCTCTTGATCCAGAGAATACTGGAAGAGTTTTTCGACCAGCTCCGATATAGGCGTCCGTTCGATTCCCTTCTCTTTATCCGGATCAACGATGTCTTTAATACCGTTGTGAAGGAATCGCATCATCTTAAACCCAAGGTGTCGATAGGCTTCGAACTGCTCTTCGTCAAAGAACTGATCTGCCGTGGTTTCATGGGGGAAGGTTGGATGTGAGTCTGCGTACTGACGGATGTCTGGCCATTCAGAGCCCGTGAGTGAAGACTTCACATACAGAATGACACCGTTCTTTTTCGAAGACTTCGTTGGCTGCTTCGCTCTCTTCGTTGGGTTGTGTTCGGAGGTCGAGTACTTCTTCTCCGTGTTGTACTCAATGCGACCCACCACGAAATGGTTCTTGCACAGCCCCTCTTTGTCGAGCCGCAGATTGCTCATGTCGGGCATACGAACATTGACACCGAAGTCTACCCAGCACTTGCGGATCATGTTGGCGAGATCGAAGAACTCGTGGTCAGGATCGCAGCCGGCATCAACGACGACAATCAGTCGGCATCGACGCCGAATGAGCTCGTAGACACCCAGGTTCTCGAAGTGCCCACCGTCGGTCAGGTTGATCCAGCGAGAGCGCAGATTCGCAGTACCCGTGAGCTCGTTGAAGATCGGCTGGCTCGCAAAAGTAGGACTGCCTTGATCCCAAACGTGATCGTTCTGGGGATTACCACACCAACGACCTAATCGCAGATTGTAGGCCGTGAGCAGGGCAGCAACGGCAGGCGAGGTGTGATAGCCCATGTTCGGGCTTGCTGCAGCGCCTGAGACAGCGACCCATGTGCCGAGGTTGCGTCCTTGAGCATACTGCGACGTCGGGCGGTATTCGCCGAGTAGCTCGCCTTGACTATTGGCTGTTTGAAAGCCCGACCACTCTGGCGTGAAACTGAATGAGGCCGCACGTCGTGTTTGCCAGGCTAGATCATCACCGCCCGTCGCGTTGATCGCTGCATTCACAATATGAATCGGGCGCTGATCCCCGATTTCCGACATCAAGATATCGTCGTATTCGCTGAAGCGCGTGAACGGATCGGCTTCTCGCGTCTCCTGTCCTGTACCCCCGAGGAACGCTCTTCCGATTCTCATGCAGTACATCGAATGGAGCGAAAAGAGATTGACGTCGAGTTGATAGAAGTAGAACAGCGTGACCGCGAACATCGCGACCGCAGTGATCAAGAATTCGAGGAAGGTGACATTGAAGAACGCCCAGATCTGACGATCTAACATCGGACTAAAGCAGTCTTGCTCGCAGGCGGTGAGTCCGTTGCCAACGGCCTTGTAAAAGCTGGTCTGAAAAATGTACGTCGTGAATACGATGGCACCGATGATGAACAGCCAAGGTGCAATTCTGATCACCAGGCGCTTGAGGAGTTTTGAGCTGCCGCCGTTCTCTCCATCGCTTTTTTGGGCAAACCAGGCTGACCCGCCCGATGCGGATAGCCAGGCAATCACTGCAGCCAGCCCACCGCCGCTAAGCCAACCTATCGAGGGAATCGTAAACAGGACGATCGAGAACAGGAAAACCCAAGCGAGAGAGATCGCGAGCATGTAGCCATTGAGTCGCGCTATGAACTCGCGTTCGAAATGCGAAAATATCCGACGCGCCAGGACGATGTTCACGGTGATCGCGAACGTGAATAGCGCAAGCAGGAGTGGTGGTCCGTAGGCTACAGCGAATAGGCCCACCCAGTGGTTCAGGTCATTCGGTATGAGCTTGAGTTGTTCATAGGTCCACCAGAGCCCACCGGCGAGTATGCCGCCGCACGCCAAGATTATGAGTGTCTGGGCTAGCCCATGGCTGCTGCGGCCGAGGCCGCGGCTCCGAATTTCTATTCGTGATTGTTGAGTTCGCCGAAGGAGCGACAGACGCCAGCCTAGTGCGTAGGCAACAATCACCAAACCAAACCACTCTGACCGATTCGCTTCCGGAAAATTGATCGCGAGCTGCGCGAGTGATACTGATACAAACAGCATCGCGAGCATGGTCGGCCCGAGGATCCAGAACAAGACGACGGAATTGGCGCGGGAGTGCGAGCGTCGCTTCTCTTCTTTGGCAGTGCCTTCCTTTTTCTCGCCTGCGTTGATGCGACTACCGCCGACAACTCCTGCAAATACGAGCAACACAAACGCGGCACCGATGGTCCATCGCGGATTTAGGCCTAGCGATTGTGTCCCGGGATAACACTGCGATTCGAATAGACTGCATCCGAAAACGTTGAGCAATAACTGTGTGATGGCGATGATGGTGGCGATCACCAGAAAAAGCGCCAAGTGCATTGCAGTGATGTTTCGGATGACGATCGCGACGGCGCTTAGCGTGTCTCCCGAAAACCCCAACCGCGGGGTGAGGAAGTTGCTGAATCGTCTCAGGTAGCGGATCGAGCGATCTTCGACCGGGTCGAAACCACTTCCGGGCTTCCATGTGCTCTCTGTGGGATGGGGCTCAAGCTGCAGCTGAAATTTCTCGATCTTGGTTTGAGGGATTGCGAAGGGCCCGTCGCCCCCAGTGTCTTCTGGACTTCGGTTGCCGGTGATCTGTTCGTAGAGCGCGACGCTCCGCTTCTTGAGTGTCGACCAGACGCCAGTCTTTTCTTGAGTGGTTTGCTTGACCGGAGCCTTCGGCCTTGGATCTGAGTGGCGCCGACGGATAAGTGCGGACAACCACCCGCCGATGTAACCGCCACCTGAAACGGTAGAAAGGTAGTCGTACCGGCTGAGCATTCTGTCTTTGGCGAGCGCTTGAATGACACCCAGGTTGACGGTCGCACTTCGTATGCCACCGCCGGAAAAAGCGAGCCCGGCGCGATCACGCTTCAACGCTGTATCGTAGACGTTCTCGCCTGGTGTTTGGTCTTTGTCCCGATCCACTCCATCGGTCAGTTGATCGAGCAGTTCAATTTCGGCCTTAAGAACCCCCTCGAACGGCTCTGGCTTGGTTTCTTTTTTTTGATCTTCTTTTGGTGTCGAATCGTCTTTTGTCATCCGTTTCCCCTATTGGATGATTTAATCCGGTCAGCGCACGAAGCTCTCCGTATGTTCCGAGGCTACCATTTATGTGTAGAGTCTGTCGTGAGCGCCCGTTTTATCTCCGATTAGTTCGTGGTGTTACTCTGAGAAGGGAAGTCAAATATGCAAGCAATACGCTGGATAGTGTTCATTGTCGCGGTTGCTGTTGTCGTGTGGTTCGCCCAACGCTCCCCGAGCGCTCCAGAATCGGAAATCGCTATTTCCGAACCCCAGCAGAACGTGGAGCAGATCTCTGAAAATCTTGCGCTGGATACTAAGGCACAATTGCAACCGCAGGTTGAAGCAATGGAAACTCCACCGCCAATCGTTGAGACCTCAGACGCGGTTCTACAAGGTGCCGGCTTCGTAGTCTCTGATGATTCCGTTAACGGCTATTCGTATTCCGACATCGGGAACGACGTCAGAGGACATTTTTCCAGTTCCAAAATTCAGGAGCGAGCCTTTATCGAGGAAATCAAATGCGATGCTGGGGAATGCACTCTGGACATTCAGTTTTTTGATAACACCGGGTTCGCACCGCTTACCTCTGCATTTATGACTGAAATGAATGCACAGTTTCGCGAAGACGGTGCCGAGCCAAGAGTTCAAATGGTTCTAGCTTCTATGACGCCAAATCCCTCCGGTGACGTTAAGAGCCGACTAGTCATACAACCCTACGTTGAGCCCTCTGTCGAGGTGAGCATTAATGCCGATGGAAGCTTTACTATCGAGTTGCCGGAGTCAGATTAGCCAGGACGTTTTCACCCGCCGCTTCCGCTGCTTCGAGTGCGCCTTCTAAATATCCGCCGAAGGTAGGCGCCGTTTCGGTCGACGCGAGCAGAAGTTGCCCGTCCCACAAATTGTGCAGTGCGTGCGGTAATCCGTACGTAGGATGGCGAGCAGGCGGAGTGTGGTCCAGATCAATTGCAGTATGTGGATCAAATGCCCAGTCTTTGTAGAAGACTTCAATAGGCCGAGAGGCTTCCGGACCGAAAATACGCTCGAGTTGCTCTACGGCCAACTCCTTGATCTGATCACCTTGCGCTTGACGGTACCCGGCAGGTACGCCAAAGAACCCAAAGAGTGCGTAGGGTCCGCCGTCGCCAGGAGAGGCATCGTGAATCTCCACCAAAGGCCCGCGCCGACTCATCGCGTCGCCAGACAGACCGGCATCCCGCCAAAAAGGCGTCTCGTAAACGGCAATGAGTTTCGCGTGGCCTGCCATCCAGGTGGGTATCTCGAGCATCGCTGACTCGGCGTTTGCGGGAAGCGCACCATCGAAGTCAATGTGTCGTGCGGCGACGCGCGGCGGAATCGCGAGCACCACGTGGTTGCTGGTGATGGTCATGTCCGACTGCGGGCCGGCGAGCTGTGTCTCAATACGATTGTTTCTTCGCCGTACGCGGGTCACCTGCCTTGCGCAGTGGAGCTGTGCTTCGGGCAGGTCATCCACGATTGCAGCGATCAGACGGCTCAGCCCGCTGTCCATTCGGAAAGATCCTTGCATGGATGCATAGCCGCGATCGCGCATCACAGCGCCGCGATCGTCTTCGTAGCTGAGCGACCCTTCGGAGTATTGTAAAAACGTTCTAAGTCCGAGCTCATTAATCAACGCGTCGATTCGCGGCTGACCTGGCCAAAACCAGGCGGGGCCGAGATCGAACGCGGCCGGTCCAGAGTTGGCTGTCTCGATGCGACCGCCAAACCGATCACGTGCCTCTACCACTTGAAAATCGCACTTGGCAGATTGCAGGCGACGCGCAAGCGCGAGACCGGCAAGCCCGCCACCAACGATCAGGACTCTCGTTTCCATCAAAACGCTTCGCTGCGCGGTCGCAGGTCGATTTCATGGCTCCAGGTGGAGGCTGGCTGGTGTGCGGTCTGCCAGTACACTTCTGCAATGTCGGCAGGCGACATCATTTTGCTAGGGTCCAATGAGTGAAGATCGCGGCTTTGTGGCGAGTCAATGATTCCGTCCAGGATGATGTGAGCTACGTGGATGCCACTGCTCTGGAATTCACGGGCAATAGACTGGGTGAGCCCTCTCAATGCGAACTTGGCCGAAGCGAATGCAGAGAACTTCGCGCCACCTCGAAGGCTCGCGGTCGCTCCCGACACAAGGAACGACCCCCCGCCTGCTCGGACCATCGGCATCAGCACGGTCTGACCTAGAATCGCTGCCGACAGCGCCATGGTTCGCCACGTGCTCTCATAGTCTTGCACGGTGGTATCTGTAAATGCCTCGATGACCAATTTGGCGGGGTTGTGAATCACGACTTTGGGCGCACCGTGTTCAACGATGATGTTTCCAACAGTGTCGTTGACTGCTTGTGGATCGGTCAGATCGAGTGATTGGACTGACAAACCGCCATCCAGAGTTTTGGCCGATCGCGTGAACCCGATGACGTTAAAACCACCGGATGCAAACCGGTGCATCAATGATTGTCCGAGCCCCGGGCCTGCGCCAGCGATGAGTGCGAGTGGCTTGTTTTGATCAACCAACGAGCGTCTCCGGTAAGTCTCTAAAACAGATGACGCATGGTATCAGGCGGCTTCAATTACTCTAGGCCAACGGGTTCCGATGATGCGGTGTTGGATTACGCCAATCCTCTCGCTCCCACCTTGTAAACCGGAGCGCCCTTTGCCTCCAGCACATGCTCGATCTCGTCATAGAGCTTGGCGTATTGATAGAACGGCACTCGTGGGAACAGGTGATGGATGGTGTGGTAGTTCTGGAACAGCCAGAACCAGTTGACCGCCGATCGTAATGGCTCGGACGCAGGCGGCAGGATCGTGGCGGTATCGACATAGCGGCCGATCTGATCGTGTGGTCGGTGAACGAGGTAGGCAAAGAGATAGATCAGAATCATCGCGCCGATCATCCAAGCGAGCACGAACAGCGCCAGACCCTGGACCCAGAAACCACTCAGGATCACCGCGAGTCGCGGCAACAATGCCGCCGCCACTTCAATACACAGAATCGCGTTCTGCCGGGGAGAGGCATCACGCCACACGTCCTTCGCGTAGTAGGTGAACTGACTGAACCATGACTGCAGACTGATACGCAGCGGCGCGAGCCACGAATCGGTCATGCCGCCCATGTGATAGTCGGGGTCGCGCGCCGGATCGTTCGCATAGCGATGGTGTGCGACATGCTCATGACGGTGCGCCGTAAACGGAATCATCGTGATCCACGCAGCGAGGTACCCCATCGCCCGGTTCAGCCAGCGGTATGACTTGTTGCTACCGCCAATGGCGCCGTGCACCGCATCGTGCAGGATCGTATAGCTGTGGTAGGTGAGCACTGCTACAACAGGAACGGCAATCCACAGCGCGAGTGCGCCGGCGAGCGTCAGGGCAATCGCACCAAGATAGGTGATCGCGAGTACTAGACCCAGTGCCACCGTCGGCCACGCCACACGTCCCATATATTTTCGTGCACTGACATTCGCTTGCCGATCCAGCTGATCCATCGTGTTCATTGCAGCGCTCCCCGCCGAGGTTTGACGGTTTCCACTATGGGCGGGCGAATGCCAGCGCGGGATTGCAGAACACGCCGATCGAGTGTCATTTATCGCCAAAGTGATGTAATTTGCGGTTATGGACACCATTAGCCCGATCTACGCGCGACTGATCCTTCGGGAGTTCGAACAGCGAGGTATCGACTCGTCGCCGTTGTTCGAGGGCACAGCGGTGAGCCAGGCAGAGCTGTTGTCGGGTGGCGATATCCCATTGGCGGACTTCCTGCACATCCTGCAAACCGGCGATCAGCTGCTCAACGACGCCGAACTCGGCTTCTTGCTCGGGCGCAAGATGCACATGTTTGCCATGGGCGCTGTTGGGGCGGGCATCTCGGTCGCCCCGTGCCTGCGCGATGGTCTGCAGCTGCTCGAGAGTTTCACGCGACTGCATGCCTCGTACATCGACATCGACGCACGCTCCACGCTCGATGGGCTGACCGTCAGCATTCTCTACGAGCAGGAGACGGGTTACGTCGAACGGCTGCACACCGAAACGGCCATGATGCTGGTGCAGCAGTACATGGAAACGCTGTTCGGTGAACCGGTTCGTGACGTGCGCTATCGCTTTGCAATGCCGGCTCCCGCGAATGCCGCGACCTATGCCGAGTCACTGCATGGACAGATCGTGTTCGATGCACAGGCGAACGAAGTGGATATCCCGCAACGCTGGCTTGACCAACCGTCGCCGTTCTATCACGCGGAGCTGTGGCAGCAGGCACAGATCAATCTCACTCGGATTTTGAATGAACGCAGCCGAACCGAAGCGGCTCCCTACACACACCACGTGGCGATACTGTTGAGAACCAGCGATGCGCCGTTGCCGGATCTAGCGGAGGTCGCCAACAAGTTGCGCGTGTCGATGCGTACGTTGAACCGGCATCTGAAAGCGGAGAGTACGAGTTTCCGACAGTTGAAGACGAAAGCGCTGATACGTCGTGCGAAGTTGTACCTTCGAGAGTCCGATCTCAGTGTGGAGGCGATCGCGTCGGTGTTGGGTTATCAAGACCCGGCTAACTTCCGACGTGCGTTTCGCAAGAGTGAGCGGTGCACGCCGATGGAGTATGTCGGCGACAACGGGTAAGTGGTCTGAGGTACGCTAGCAGTATGATTATGCCACTTGTCATCGCTTCGCTCGTTCCAGCCGTATCGTCTGTGTTCGCTGTCAGTCCCCCATGCAGAGCTGTAGTACAAGAGCTCGAGTACGCGACGATGCCCGACGGACCAAATTTGTATCTCTGTTTAGAAAACGGATCGGAGACGGAACTCGAGCTGGTTATCAGAACGGCTAATGCTTCGCTGCCTAATGAATTGGTGCTTAGTCTGATCCGACGGGTGCCAGGAGATCAATGGAGTAACGGGTTGCTTGTCAGTTTCTTTAGCACGCGAAATCACGGGATGATTGGGGCGGCTTTGGCAGAGCATGGCCTGGACCTGAGCGATCTGAGCGAAGACAACAAAAACGTGTTCCTCAGGGTGGCACTAAGCGCAGGTAACTATGAGGGATATTGGATGCTGCTTGACTCAGGTTTCGTCTCGACTGAGCGGGTGATACAAGCGATGGAGTACATTCTTCAGCAGCCCGTCCTGATCTTGTTGGGTACGCTTGAGCGCCATCCCCAACTGATCGACTCAGCATCTACCGAGCTGCGAGAACATTGGATCAGTGCAACGCTCGTCCGCGGCCACCCTGAGGTGCTTGAATACTTTCTCAAAGGACTGACCGATGCCGAAAAAAAGGTGCTAAGGGATCAACAAATCGCACTGCTATTCAACGAAAACCTGGATGGACAAGCAGGACGGATGATGGCCAAGATTCTCTCTAACGCAGGTTATGATTTTGCGCAAGCGATATGTAATTACTTCAAGGACAAAGAACTACCCCGAATGGATCACTTTACCGATTGGGGTAAGGAGACGTACTCAGCAGTGATGGGCGAGTGCCTCTGAACAATTTGAAGACCTCAGCGTGGCCGCTATAGATCACAAGTATCGCTACTCGTACCCCTCGCGAATTGAAACCGATGCCAACACATCGCGTTTGCACCTAGCCGCGGAGCTCAATGGTGATCGAGACGTTCGTTTCTTCGAAGGAGACTTGTTGCGTCCGTCGATCACCGCCCGCAACCTGAGGGCAATTTCTGGGATTGTGGGCACCCGTTTCTACACACCGCCGAGTATGGTGGCGCGATTGATTCGTGAATCGGACCCAGTCGTCACCATTGCGAGAGATCAAATTCGCTTCGAGGGATTTTCGGCGTGCTGTAGCACTTACGTACGACATGACATGAGTCCCTACAGCTATAGCGTCAATCATTTGAGTCCGGGTACTACGAACGTAGATTTTCAAGCCGACATGCGTGCCGCACTCGCGAAAGTTCGTTCCGACACGTCGCTGCGATTGATGGTCGATCAAGAGTCGGTAGCGCTACAAAACGACACGTCAACCGTCGTCGAACGCAAGGTGCCGTTACCGACTCGTTGGATCAAAGGTTTCACGGAAGTGCAGTCGCACCTCCGAGGTATGAGAAAGGCGATCACACTCTCCAAAGTTCAAGCGCAGCAATTCTTGCGCGCGCTGCCACGGGCAAAGGCGGATCACGAGCAGTGGCTGATTAAAACGGCGAGCGGTGTCAGGCTCTCAACGCGCGCAACCCAAAACGGCGTGATGATAAGAGGCACGCAGAGACTACGTGCGCTCGAAGCGCTCGCTGTTGACGCTGATCATCTGCAGATATGGTTCAACGAGCAGCATCGTAGTTCAGCGTGGGTGCTGGACTATGGCGACCAACGCTTATTGCTGGTGCTCAATGCTGAACCCTGGAGGGGTTTCTCCGGCGACGGACAAGTGTTGTCACAACTCGTTGATATCGATCAACGGGTCTTGGCCGAAGTGCGAGCGCAGCTGGCATGGCAGGCCGCAATCGATCCATTACACATCGCAAGTGTAACCCGTCAAAACACAGACACTGTCGCCCACGCATTGAGCGTCCTGGCCGCGCAAGGGTTAGTTGGGTTCGACCTGGTCGCTGAGGCGTACTTCCACAGAGAACTGCCCTTTGATCTCAGCTTGATCGAGCGGCTCAATCCGCGATTGAAGAGCGCGCGTGCACTACTCGAGAGCGGCGCAGTTGCGATCGAGCAGACTCCCCAAGGACATGCTGCTGATGTGCACAGTAGTGGCGTGATCCACAGAGTCACTGTGACTCAAGACGGTTTCACTTGCACCTGCCCATGGTATGCAAAGCACCAAGGCGAGCGCGGGCCTTGCAAGCATATCTTGGCTACGCAAATGCGAATGGATAGTGCTGCGTGACCGATATCGATGACGAGCAAGAAATCCTATATCTGGTGGAGCAAGGTGCACATTCCGCTTGCTTGTCGTTCTTGAAATCGCTTGATGAGACAGAGAGAAGGAAGCTGTCGCATCAAGCAATTCGAACCTACAGAAAGAAGGATAGGACTTGGTTTGATCAGCTTCTTTCAACCAGTCCGGCAGATCGAGCTTTACTCGATCGACAGCTAGAGTGTGCAAGGATTCTGGCGCTTGGGACCGCCGCACCTAGCGAACTCAAGAAACTCGGATGGAGAGTAGTTCCTGATGGCCTAAGGCTAGCTAGTGTGATGCGGGACAGACGACCCGCTTGGATTGATCAGTGGGTGGAAACTCTGATAGACGACAATCCGCGCATGTACCAGCAAGTGCGGACGCTCATGGAGGCCGGCGTCTGTCAAAAGCCCAAGAGTGACGGCTACATCATGGGCATGATCGATGGTCTGCCGCCCGCCAGGGCTACGATCTCGCCGATGCAAGCATCGGGGGATACCCTCGCCAAGCGAATCCGCAGCGTTCCGGATATTCGCGATGAAGACATCTGGCGCTTGTTCGAAGTGGAAGGCAACGGAGATCTCAGTCTGACCGCTTTTGAAAAGTATGTGGGTGTGCGCAAGTCCTGCAGCTGGACCCACACGCTGATTGAATTGAGTGAAGACAACACTATCGGTCGTGATCGATTACTGGACGCAAGTTTGGATGCGCTCGATCGAGATTTCGCTCAGTTCCGTGCAGGTTGGTTCTCGCGATTTCACGATGCGCTTTCACCTACACATAACGAAATGGAAGCACGCCGTGGACGGTATCTTCGACTGCTCGGTAGTTCCATTCCTCCAACCGTCTCGTTCGCACTCAAGAGAGTTCAAAAGCTTGCGAAGGCAAACCGGCTACCGGCCGACGAGCTAGCGGCGTCGATCCAACCGGCTTTGCAAGCAAGAGCGAAGGGGACGGTCAAGCTCTCGCTAAAGCTTATCGCTCAAGCCGCAAAGCGGAGTCCGGACTTAGTGCCGAGTCTATGTCGTGTGGTTCCGGTGGCGTTGATTCACGAAGCAACCGATGTCCAGCATCAAGCGCTTAATCTGATAGAGACACTCGGTGGCAGCGCGATTCCCGAAATTAGATCCGCAGTTTCGGAGTATGCCGATGCGATTGCACCATCGCTGCGAGACTACGCCAGCAAGATCGCGAGCGTTTCACTCGTGCGACACGAAGTCGAAGAGCTCGACATGGCGGCAGAGGCAAGCGTAACGACAATCGAGCCAATCAACTCGTTTGATGAGCTGCTTAGGGAGTGGCTGCGTTTACTTGAGGACCCGAGTGATCCGTTAGATGTGGAGCGCCTCGTGGATGGTGTTGCACGACACGGGGCAGCGAGGTCTGAAGATTTCGACAAGCGAATCGGTCCGCTCAAGAAACGCGCGGAGAAGTTGATCAATGATCAGACTCCGGATGAGATCCGATTCCAACTCGCGAGACTTGCGCTCGGACTAACAACCGGTCAAATAACGACTGAGTCCGAGAGAGCAATAAATGCCGAGCGAGCAAGCTACTTTCCCTTGCATGACAAGGAACAACCCGAGCGTTCATTTCAGATAGTCTTCTATGTGAGAACTCACTATTTGCTCGAGCGAATCAATGGTGGCTTTCGACTCCCACTGCTGAGCGCACCGACCGACAGTCGCGGCTTCGTCTCAGCAGAAGCAATAATCGCGAGGCACCGGGGCTACAAAGCGGAAGGTGCGAAACACGATATTGTAGACGCGGCACTCGCATTACTGCGCCTGTCCCCCGACGACCGCAGTGACGCACTTGAGTCCCTTGATCCGCAGGATGAATTCGAACGTGCACTCGCTTTTGCACTTGGCGGCGAATCCGAGCTGGGTAAGACCGACGGATTATGGATTGCTGCCTGGGCCGCACGACAGCCCTACACCGATCACTCTGAAATCAAGAAATGCTTTGGGCGCGGTTTACCCGATGCAGGTACCGTTGCCCGATTCAACGTTGGTTTCTCGGAGCACTACAACTGGGGCTTTCCCAGTGTATTTGTAGAACCAAAGGTGGAAGCGGACGTACCTATGTCGTTCTTGACGACGCTATTTCATCTCTCAGATTCACGCAGTCTCCGCTTTATAGGTGTCTGCGGCGGTAGCATCAATATGATTCGTTGGACATCTACGGTTTGGCCGCTCCATCAGGAGCCTTTTTTCGCTAATGGCATACACTGTGACGTGACTGATCAGCCGCTTGCCAACAATCCGTGCTGTGGTTTTTTTGAGCCGATGTTGCGCCAGCATGTTGATGTGGGTACAGCAGGGGCGGGACTGTTATTGCTTGGGCTCGCTAGCAAGGACACGGCGATAAGAAGTGTCGCCATGGACGCGGCGATCGTGACCATCGCTGAGGATAGGCTGGATATCGAAGGCCTTCGAAAGGCTATGGAAACCTATTTGCCAAGCAGAGTTCCGCCGCCCCGTCGTTGGACCAAATCGTTTTCGGAGATCAGCTCATGCTCCAGAAAACACAAGGCTGTAATTCGGGACGTGATTGCGGGTAGTTTGCGTCACGATCCAAAGAAGCCGGCAAGAGACTTAGGTGGTTTGGTGGAGCTGCTTTATGAACTCTCGGTGGCGCTCGACTCGCCGCTTACCGACGAGCTAGCCATCGAATTCCTCAGTTGCGTCACCGGCAGCGGGAAGCTCGCCAGGTTTGGGAAAAAGCTGTTGGCGATGGGCTGAGCAGGACGTCAGGTTCGCGTGACGGGTTGACTCAATCCGCTTGCTACCGCCGCTTCGGAATCGCCGCATAGTCACTACGCCGTTCAACCAGGATCGTGTAATCGTCGACACTGCCTAGCTTGACGCCCTCTCTGACACGTCGCTTACCATCGATTTCGACAGAGAATTTGGGCGTCCGAGTGTTGGGGAAGTTCAGTGTGCGATTCTCACCCCAATCGAATTCCAGCATGGCCTGCATGACCGGTGTGGCTTCCGTCAGGACAGTGTCAAGCAACTCGACAGTCCAGCTCTCCTCGAAAGCTTTCATAAGCGGAATCATCCGTGCTTCCTCAAGCTCACGTAGCTGCTTTTGCCCTCTTAGTGCAACACGGACTCGGTTGGCAGAATCATCCTGCAGCAACGCTTCAGTTTCACGCCGAACGACTGCAGACAACTCCGCCCGATCTTCATCCGTCATTCGCCGGAACTCTAGCGGTCGCTTTCGCGTATAGACGACCAAGCGTCGCTCAAGAGTGGGTATCAGATTGCCGGCTTCATCTTCTTCAGCCGACTTCGAATACGCGGACTGGGCGATGCCAACCTGAAGTTGCTCCAATGCCTCGCCAAGGACAAGGTCTCCCGAAAGCACAACGACGTAGTCGGTATCGGTCGTCGACAACGCGGCTTCGACGGCTGTTCGTACATTCTCCAAACTTACGCCGTTCGTGCGTCCCGTTATGCTCCACTGCTCGCCAGCGTTCAGGGCTCCGTGAAACGACGCGATGTAAGCGTCGAAATCGAACGACGCAAATCGGTCGCTAAGAATTTGTTCTGCAATCCCGGCGACGGTCTCATTCTGGTCGTTGTTTGCATTCTGAACAATCGACACAACGACGGCGCCAGCCAAGCCGCCGAACAAGGCGCCGATGAATTCATCCCCCTGTCGTTGTGACGCGCTAACCCGGATTCGGTCAGAGAATTCCACCGTCACAACATGTATGCCTACCGGAGCCGACCCTTCGATACGGTCGGGGAATGTGGGTTGCTGCTTACGGGTCGTCGTTGATCCGCAACCGGTTGCCGATAGTAGCAACGTCGCGAGTACAATCAGATGTATCCAGCGGTACAGACCTCTCTGGTTCATGGTTGACCGGAAACCACGAAACAATCTACTGCGAGCCACGTTGCTCTTCGATGGAGCGAGTTAGCGCCGACTGAACCTTACCGGTGTGAGCCGTAGAGTTTTGCTCAATCAAAACAATAAGGCACTCTTCCGGTGCGTGAGGACAGTGCTCGATTCCTCGAGGCACGACATGCAGATCACCCGCTGCGAGCACCACATCGTCGCGATCTCGATAGCGAATAGTCAGTTCTCCGGAAAGAACAAGAAATGCCTCGTCCTCTTGTTCGTGCGAGTGCCAAACAAACTCGCCTTCTATCCGCGCGACCTTGACTGCCGTGTTGTTGATATCGGCTATAACACGGGGTGACCAGAGTTCCTGGCATGCCGCAGCAGCTTCGCGAAGATTCGAAACAGTCATCATGATTCCTGAGTTCGTGTGATGCCCGGCGCCCACCGGGAGAAATTGGACGCAATGCGATACACGAAGCGGTGTATAACAGGAATAGTCGAAAAGCAAGGTAGCGTCTTCAGCACCGAAAAGAGGACTTGGTCTTGAGCGAACTCACACTCGAAAACTGCATCAACGAGATTTGCCCGTGGTCGGGCGACCCTGTCGCCGAAGACTCACTCACCACCTACAACGGCCAGGTAGTCGGGTTCTGCAATCCGGGTTGCCGCGACAAGTTCGAGAAAGCGATTCAGCACTTCGAGGATGCTGCTATCGATGACGATTAGGCTCTATGTCTCTATACAATCCAGTTTTTGATTTGCTTAACGACGCACGCGTTATCGTCGCAAATCGCAGAAAATTCTCCTCCCTGCCACGTTGCTGACCAAACAATATAGAACTCCTTCCCGTCAGGTTTGCGGAATATATGTTGAACGCGTATTGGGTAAAAAGGTGCCGACCCCGTTGAGTTTCGTTTGGCGGCTTCCTTAGAGTAGACAAGCAGTCGCGAATCGAGCGTCAATCCATCGAAAATCGTCGGGTCTGCAATAAGGAACAGCGTATCGTCTAGTGGAATCATCTGTTGTGTATCTGGTTCTCCAAGGTTCACCTTGGGATCGGTAGAAAACCCTGCTGCTTTTTCGCCGGGCTTGTAGCCATGCGTCGTCTCCAGAATCGCAAGCGCAAGCATCTTTTCTCTATTTGGAGTGTCGAGCGTGTAAGGCGTCAGTGGCAGCGAGTCGACGCTGTCGATAATCCCGTCGCCATCGGTGTCTGCACTCTCTGGATCGAGCCCGAGTCGGTACTCAACAGAGTCGAGTAGTGAGTCGCCATCCCGGTCCCTTTTGAGATCGCTTAGTTGCATGGAAATATAGACATTTCCCTCTTTCCGCCTCAGGTCGGTCCTGTATACCTCGACCTCAAACTGCAGCGTTTCACCGTTGATCAATGGAAGCGAAGAGTTCGCTACTACCTCATAGGGAGAGAACCGCTGGAGCCCGAGGTAGAGTGGCGGTCCCCAGGTAGAGCCGGAGTCTAAGGTAGTCTGATACCAGATGCCGTACGCCGCTATCCAGCCAGGCCGATCAATTGCGTCATCCATAAACAGGATTCGCCGTTCACCTTGTTCTTCAGCGTACCGAAGCACCGCAGACTCAGGCACAGGAACGTAAACGCCCGCTGGTAAGACGCTCTCGTTGTCGCCATGTAATGTCTGCTCGACGCTCGACTCTTGCGTACGTCGATATTCGGTTGGGAGTATATGCTCGTCGTAGGTCGGGTAGCGGAAGTCTTTGGCTCCGTCGGAATTCGTGTCGAGCGTGAGCGCTGTTTCAGTGTCTTTCTCACCAAGCTTTGCAGACCAGGCAGCGCGTCTTTCGAAAAACTTGGGAGGCACCAATTCACGAATGGAGTCTTCAATGTCTATCGGAAAGCAAGATAGATTCTTGTGTTCGAGCGATAGGTATGCGGCCATCTCGTGATATCCAAAGTCCTCGAGATAGTTGGCGAACAGACCTCTGTCGATCCACGGCCGATCTCGCATCGCATGAAGCCAGCGGTATTCGTCGCGAAAATAGAAGCCGTGGTGATCAGATTTAACCGATTGCTTGGTCGGATTGCCGTACAGTGCCAAGTCGTAAACTTCTTCAGCACTGAGACTTGGTGACATTAACTCTTTCAGTACAGCGACTGCGGCGTTGTGTTGCTCTGGAGTCTCTTGCTGGTGCTGGTATTTCTCCCGCACGGACAACAGCTCCAATGCTGCGGCTGTGTTTCCAGCGGCAAAGAAACCATAAGCTAAATCAAGCAAAAACGCAGCGCTTTCCAAGTCTCTGCTGTAGCCCCAGTAGGCGGAGTGAGTAGGAGGTGCAGTTGTAGTGACGTGTTCGATTACCGTTTTCTTGTGCGTTTCGAATAGTCGAATGGCTTCCTCAACCCGAACCAAATGCAGCAGTGTCCAGATGCTCGCCTCAACATATGACAGGGAAACTTCTCTCTCTCGCCCAAGCGCTAGCTGCGCTTCGGTCGAAAGTTCCAGCAGCGCCAAGAAAGCGCTGCTCTGTTGAGTATTGCAGCCAACAAAGGTGGATGAAACGTGTCGTATCGCTGCCGCGCTGTAAGCACTTTGCGGTTCGGTTGCAACCAAGGCAGCTGCGTATTCGGGTTGGAAGTCACTCCAATAAAGTTCAGAGAAGATATAAGCGCGCGCCGGGTGCTTCGCAAGAATTGCAATAAGTGTAGGTAAAGGTATCGGGTGCGTTGCACTAAATCTCTGGGCGGTTTGACCCAGACTAACGGCGAGCCGGCCAGTGTTATCCTGAAACCCGGCCCCAAGTAGCACCTCGTAGAGCTCACTTTCAGGCCCAAGTTCACAGGGTTCGTCGCACGGTTGATCGTGTCTTACCTTTACTGTCAGGGCGTGTGCGTAGCCGGTGGCGATACGCTCCGACACACCCAGCTCTCTTGCGAACTCAGAAATTGCGCTGGCTGGTGCGTCAGCACGAGCAGCAATTCGATAGAACTGGTCTTCGATTGTGCTCTCCTCACCGACATCATTGTCCGCGCTGTAGGACTCCTGAAGAAAGAAATCAAGATCCGCGTCGGAAAACTCAGCTCCGTGAGCCTGTGCACCAAAAAAGGCGATTAAGAGCGCTACGGGCAGCCATTTCGATTTCTGAGCAATCACGTTAAACCTCTTGTCCGTCGCTACGACCCTAGTGTGGGATGAATCTAGTCGAGGACTTCGATGTAGCGACTATTCTGCCAGCGAGTCCGGTACTGAGATCAAGCGATCGTCAAAAGTCCAAAACACGTCGTTGCCGTTATAGGTTTCGAGAGGATAACCACGAGTTGTCTCGGATCTTGTATCAACTTGGCTACTTCGGTATCGAAATCGCTTGGCTCTTTCTCGGAAGTCGGCCGGTCTAACCTCTTGCTCCCATAGCTTCCTCAACAAGTACTCAAGCTGATTGCTAACCTCAGGCATGTAGTCACCGACAACATCCGGACCCCAGTTATCGGAAACTGCTATGTAGGGGGGAACCAACGTACTGTCTTGGACGTACTCAATTTCACCCTTCAGAATGTAGACCATTGAAGAAGCCATATCGCGTGGCCTTTCAATTTCTGCGACGACTAGCTGCTCATTGAGTGTTTCCAGAAGCGCTGCCCGTTCGCCAGGCAAGTACCTTCTTTTGACCCATTCGCGTACCTGACTCAAGTGCACTATTTCGCGAGTCCACAGACGCTTGTTGGTGTTCGATAGTCCGTTATGCTCATAGGTGTCGTGCCGAACAAACGACCTGATTCGGTCCAGTGCTCCTTCAACCTGAAGTCGAGCGGTCAGTATCACAGTGTAGTCTTTTGGCGAGTCGCCCCCGCTCAATGGTTCGCTACTGTGATCTTTCTCCGCCCATTCCGGTGAGACTGTGACATCGAAGTGTCTCTCGAGGTTAGCCGAGCTTACCGCGCTCTCCACGGTTGAGAGTAGACTGGCCTGCAGCGTATCGATTAGTTCATCAGAGTTTAACCACTCCTCCATACGGCGCGCTCGCGCTTTGGTCGGAAGCGCAGTGAGTTGATCCAATGCAGCGCCAGTCAGAGCGCCGGGTACACCACCGATGAGTGCGCCGAGCACTTCCGTATCAGTAGGGTTGTAACTGTCTATGGATAACCCAGGCGGCGTTAGCCTCACGATAATCAAGAGTGTCGGGTCCGCTCGGTCATCCGCCAGTCGCATTAGTCCGAAAGGTTCCGAAGCACACGCGACGAGGGAAGTGCAGAGAAGTGTCAGCAGAGTACTGCGCAATCTACGATTCATTGACTGTGACCATTAATGCTTTCTTCACTCAATACATTTTTGAGATAGTCCAAGCTTAGCCGCTTTGCGGCTTCGTTGCGGTCGATCGACTCATTAGCGATTAAGTCTTCATAGAGCTCGATACATTTGTGCAGTGCTGTCGTCAGAGATTGTCGGTCTGCGCCCGCAACGGTGCCTTTGAGTTCAACCGCAAACTCCTGCAGCCGCTCTTCGAGCTTGCGAACTCCTGAAGGTGTCATTCCGTTCTGGCGCAAGGCCATCGGACCGAGGACAGTGTTGCGAATGAAGCTCAGGAAGCCCAAAGACTCAAAGTACTCGCCTCTGGCGATCTTCGTCGCTGCGTAGTGCACCCATATCCAAATACGATCCTCGAGCCATTGCGGTTCCGGGTACGGGTAGGACGCGGTCGATGCATCGAGGCGTTCCCGATAGCGCGTGTCCCGCTCCCAGACGATTACAGGGTCATCGACACGCACCGCCGCATCGTCGAGCGATGCAAACTTGAAGTCGACGTGGGTGGCATCGGGCGAAAAGATGGAGATCACTAGCCTCGGCTCTCCGACGTGTTCGCCAGTGAAACAGGCGGTTATTCCATCGATGTGCTCAAGAATGTGGAATCTGGATGCCATGACCTCTTCATACGCGTCGGGCTCAATCACGAGCGTGAGATCGAGATCGCTGTACCGATCCAATTGATTGGATGCGAACGAGCCGCTCGCGCTGATGGCGATAAATCGTGGATCGGATGAGAGGGCGCTGACAATGGCGTTGAGACGCGCTTCTTGGGCGTCGGAAAGGGTGCTGGGCAACATCGCTTCTACCTTTTCGTTTGGTGAGAACCTCCTTCGTCGAGGTTAGTGCAGCAAAAATTGCGCAGCACCTCAGATTACCACTTTCCTGAACCCTGCCAACCCGGTCTCAAATTGTTTTGGGCAAAACGCCGATCGAATCCGGCTTCTCTGTATATGGCGCGGACGAACAGAGGAGTCAAAGCCATGCATAAGACAACGAAATCAATCGCCTATATGGCAATCGCACTACTGTTGACCGCGTGTGGCGGCGGTGGAGGTGGTGGAGGCGGCACCACAGTGGCTGTACCGCCACCGAGCAACAACGCACCGGTAATCAGCGGAAGTCCGGCGGATACGACGAATGCAGGAAGGCTGTACACGTTTACGCCGACAGCCAGCGACGCCGACGGCGATACGCTGACGTTCAGTATTCAGAACCAGCCGCCATGGGCCACCTTCGACGATGCGACCGGGCAACTCTCGGGTACGCCGTTTGCTGCCAGTGTCGGTACCACCGAAGACGTGCTCATCAGCGTGAGTGACGGAGAGGCAACGGCATCTCTTGCGCCGTTCTCATTGATGGTCACGCCGCAACAATTAACAACAGCCAACTTCGTTCCGATGGGTGCAACAACGCCGATGGCGAATGGCTATCGATCGGTCGGCACGCTGACTGTGAATACCGGCGAGCGTGAACAGGTCTTTGAGAACTCAGACCTCACGCTGGAGTTTGATGAAGAAGGTAATTTGCTCGATATCTTTGGTGACACAGACCTTCCGCCGGCGCTCGCTGACAACGTCGCCGTCAATGTGGGCGTTCGAGCATTTCTGCGTCTCATGAGCGGTGCGGAAATCAGCGCCGATCCGACGTTCGGCATCGATCTGCCGGATGAGATCGATTACTTCGTGTATTTCCTCGGTGCGGGCGTAGAGCTGACCGTAACCAACCCCATCGATCCGAATATCGTCAACGTCGAGAATCTGGAAGTGCCGTTGATCGAGGGCGAGATTCATATCATTGCTGACCCGACGGATACGATGCTCTACCGCTACGGCGAGCTAAACGGTACTGGTGCAGGGCGCGGTGAGTCTTTCAACCGACTGATCCGTTTCGAGCCCGTTCAGAGCTTTCCCGGTCTTGATGCATTCGGCGGAGACTCCGTTGAGCGAGGCCAGATCACCTTTGGCCTTAAGGGCGGCGTCGAGCTTGTCGAAATTCAGGGTTATCGGGTGATGCGTGAGCCGAGCTTTAGCGATATCGACTGGGACGACGTGTTGAACTCTGAGATTCAGCATCGGACCGGCACCAACGGCATCGCGGATTTTGGCGTCAACGTGCTCAACGTCGGTGTCTTCGACTTCGCGGATGCAAGCCTGAGCGCGCTGTTTGTTTCCGAGCCGCTCCGACGCGAATCGATCTGGTCATTCTCCGTGGATATTGGTGCTAATCAGGAAGATGTCTGGGTGCCCGATTGGTTCCACGTATTGCCGCGAGGCGGCTTCTCCGCCGATGCCAATTTCGACAACATCGGCAGCTTCTTCTTCGATGTCAGTGGCAACTTCGAGAGCACGATCCCGGCCGCGAATCTCAGCGGTAGTATCCAGCTCTCCAATGACGGTGCTGTCTTTGAGGGGTCCACGGCCGGGGACGGTGAGCCGCTGGTGCTCTCGCTATCGTTCCTTAATTTTGAGACGGTCGGACGCGTTGAGTATCCCACGAGTTTCGAGTCAACGCTTCGCAGCGATGTCTCGGACGCACTCGATCGCGAGCTTGTTCGCATTGACGACGCAGTCGCAGACCTTGAGGAAGCGACCGCGGATTATGAGTTCGAAGTGAGTTTGCGGGGACTGCGCGAATCATTGCCTGTGATGATGAACACGGCGATTGCGACCGCACAGTCTATCCCCGGCCTCATCGAGGAACGAGCTCGCACTGCGGCGCTCAATCGTATGCGCAACACCTGCACCACGGTGGTGTTTGCCACGGTCTGTGTCGACGATGTTGTGGATGAAAATGCCATCGCAGACGACGTTGCCTCTTCAGCGCGCGCTCAGGCCGCCGCAAATATTGTGCCGCATGTTGCTGCAATGCAGAACCTGAGGGCGCGCGCGTTGGAAGATGACGATGAGGCGCTTCGCGAGGCGCTTCGCGCTGCTTTGGCGGAGGCGTATAACCAACGCACTTACTCACGCCGCATCCGAATCACGCGTCGAATTACTGCGGGTCCCTTCAACACGACACTGACGATGTATGACCAGACCTACACCCGCAATATCCTGAGCAGCGGTGATGCCGCGGCGGTCGCAGAGGCGCGCGATAATGCACCGCAGATTCAGGTGACCAGCGATCAACGTATCGCGGCACAAGATGTCGTGGACGCGCTGCCAATTCGTGAAAACGTCGAGCAGACGAAAGAGGACGTCAACAACGGTACGCAGACCTTGCCGATACCCTCCGGCTTCGGCTACACCGCGAGTGGCTTGGACTACTCCGCGTTTGTCACGGTCGATGGTCAGGACTTTGCGACGGAGCTGAACGTGCTTAGCCCTGGCGAAGCGTTAGAAGCAGGTGCCGATGCGGTTGCAGAGTTGCTGTTGGACGAGTAGTGCGAGCGGGTTCGGTCCTCGCCATCGTGGCATGCCCAGATGTCATCCCTGCTGCTGATAGACTGCTGTCATGGGCGAGGATAAAGACATCACACAATTGCTCAACCGCTGGATTGACGGAGACACCGAAGCGGGTGATGCGTTGGCACCGCTGGTCTATGACGAGCTTCGTCATCGAGCGGGTCGTGCATTTGCTCGCGAACGTCCCGGGCACACGCTTCAGCCCACGGCGTTGGTCAACGAAGCATTCGCGGCGCTCGTGCGTGTCGACATCACCTGGCAGGACCGGGCTCACTTCTTCGCACTTGCCGCTCGCATGATGCGTCGACTGTTGGTCAATCATGCGAGTGCCAAACTCGCCGACAAACGCGGCGGGAATGCGCAGCGCGTCACGCTGGATCCGGCGGCAGTGAGTAGTGCCGATCAGACGATCGAATTAGTGCGGTTGAATGATGCGCTTGAGGCGCTCGCGGCGATTGATAAAAGAAAGGCGGAGTTGATTGAGCTGCAGTACTTCGGCGGTCTCACATTTGCGGAAATGGAAGAAGTCACTGGCATGTCATCGAGCTCACTGGATCGGCATCTGCGCATGGCACGAGCCTGGCTCAAGGATGCACTAACGAACCCCTGAAACGGGACCTGCTGACGGAACGATGAGCACAACTGATTGGACCATTCTGGAGCGCGCGTTTGAGGAGGCATCGAGTCTCGATAACGAGCAACGTGAAGCGTTCCTTGCGGACTTCACAAAGTCGCATCCCGATCTTGTCTCGAAACTAACGGACCTCCTGCGCGCTGATGCGCAGCAAGACGATTCGCTGGAGGCACCCATTCGCGCTGCTGCTGACTCCTACGCAGAAGCGACCGACGATATCTGGATTGGGCGCACACTTGGTGTCTGGCGCATTGACGAACGTATTGCAGCCGGCGGCATGGGGGCGGTGTTTCTCGCACACCGATCCGATAGTGAGTACGCGCAAAAAGCCGCGCTGAAAATTATGACGGGGCAACTGCTCGCCCCAGATGCGATTTCTCGTTTTCGGGCAGAGCGGCAGATTCTTGCGAGTCTGCAGCACCCGAATATCGCTTCTTTGATCGATGGAGGGTCCACAGATGAGCAATTGCCGTTCATTGTCATGGAGTACATCGACGGACGGCCGATTGATTCGTACTGCGATATAGAGCAACTCGAGATTCGCGAGCGGCTAAGACTGTTCCAGAAAGTGTGCGATGCACTCGATTATGCACACCGCAATCTTGTCGTTCATCGCGATATCAAGCCGAGCAATATTCTTGTCGATGTCAGTGGTGAACCGAAGCTGCTGGACTTTGGTATTGCAAAGCTTCTCGATGCGGGTAGCTATGACATGACGCAGGCACTCACGCGTGCGGATGCTCGCGCTATGACGCTGAGTTACGCGAGTCCCGAGCATGTTCTGGGCCAGCCCGTATCGATTGCTTCGGATGTGTATTCGCTCGGCGTGTTGCTCTATCGACTCTTAACCGGTCGGTCTCCCTATGATGAGAGCGAAGACTCACAGCGGAGCATCGAGAGCGCGATTCTGGAAACCGATCCGGAGCGTCCCAGCGCGGCGGTGACACGCGAAGGTACTGGCAGGCTTCCATCCGCGGCTCGCGCACAACGGATGTTGGTCGGTGATCTCGACAACATCGTGCTGAAGGCCTTGCAGAAAGAGCCCGAGCGACGCTACGCAACGGCGGCGGCACTGCGCGAAGACATTGAGCGTTACCTCACCGACCGACCGGTTGCGGCGCGGCCTGCATCTCTAGTCTACAAGGCGCGCAAGTTCGCTCGGCGAAATCTACTCGCGCTGGCGGGGTCGGTGGTGTTTGCTGTGACCGTGATCGCATTGGTCGTGTTCTACACCGGCAAACTTTCCCTGGAACGCGATGCTGCACAAATGCAGGCAGAACGTTCAAACGAGATCGCAAGATTTCTTACGAGCCTTTTTGACAGCGCATCCCCTTACAACGCCAAAGGGCAGCAAGTGACCGCGGTCGAGCTCCTCGAGCAAGGCTTCGAACGCATCGAGTCGCTGGAAGTGCGACCGGCGTTGCAGGCGAGCCTCATGCAAAACATCGGCAACAATATGACGGCGTTGGGGCAACAACGACGAGCCATTCCGATGCTCGAACGTGCGCTCGAGATTCTCGAGCAGCAACCGCAGGCCGACCAATACGTACTTCTTGATGTTCTCGACATCCTGTCCGAAGCACATCGACAAGTCGGCGCTTATGACGAGGCTCTGGCGTATCGAGAGGAGGCGGTTTCTCTGGCGACATCTCTTTATGGACCAAACCATGAGCGCGTCGCCTTCCTTATGATGCGGATTGGCGTCACGCTGTTCGATATGAGGCGTGTCGACGAAGCGCTGGATATCGAGGCGCAGGCACTGGTGAAGCTCGATCGCATCGGGCAGAGAGAGACACCCTCGGCGATTGATGCGCGAGGCAACTACGCGAACTCACTGCAATACGCGGGGCGGCTCGCTGAAGCGATCACCACACATCGCGAGACGGTGTCTTTGTCGGAACGCGTGGACGGCGAGCTTGCACCGAATACCTTAATCCGTATGGCCAACCTCGCAGGAACACTGGTTCAGGTCGGGAAGTTACGCGAGGCCGATGCGCTCATCGATACTGCGCTGGAGCGTGGCGCGCGGGTATGGCCGGCAGGCTACGACCAGTTCGTCTACTTCTATTATCAGAAGTGTCAGATTGCCCGGCGACTAGGGGATTTCGAGGAGGCAATCGCGGCGTGTACTGAGGCCATTGAGATCGCGAAGAACAATTTTGGTGACCAAAGCCTGTTCTACGCGAGGCCGGTGCGCGACCTCGCAGCTTTACGCGGCCACCTACGAGAATTCGAGTCTGCGGCAAGGCTTTACGACCAAGCGGAGGCGATCGTGGAGGCCGGTGCTGGCGCTGACAGTCTTACGATGCGAATTATCTACGTACGACGAGCTGAAACGCTGTTGGGGGCGGGTGATTATGCGCGAGCTGAGTCGCTGCTTCGTGAGGCGTTGGTGCAAAAGGATCGGATGGCGAGCAACACTGCGATGTTCGCCGAAGCGCTACTCGTCGATGCGCTGAGCAAGTCCGGAAAGACTGACGATGCAACGGTACTATTTGATGAGATCTTGCCGAGTGCTGAGGCTCGCTATAGGGACTATCCGGCTATCCTCCCTGTCTTGAGTGCCGGGACTGCACACTTTCGTGCAGTCGGCGATTTCGATCGCGCCTTGGCACTGGGCGAGCAAATAGAACAGCTGATTGCCGGGATCGGTGAACCAATGAGCTGGTCTAGCGCGATCGCATTCAGCGAATACGGATTAGTGTTGGAAGAGATCGGTGACGCTAAAGCGCAATCGGTGCTGGAGACATCCCGCGAGGTGCTATTGCCGCTTTTTGGGAGCGACGATCCCCGCGTGCCGTAGCCTAGTGACAATCCCAGTTGTACCAGACCTGACTGAAGTCTCGTGCTGCGAGATCTGCGGGACGAATAAAAAAATTCGCGATGCCGACATCACCCCACATCATGTCCAGGTCTCCGATCGTTTCTGAATCGAGTTGAAGCAACACTTGCCAGTCTTCGTCCTTGCCCTCATACGATCGCGGGTCGTTCTGCGTGAACACCGCATAGCCACCGATCTGATGCGAAGGTGAGTCGATCGCATAGTCATACAGCGGCTCGGTTTCGTCATATCGCTGGGCCACGCCAGGGAGCAGTGCATCGAACCGGTAGTCGAGCGGTGATGGACGGCTGGAAACTGACTCGAACGTCACCGCGGATTCACCCGTGAATGGCAGGTAGTCGTCCTCTGAAAGCGTCACGCTCGGTGCGCCGACATGGTCTTCCGCATCGAAGCGCTCATGAAATACGATCGCATAATCATGATTCTTCGAATCGTCTGTGCCGGGGCGCGTGAAATCCGATCCGTAAAGATCATCCGCTGAGATAAAGAACTGAAGCAAACCAGAAGTTGGGTAATCCGCTAACGGCTCTGCGATCTCGGCGAAGTTGATTTGCGCGAGGAACTGCAGCGGTTCACCTTTCCCTGAGGTTGGATAGGGCTTCTCCGATGGCCAAAAGGGCTCACCACCGACTTTGGAAGCTGTCCTCGATTCTGCAGGTTTTCCAGTCAAGACCAGTCGAATTGCGGGGAGTGCGTTTGCATCGATAGCAGCTTTCCACTGCTCGAGCTGGGCGGAGTCTTTCGGTTCTTCTAACTTCCGCTGCGTATCTGTGTCGGAGTTCGCCGAGGAGCGAGTCGTCAGAAAGACCGCGAGCGCGATCAGAAGGACGCTGATAAATACAACAAGCTTCATGAATGAATCTCTACGCTTTTATCTCGGTCCGACTACTCGCAATAGGCTTCAGTGCGGAGCCCAGAGATACCCGCTCGGAAGTACTTTGGCTTGAAGTCATCGGGCAAGTCGATTTCTGCGAATGCGACGACTTCTTGCGGAAGGGATACATAGTAATTGAACCCCTCGTCGGTCCACTCGAGTTGCAGCTCAAAAAGTCCCAGCCTCTGCCAATGTCCAAGGAAAACATACTCCTCAGAGTCGGCGCCGAACCCGAGTTTTCGAATCGCTAGAGTTACCGTTTGATCCTCATCCTGTTGATACGTCATGTTGAGCTGGACGTACCGTGAGTCCTGATCCGTTTCTTTTCCTTCATCCATCGCGATCGATATCAGCGACGCCCATTGGCTACCCGAAGCGATCTCCTTTACGTCGAACTCACATAGCAAGTCGGTTCCTACGTTTGCCTCGATCTCTGTAACGATCGTGGCTCGACCGGATGCCGCCTCGAAGGTGTTGCCCTCCTGTGCCTGAACAGTCGCCGTCGTGACGACCAGGCAGAAAAGACACTCCGCGAAATATCGACGCATTAGGGTTTCCTTTTCGTCATTCTGAATGAACGCTCACTCGAATAGCGAGCTCAACCTTGAATACACTCTTTGTACCGGTTTTGAGTTACAGCCTTGTGAGAGATGCTCGCGAACGGCAACGCGTTTCTCGGTTTCGATTCTAACCCGAGTCGATAGGTCCGATGTTGTACGACGGAGGTCCGCTTCATCCCTGATCGCGAGTCTTTCGAAAGCACCGAAGAACTCCTCTGGTGTCATCTTCGCATGTTTGTCGTAAATGGCTTCGTATCGGTCCGCGTGTCGACGAGCAACATAGGTGCGGTCGCGCTGAGTTTCATTGGTGTAGGTTCCGCCATACGGGTCAATCGTCGTCTCGGTCACCACATAATCGAATGGGACAGGATCTGCGATCCGGGGCGAACAGAAATCGGAGTAACCCTGCAAGTAGATAACGAAGAAGTTCTCTTTGTAGAACTCCGATGACTCTAATCTGAGCTCTTCTTTTTCCATTTGATCAATCACGCCAGCGAATGTTGTCGGCAAATACATCGCGGTATCGGGCGCGTCGCATCCGGCTCGCAACGTGAACTCCGGATTGCTGCAGGATCGACACTCTTCGGCCAGACGCGTGTAGAGCCTGTTGTCGTCAGTAAACGTCTGGAATCGATTGGTCAGACGGGAAAAGTCCCCGACGTAGCTCTGGTATTCAGATTCTGGGATTCGTTCGCCGACACCAAACTTGTAGGTCATGCAGATGCAGTAGTTGGTGGTCTGTTGACCGCTCGACGGTGCCGCGTTCGTGCAGCTGTTGTAGAAAGGTTCGAGGCGAGCAAAGTCAGCACGACTTCTCAGATTTGTCAGCTTGGCAGTACGGCGCTGCTCGTCGCTATTCTCCTGCATCTTCAGTACTACGTTTCGCATCGACACCAGTTTTGCCGGATCGAGCCTTCTCGATTCCAATGCGTCGGATTCGAAGGTCATTGACGTGATCAATCGATCCTGGTCATCCATCAGTCGGAGCATCAATCTTCGGTTCTTGGGTTGGTCATCGAACGACATCGGAAACAACAACCCTTGGGTGACACGCGGTTGGCATCCTTCGCCACTGCCTTGGGCAACGCTGAGATGCATCAGGTACCCGTCCTCCGAACGACGCGACTCAATTAGATCGCCGACGCATAGTGATGAGATCTTTGTTTCAAACTCAACTCGAAACCCCGCATCCGTGCGTCGCAGCAAACCACGACCTTTGACCTTCGCATAGATGTCGCTATGGGGATTCCAACGAAAGTTGGCATAGCGAGGTTCGCGAACCAGACCAGCAAATACATCCGATTCGAATGGGCCGGCAGCCGGGGCCGCAGGTTTAGCGGGTGCTGCGGGTTTCGTTGCTGCGCTGGGCGCTGGTGCGTCGAGCTTGGTCAGCAACGCGTCGCATTCGGCGACCAATGGTTTGATCACCTGATTCAAAATGGCATTTGGATCTCGACTCAAAGGGCGGATACCTGCAGTCAAGGCGTTGATCGATTCCTGAAGCGCCGACTGTTGCGCGCGAACATCAGGCAAGGTGCGTTGGATCACAGATTGCCAACGCTCCGCTTTCTTGATGATCTCGGATGCTTGGCCCGGACTCGTCATGGTTGCCGCGCCGTACTGCATATTCAGGACTTGCGCTTGATAGCAGTGAACGGCCTTTTCGCCGTCGCTTGCAAATGCATCCAGCTCGGCGGCTGATACTTGATTGCTCAACACGAATAGCGATACGGCGAGACAAGAAATACAGACCCTATTCACGAAGCGCTCCTTATCAACTCGCTCACCGCTCTGTGAGCCTGACTAATCGCGGTGTTCGTGTCCGCAGATGCACCAGCGTCAGAGTTTGCGATTGCGATCCGACCGAACCGCTGCCGTCCAATGACCCATGGCTTTTCAGCGTCACTCGCGTATTCGGGCTCCCAGAGTAAATCCGGGCTGTACGAGTAGCCATGGGCCCAACGATTCACGGTGATAGCGGTGATGTCTTTTTCCGCATCAAAGCCGGTTGTGCCGAGTGCCTGATCCAGTTGATCACGGACATGGAATTCATAGGTAGAGAACGGTGTTTCCAACAACTGCTGGCGACCGGCACGCCATTGCGCTGGGCCTTGTATGTCTTCGAAGTAAGGTACGTGACACATGTGTAGCGACATGGGCTCATCCGGGCTCGTACCGAACTCGTATCCACCCAGGCTGACGGGATAGTCGAGCTCGACTTGTTTGTAGAAGTCGTTGGTGTAAAAGACGAAGCGCAGGTCTTGTTCCGCGAAGGCTCGCCAGTTGGGTACCACCACCTTCGTGTACACGAGCGGTACTTTCACGTTGTAGGACAGTCCGGCCTTTTGCGCCTCGGGAAGCTCGGGGCAAAGATACGGGATCGCGCTGTTGTAGCAGGCCATGACGCAATGGCGTGCTCGAATCGCATGGGTGTCTTGTCCATGCACGTAAGTCACATTGACCGAGCGCTCGTTTGCGCTGTGCGCGACATTGACGACGGTGCTGTTCAGTCGGATGCGTACCGGTGAACCTGGCCGATCCAGCTGTGAGTAGTCCAGTTGAGCGAGGATGCTGTCTTCCATCGTCTTGCCTGGCAGCGCCGCGGGGATTAGTTGGCGCGCAAGCAAGCGTGCGATCGTCGCGTTGCCATCAGGGAAGTGAAAGATATAGGGCTCAGAACCGCGCCCTTCGTCGAGTTCAAGCGTGTGCGTCAATCCGGGCAGGCTGCCGCCATCGCCATACTCAAGAATATCGAGGGCGGGAATCTCGTCCATGCCTACACACCAGAAGCTCATACCCCAACGCTGATACATCTCAAGTACTTGCTCATCCACGCCGACGTAGTCGGCGAGATACTCGCGGTAGCTGATGCTGGCGAGACGTTCGATCTTCTCCTGTTTGGACAAGCCGGGTAGGTAATCGCGCTTGTCAGTGAATGCGCGCAGCAGGTCGGCCTTGGCTTTGTCGCTGAGCGGGGTTTCAGCCACGAAGTCTGCCCACGGACGACTGCCGTAGCCAGTCACCAGCTTGCGTTGACCGTATGTCTTCGCATCGAAGGCGATGCCGTAACCCAGACCGAGATCATCGTAGAGGTCCTGGTCGTAGTAATCGTAGAAACGGTCGACGTCGACACCGATATCTTTGAGCAACTGGCTGGAGACGGCTGTGTAGCTGGATGGTGAATCGATCGATTCTGTGCCGCCGTAAGCGATCTGGCGTCGACCATTCACGTCGAACTCGTTGCGCTTTGCGTGACCGCCAAAATCATCGTGGTTATCGAGTATGAGAATTCGCGCGTCGGGGTTCTCGCGACGATAGAAATAGGCTGCGGATAAGCCGCTGATCCCGCCGCCCACGACCACAAGATCGTAGTCTTCTTCGATATCTGGCGTTTTCCATTCTCCACCAGCAACTCGTGCGTGCATGGTTTGCCACGCGCCCTCGTGACTGCCACGCAGCCCAGTCTTGGTGGGCGGGTAGTAATCGGCAGGCAATTGGAAGCGTTTTTCATCGCGACCGAAGACTTCGGTCCATGGCGTGATCAGCGATGCGCCGATAGCAATGCGTGTGCCGTTCAGGAAATCGCGACGTGTGGTCTTGGTCATCCGGCAGCCCCCGTTGCCTTGTCAGTCAGTAACACCAGCCTCCAACACCGTAATCTGCTGCTCGTCACAGTCGATTTCGGTTAATACGCCGAACGGCAGCGTCATCGTGGGATCAGTGTGACCAAAATCCATGCTGGTCACAATCGCAAGGTCATCTCGACCAAACTCATCTCGAATGGCATGAAGCAAAGCGCTGTCGTATTCCTCGAACGTCGACGGATCGATCTGCCCACCGGGGCGACCAAACAGCACGCCGCTAATGAGATCGAGAACGCCGCATGCCGCAAGGTTCCGGAGCATGCGAGTGACTGTCGTTGGTGGTGGCGCTTCCTCGGATGTCTCGATGAACACGATGGCATCGCGCCACTCACCGATCGACGGCCATAGCGAGGTGCCGCGCAGCCAGTCAATCACCTCAAGACAACCACCGATCAGTCGTCCGCGCTTGGTACCTTCGCCCTGCAAGAATCGCCAACCCGTCGGAGGGTTCAGTCGCCGTCGTTGCGTGTTGTTTTCAGGCACACCCCAATCCAGCAGCTCGACCGTCCATCCGTCAGGGTTGGGTGCTAAGGCTCCGATAGGTTTGCTTTCAAATAGTGTTCGCTGAACCGAATCGATCAGGTATTGGTGCATACCACCGTTCTCTGCGAATCCCGCCATGATGGACGGGCCATAGAACGAGCGAACGCCGGCCTTGAGAAAAGCAAAGTGCGTGACGGTCGTATCGGAATAGCCGAGAAAGACCTTGGAGTTTTGAGCAATGAGGTCCAGATCCAAAAACGGAATTAGTCGAATGGAGTCGTCACCGCCGATCGTCGAGACGATGCCCGATATTGATGAGTCGTTGAGTGCGGCGTGCAAATCGCTGGCACGAGCGTCAGGGTTGTTCGCGATGAAATCCGGTGGCGCGCAGGTGTGAGGCATCTCGACGACATTCACGCCGAACGTCGATTCCAGTTGTCGCTTTCCAATCTCGTAGCGCTCGCGAATGGTGCCAGGGCCTCCCCATGAAAGAGAAACTGCTGCAATAGAATCGCCGCGTTTGAGCTTCTTCGGTTTCCGAAGGTTTCCCAGGGACGAACCTATCACTGTTCGAATCGATCCTTCGAAATCGCTTGCATCGGTCCACGCATGGGCTCGGGAATCGGCACTGACTTCTCAGTCGCCCGGTCGACCAAGACATGGGTAAACGTGCCGTAGGCGGACGCCAACGTTTCACCTTCTTTGAAGATGCCGATACCCCACTGCACAGAACTGTTTCCCAGACGGTTAACGCGAAGGCCGCCCTCCAGTTTTTCGGGGAATGTGATGCCCTGCTTGTAGTTGCACTCGGAATGCACGATGTAACCAGCATGCTCGCCATTGTGCGGGTCAAGTCCGCACTGTTCGATCATGAACGCATTCGCGACCGTGTCGAAATAGGAGTAGTAGTTGACGTTGTTGACGTGCCCGTAGATGTCGTTGTCCATCCAGCGGGTAGGAATTGGCAAATACCACCCATAGTGCTCCCGCAAGCGGGCGATCTCGGTGTCACTCATTTTGATCCTGTATAGGCGTTCTGATAGATGGCGCGTGCATCGGCCTCAGTGACCGGTCGCGGATTGTTGATCAAGAGGCGCTGCTGAAGCATGGCATCTTTGGCAAGCATGTCGATGTCTTGCTCGGGTACCTCGGCGTCTGCCAGTGTGGCTGGCAGATTGAGATCGACAATCAACCGAATGAAATACGCAACGAGTTGATCGGCACGCTCGGCTTCGCTGTCAGCGAGTAGGTCTCTCGCGATAAATATCTCCGCCAGTTCCGAGTACCAGTTCGCGCAGCTTGGGCTATTGAATGCCAGCACGCTCGGTAGGACCAGGGAATTACTGAGCCCGTGCGGTATGTGGTAGTGACCACCAAGTGGGTACGCCAATGCATGTACTGCGGCAACCGGTGCATTCGCAAATGCCTGGCCGGCAAGACAGGCGCCGAGCAGCATCGCCTGGCGTGCTTCCAGATCGCCGCCATTGTGGGTGGCCGACTTGATGTTTTTCGATAGCAGCGTAAGCGCTTGTTTGGCGAGTGTGTCGGAGTAGATGTTCTTCTTGTGGATACTGGTGTACGCCTCAACGGCATGCACCATCGCATCGACGCCGGTCATCGCGGTGATGTGCGGCGGCAGGCCGAGCGTCAGCTCCGCATCCAGCAGCGCGACATCGGCAAACAGTTCGGCGGACACGACCCCCATCTTGGTGGTCTCGCCAGTCGTAACGATGGCGACAGCAGTCACTTCGGACCCGGTGCCTGCGGTTGTCGGAATCATGATCAACGGAAGTCGCTTGCCTTTGACGTTATCCACGCCGTAGATATCCGCAAGCGATTCGTTGGAGTTTGCGAGTAACGCGACCAGCTTCGCTGTGTCCATCGAGCTGCCACCACCGAAACCGATCACGCCGTCGATGCGGTTTTCCTTTGCGAGCGCAACCGCATCGAGTACAACCTGTTCCGGTGGATCGGCGACGACATCGCTGTAGACAATGGTCTCGAGACCGGCTGTATCGAGGTGAGCGCTTAGTGAATCCAACATTCCTAGCGCGACAATGCCGGAGTCAGTAACCACCATCGGTCGATCAATACCAAGTCGGTCGCATTGGTTCGCAATCTGTGACAGCGAGCCAGATTCGCTGATTATCGTGTTGACGGTATTGAAGGTGAACGGTTGCATGAGGCTGATGATACCTGCTCACTCTCGGGGGAGTCCTGCCGTTGACTCTTGCAACCGCCATCTGGCGGCGAGCTCAGGCATGCCAGGTCGCTCCCAAAGTTCGCGATATCGCGGGTGGCGCAGCACTTCCTCTGGCCAATCGTTAACTCCATAGAGTGGGGTAAGTGTAAAGACGGCACCGAACAGTTCACCGCGTTCGTAGGCGAGATGTAGTGCATCCATGACGGTTTCTACGGGCAGAAACGGTGCAAGCGTTGGGCCCCAGGAGCCAATCGAATCTGTAATCAGCTCCTCCGCCATTAATTGGCGAAAACCTTCGATCTGCTGCTCTGCATTCTCGCTGCCAAAACCTACCGCCATGAAGGCGGGCAGTACCTTCGCCACGTTCGGTTTTTGTTCATCCGATTGTGTTGAGAGGATCTCGGCAAACGCGGCCATGCGAGGGCGCCATCGATTGAGGTGTTCTGCGTCTTCGGAAAGTATGGCTGCGGTACTGCCAAACGCGATAAAGCCCTCACCCATGCAGCGAACTTCGAAACAGGCGTCGAAAATCGCCATGGCTTCATCGAACCGACCCAGCTCGATCAGTATCGCAGCACGAGAGCCCGGCAGCGCTGGGTTCAACGGGTCGAGTGCGATGGTTCGATCGATCGCGGCGAGAGCCGCTTCGGCGTTGCCCAGCAGCCGATACACCCAGGTAGACGCATAGTGCGTGGACGCGGCGTTCGGAGCGATGCTCTGCGCTTTCCTGAGATACAAATCCGCTTTTTCGATATCGATGCGCTGTGTCGAGTGAAAGACGGCAAGCGCCGCGTTCGCCTTGACGTTATCCGGGTCCAGCGAGAGCGCAGTCAGAAGTGCCGCTTCGGTCTTCTTGGAGAATGCAACCTGATCGCGACTCTGAGGACTGCCGACACTGAACGCGGCGACCGTGCCAAGACCGGCCCACGCATCTGCGAAGTTCGGATCGAACGAAACCGCACGCTCGAACGCCGCTAGTGCGTCGCTCCGGTTCGTGTTTCGACGCATACGATCACCCCAGAGTCGTAGCCCCTGGAGATACTGGTCATAGGCGGCTGCATTGATGCCGGCGCCGTCGGCTCTGTCGGTTGCCGCTCCCACGCCAAGGCGCACCTGCAAGGTTTGAGCAATCTCCAGAACAATCGTGTCTTCGATATCGAATAACGCGGTGGTGTCCAGCTCATAAGTCTCCGACCAAAGACTGACGAGGTCATCGACACGACGCAGTTGCGCCGTGATGCGCATACGCTCACCGTCGCGGCGCACAGAACCGGTTAGCAGGTGATCCGCGCCGAGTCGCTCGGCAAGCGCGATGTTGTCGTCATCGGGGTCGTCGGCGAATGCAGATGTTCTCGCAATCACCCGCAGGTCGGTAATACCGGCAAGCTTGTTCAATAACTCCTCGGCCACGCCCGTACCGACGTATCGATCATTGGTATCGTCGCTAAGGGTTTGGAATGGGAGCACCGCGAGCGTCGGAGATTCGGCGGAATCGACGGGAGCGGGTGCACGGAAGTGCCAAAGCAGCAGGGCGACCAAGAGCGCCCCCGCGATGCCTAACCAGAGTGCGAACCCAGAACGGCTTGTCGATAATGGCGCCCCAGGAAGGGCGGCCGCGTTTGCGATGGGCTCAACGGGTGTTGCCAGTCGATAGCCACGCTTCTTTATAGTCTCGATGGCTTCGCCCGGCACACCGGCATCTCGCAGTACTTTGCGCAGACGCGAGACCGCGCGCGTCAAACCCTCATCGGCGCCGTAATCAGAGACCCATAGCCGTTCAATCAAGGCATCACGCGCCACCACCTCTGCCGGGCGCTCCGCGAGCATACCGAGTACATCCATCAATCGTGGCTCGACTCGGATTTCCGCCGATTCCGTAACGAGCAGGTTCCGCGATGGATGAACTTCGATGCTCGCGAGGCTAAAGGCCGCATTCGGATCGTGATCTGAAGACAAGAAAACCCTCCCTTGAGGGCTAAAGAGTACCCGCAGAACGGGTTTGGCACTACCTCCCGTACTAGCAAAAAACCGTGATAAATCAGTAAGTGGCGGTATTCGTCAGGTACTGATTCGGAAATCGGGAGGTCTTCGTCAGGCGAAAAGGGTAGCGCTCCCCAGATGATCGGTTCCGCGGTGTGAGCCGCAGCCAATTTCATAAGCACTTAGGGAGCTAGACATGAACAAACTAATGACCACCTTAGCCTTGGGAATCTTGGCAACCAGCGCGACCGATGCAGACGCCCGCAGAGGCGGCGGTACCGTGCCGGTCAATGACTCGATCAAACCGACGCTGATTGTGACGATGAACGACTCAACAAACGCTGGACCGATTATCTGGTACGAACACAACGTGATGCCGCCTCGGGTTCATTGGAAGTACAACTATGTCGGTCCACAAGCGCTGGGCTGTCGTGGGACGGTAAGCGACGGCTGGGCGGAATATTGGACCGACATGTTCAACCAGACAGACTTCACGGATAAGTACATCCAGAGTCGGACCTATTATTTTCGCGAACTGGCCGGTCCCAATATGCCGATCGGCACGGTCCCGTACAGCTTCACGGTTCGCGCAGAAGACTTGAGTGGCATCAAACGTATCGAAGTCAGCCTGCCGGAGCGCGACGTTGAGTGGGAAGGCCCATGGCAAAACTCAACGGTGCTGGATGATGGGCCCACGGAGTTCGTGAATGTGAGTCAGGGTGACGCAGTGGCGGACTTCGTTGAGATTCGAGGTGCGAACGGCGATATGCAGGGCTGGCGGAAAACGCTGACCTACGAGCGACCGAACCCTGCATTTGCAGCAGCAAACCAGGTTGTCGACCTGACGTTCGCCGTAACCCACCTTGGCAACGCCGCCACATTAAACGTGGAGGTCGAGGACCATGCAGGCAACGTGAGAACCGGGTCGGTTTATCTGGCGATGAATGACATGTGTCTCAACTGATCCGACGGCACAGCGGATTGAACTCCGGCGTATCCCAAGGTTTGGGAACGCCGGAGTTTTCATTCTGCGGGGCTATTCCGCATTGTATTTCAGAAAACCTGTTATGCTGCGCTCCGCAGCGTCCATCGGTCGACGCTTGATGGTCCGGCAGCCTGCCGCTCCACGAACTCCTATCCAAGGCCTGGACCGAAACTCGCCGGCATAGTCCGTACGCGATGTTCAGGCACTCCGGAGAACACTCCAGTGTTATTTAAAGAACTCAGCCTTTCGGCTGAATTGTTGCGTGCGGTCGAAGAGCAAGGCTACACGGAAGCAACACCTATTCAAGCGGCAGCGATTCCCGCTGTCCTCGACGGTCGCGATATTTCGGCAAGTGCCCAGACCGGCACCGGCAAGACCGCCGGATTCACGTTGCCGCTTTTACAGAAACTCATGCGTCATCGCCCCAAAAGAAAGCAGCGTCGGATTCGGGCGTTGATTCTGGTGCCGACACGCGAGCTTGCGATTCAAGTGAGCGACAGTGTGCGCGCATATGGCGCTCACCTTCCGCTTAAGTCGATGCAGATATTTGGCGGCGTGAGCATTCGACCGCAGATCAGCAAGCTCCGCCAGGGCGTCGATATTGTTGTCGCAACGCCGGGTCGTCTGCTCGATCATGCGCAACAGAACACTATCGATCTCAGCCACATCGATACACTAATTCTTGATGAGGCAGATCGCATGCTCGACATGGGCTTTATCCGGGACATTCGACGCATTCTTAAATTGGTGCCGAGCGAGCGTCAGAATCTGTTGTTCTCGGCGACCTTCTCCAAGGACATCCTGAATCTTGCGTCGACGATCCTCGATAACCCGGTCGAGATTGAAATTGCACCGCGGAACACGACCGCCGAGCGCGTGACGCAGATGATTCATCCGGTGGCGAAGTCGCGCAAGCGATCACTCTTGTCGTATCTGATTGGTTCGGGCAACTGGCAGCAAGTGTTGGTGTTTACGCGCACCAAGCGTGGCGCGAATCGTCTCGCTGGCAATCTGATTGACGATGGCATTGAAGCCGTCGCGATCCACGGCAATAAATCGCAGGGTGCACGCACTCGTGCATTGAAGGACTTTAAGTCGGGCGAAGTGCGGGTGCTTGTGGCCACGGATATCGCGGCGCGTGGTCTGGACATCAACAAGCTACCGCACGTTGTGAACTACGATTTACCTGCAGTCGCGGAAGACTACGTACACAGAATTGGACGGACCGCTCGTGCTGGTCAGGATGGACACGCTGTATCACTTGTCAGCGGTGATGAGAAGCCGTTGTTGAAAGCCATCGAACGATTGCTGAAGACAACACTTTCTAAAGAAGTGGTCGAAGGTTATGAGCCAGGTTCTGAGTCGGAAGAGGCGTCGACCGAACAACGTCGTCGACCCAGCCGGAATCGTCCACGGAAAAAACCGACGTCGTCTGCGAAAAAGCGCCCGACAAAGAAGAAGCCGCAATCGCGTAAGCGCCCCGCTAACAAGGATGCGAGTGGTAAGCCGCAACGCCGTCGTAGAAGGCGCAAGAAATCCTCAGCGACGGGGACGGGCGGTTAGTGCACCTGGTCTTCAATATATAAAAGTTGAATAATACGTGAGCACTCACGTATTATTCACTGATGAAAAAGAAAGCAAAACGTTCCGAGCAACTTATTCTCGACTTGCTGGACGCCGCGGCCATAGTAGAGCGGCGTCTTGATAATGCGTTGTCATTTTCGCGCGGGGTCAGCTTTAGCGAGTACCGACTATTACGTGCACTACAGGAGGCGAATCAGGGCCTTACGCGTGTCGCACTCGCGCAGTCGCTGTCAGTTACACCGTCCGGCGTTACGAGAGCGCTCAAACCGCTGGAGAAACTCGGCTATGTGGCAACCGTGCGCAATGAGCGTGACGCTCGCCAGAGTTTGGCCACGCTGACGGCCGGTGGCGCCACGCTACTTGAGGACGTAAGCGGCGTACTCGCCGATTTCTACGCGAGCTTACAATTGGACCAACTTAGCGATGCTCGTCTCGGGGGATACGAGCAAGTATTGACGCTATTGCGTGCTGCCTAGGCTATAGCCACTAAAGCGCAGCCGCTAGTCGGCTGCCCTGATTGATTGCACGTTTCGCGTCGAGCTCAGCCGCAACATCTGCACCACCAATAACATGAACCGGAATGCCGGCAGCCTCCAATGGCGCCTTCAATTCTTCTAATGGAATCTGCCCGGCGCACATGATGATGTTGTCGACGTCGAGCCAGGTAGGATCTTTGCGTCCATCGCCAAAAGTGATGAGCAGACCTTCGTCGCTGATCTGTTCATAGTTCACTTCGCCGATCATCTTCACACCTTTCATTTTCAGAGATGATCGATGGATCCAGCCGGTTGTCTTGCCGAGCTTCGCACCGAGTTTGCCTTTCTTGCGTTGGAGCAGGGTTACCTCACGGGCGGGTCCGACAGGTTGCGCGCGCTCACGCGATAAACCGCCACGAGCATCCGCCGGATCAACGACGCCCCACTCGGCTAGCCACTCATCCAGGTCCATCGTTGATGACTGACCTTCCTCATGAACGAGATACTCAGCCACATCGAAACCGATACCGCCTGCACCGATGATTGCTACCCGTTTACCAACGGGCGCTTTATTGCGCAGCACATCGATGTAGCTCAGTACCTTGGGGTGATCCTGTCCCGGGATTTTCGGGTCGCGCGGCACGACGCCGGTCGCAACGATGACGCCGTCGTAACCCTCATCAATTAACAGTGACTCAGAGACATCTGTGCCGAGTTTCAGATTCACGGTGCTGAGCTCGAGCTGACGTTTGTAATAGCGCAGCATCTCGAAAAACTCTTCCTTGCCGGGAATCGCCGCCGCCATATTGAGCTGTCCGCCGACCTTGTCGGCACGATCGTACAGATCCACTTTGTGCCCGCGCTCGTTGAGTACCAGCGCGGTCGACAGTCCGGCCGGGCCTGCACCGATGACAGCGAAACGGCGCACCGTCTCAGTCTTCTCGTAGTTCAACTCAGTCTCGTGGCAGGCCCGTGGGTTGACCAGACAGCTACTCGTCTTGTTTGAGAACGTATGATCCAGACACGCCTGATTGCAGGCGATGCACACGTTAATCTCATCAGCACGTCCTTCGCGGGATTTCTTTGCGAACTCGGGATCGGCGAGCAATGGTCTAGCGAGCGACACCATGTCCGCATCGCCGTTTTCCAAAATTTCCTCGGCAACACTCGGCAGATTGATGCGGTTCGAGGTCACCAGAGGAATGCTGACCTCTTCTTTCATTTTGCGGGTGACCCACGTAAACGCCTTGCGTGGGACGGAAGTCGCAATCGTCGGCACGCGTGCCTCATGCCAACCAATGCCGGTATTGATAATGGTGGCACCCGCGCGTTCGATGGCCTTCGCCAGCTGTACGGTCTCGTCCCACGTACTGCCGTCAGGGATCAGATCGATCATCGACAAGCGATAAATAATGATGAAGTCATCTCCGACAGCTTCGCGCGTGCGTGACACGATCTCGATTGGCAGTTGCATCCGGCGCTCGTAGTCGCCGCCCCATTTGTCGGTTCGTTGGTTGGTATGGCTCACCAGGAACTCGTTGATGAAGTAGCCTTCTGAGCCCATGATTTCGACGCCGTCGTAACCCGCTTCGCGAGCACGCTTTGCACAGTTTACGAAGTCACGGATTTGTCGCTCGACACCAGCGGTCGACAACTCACGTGGCGTGAATGGGGTGATCGGCGAACGAATTTTCGAGGGTGCAACGGCCAGCGGATGGTAGGCATACCGGCCGGCGTGAAGGATTTGCAGTGCGATCTTGCCGCCTTCTTCATGTACCGCAGCGGTCACCGTCCGATGCTTCGCCGCCTCGCCGCGAGTGGTCAGCTTGCCAGCGAACGGCTTGACCCAGCCAGCTCGATTCGGTGCGTAACCGCCGGTGACGATAATGCCTACCTCACCGCGCGCACGCTCTCGAAAGTAGGCGGCCAGCTTCGCGTGCTGATTGCCATCTTCGAGACCCGTGTGCATCGACCCCATGAGGATTCGATTTCTGAGTGTTGTGAAGCCGAGATCGAGCGGCGCAAAAAGATGCGGGTATTGAGTCACCGAAAATCCCCTGCGAAAAGGATGAATCAAGTTCAATCGCTATTGTTTCTGTGAAGCCGAGGAACCACAAGCAAAAAAAAGGCCCTGCCGTCACGGAACGGCAGGGCCTTTACTCACTCTTCTAATGTGGCGCTTACGCGGCAGCGTTTGCGGTCGGCAATTCAACCTGACGAGCGCGAATCAGCTTGTTTCCGCGCAACATGAAGAACAACGCGAGGCCGAACTGCATGGTGTGCGGGTTGCTGAGGGTGATCGAGCCCCAGTAGAAGAAGTAAATGACGCCACCAATGGCTGAAGCCAATGCAAAACCAGCGGTGCGGGTGATGACATCGCCTCCCAAGCGGAGCAGGTTGTGCTTCGGGTTCCATGTTTCCACGATGCCACCGACGATCAGTGCGATGACGCCAAGCACTTCTGCTAGTCCGTTCAGTACATACAGCACTGCCGGGACGCCGAAGTCGCCAGGGTTCGTGAATACGGATGGGAATTTCTGGATGCCGTAGCTCCAGATCAACACCGCCAGCGGAATCCGCAGGAACCAGTGGGCAATGCGGTCAGACCAGCCAAGGTCCGCGATGTAACCAGTAGCTGCCGCGCGGGTCAGCCAGTTTGATCCCGAAGTTCTGGGCTCATTTTCAAATATGGGATTTACGTCAGTCGACATAGGTAACCTCCAAATAATCAGTCTGCGCAGCGTGTGGTTCTGTCTTGGGCGACCGGATTGGCTGGGGTCAGTGCCTTGCGAAGATCCGTGTCGCGGGACGCTGCTTGTCTAAAAAGCTCCCTGCGATGTCGAAATTAAACTTAGTCATTTATCGACATGTCCATGATACGGCGTAGTAATTTCATTTTCTACTGAAATAACTGAAATAATCGTTCGAGCCTACCGATATAGGATTTGCGTCACCTTTTGATCGCTTTCTAATCTCGATTTCGCAACGAAACTGAATTTCCGTTTAACATTTGTCTATTTTTATCAATCCGGAAATCCAAGCAGCTTTGTAGCACCATATAGGGAGGAAGTTAGAGAGACACCGCCATGCCCGTTGAAGTCAAAATCCTCGGATTTGCCGCACTGTTGCAATACGTCCAGTTCATCCTGATGGCGATACCCGTCAATCTGCAGTTGGGCACCGACTACACGGCGGGGCCGCGCGATGAACAGAAGGTCGCGAAAGGCATGGCGGGCCGCCTGAAACGGGCAATGGAGAACCATTTCGAGGCGCTTGTGCTATTCGCTATTGCTGTCGTCGTCGTGGTTTTGAGTGAATCGAGCAGCGGTCTGACACAAAACTGCGCTTGGGTTTACCTCGCAGCTCGCATTGCCTACGTCCCCGCCTACGCCTCAGGTGTCTATCTGCTGCGATCCGTGGTGTGGGCCGTCGGATTCCTGGCTACGTTGTTCATGCTGATCGCCGCGCTGTTCTGACTCAGTCGATGTGCCAGAAAGCGACGTAAAGGAAGGCGATCGCGTTCAACATGGCAATCAACCACAAGCAAGCTTTCGTCCAGTTCGCGTGAAAATTGCGAGTCCACGCATCGTCGGGCTTACGTTTCGAAAAGCAATGGTGCTCCCACCCTTCGGTGCCGAGTCGGCGCTCGATGTCGAGGCAGTAGTGCGCAATCTCAATCCAGTTATCACGGACCGCCTTGTCTCTCCAGATCAGAAGTAGGCTCAATATGAGGGGGATGATCGCTGCGGCAGCCCGAACCCCGGAGCCGTCATCCGAGGCAAACAGCCACGCCCATACACCACCGCTGGCAACCGCGGCGATCGTTGGGTTTCGCATAATGTCCGCGATGGAGTGGCTGATCTCGTTGCGCAGATACTCATGTTGGGCGAGCAGCAACGCCTTGGCGGTGTCGTCCGTGGGCGCGTCGCCATGATTCAAATATGGCAAGTCTGATTGGGGTTCGCTGATCTCTGACATGCTGCTTCCTGGTGGAATGACACCCGATGCTAGCAACAGTTCAGAGACCAGCAAATCACTTTAGCCGCGAGTGGACACCGCAAGCCGAACCAGCTCAAAGATGCGTGTGCCACTAGTCAGTAAATTCGAGTGCTCCTGAAACCCATCAGATTGCAGGAAGCGATCTAATCCATCCTCGGTATCCCATTCCACGAACGTGAGTCGAGACGGTGCGGTATCGGACGGGACTAGTGCTGCAAAAGCGGGATCTGTCATTTGATACACAAATCGACCGCCCACAGCATTCATCGCAGGTTCGATGCGCTTGAGATAATCGTCGTAATCATCAGGATGTTCCGGGTTCACCCAAGCGGTCGCCAGTGTGTAGTACTTATCCGATGCAAAGCGCATGGTCACGCTGCCGCTCGCCGTTTTGTCGAAAAACCGAAGATCATCCCAGCCCTCGGGTCGCGTCTCCTTGATCGGTTTCCACTCCGGTTGCGCGTCGAAAGTTTGCTCCGCAGCCATGCTGGGCCAGGAGTAGAAGGCAAGCGCTTGTGGTTTGAACTCGCCATACAGCACATCAGTGACGACCAGGCTACCAAGCACTTTCATACCGTGCGTGGTCGCTAGGCCAAACGCACCTTTGATGTACTTGTTTCTTGCTTCGGCGGCCTCTTCCCCCGGCTTTGTGATGATCGAGATCAGCGAAATTAGTTCGCCTTCGTCGTAAGAAACCTCGAGTACTTTTTTGGGTTGCGAGCTCGCGAGTGCCGTTGGCGTGCAAAGCAAGACAGCGAGCGCAAGGCTGATAGTCAGTGCGAACGAGCGCGACAGAGTAAGAACAGACATGTGATGAAACCTCCTCGTTGTGAGGCTTCACAGCCTATTGTGCTGAATCGATTCTGGCGCGGATCGTTTTGATAGCCGAGTGGTTCAGATTTGTTCCGTCGCTACAGCACGCCCTGAATCAAATCTCGATTCTGTTTTAGGTAGTCGCCGAAGAAGCGAATCGCTGCGCGCGCCCGCTCGGTTTTCGCAAGGTCCGGATGGCACAAAACCCAGAATGTCTCTGCCGCCATCACCGGCGCATTGGGCAGGCGAATCAAGTCCGGGTCACGATCAGCCATGAAGCACGCCGCTCGTGATATTCCGAGGCCTTTCTTCAGTGCATGGAACCGCCCGAGAATACTTGTGATTCGCATGGCGACGGGTGCGGACGGATGGGGTGACTCATCCAGCCAGTCTGGCCAGCGAACCGTGTCCTCGTCAGGCGCAATCCACTTGTAGTCTCTTGCTGCCGTTTGCTCCCAATAATCGCGATGTGCGTAGAACGACAGCATGTAAGGAAACAGCCGTCGTCCAACCCAGTGTTCTGGTGGGTGCTCGGAAGTGCGAATCACGACGTCGGCTTCCGCCCGGTCAAGATCGACAAGATCGTCTGACGCGTCAATGGTCAGGTCGATCCCCGGATATCGATCGGTAAACTCTGTCAGCGCTTCGAACAGTAAGAACTGCATCACTGGATTCGGTACGGAGATGCACAGCGACCCCGACAGGCTGGTTTCCGTAGCACGTCGTTTTCGTGAGGCTGCATCGACCAGCGCTTCCATTTGTTCAGCAGCCTCGAACACAACCTCGCCCGATTTTGAGGGCCACAGACCCGATGGCGACTTTTGCACAAATGGACCGCCAGGTCGGCTGTTCAGATGGGCGAGTCGGCGCGAAACCGTGGCGTGGCTGACACCAAGTGACTTGGCGGCTCCGCGCACCGTCTTTTCACGAATCAGCGCAAGAATAAGTCGATAGTCGTCCCAATTCATTGGTGCATTATCGTACCAATTGCTGTGATCAACAATCCACGACACGAATGGTCATCCCCGACAGAATGCAGAAATCGCATTTTTCGGAGGTTTTTTAGTGTCGGTCCATCGTCTTTCATGCATATTCCTCTTGGTTGCGGTGCTTTTTTGCACCGACGCGTTCAGTGCAGTTGATACGGAAGTTCGCGCTTACGAGGCCGCCTATTTCGATCGGTTCGCACCTCAGACGGCTTTGGAAATGGTCGTTCGTATTCCGGGTTTCACGCTTCAGGAGGCCGATGAAGATCGGGGGCTGAGCCAGGGCGGCACCAACGTTCTGGTCAACGGACAACCGATAATTGGGAAGGGCGAAACCGCTACCACGCAAATCGGTCAGATTGCCGCGGAGACGGTTTTGCGCATCGAGATCATTGATGCAGGCACCCTGGATTTGCCCGGGTTCAGCGGATTGGTCGCGAATATCGTGACCGACCGAGATGTCGTGGCAGGCGCTCTCTTGTGGCAGCCTGCCTGGCGCCGTGATAACGAGCCGGAATTGTTAAACGGCGAGATCAACGTTTCGGGTAGCTGGCGAGGCGTCGACTACACCGCCGCGTTCAAGTCCACGATGGTTCGCGCTGTATTTGAAGGGCCAGAGACGGTCACCGATTCTGATGGAGCGCTTTACGAGTTGCGTGATGAGCTCCGTTTGATCGACGGAAACCAGCAGGAGGTCTCAGGCAGTATTTCCTGGCCTATCGGGGAAGACCGGAGTCTGAGCGCGAAAGCATCACTGCTCCGACTGGATGTGAGTCGACCGCAGGAATCGCTGACGCAGGCAGTGACATCGCGCGGTGTTGATAGCATTAACTTGGCGACGGCCGATCAGGCCAGAGTCAGTGCGCGACTGGATGCGGATTACAGGTTTCCGCTGTTCGGTGGGACTCAGAAGTGGATTGCGTTCGCATCTCAGACCGAGAGCGTGAGTCGCACACGGGTGACCATCGACCAAGTCGATGTGGGTCCGGTCGCCGACCGACGATTTCGAGACGACAGCCGACAAGAGGAGCTAATCCTGCGTCTAGAGCAATCCTGGGAGGATGCCAGACGAAACAGTTGGCAGCTTGCAACCGAAGCGGCTTGGAATACTCTGGATCTATCAACGCTGTTTGCGATCGCCGATCCAAACAATGCGGAGGACATATTGTCACGGTCGCCTCTGGACACCGAAATCCGCGAACAACGCGCCGAACTCACTTTCGCCCATCGCCGTGCTGTGGGGCGCAACGTGGATCTGCAGCTGTCCGTTGGCGGCGAGACCTCTACTATTGAGCAGGGTACGGTCCGTCGCCGGTTTGATCGCCCTAAAGGTTTCGCTTCCATAAACATGACGCCCAACGATCGCTGGACGCTGACTGCGCGAGTATCGCGCGATGTAGGGCAGATCAATTTTCGAGATTTCGCAGCTTCGGTATCCCTCATCGAAGAGGTTGTTAGAGAGAACAATCCGGAGCTTGTCCCACAGCAGAGTTGGCGCTACGCGCTACGTGCCGAGCACAGGTTCGATTCGGGCCACGTGGTGTCTGTCGAGGGAGTACACGAGCAGATCGATGATTTGGTCGATCGAATTCCCTTGGGTGAGGATGGTGACGCAATAGGCAACATTCCGAGTGCGCACCGCGATCAACTTATCGCAGTCATGACCCTGGTGGGCGCACCGCTCGGTTTTCCCGGAGCGCAGCTTGATGTACGCGGAAGTTGGCAGCGCTCTAGCGTCATCGATCCTATTGAGGGTTTCGAGCGCGAGATCGGTCGCTTACGCACCCGGGATATACGTGCCGAATTTCGGCATGACGTATCCGAAACCGATTGGGCCTATGGATTTATCCTGCAGGACCTGGAGCTCGCACCGTTTTATCAATCAATGCTTGTTCAGTTTCAGAACACTCCCTCGGGTGGATTGACACCTGGCCAGAACACGCTGTTTGTTGAGCATAAAGACCTCATGGGGTTTCGCATCCGCGCCTCGCTCTCGGAGTTCGTCGGTCAGACTTCAGATTTCGCCCGAGTCATTCACTCCGGACGGCGGGATATCGCGCCTATTGATCGGGTGGAACAGCGCTCCCGGGAACTGGGTGGGCCCTTCTTTTCACTCAGTGTCGGTCGAGTCTTCTAAAGCGGTCGCCTTAGTTCTCCAACCGCAATGCCCTGCGCAGAGCCGCCTGCTCATAGCGCTTTTGCTCGATGTCAGTCGTCGGTTGAATCTCCGAAACCGGTGTCGGACGACCTTCATCATCTAGTGCGACGAAGGTGAAGTACGCCGAAACGATATGTCGTGTCTCGCCTGTGCGACTGTTCTCGGCAGTGACGCGACAACCGATTTCCATGGATGTTCGCCACGCTCGGTTCACGGCGGCCTTCACAATCAGTGTGTCACCGGTCCCGGCCGCCGCCAGAAAAGTGAGGCTATCGACGGCCGCGGTGACACAAGCCGATCCGCTGTGCCGCTCGGCGACAATCAGGGCGGTTCGATCACACAGGCTCATGACAAGCCCCCCAAAGACGGTGTTCTTCGAATTAAGGTCGTTGGGAAAGACCTTATAGACGTTGTGCTCGACGGCAGACTCAGCGGGTGTCTTTGAACTCATGTCTCGCATTGTAGCCATTCATATCATCGCCAGACACACCGTCGGCCATCGTCGACGCAGTGCTAGACTATCGCCATGAGAGGGGACGATATCGATACAACTGCGTTTCGGCTGGTTTTCGTGCCATGCGCGATGTTGGCGTTGGTATTGATCGTCACAATGCTGGACTGGAAAGACGATCCAAAAGGGTCGTGGACCGCTCTGTCGACGATGGCGGTGTGCGTTGCTGCGGTAGTTGCAGTCTTTGTGTATCGCCAGACAGCGGAACGCAATGATGAAGATGCAGCGTATCGTCGATCGGAGCGGTTACTCATCGAGTGCAAGGATATTTTGTCTCAGGCGGTAAACCGATTTGTAGGCGTAGATTCGAAGCAGCCTCCATCCAATGATCCGCTGTTGTGGCTTGGTGTAGCCAGGTCTTTACGCACTTACCTACGACTGGCCAGTAAGATTGAGAACGAGGTCCATCAGGACATTGTTCGAGTCCATGAGGACGACGCACGCGCGGCGATCTATAACGTGTTCCGCCTACATGGAAAGACAGCGTTCACTAGCGCATATTTCTCGGACTCAGATACGTCGCCGCCTGCATCCAGAGCTCCGGTAACCTATGCGTCAATCGCTGCCATATTTGCTTTTGCAAGTTGGCGTGGGGACGCCAGCGACCCCATGGATGAGATCGACATCTTCGCGGTTTTTTCGAAGACTAGCGTTAAGCAATATCCCGGACTGGTGTCGTACATCAAGAGCAATGCAAAGTATGCCGCTGCGCTTAGCCAAGCGAACGAAGACTAGTCTGGCTGATTCCGTGCGATGCAGACGCTTTTTGTGGCTTGGTGTTGCCGCGCTATCTGCCTGCGCGAGCTTCACGCCCGAGCATGAGCGCTACATCGATGAAGCGATGGCGATGCAGGCAACGGCAATCGAGGACCCTCTATTCCGGGAGATACTGCTAGAGCTTGAGTCCAAAGGTGAGGTTGTTTGGGAGGGCCGCATCAGGTCCGAGGTCCGGGAGGAGATTGCGTCTTTCCCAACACCGACGCATTGGGTGCTCGATCAATACTCGACCAACGGCGGTCTACCTCGCGCAAACCTCCTGCCATGGCGCAGCCCATGGCCCTGGGCGTCGACAACAGCCTTGTACACCGCGAGAACCAATACCGTCGAGTTGAACCTGTGGAAGTTCAACTACGATGCCTTTGCGCTGTTAAACACGTTCCTTCACGAACAGAATCACTCTTTTGGCTTGATACACGACAGGAGTCAGACCCGCGAGAGCAACCACTGCGATGCGGGTTACTTGGCGGGAGATCTCGCTGAGGCCATCGCGCGTACGCGCGACAACGACACCGCGACGACTACGCCGCACCGTCCGGTATGCCCCGCACTATGCGCAGCATTGCAAGCGCGAGATATGTGGTCTGCTTGCGAGGCACAAACAACCCGTCTGTGATCTGAGATAACTGCGGCCGTGGTGGCACTACCGAAAGACACACCACAGCACGGAGGCACGCAGCATGGCCAAGGATCGCGCACAGCAGACACTTGCGTTTCGTATTGAAGCCGCAGAGAAAGCTCGTCACAGAGAACACCCGGAACATCAGGCGAATGCGGATGAAATTCGCTACGGATCGGCCTGCTACCCCATGAGTTTTACCAAGGGGCTCGAGCACAACTCGACCACAGGGTTGGTCGAGAACGCCGCACACTTCAAAGAGTTCCGCAGCGCCATCGACAATGGCTATATCGCGCCATTCACAACACGCGTGCCTGTCCCGATGAGTAAAGACTTCAACCGCCGGTTGTGGGAAGCACCGACTGCGGGCGTTGTTCATGATCTGCAAGGCCCTGACGCACAGGCGGTCACAATGGCGCCGGCGCCGGCACTATGCTCCGACGAACTCAACTATGAAATGGCGGAAGTCTATGAGCTGGCGCTGCTTCGCGACTTACCGTTCTTCAACTGGGACACGGGCGGTGGAGTCGGTAGCGCAGCGTTAAACGACTCAATCGCTCGCTTGAACGCCTTGCCCTATCCGTTGGACGGCTCGGCTGGACGCGCACGCACCAACGAAAACGGACAGATCACACGACAGACCGCGTTTCGGGGTTCTTCGCCAGGTGTCGACGCGGGTCCTTATGTCTCTCAACTGATGCTGGTGGGTACAGTCGGTGACCCGTCGGATGGAATCGTCGGCTACGGTGCCCAGCAAATTGACCAGCGTGTCCCGGTCGCCGCGGATGGTGACGATTACATGATGAAGTGGGACGACTGGCTAGCAGTCCAAAACGGCTTTGAGGTGCGAGGCTCATCGGATCCGTGTGTACCGACCGGCCCGGGTCAGGACTTCTCGCCCGGTCATACACGCTTTATCTACACACCGCGTGACATGGCGACCTATGTGCATATCGATGCGCTCTACCAAGCCTACCTCACCGGTTGTCTGATCCTGCTCGGTAACGGCACGCCTTTCGATCCGGCGTTTGATCTTCTGTCGGGCAAGGATGGTGATGGCGTCATGTTCGATCCGATCAATCGCGTAACAGTGCCGGTCAACGCGGGTGGGTTTGCGCTGTATGGCGGACCGCACATTCTGAGCCTCGTGACCGAGGTGGCGACACGAGGTCTGAAAGCGGTGCGCTATCAGAAATTCAATGTGCACCTTCGCCTGCGTCCGGAGGCCCTTGGTGGTCGACTCGAGAAAGCAAAAGAAATCGACGATGAGAACCGTGTCACCTGCGGTGCGTTCACCAAGATGGCGGATGCACTAAAAGAGACGATCGACGCGATACGCACCAACAATCAGAATGCGGTGGGTGAAAGTACGGCATTGTTGCCGATGGCGTTCGAGGAAGGCTCACCGATGCACCCAACGTACGGTGCAGGACACGCTACCGTTGCTGGTGCATGTGTGACGATTCTGAAGGCCTTCTTTGATACCTCCGCGATCTTTGCGCAGCTGACCAAAAAAGGCGACGTTAAAGCTGGGTTCTACAGCAAGGACCAAATCGCGCAGTTTGAGAAATGCGGATATAAGGTGAAGTACGGCGCCTATCATGCGGTTGATTCTGGCAAGAAGCTGAAGTTTGCCGAACTCGATTGTCCGCTGACGCTCGAGGGTGAGTTGAATAAGCTCGCAGCGAACATCTCGATTGGGCGCAATATGGCCGGCGTGCACTATTACTCGGACTACTTCGATAGCGCGCGTATGGGCGAGGAGATCGCCATCGGTATTCTGGAAGAGCAGGCATTGGGCTATACGAAAGACGATTTTGTCCTGTCACTCAATACCTTCGATGGTGATGCAGTACGAATCGGCCGGGCGTAACTGAACTCGACGTCTCTGAGCCGTGCGATCCGAATGGGTCGCGCGGCTTTTTTCTGGGTCGATAAACATTGACCGCAGCGTCTAAATGGCGTCTGATATCGACTGCGCTGCAGGGGGGCTGCGGCGTCGGATAAGAGACTCCATGGACCGCGTTGAAATCGTCCATCAGAATTTTCGCAGGCGTGTGGCGAGCGAAGATTTTCCAGAAGGCAATGCACCGACCAATGCATTGACCCACACCGAAGCGGTGACGCTGTTCCGCGCTCAGGTTTTAAGTCGGCAGCTCGACCGCATCAGTCGCTCTATGCAGCAGGCTGGTGAGGGTTTTTATACGATTGGATCGTCCGGCCACGAGGGTATGGCTGGGGTCGCTCATGCGCTGCGACCCAGTGACATCGCCTTCTTGCACTATCGTGATGCAGCATTTCAGATCGCACGCGGTGATCAGGTTCCCGGGCAACACATGGCGTGGGACATGCTGCTCTCTTTCGCATGTTCCGCCGCTGATCCCATTAGTGGTGGTCGCCACAAAGTCCTGGGCTCACGCAAGCTTCGAATACCGCCACAGACCTCAACGATTGCAAGCCATTTACCGAAGGCAGTCGGTGCGGCGTTCGCCATCGGCGCGACGCGCCGCTACCGCCCCGAGCATGCCCTTTGCGTTCCCGACGATATCGCAGTTTGTACCTTCGGTGATGCGTCACTCAATCACTCAACGGCCCAGGGTGCGATCAACACCATTGGTTGGGCATCCATCCAGACTTCGCCTTTGCCATTGATGCTTGTGTGCGAGGACAACGGGATCGGGATTTCGACGACTACACCGAGAGGCTGGGTTGCGTCGTCGCTTGAAGATCGACCCGGCCTCGAATACTTCTCAGCGAATGGGCTCGACATTTACGAGACCGTGGCAACGGCCCGTGAGGTTGCTCGATATGTTCGCGAACACCGTAAAGCGGCCGTGCTGCATCTTCGCGTGATTCGTTTGTACGGCCACGCCGGCGCGGATGTTGTGACGTCGTATATGCCGCGTCCGCAGGTCGAGGCGGACGAAGCGAACGATCCGCTTTTGCACACAGTGAGACTGCTGCGTGATGCGGGTGCGCTCGATCCGTCGGATGCATTAGCCATTTACGACGAGACAGAGCAAAGACTCGAACGACTGCGTTCTGAAGCGGTGGCACGGCCGAGGCTCTCATCGGCACGCGCGGTAAAGGCCAGCCTGATTCCACCGAAACGCCATTGCATGACGCCAAGGACACCGAGCACCGTTGATCGTGAGCAAATGCTGACCAGCGATTGGCGCGCACTGACCACACCACAGCCGATGTCAAAATTGATCAATCTCGCGCTGAGCGATTTGATGCTCGAGTACCCGGAGATTGTGCTGATGGGAGAGGACATCGGTCGTAAAGGCGGCGTGTATGGCGTGACCCAGAAGCTCTACCAGCGCTTTGGCTCCGGGCGAGTGATCGATACGCTGCTGGATGAGCAATCGATATTAGGACTTGCGATTGGGCTCGGCCAGAACGGTTTTATCCCGATGCCGGAAATTCAATTTCTTGCGTACCTGCATAACGCCGAGGATCAGGTGCGAGGCGAAGCGGCGACGCTATCGTTTTTCTCCAATGGTCAGTTCACAAACCCCATGGTGATTCGCATCGCCGGACTTGGGTATCAGCGCGGCTTTGGCGGGCACTTTCACAATGACAACTCTTTGGCGGTGCTCCGCGATATCCCTGGTCTTGTGATCGCCTGTCCATCCAGCGGCCCCGATGCGGCTCAGATGCTTCGTGAGTGTGTTCGCTTGGCGCGAGAAGAACAGCGTGTTGTGGTGTTTATCGAACCGATCGCTTTGTACGGTATGCGGGATCTGAATGCGGATGGCGATGGTGGCTGGCTAGGCGTTTATCCTCAGCCTGCGAAGCGCTTGTCGCTCGGTGAAGTTGGTGTCCATGGTGACGGTCAGGATGTGGCGATCGTCACCTATGGCAACGGCGTACATTTGTCACGTCAAGCGCAGGCGCAACTGGCAGAGCAGGGTACCCAGGTTCGTGTGGTTGATATGCGCTGGATTGCGCCGATGCCGGAAACCGCTCTGCTCGAGGTAACCAAGCACTGTCAACATATTCTGATCGTCGATGAGTGTCGCCGCACTGGCAGTCAATCCGAAGCGTTGATGGCGTTCTTTGCCGAACAAGGTCGTAGCTCGTTGGCACGTGTCACGGCCGACGATAGCTTCATCGCAACCGGGCCGGCATATGCGGTGACGTTACCGTCGGTTGACGAAATTGTTGCGAGTGCTGTCGCTCTACGGGCGCCGAAGCGAACGGCTGCCGCTTCGTAATGCCACGCACTGCTGTAGTTGTTTGCCCAGGTCGAGGAACCTACGGCAAGGAGGAGCTCGGCTACCTGAAGCGACATCATGCATCCAGTATGCCGTTGTTCAGCGAGTTCGATGCAATTAGAGCAGAAGACAATCAAGCGTCTGTCATCGAGCTTGATGCAGCCGACCGTTTTTCACTCGGACGATACTCGCGCGGCGACATTTCCTCGCCCCTGATCTATGCATCATCTTTGTGCGACGCACAGGCGCTAGCGGACGACATTGAAGTCGTCGCTGTCACAGGCAATTCGATGGGCTGGTACATTGCGCTCGCCGTCGCCGGTGCATTGTCTGCCACGGATGGGTTCCGTGTCGTGAATACGATGGGCACGTTGATGCAGGAGCACTTGATTGGTGGTCAGCTCATCTATCCTTTCGTGAACAGCGAGTGGGAAGATGATCCGGCTAAGCGGCAATCGTTGCTGACAGACGTTGCTGCTATCAACGAAGCACCCGATTGCGTTCTCGGACTGTCTATTGAGTTGGGCGGGATGTTGGTCCTCGCAGGTAATGAAGTCGGTCTCAAGCGATTCGAAGAAACTCAGCCACAGCTTCAAGATCGCTTCCCAATGCGTTTGCCAAACCACGCAGCGTTTCATACATCACTGCAAGCGCCGGTTGCGGAGGCAGGGCAACACGCCCTGCGTGACGTCGACTTTGCCCAGCCAACAAAGCCAATGGTCGACGGTCGTGGACACACTTGGTGGCCGAATGCGACGGATGCTGACGCATTGCTCGATTACACACTGGGGCATCAAGTCACGGAACCGTACGATTTCACCGCCGCCGTGCAGGCGGCCGCAAAAGAGTTCGCGCCGGATCTGTTCATCATCACCGGACCGGGTGCAACTCTCGGCGGTGCCGTCGCGCAGTCGCTGATTCTCTGTCAGTGGCGTGGCATGACAAGCAAAGCGGATTTCCAGGATCTGCAACGCACGGCGCCTGTTGTTGCATCTATGGGTATGGCGGATCAGCGTGTATGGGTTACCAATTAGGCAGGTCATAGACGTCGGTCGTGCAATTGTTCTGATTGCGCAACGTCCCTTCAAAATCGCACTGAATTCCTGAGATGTATTCTTAGGTGATCGCGGCAAGGTGTTGTTTCGAAACATGCGAGAAAGCTACACAAAACCGTAACTTGAGGGTTGCGCGAGGTGTTCCTATTGTGGCGACGAATCGTGAAAGGGAGAGTTTCACATGATTGTCGAAGCCCAGTTTTTTCGGGAAGAAGCGCGCGTAAATCGTCGACGACAGTTTCGCTGGTTAGCACCGAACCAGGTCGCCGAGAGACTCGCCCTCATCCGTCAAAACAGAGCTCACGAAGCCACCGAACTTGCAATTTGGCTTGACGCCAATTGGCAAGATACCGCGATCCGTATGCTCGGCGATCAAGCGTATCTCGATTATCTTGAAGCGCTCGAAGGCAGGCACATTCGCGCTGCATTTGGCTAGCGACGGGACGCTTACAACTCCAGCAACTGAAACTTCGATGCAGCTACGACCTTCTTCGAACAGTTGGTGCGAATACGGCCTTGCATGAAAGCCGGTCGGTCATCGGTCACGCGGAAACAGAACTTCGCGGGCAACTGCGTGTAGAGAGAACGAGGCGGTTTTGAGAAGCCAGTACGTTTCAGCGCCGCACCCGATTCATGGGTGTGGTAGAAGACTCGTCGAATACCGAGCTCGTTGCGTATAAACCAGATGCTCGCGGAGAGCATGATTTCTGGCCAGTGCGTATGTTGCGATAGTTCAATGTCGCAATATCGAATTGCGTCTTCCTTGCGAACAACAATATCTCCAACCCAGAGAGTGCTACCTACGCGCTTTACGCGTTGCCTTGCCGATGCCCAGCAGCGCATCCAGTCAGACTGGATCTCCTCGATCAGAACTTCGGCGTTGTCCAGATCTACATCCATTCTCGACCACGCGATAGTGATATTTCGCGCGAGTGCAACGGGGTGGTTGTCGAAATAGGAAGGCAGCTTACCTTCCGGGTCGATCAGAGATCGGTAAATGCGATTGTGCTCTCGTGGGAAGTTCAATTGCAGTACAAGGCTGAAACCGCGACGCGTGGTTTGCATCCACTGTGAGTGATCGCTGCCCCAGATATCCAGGGTTAGCGAGTAGCAGATCGGAGTGCCGCGGACTGCAAGGTGAAATGCGTCTCGCGGCACTGGTTTACCTGGAAAATCTCGAAGTACAGACTTCACCACCGCCTTGTCGAGTAGCTGTGCGTGCGGCGAGGACTTAATGTCTCGCTTCGATATCGGGTCTCCCAACATGCTGACGAGCAGCAGTGCGTAGCGGTCGCGGAAATACCAGAATGGTGTGTTGCCTCTTGGCAAGCAATCGATGATCTCTTTCGCTTCTGCTTTTTTCACAACACACCATCCCGGTAATTCAAATTCGACTCTGCGGACCAACGTGCGTCCTCAGGAATGCCATCTGGTCGCCGAGGATCTTTCTATTGCTCAGGATCAGACCTTCTGCCCGATTCGGAACATAAGGCGTTGCCAGTAGCGACATGTCGCACTCATCCAGCAGCGAGTCTGCCTTGCGCTGGTTGCACGCACGGCACGCGGTAACGACGTTTTCCCAAGTGTCCAAACCACCGCGAGACACCGGCATGACGTGGTCACGCGTCAGTTGCGACCTGCCGAACTCGCTGCCGCAGTACAGACAGAGAAATCCGTCGCGCCGGAATAGCGCGATGTTGGTCAACGCAGGCCTCCCCGCCCATTGGTCTACAGAACGGTCAACGCTCGTCGTTGCAACGATGCTGTTGATGCGCAGGATTGAGCGATTCCCGGTTGCCCGGGAAAAGCCGCCACGCAGAATCATGACTGCATCGCCGGCTTCCCACGCAACCTGGTCTCTGCAATACAGCAGCGCACCATCTTCGCGAGTGATCCAGCCTATCGGCCGCCCGCCCACATCCAGTTTGAGTACTTGTTCCATCATTGTTCTTCTCGGGTCAGCAACAATGCGGATTGTTCAGACGAAGAATTGGTAGCCGCCCCCGGGGTCGAACCGGGAAAACACCTGCTTCTGAGGCAGGTAGGTATGCCAAATTCCCTTCAGACGGCTGATGTTTGGGGTGAATCAACGGGGTCGAACCGATATCTACCAGGGTCACGGCCTAGGGCTTTACCATTAAGCTAGATTCACCATTGGTCCGCCCTGAGGAGCGCCGCTCTCGCACGTCCTGTGCTTCGCGGCACTTAGGCCTCCTGCCTGGCGTCGAACTCTCGTCACCGGATTAAGAGTCCGGTGCACAACCACTTTGCCAAGGGCGAAAGTTGCGAGAGGCCGGGCCTTGCACCCAGCCTCCCGCGGGTTGGCCAAACTTACTGCTTCATGCGAACCAGGTCGTTCAGCACGGCATCGAGGCCGCCGTAAACCGAGAGGTTGCCGATCTTGTCGGTGATCTTCTCGAGCGTCTCGAGCTCCTTGAGACGCAACGCAACTGCGTTCGTCTCCATGACCTTCGCGGTGTTCAAAAGCGAACGGGTCGCGTTGGTCTCTTCGCGACGGCGAATGACGTTGGCCTGGGCGGCCTTTTCGGCCTCCACCACCTGCGCCAGCAACATCTTCATGTCACCCGGCAGGATGATGTCTTTAACGCCAACCGACTTCACCGTGATACCCATAGCCGCGAAGTGCTCTACGAGGTGAGCCGCCACCGACGTATCGATTACGGCCTTGTCCTCGAGCAGCGCGTCGAGCGTACGGGTACCCACCGCACCGCGCAGACCGAACTGCACTTCCTTGTACAGGTGGTCGAGGGGGTCCTTGGCCGCACGCACCGCCATTTCGACGTCTGCGTACTGGTAAGTTGCGGTGAGGTTGATGCGCACAGCGACCTTGTCCTTGGTCAGGATTTCCTGGCCGGAGACTTCGAGGGTCTGTACACGGGTGTCGAAGAGCTTCACTTCCACAGCGCGCTCCACAGTCAAAAAGGCGTGGAAGCCCGGTGCCAGCGAGCGCTTCAGTTCGCCGTCCACGTAGAGCAGGCCTACGTGACCAGCTGGTACGACACGTGCGTAGATCGTCTTGTCCGCGATCGACTTCAACACGTGGTCGTTACCCGCGAGAAGGCGCTTAGCCAGGCGGGTATCGATATCCACGTCATCGGTGATCGTGTAACGCTCCACACGGATCTCGCGGACACCCTTGGTAAAGAGGTGGCGCGTGGCCGGAGCCATGATCAGCGTGACGCGGTCATCGTGGTAGATGACGGCGATCTCGTTCGCATCGGTCTTGATGACATCGAAGTAGCGAGCGACGTCTTCCGCATAGGACTCCACGAGGAAGTCCTGCAGACGGTGCGCAAAAAGCGGCACGGTGACGTCGATCTTTTCGATGGTGTAGCGGTGCAATGCCGTTACGAAACGGTGCACGCCAGGTTCGAGGAACTTGACGAAGTCGCCGTCACGGAACAGGAGTGCACGTTCGTGCTTTCGCACATTGAACGTCATGTAAAACATGTGGCGTTCTCCTTTGTTGTTGGTGAATGAACCTGGTTGAGAAATTGGTGCGGCTATGCCCACGATCGGCAGGCGGATTCGCGGTGAGTCACGACCGGACCGAAGACGCGAGTTCACGCGCAGCGGGGCACACAGGCCGTCCGCTGGGCACGTCGTCGGGAATTTGATCGGGCACATGAATCAACACGCAAACCGGCGAGCGGATCGCTGCGCGCGTCACTCGGTGGCGAACCAATCGAGTGAGTTGCGCCGGACACAGCCGCGGGTGGCGACAGAATCTCTCTGTCAGGGCGGACTCGAACCGCAGACTTGCGTCCTTCCTCACATGGCGTGAAAGGCCAGGTGTCTAATGCAGGATTCGAACCTGCGACTTTACGATTAACAGTCGTATGCTCTACCCATCTGAGCTAATTAGACTAGGGGATTTGGGCTGACGGTTTGTTCGGTACACACGCGGCAATGGAGCTTTGTGCGCCAGTCGGGAGTTCCAAGAACCCGATCCGTTGAATGTGGCGTCAACTCAGACCATGGGATGACGGCGTGCCGTCAAATTTGGTGCGCAACCCCAGATTCGAACTGGGAGGCGAATAGGTTTGAGCTATTCAGGTATACCAATTCCCTTCAGTTGCGCGTTGGTGCGGATCATCGGATTCGAACCGATATGCCAGCGATTTTAAGTCGCCGAGGTATGCCTTTCCCTTCAGATCCGCACAGATTGGTTGCCGCCCTCGGACTCGAACCGAGATGCACCTGTTACTCAAACAGGTAGGTATGCCATTCCCGTCAGGCGGCAGTTGTATGGCGCTGCGGATCGGACTTGAACCGACATCTTCCGGATCGACAATCCGGCGCTCTACCGATTGAGCTACCGCGGCGAAAAGATAAAGCGCTGAGACTAGGCGCTTCGCAGTCCTCCCTTTGCGCGAGTACCGAAACCCCTTGCGTAAGGGTCGTTGCGCGCTTGTCCACTGGCGAATGGCCGAAGCCAACTCGACAGTCGAGGACCATGACTGCCTTTTTGAGAGTGTGGCGGTTCACTCGTAGTACGGGTCTAGTCAGCAGTCTGCGTACCGTGAGCCTTGCGGGCTCCAAATGGGGGCCACCCAACCGTGCGGCTCGCTGCCAAGGTCGAGTCAGCTTGCGACTGATTCAACCGCCGGATTGTCCGAGGACTCCGGCCTTAAGCCATTTTCGACCACGTACCGAGGTGCGTCTTTGCGTTCACCTATTGGTGAGTAAAGCTGGATTCGAACCAGCATCTATTGCTTTGGAGGCAATCGCTCTTCCGTTGAGCTATAAACTCAGGCCCATTTCGACGTGCGCACCTCTGTCGCTTCGTTATCTTTTGGATAACGAAATACAACACGCCGACTGTCGTTCACCTGCCGGTTACTTGACCGATGACGAGGACGCTGGCTTTCGCCAGAACCCTTGTCCTCTGCACAATCGCACTCGCCTGCAAAGCTCGCACTGATTTGCACTATTCGTTACCTCTCACGATTGACGATGTTGGTGTCGCGGGTTGCACCACCACGTGTTCTTTCGCGGACCCGCATTCCCGGCATCGCCGGTGCGTTAGTCACACTACTTCCGCGCATCGTTTCACCGCTATCCCCGGCAGCGCCGAGGACGACTGGAGGCCGAACTTGCCTGGAGTGACCGGGACCTAAGTCTCGGCGGAATACCATGGGTCGTATCCCTTTCCCGCCGTTGCCGACGGTTAGCAGCGCCAGGCCGCTATCAAGAGCCTCGACCGAAGTCGATGACTCGAAATTTGGTGGAGGATCTCGGATTCGAACCGAGCGCCTTCTGCTTGCAACACAGATGCTCTTCCAGGCTGAGCTAATCCCCCGAATGGTGGAGAGGGTAGGAGTCGAACCTACAGGGCCGCTCGGGACCACCGGGTTACAGCCGGTCTATCTCGCCGATGAAAGCCTCTCCTTCGAAGTATTGGGGCGGGCGCGCTGGCACGCACGACGGGTCTGTAAATCGCAGCCTCTCCCTATGAGCGGCTCCACCCCAACGTCTGAACAATCCACATTGTTAAAGAGCAAACACCGAGGAATAAAAAACCCCGGTGGTTTCGCGAACCGACCGGGGTCTCTACTGGGAGCCTCTCTGGAAGGTTCAAATGATCGAGCCTCCCGAGAACTGTTCAGGGAAGGCTAATGCATCGGTTCCCCGCCTAGGGCGAAGAACATATCCGCTCGCGCTATGCGCACGCACAGGGCGGCGTCGCCGGCGGGATTGGTATGCGAATACCAATGACCGCTGGTGGTGCTTTGCAAACAGAGTTTTGCATTCGTTCTAATCATGGGGCGAGGAGTATACGCAGACGATTCAATCTGTCAACGTTTTTCTGAACAAATGTTCCGGAAAACGGAACTCGTTCCGAATTAAGGTTTTCGTGTGCGGCTCGGCTTGGACTCACGAACTGATTTCAGCCAGTTGGTCATCGTGGAATCCTGACGTGCTGTCAGATCCAAAGCACCGACCAGAAGTTCGATGGTGTCGACGACACGCCCGCGGATCGCCTGACCGAATTCATCAGGTTTAGTGATCGATCCTTCACCAAATAGGATCCAACTTGGTGAAACATTGGTGATCGCGGCAATCGCCTGGATCAGGCTGAGGTTCGGGTTCTTTGGATTCTGGGTCTCCAGTCTGTGGAGTCCGGTCTTCGAAACCTCTTCGCCCAGTTCAGCCAAAGCCTGGCGCATACTGCTGGGGTCAAGCTGTGCGCGCTCGCGCGCCAGACGAATGCGTGCGGCGATGCCGTTGTCATCCTGCTGCTTGTTTTTTTGGCGAGGCATCTGAGCAGTTTAGTCGGTTACTGCTGCTTTAGCAGTTGGTAATCCCGCGACCAGTCCCTTTTCCCGCCAGGCATCTGCGACCTCCTTCATGCCCGGCTTTTCCCAAAGTGCTCGGTAGCGGGGATGCTCGAGCACCCATTGCGGGTAGGGATTGACGCCATAAAAAGGTGAAAAAGAGAAAGTTGACGAGAAGAGATCGCCACGGTCGTATGCGGCATGGAGTACGTCCATAAACGTTTCCTGAGGGAGGAAGGTCGCGAACGTCGGACCCCAAATACCCGGAGTGTCGGTGACTACCTGTTCATTGAACATGGCGGTCACGCGAGAAATTTGTGCATCCGCATCGTCTCTTTGGTAACGGATAGAGGTGAAGGCGGGCATGATGCTAGCCACGACCGGCTTGGCGTTGTCGGGGATAGACTCGAGTACCTTTTCGAAGGCATCGACACGCGGGCGCCAGCGATCCAGATATTGTTGCTCGCCGGAGAACACGGCTGCTGCGCTGGCAAACGCGACGAACCCTTCACCCAAGCACTGCGCCTCAAAGCAGGCTTCGAGCGCTGCCATGCTCTCATCTGTGCGACCCATCTCCATCAACAAGGTCGCACGCACCAGCGTTAGGATGGAGTTCAAGGGGTCCAAAACGATGGTGCGGTCTATAGCAGCGAGTGCGGCGTCGGCGTCACCCAGAACTCGATTGAGCCAGACGGCGGCGTAGTGTGTTGTAGCGGCGTTTGGCGCAGCAGCTTCCGCCTGTTCGAGGTGAAAGCGAGCCTTGGCGATGTCGAGATCTTGGGTGACGTGAAACACGACCAGGGCTGCGTGGGCTTTTGCATTCGCTGGGTCCAGTTCAATTGCCCGCGAAAGTGCATCCTCGGTCATGCGAGTGAACGCCGCACGATCTTTCGCCAAAGGGCTGCCAACGCTGTAGACCGCGAGTGTGCCAAGGCTCGCCCAGGCATCGGCAAAGTTATCCTCGAAGGCGACGGCGCGCTGAAAAGCGGCTAGTGCTTCTGTCCGATTGCCGTTTTCGCGCATCCGGTCGCCCCACAACGTGAGACCTTGCAGATATTGATCATAGGCGGACTGATTGATGCCTGTGTTTTCCACGCGATCCGCTGCGGCGCCGACGCCGAGCTGCACCTGAAGCGTCTGGGCAATCTCACGCACGATCGTGTCTTCGATTTCAAATAAGTCTGCTGCGTCGAACTCGTAGGTGTTTGACCACAGGCTGGTCTCATCAGCAGTTCGGATCAATTGGGAAGAAATCCGGATTCGATCCTTACCCCGGCGCACCGAACCGGTCACGACATGATCGACTGCCAGTCGGTCACCCAAATCCGTTTGATTCAGATCCGCATTGTCCCGAGCAAAGGCGGAGGTACGCGCCACGACATCCAGGTCGGGAAAGCGCGCGAGCGCGTTTAGCAGTTCTTCGGCAATGCCTAATCCAAAGTAGGCGTCACTATCGTCATCGCTTAAAGCCTCAAACGGTAGAACGACGACGGAAGGGGTTGTGGTCGCCGATGCCCACGATTCAGTGATTTCGTGGCTGCGTTGAAACCAAGCGATGGCTGCGACCACCAGTACGCCAAGCGCTGCCAGCGGAAATAGCCAGTGAACGCGCTGGGCCTGCGGATCGAAAAGCGCTTCGTGCTGGCGCTTCGTGGCTTCGGCGATTGGTGCTGACTCCGGGTGCGTCTCTGATGGGGTCGCCGATGCGAAGGGCGCAGATCCACTGACAGGCAAAACCAATCGGTAGCCGCGCTTTTTGATCGTCTCAATCGAGGGGTCGGCCTCTCCGGCTTCACGCAGGGTCTTGCGTATGAGCGAAATGGCCCGGGTCAGGCTTTCATCCGCCCCGAATTCGGACACCCACAACGACTCAATAAGAGACTCTCGCGAGACCACTTCCCCCTCAGCGCCCGCGAGCACGCACAGCACGTCCATGACTCGAGGTTCCAGTCGGAATTCGGAGCCATCGCGAGCAATCACGTTACGCGAGGGTGTGACTTCGAGCGCTCCAAGTCGAAATGGCGAGCGAAGAATCGGTTCAGATGCCAAGAAAGTGCCCTTCTTTTTCTCGAATCCTACCCTATCGGCGCAAAAAAAAGCACTCGGAAATAACCGCATTTTCCAATGAAATCAATCACATCAGGTTTCCATCAGGTAAGGATCAGGCAAGCGTGAGGGTGCCATCAGGATTCGGATGCGCGCTCTGGGGAGTATGCACCCAGCGGCAACGGCCGCACCTGTGTAAACGATCAAAAATTGGAGATCACAATGATGAAAAACGCACTCATCACCATCGCTGGAATCGCTCTTCTCTCTGCTGCATTGCCGGCAGAGGCTGTACGGGAACCTGGGCTTGGGCCGCTCGTCCTGGACAACACTGACCCGACAGTTAAATTAGAGATGAACGATAGGAAAGGCGCGGGACCAATTATCTGGGTTGAGGAAGGCGTCATGCCAGAACCTGGCTTACCCGCTGATACTATCCCGAGTCTAAGTTCTCTTGGTTGCGACGGCACCATCAACAACTCAGCAATCTCTAGCTGGAGCGGACTCTTCAACACCAATTTCTCTGATCCGCAGATACAAAACCAGACCTACTTTTTTCGCGAGCTTGGTGCAGGTATCGGATATTACTACTCTGACGCAGGGCCCTACAGCTTCAGCTTACGAGCTCAGGATAAGAATGGTATCAGCCGAATTAAGGTCAGTCTGATAGAACGAGGCGTAGTTACAGACCGTTGGAACTACGTGACTAATGATGGCCCGACAGAGTTCTACGATGTTTCTCAACAAGCCGCGGTCGCCTCGCTACACCCAATCTACCTCTCTGGCGGCAAGTTTTCTCATTGGGAGAAACAACTCAATTGGGAACCAAACGTTCCGGTTAGATGGTTGCAGTCTGCTGAAGTGCATCTGGACTTTTCGCTGACCCACTTTGGTCTTTATGGTCGGATCGATGTTGAGGTTGAGGATCGCGCGGGCAATGTAACCACGAGCTCCGTCTATCTCGCTGACGATAAGGCTTGCGATTAGCTCGAGGAACCTACTCCGAGCAGAAAGCCCTCGCAACCTAGGTTGCGGGGGCTTTCGCGTTATACTCAGGGCATCGGTACGCAACTCAAATAAGCCTGGAGTACGTAATGAAGATCAACCGAACCGTTAATACTGTTGGTGTCGCGTTGGTGCTGTTCTCGATGCAAGGTGCGATTGCCGACCACGGTCACGACGACGCAATTCGATTGTCTGAACCTGTGGAAGTGACCGACACCCACGAGACGTTTGGCAGCGTATTGCCAGAGGTGGATTCCGAGTTGTCGTTGGGCGATGTGATGGCAGCGCCGGCTGATTTCGTCGACGCTGATGTGCAGATCACTACCAAGGTGAAGCAGGTCTGTCAGAAGAAAGGGTGCTTCTTTGTGGCGCAGCAAGGCGAGCATCTCGTGAGAGTCTCGTTCAAGGACTATAGCTTCTTCGTCCCGACAGACATCAGCGGTAAGACGGTGACCCTGCACGGTCAACTCGTGGCGCATGAGATGACCGAAGAACAGGCTGCCCACTTTAACGCTGACGCTGGTGATTCCAATGCGTTTAAAGTCGGGCCACGTTACGAGATCGTGGCCGTCTCAGTGCGAGTGCCGCTCGACAGCTAATTACTGCAGGACGCCTAAAACTGTGATCGTAAAGCTCGGTGTCGCCGAACCGGAGCTTGGATTCATCGCGCCTGTCGGTCTTAATCGAATATGCGTTACCGTGGAGTCGACCGGGTTGGTAGGCGCGTAGGTGAAGTCCACACCGTCGGTGGAGAATTCCACGCTGTCCGAAGTGCTGGCAGGTCCGCCGTACGTGAAACCGACGCCCGAAGCAGTCGAACCGTCAGTAAACTCAAATACACCGGGACCACTCACCAACAACGACACTTCATCCGGGAATGCATCGGTTAGCACCAGAGTTGTGGGATCGACACGCTGGCCCGGGTTTTCGACTCGAATGTCGTAACGCACGATGGTGCCGGGAATGAAAAACTCGGTATCGCTGCTCGCGTCGACGTTGACCGTCTTGGCGACGGTCAGGTTCGTCACGCAACTCTCGGGTGGCGACTTGCTAACGTTGGCAGTGAGATTGACGCACTGAGCACCACGGATATCAAAGTTGCTGCTGCTGAGGTCCTGCCAACTGCCACCGGGCGGTCTCGCCTGGAAGCCAACAGCACCATCGCAACATCCCTCAAAGCCGAGTGCTTCGTATCGATGCCAGCCTGGCGCGAGGTCGATGGTGCCTTCCAGCGTCTCACCGGTATTGGCATAGTTGCCCGACCACCAGAGATCATCGTTCCAATCCTCTTCCAGCGATTGCTCGCTGACGAACAGGTGGCCGCCACGTCCAAAGTCGGCACCGTATCGGAAGCCCCAGGTGCCAGCAGTCGACGGCGTGACATTGATAACCGCACTGATGCACCACCCAAAGTCACCGCGACTCCCACCGAGCGCTCGGTTGTTTAAGCCTGTGACCGTGGTTCGAACGCGATCATCCACGTCAGCAATTGCTGCCGCGAAGGCGGTTAGGGCAGATGTCGGACTCGTCGGGTCCGCGGAGGACACGCGGCTACGAAGACGCACTCCGGTTTCTGGGAATACTGCAGGTGCGTCATCCGCCGCACTGAGTGATTCATCGCCGACATAAATGTAGATCAGCTCCGATGCGCCACTGGGAATTGCGGGCAAACGTACGTAAACCACCGCAGACCGCGTGAGCGGCGACCATCCCGATACGACAAAGTCGACCGGCGTGCTGTCGTCTGATCGGAATACGCGTACGTCTTCGCCCGTACTCGAGAAGGTGTACTCGGAGGGAAAATCCGAGCTCTCCAGTTCGATACGGGTTTCCGAGTTGTGCACGCCCGTGGTTGCAGTGATGTTGACGGGAATACGGTGCCTGAGGCTGCAACTCTGCTGCGGCCACTGGGCGAAACTGATTGTTGGCGCCGCTATGCCAAACAATGACGCACATAGCACCGCCGCGGCCAACACTCGCCGTACTGGTTCTCTCCCTTTCACAATGCGTACTATACCTGTAGTTCGGTTCTGAGATCGGGAGTAGCTCACATGAATGTCTTGTGGAGAGCGCTGCTAACGGGCGGCGTTGTATTGGTGTCACTTCAAGTAGCTGTCGCTGACTCCGTGGAAGTGGTCAAGCTCGAGGATCAGCCGTGGTACGAGGCCGAAGATAAAGCGGTCGCACGGGAGATCATCAGTCCGCGAAACTCTTCGGTCGAGTCGATGAGTATCGCTGAGATCAAGATTCCGGTTGGTGTGGAAATCGTGCCCCACCATCACGTGATCGAGGAGGTCTACCATGTCGTGTCCGGAACCGGCTTGATGATGGTCGAAGATGAACTTCAGCAATTGGTGCCGGGCGATACGGTCGTGATCGCGGCCGATGAGTGGCACAACATCAAAAACAACGGAGACGAAGAATTGCTGTTGGTTGTGACTTGTGTTCCCGCGTGGGCCCCGGAGCATCTTAAGTTCGAGCGGTTGTCGAAGGAAAAGGACTAAAAATCTATTCGACAGATGAATCGCGATTTACATTCGGACGAGCGCTTGAGATCGTTGAGTCAGAGTTCTTGGGGAGAGTCTCTGTGCCGTACGTCCGATTGTTCAGAAAAGCATTAAGCAAGGGCGCTGTTGTCGTTCTGGTTTGTTTGATCCAGCAACCAGCCGCAGCACAAGTAAGCTCAGAACCTGCGTTTGTCGAGATGCCCGGCCCGGAGGTTTGGCAATATCCTCGGCCGGAATCGCCGTGGTTGGCGGAGCAGCAAACCCGTGCGATGGAGGCGCTTGAGTCACTGACCTTCGATGTTTTGGTGGTTCCGACACAGGCACGCGGTATGTCCCTGGACGCCCATGCTCGGTCATTGATGACGCTACAGCTCGTGTCGACACTCAGTAATCAATCGGATCTGAAAGTGGCTGACCCGGTATTGGTCTCTCAAGCGTTGGGTGCACATCGGCGACAGTTTGATGCAGAGGATGTGTCTGGGCTGGCTGAGAAGCTGGGTGTCAGCAAGATCGTGATCTCGGATGTGACGCACGATGGTGGTGGCAAGTTCAGGTACCGAATGGGCATAAGAGCACCGGGTGAATCCCTCGAGCTTGGTATCGAGGGAGATTATTTCTCGGGTGACTTAGCCTTTAATGACCAGATAATTCCCTACTTTCGATTCAACGATATAGCACCCCAGGTCGCCGAGCGCATTGCTGGCGAACTCGCGTGGCCCAAAGTTTTCAGCATCGACGCTGATGTCGTCGACTTTCCCGAAGACGTTGCCAGCTTTGCGAGTCCGGAGAACGACCTCTTGGCAGCTCATTACCTACAGTTCATGGGTGTGCTTAGCTCACGCCGAATCATCGACAGACCTCGTGACATGATGTTCGAGCGTTCACTCGTGCTGTTAGGTGGCGTCACTGATGAGTCTGCACACTGGCGCTTGTTGTATGCGAGAGCACTCTTTTACTCGAACAGACGCCCGGTAGCTGTTGCGTTGATTCCCGACCCAAAGACGCCCGAAGAGCGAGCATTTGTAGCCTTCTTGAATGGCGACCTCGATGCGCTTCAGGATGAACTTAGCAATATAGAATCACCGTTGCTTGCGACAATCGCGAGAATCGAAAGTGAGAGACTTCGGTATCAATATGACGGTGCTGAGGACATCGATTTAGCCCGAGCTTCCTACGATGAGAATGCCACGTGGGGCCTAATGGTCTACACCGCAATGCTGGACGAGTTTGTCTGGCAGAGCTTCTCTCCCTACGTGGTTAAGGTGGCTGCCGATGTTCTACTGCCAATCGACCGGTTTTCGATGCAGACCCTACAGGCATCCAAGTCTGTAACCGACGAAGAGCCAGACGCATACGAGATCGCAGAGCTAACTCTGCGGCACGCAAAAACGAGCGATCGCGATGAAGAGACTCCCCCGGGTTCGCTGCTTGGACCGAGGCTATTGGATGTTACCGATACGCTTCGCGCCCAGATCGTCGGCCAGATCTATCTCGAGATATCTCGCTGGCATCGGCCACAAGGCAGACCGGACTATTCAATCGCCGCAGCCAATTATTTCGAACCCTTGATGGCAGGGCATCCCTCATATCTGATAATGGCCTCGACGGTTACTGGCGCTGAGGCACAGAAGAAGCGTGGTGCTGAGCAGGTCAGCTTCCAACGACGGCGCCATCAGTTGATGCGAGATGGCATCATCACGAACGAAGGCTTAAGCGCCGATTCTCTGGGATACTCACTTAATCCGGACTGGGCATTCCACAGATACTCGGAGTACCCGAGAGCAACAAAACTACTCCTGACGTATGTCAATGATTGGCCTATGCCACCTGGCCCAGTACAAGGCGGCGACAGCCACTTTCAGGCGGTCGCAAATCTTAACTGCGTGGAGCGTAGCAACTCGGGCATTAGGTGCCTGTACAACCTAAAGAGTCTCTTTAACGGCTCTGACGAAGGCCGAGTCTGGCTTTTGGATATGGCAAAAAAAACCGAGCACCGCTTTAAGGGTAGTGCTTATCGCGCCAGCGTGATTGGTGGTATCTACCTCTTGAACAATGAAGAGGAAGCAGCGAATAGCATTTTCGATGAGGTGATCGAGTCCGGCTCCATGGAGTGGATGCCGTATGAAACCAAAGCACTGGAACACATCAGAGAACAAAGATCGAACGAAGCTCTTGAGGTTTTTCAGCGGTACCCTGGGTTTGCGGATGAGAATTCTACGAGTCGCGTTAGCCTTGCTAACGCCGCGCACGATGCCGGTATCGCTCTGTTCATGGCAGGTCACTATGATCTTGCGATTCCACTGTATCGTCTGTCCGCCAGTTATCAATCGGGGTCATATAAGGCGATTCTCAGCGAGGCGCATCTTGCGTTGATCGAGGCTGATTATGAAGAGGCGATCAAACAGTCACTCCAGAACATTCGCGCTTACAACAGCAGGCGACCGCGTCTTGACGTTATTGGACTGGCCCTGATTACCGACCAGGAGGATGTTGCTAAGGCTGTCGCGGATGGCGCGACTGATGTGCTGGATTCAGCCGTTGTCTGGGATGGTCTCTTGGTAGCAAATCGTGCGGCAAACATGGAGACGGATTTGCATTTGCGATGGTCTTTCGAGACGGCCGAAGACGTTGACGGAAAAGAACGCCTGAACGCCGCCGTCAGATATAGCTTGCTGTCGGCCGTCTTAGATCGCAATGGACCTGATTCAGACGTAGTTGCCTTGATGGAGTCGCTCGATTCACGCGAGCCGACGATTCGATTGGGAACTGGCGAGACAAATCGTCACGGAAACCTGGTTGCAGCGCCAACCTATGTCAGAACGCGTTTGCCTGTCGGACCCAACGAACCGGATTCGACTATCCGGAGCTTTGGCGTATCTATGACGGAGGCGATGGTTGCTATCAATCGCCGAGAATATAAAGAGGCGAGACTGCTCCTTGATTCGGCCACGGACTACTTCGATCTCGGAATGTTCCTGCCGTTCTATGCAATTGCTTCCATGAAAGAAAACGACTCTGCACGTTTGGAGGACTATCTCGAGAGTCTTCAGACCGCCAACCTTCAGGAATTTGCCAAGAATCCGACCAAAGATGGAGTGTATTTTTCCGAGTTCGTCACAAAAGCGGTAATCAGCGCATTCGAGGGGATGCACGACGACGCCATTGACTTGCTCAGACGTGCCGCTGCCGATGTTCCTTGGAGCGATGAACAGTGGATTTACCCGAGATACGTTCTTTCAGAGGTTGGACGAATCCTGTTTGAGGAGAGCGGGGATGAACAGTATCGGTATTTTACTGTTGGGTTTGCGCGAACCTCTGCGGTTTATCAACCTTACATGGCTTACAACCATGCGTTTATCGCGATGATGAGCAATGACCGGGAGGAACGTGTCACGGCTCTCGCACGGGTGCTTACTCTTGATCCGCAATCCAGATCTATTTCCAAAGCCAACGAAGACGAGCTTGCTGCAGCGATCAAACTCGCAGAGGAGGGTTATCCAATGCCACCAAATAGCTCGCTGGATGATCTGAGTGCAGGGTTAGCTCGGTAATCAATCGAGGCAAGCTATCTCGAATCGCTGTCTAGAAGTTTCTTAAGCCAAATCCGCGCGAGCTTGAACTCGCGTCGAATAGTAGATTCTGATGCGTCGAGGACGCGGCCGATCTCTGGCTGCGTCAGTCCACCGAAGTAGTGCAGCTCGAGGACATTGGCTTTGCGCTCGTCCATGGCTGCCAGTTGTGTGAGTGCTTCGTCCAGAGCCAGCACATCGTCCTCTGCTTCATCCGCGGCGAGCATTGCCTCAGTGAGCGTCACTCGTAGTGCATCACCGCCGCGTTTTTGTGCGGCACGGCTGTTGGCATGATTCACCAACAAGCGCCGCATCATGCGGGCAGCCAGTGCAAAAAAATGGGCACGGTTTTCCCATTCAACGTCGACACCTACAAGTTTTTCATAGGCCTCATGCACGAGTGCTGTGGGCTGTAGGGTTTGCCGGGAGCGCTCGCGACGGAAGACATTTTCTGCGATGCGCTTGAGCTCATCGTAGATCATCGGAGTCACTGCATCGCGTGCGTTCTCATCGCCGTCTGACCAGCGATTGAGCAACTGTGTAATGTCTTCCCCCGTGGACATGTGTCAAATCGTAGCAAACCCTGTCAACGAAGTTCGCTGACAGGGTCGACGCTTTGAACTTCGAAACTCAGGAGTCGGAGCCGCGCTCCTCAAGTGATGCGAGCCAATCGTTCATGATTGCTTCGCGCTGTGCCGTAGCACTCGCTCGTATCTGCTTGGCGCGGTCTGGGTCGCCCGCGCCTTCGATGGCATCGGCGATGAGAAGTCTTCGGTCCAGATTGTCGAGGTGGTCACGCCCTATCGATGTTTGGGTCATTTCGATAGATCGCGCCAGCAGATCATTGGCGACTCCGTAATCGCCCTCGGCAAGCGCAACCCGAGCAAGTCCGGTCAGGGCTTGCGCCGCTGTCGGGTGGTTGCTCTGTCCTTTTTTCTCAAGAATCGCGAGCGCTGCGTCGAACTCCGTACGGGCGTCGGTGAGTCTGCCTTGCCGGAAGAAGACATGGGCCAAGTCGATACGTGCGAGTTGTGTGAAGGTGTTGTCAACGCCAATCGTACTCTCGCGAATACGAAGACCTTCTTTCATTAACTCCTCAGCGGTTGCGAGATCACCGCGATCACGAGCGACCTTTCCCAGTCCTACGAGGGTGACGCTCCGGTCGAAGTGGCCTTCCGGTTTTTCGTTAGTCTCGTAGATCGACATGGCACGCGTCAGCGCTGCATTTGCGAGTTCGGTAGCGCCAATGTTCGCGAGCATGTCGCCATGTCCGTTGAGCCAGTAGGCGACTGTATCGTGGGTGTCGCCGCTTCGTTCGATCTGGAGCTCGACGAGCTCTTTGAATCGACGGTGTGACTTCGCGAAATCGCCGAGCTTTCCGGTGACATGCGCCATCCCGTAGAGGACGAGTGGTAGTTGCGCAGATTTACCTTCGCTGACGGTGTACCAAATGTCGTAAGCCCGCTCGTAATGCTCCATTGCTTCGCGGTACCGACCCAAGTCGGTCAAAATAATGCCAATTCCGTAGAGTGATCCTGCGTTTCTTGGGTCGTTAGGTCCAAACTCTTCTGTCGTTAGCTCCAGGGCACGTGACTCGTACTCAATCGCTTTTTGGGCCTGACCGGTAATTTGGTAGTAGGTAGATAGCGTCGTGAATGGACAGTGAAATTGGTAGTCACTGGCGGGGAGTAATTCCTCATAAATACTCAATGCTCTCAAAGAGCTCTCGAGCGTCATGTCGTAATAGCCCGCCCGGTAGCTCATGTAGCCTCTTGCGCAGGCGGTACCTGCTACCTCAAGCGAACGAGCACCGAATTCGGCGGAGAACAGCGCGTCGGCACGGTCGAGCAAAGCCAGTCCGTCGTCGTACCGCCCCTGGAGTTGGCGGACTCTGGCCAGCGCGCCGACAGCTTTGCCGAGATCTCCGTTTTCGCCAGCCGCCTCGAATAGCGGTATGGCCTGGTTGAGGAGATCCTCCGACTTCTCGCTTTCACCGACGTAGTTGAATACCGTCGCGATGGTGCTTTGGAGTCTTGCGCGAACGATCGGATCCAGCGATTCCTTAGCCTGAACTTGTTCTGCCCCGACGTTAACCAATTCGGCAACTGTCAGTCCGTCACGACTACGCCGGTACGGGTTGGCATCCACAAATAAATCGGTCAGAAAATCTGCCGTTTGTTGCGCGACTGCGCGTTCGGTCTCCAGGCGTTTGGTGTAAAACGTGGTCAGGCCGATGGCGGAGACGACGAGCAAACTGACCAGTGCGACCGGCAGTCGGTTACGTGCAACAAATTTGCGCGCGCGATAAGCGAGCGTATCGCGCCTTGCACGAATGGGCATTTGATCGAGGTAGCGTTGCAGGTCGTCGGCCAATGCTTCGATGGTTGCATAGCGTCGCTGAGGTTCTTTGCGCAGTGCCTTCAGCAAAATGGTGTCGAGATCACCGCGAAGTGCGCGCCGTTGTCGCTGCGCCCATTGAGCCGACGCAGTGCCGTCCGCCCGCGTCACTGCACTACTGGGTAGCTCGGCTGGTGATGAGATGATCGCGCTTTCGACGTCGCGTGGGTGATCGCTGGTCGGCGAATAGGGCAAGCGCCCCGTGAGCAGTCGATACAAGAGCAAGCCGACGCCATACACGTCGGCGGCTGTGCTCACCGGCTGGTTTCCCAACTGCTCGGGACTTGCGTAGAGCGGCGTTACCGCACGCCACTCCGGTCGGGTCTGTTTACCGCCGGTGCCATCCGGCTCCATCAGCTTGGCGATGCCAAAGTCGAGCAGGCGTGGCGTACCGTTCTTGTCGACGAGGATATTGCTGGGCTTGATGTCGCGGTGGATGACGAGTTGGTTGTGCGCGTACTGCAGCGCGCCACAGACATCGATGACCAGCTGAATGATGCGCTCGTTATCGACCGTCTCGCGTTTGCAGTAGTCAGCGATGCTCTCCCCGTCGACGTACTCCATGACGATGTAGGGCAGCCCTTCGTCGGTCATACCGCCATCGATCAGACCGGCGATATTGGGATGGTTGAGCGCAGCCAGAATACGTCGTTCGGCGACGAATCGTGCGGTAGCCACTTCATCCAGTTGGTGACTGTGCATCACCTTGACGGCAACACGTTGTTCGAAATCTGAACCCTCACGCTCTCCTGCGTAGACCACACCCATGCCGCCTTCTGCGATACGGTCCGTGATGCGGTAGGGGCCGATCGCGTTGCCGATCAGCGTGTCGGTCGCGCGTGCCGAGGCGCTCGCAATCGACGCGTGAAGATCACCGGTCGCTTCCGCGTCATACTTCAGCAGCTCACGCAGTTCTGCTTCGAGCGACGCATCGCCGTCGCTTGCCTGCTTGATCCAGGCCTGTCGTTGCTCTGCTGGTTGTTCCAATGCTTCGGCGAGCAGATCATTGAGCAGCCGCCATCTTTTTTCGTCACGAGTCATCGGTGTCCCCCTCTTGCCGCTATTCTGCTTGAACGGCCGACCCATTGCTTGGGTCGGCCATTCCGTGTGGCCAACGTTGAGGAGTAACTATGGCAGATTGGTCGGCATCGCGACGCCCGTACCGGTCGACGGCGCACCATCTGCACCGGGCGCACCGATGGTGAACGTATTGTTCGATTGGGTGATCGCAATCCCGTCGTTGGTGTCGGCATCGAAAATGCCCACGCTCCACCCACCTTGGCCAGCGCTACTGACGTCAGCTTGCACTCTTGCTGCGCCTCCAGTGCCGCCGTCGCCGGTGGTAATGGTGTTGCCGCGGACGTCGCCGCCCGAGCCGGTACCGAAGAAGATGCCATACGATGGACCACCACCGCCGCTGCCGCCGAATCCGCCGGTACCGCCGGTACCACCGGAGCCGCCATCGCCACCTCGGCCGCCGTCGTTGTCACCCAGACCGTTGGTACCAGCGACACCTGCACCGCCGGCACCGCCGTCGCCACCGGCTGCTCCTAGACCACCCCGACCGCCAGTGCCGCCACTACCGGTCGTAATTGTGTTGTTGACGATTTCACTGGTGGTGACTTGGCCAAAGTGGATTCCGATGGATGGATTGCCCTGAAGCCCACCAAAACCACCTTCGCCGCCGTCGCCACCTTCGCCGCCACCGCCACCAGCACCGCCATTGACTCCGGCAGCGCCCGCACCGCCGCCGCCGCCGCCGCCACCGCCGCCACCGGCCCAGCCATCGCTTCCTAGTCCACCGACTGACTTGGCGAATTCTCCACCCTGATTGATGTCACCACGGCCGTTGCCGCCATCCCCCGATGGTCCTCGCGGTCCGTCGTCACCGTTGGCACCATCGCCGGCATTGCGACTGCCTAATGAGTCGGCGCCCAGTGCGCCTCCAGAACCGCCCCGGACCACTACCGGAGAGCTTCGCCCGGAGCCACGCGAGCCACCGTCGCCGGGTTCGAAAGAAGTCGTACCTGCGTCACCACCGCGTCCACCATTCCATCCTCCGCCGGTGGAGGCGCCGGGCGCACCGCCCGTTTGGTTGTCGCCGACTCTCGCATCAACGCCAGGTAAGCCATCGCGACCCACACCGGTCACGCGACTGCCGCGGTCCTGAGTGTCACCTGCATCGCCCACCACGATAGTGGTATTGCGCACTGCCGCAGTGGTCGTTCGCGTTACGTAAATTCCTGAGGCTAATGCGAATGATGAGGTGTTCATGCGTGCATCGGCGCTTTCGACGACAATGCTCGAGTCTTCGACAATATAGCTCTCCGTATTGCCAACACTGAGAATGCCGTAAAGGGTCGCGGAGCTTACGCCAACCTCTGTAGCTTCAATATCGAGGTCAAGACCAGAGATTACAGTCGGTGCATTTCCAAAGAAGTGGTATAGCCCAATTCCCACAGAATCGATTGGCGTCTTGTTTAATTCGACATCTCGCACCCAGTCGGCACCGTAAGCGCCGTATACACTTTGACCATGAGTCAAGACGGTCCGCTGTACCCCATCTGCGTTGATTCGGTACCGCGCGCCGGACGCGGGTGTACGAACGTAGAAATCTGCCTCGTCTGTCGCGCTCTCCATGGCCGCTCGCAAGTCGGTAAACGGGTTGTCGATCGAACCATCCGGTGTGCCGCCAGCGTCTGCATCGACAAACACAGCGGTATTGACGTCTTCAACAATGATCACGTAGACCACTTCGGTGTCGGATTGACCACCGGCACTTGCGGTTACCGAGAACTCGAGCGTATCGACGTCCGAATTGGCGGTGAAGCTCGCATCTGCTGTGTTGAATCCGCTGGAATTGGCGACCGTCGCGCCGCTGTTCTGTGTCCAGCGGTAGCTGATGGTGTCGCCATCGGGATCGGTCGCCGACGCACTCAGCGTTACTGCGTCACCTGCGCTCACGATGATTTGGCGTGTGGTCGAAACCGTCGGTGGATTGCCGGCGACCGGGGCATTGCCGCCACCACCACCGCCGCCTCCGCCACAGGCGGTCAGTACCGCCGCCCCAAGAATGCTCAGCGCTGGTCGCAGCGCCGGGTTGGTCTTCGTTATTGTCATGATGGCCTCCCAATCTATGTGCCTCATAGGGGGAAGCAGCAACCGGCGAAAAAACCGGTCACGTTCATCAGGGTTTTTTAGTCCAGAACGGCTTTACCGGGCTTAATGCGCTTGAAATCTCGGGTTTCGGCAGGGGAGGTCTTCGTCTTGTCGATCTCAAACACCGGCTTGTGAACCACTCGAGACAATTGGATATCGATCAGCGTCGTCTGGTTGGGCTGGAGGACCTGCTTCAACTTTTCAGCGTCCGCCTTCGCCTCGCAGGGCAGATAGTGAACGAAGCCATCGGTTGGCCGTGCGTCGATACGGAAACCGAGACAACCGGCGCCATCGGAGGCGTCGCGAATGACACGCCCGTCGTGGCGAATCTCAGGCGTGCCTATCATCACGTCGTAGTTGAAATACAGTGTCACCGTATTGCGTGAGCGCCGGTTCTGCTGGCGATCGACCAGGAAACCTGAGGGTAGGCGATTGGGATCGCCCTCGGTGCCCGCTGTGATCAACAGATCGAAGTCATTAACGGGATAATCCTGATCATCCGTAATCCGGAAAATCACCATGCTGTAGCGGTCGTGGACGAAGACCGGATCACGCAGTAGCAAGCGCTCCTCGACCTCGATTTGCTCCTCTTTCTGAACCGTAGTGCTCTGCTGTGCATGATCGGCGGTGAGCGCTTTGTACGCTTCCTTATCGGTAACGGCGAGGCACTGGAGGATGCTGTCGGTGACGTCTTTGCCGCGCGGGTGATTCTCTGGGCGATAAACACTGCGCATGATGCCTTTGTCGCTGCCGCTATGAGCCGCACCGCGCACGATACGCATTGCGGTTGTGGGTGAGGTCTTTACTTCTGTTGGTTCGAGCATTGGGGCAACCAACTTGCCCTTTGATGTTCTCGGTGCTTCCTGTTCGAACCGGATGTAGCGCGCATTCATATTCGCAGCTGCGACGCGAACTACACCGTCAGAGCCGGTTTCGCCGGTGTACGAATTCAGATGGTCGTAGAATTTTCGATCAATGGTTTGTCCGGTCAGTACGAACGGGTAGGCGCCCTGATTGATCATCTTGCGAGCGCCGCTCCTGATCCATTCCGTGTTGAGCGCCCACGCGGAGCGACTGCCGAGTTCGAGCCAGTCGAGGACGCCGGTTCCAGGCTCCACGCCGTTGAACCAGCTCTTGAGCCGACCGAGGCGCGCCTTGCCGATTTGGGCGAGCGCTGAACCAAAGTTCGCCGGCGCGAGCATGATGAGGTGACTCATTGGACATTCGACGCTTGCCGATTGCTTGCTCCAATAGCGCGACCACCATTCGCGTACAACAGGGCCGCCAGTCGAGTGTGTGATACAAGCAAAGCGCTTTCCGGCCGCGATCTCGGTGCCGAGGGTGTCGTTAACGGCCGCGTCGAAAGCACGGGCAACATCAGCCAGTGTTACCTCATCGTGGAAGCTTATGTAGCGACCGAGATACACGTGACGAAACTCGATTCCGAGCCCCGCGGCTTTTGCTTCGTTACGAAGGCGATCCGGCAGTCCACCGTAGGTGTTGGTATTGGTGACGCTCCAACCATGAACAAAGACCAACAGTGTGCTCACGCTTCAGTCCCCAAAGTCAGGTTCAAGTTCGGAATATTCCATTTTGAATTGTGTCAGCAGTCGCTCGACTATCTCAGGCTCCGCGGGCAAGGCATCCAGTAACTCCAGCGGATCTTCCTCAAGGTCATAAAGTGCTACGGGATTCAGCGCTGCGTCGATCAGTAATTTCCAATCTCCTTGTCGGTAGGCGAAGTCTGGACCGTCGGCGTTCTCCAACGCCCACAGGAGTGTTCGCTCCGACAAGGACCGACCACGCAGCGCATCGGTGACATCGAGACCATCGATAGGACGATCATCCGGGACGGCGGCGCCAAGTATTGCGGCCAGCGTGGTGAACAGATCGGTGCCGATGATGAGCTCGCCCGAGGTCGCACCAGGCTCTGTAACCCCGGGGACTCGAATAATGGCGGGCACGCGAATACCACCCTCGTAGACGCGGTGTTTACGGCCACGCAAACCACCGGTGCTGCCGTGTGCATTGACTTCCCACCAGGTCCGCCAGTTCTCCGTAACGGGCCCGTTGTCACTCGCGAACACGATGATCGTGTCGTCGTATACATCTTGCTCGCGCATGGCGTCGAGCAACCGGCCGATCTGGTGATCCATGTAAGTAATGTTCGCGTAGTACTCCCCCGGACCGCGAGGGATTAGCAGTTCACTAGGCGGCTGTTCGCCGCCGGAGGGAATCGGCACGATCTCTCCTTGTGTGAAGGCTTCGTACAACGCATTGAACTCGGGCGGATTCTCGAAGGTCGTGTGTGGCTCTGCCATATTGAACATGAGAAAGAACGGCGCTTCCCTATTTCGATTCGAGAGCCAATCGACGGCCTCATCAACATAGATCTGTGCGATGTAGCCCGACTGCTCGCCGACCGGATCGTGCCCTCGATGGATGTTGATAGGGTTGCGGCTCGTAGGAATCTGAAACGCGTTGTGTCCAAAAAAGTAGTCGAAGCCCTGGTCGGTCGGTTGCGGCTCGTCCTTGCTGGCGAGATTGGAATTCAGGTGCCATTTGCCGACGAGTGCTGTCTGATATCCGAGCGGTTGGAGCACCTCGGCCAAGGTGACTTCTTCGTCTTTCAGAAAGATGCCCGTACCTTCCGGAATCCAACTTTTAATGCCGGTGCGATACGGGTGACGACCGGTGAGTAACGCGGCACGCGACGGAGAACAAAGTGGCGATGGCGCGTAGTAGTTGGTGAGCGTTAGACCGTCGTTGGCCAACGCGTCGAGATTCGGTGTCTTGATAACCGGGTGTCCGAAGCTTGCGAGATCGCCGTATCCCAGGTCATCGACATAGATGATCAGGACGTTCGGGTGTGTGGTGGCACTCGCGCTGGCACTAACCAGGATCAAGAGCAAAAGCGACAGAATATTGTTCATGGTGTTGCAACCGAGTTAGCCAGCAACTCATCGCAGGTGACGTGCCCTGAGCCGACGGCGGTGAGGTTGCGGCACAACGAGAGTGCTGCCCTCAGATCACCCGATCTCGCGAGAATCTGTGCCAGTCCACCAGTGGCTTCCGGCTCATAGGGCGAGAGACGAAGTATTCGTCGATACCAGACCTCAGCCGCCTGAAAATCACCCTGTTCCCGATGCATCCGCGCGATCGTCGCACCAAGTGGTGCGTGCCAAGGGCCAATACGCTGAGGTGCCTCGTCGTAACGAAGTTGCATCGCATTGTAGGCACGACTGTATAGCGTGATCGCATCGCCCTTGCGCCCGTCGAGCGTCGCGAGTTCGCCGAGGTTGATCAGCGGCTCCCAGGCGAACTCGTCGAGCTCGAGTGCTTTTTCATGCTGCTGGCGCGCGCCCTCAAGGTCACCCGAGACTGCCAACGCCAATCCGAGTGCTTTGTAGGCCAAGGGTTCGTCGGGTGCGAGATGCACCGAACGCTCAGCAAGCTGTATGGCTCGCGATAGTAAGTTCTTTGCTTGAGGCGTTTCCGTCAGTCCGGATGCGAGCGCCTGTCCAACACTATCCGCACCACGGCCATCCTCGGGGTAACGAATAACGCGTTGGACCAATGTGCTGGCAAGCCCTGCATGGGCAAGTCCATTGTTGGGATCTTCCGCAATGACACGTTCGTATAGGTCCATCGCGGCTGCATTGTCGGCTTGAGTGAAGCGCATGTAGAAATCGTCGGCACGACGCATCATCAAATTATCCTGCCCTGGCTCGACGGGTGACTTATCTGGGTTCCACCAACTGAACACCAGTGCGGCAACAAATGCCGCTGCGGCAGCGGACCACCATTGATTGTTTTTTCCCCTGGTATCTGAGCGGGCGGTTAAAGATGCTACCGGTGCAATCAGTCGATAGCCGCGCTTCGGGACCGTTTCGATGTATTCGGGAGACTTCGCGCTGTCGTCCAGCGCGTTGCGTAGCTTGGAAATTGTCCTCGCGAGCGTGTCCTCTCCGACGATGACCCCTGGCCAAAGCAGATCCATTAATGTGTCTTTGCTAACGACCTGACCGGTGCGCTCCGCAAGCACGAGCAACAGATCCATCACCTTCGGTTCAAGACTGGTGCTGGTGTCATCCTGATAAATGCGACATCCAGGCCCGTCGATTCGCCACGCTCCTACCTGCAATTGCGCATGTGTTGTCATGTTCAAAATACTAGCCGCAACTCTTCAGAAAATCAGTAGGTTATGCTCTCGTCAGGATTTCGGGAGGAATGCAGGCGGGTTCGGTCATGGCGCTTTTGGCGGTCGAGCGTTGAACTGGCGACTCAATTTACGGAGACCTTAGTCATGAATCTGAAAACCCTCCTTTACCTACCGCTATTTTTGTTACTCCTATGTGCGCCTGCAGACGCAGTGGAGTCCGAGTCCCTCTCAGTCGAGATGCTTCAGGAGGATTTCCGTGCGCTCTATGCCGGGTTGCAGAGTGCGCATTACGACCTGTTCGCCAATCGCACCAAGGATCAATATGACGCGCTTTTTGAGCAGACGCTCTCGACGCTCGACCAACCCATGAGTCGTCACGACGCGAACGTGCTGTTTCAGAAGTTCACGGCGTTCGGCAATGTGGCGCACGCACGGATCGACTACGATCGCAGTCGATATGAAACCTATCGCGAAGATGGTGGCACGATTCTCCCGGTGTACCTGCGCATAGCCGATGGGCGCATGTACGTGGAGGACAACCGATCCGATGACCGTAGCCTGATTCCAGGCACCGAAATCCTGGAAATCAACGGTGAGTCTGTACAGGTATGGTTGGCCCGGACGGGTGAGTATGTGTCCGCCGACACGGATTACATTGCCGAGTCGCTGCTCGAGTACTGGTTCAATATGTATCTTTGGGAAGCGCTCGGCCCGGTCGAACAGTTCGACCTGACTGTTTTCGGAGCTGACCAAGAGCAGAGAGCCGTCTCGATTGCCGCGCTCAACACTGAAGCGATGCAGGCAAATACGTCAGATCAGTCCGAATACTTCTCGCTTGATGGCACTGCGCGCGAGGCGCAGATGCTCGATGACACTGTGGCGTATCTTCGACCGGGTCCTTTCTACAACTTCGAGCAACCGGAGCAGGCTTGGGACAACAGTAGTTTCGTCAGATTCATCGATGAGGCGTTCGCGACGTTCATCGAAGCTGAAGCCCAGCAGCTAGTCATTGACCTGCGCAACAACCCCGGCGGTGACAACTCATTCAGCGATGTCATGGTCGCGTGGTTTGCGGACCAACCTTTCAAGTTTGCGAGCGCGTTCTACATTCGATCCAGTAAAGAAGCAAAGACCTCCAATCAGGCGCGTCTCGATGCAAACCCCGGACAAACCGAAGGCGTGTCGGTGTTTTTCGGAAGGCGGTATGAAGAGGTGCCATTCGGTGAGAGGTTTGAATTTCCAATCCCCGAGGTTGCCACACGAACCGGTGAGCGTTTCACGGGTGCGGTCTACGTGCTGATCGATCGACACTCCTATTCAAACGCGGTCAACGTCGCGGCATTGATTCAGGACTATGGGTTCGGTGAGATCATGGGCGAGAAGACGGCAGATTTTGCGACGAGCTATGGCGCTATGGAGACGTTTTCATTGCCCAACACGGGATTTGTTGTCGGATTTCCGAAGGCGCATATCATCCGGCCGTCGGGGGATCTGAAGAACGACGGTGTTACGCCCGATGTTGCAATTCCATCACCGATTGTGCCCACAAAAACGGATGTTGTGCTCGAGGCGGCTCTGCGACATATCGCCGCTGCGGACTAGGTCCCATGCGGCGATTTGTGTCCGGTTAGTCACACGGCTAACCTCCGTTCGAGGGACGAAGAACGGTCAAGCGAGGACACATGTTTCCGATGGGACTTGGACAGCTGCAGGAAGAGCCGCCTGAGCTTGTCACCGAGGTGGTCGATGATGTGACGTCGACCGTCTCGATTGTGACGGACTTTCTTAAAGAACAGTTTCTTGCGTTGAAGGCCGACCTTTGGTCGATCGCAGGTGCAGTTGATCTTGGTGTGATCTTCGTTGGGCTCGCTTTGGGGTGGCTGCTGGCGAGACCCGGTCGGCGATTGATCGAGCACTTCTGGGCGAAACGCGAGGCGGGTGCGGGTGAGCATGCTCGACAGCTCGTGCTGAGGTTGGTCTTCCCGATTCTCTGGTTGGGGTGGCTTTGGACTGCGAATGCGGTTCAGGCTCAATTTGAAATGCCCGCGAAGCTGTCGCTGACGGTCGCTTCCTTATTGAACGCCTGGATCGTCATCCAGATTGTCGTCAGCGTTGTGCGCGACCGTTCATTGGCCGCGCTTCTGGCGACGATCGCCTGGTTCGCTGCCGCGCTCAACATTTTGGGTCTGCTCAATCCGGCATTGAACATGCTGGATGACACCGGGTTGTCTTTCGGCGAAAGCCGACTATCGCTCTTGATGGTGCTCAAGGGCGTGCTGCTCGCCGGCTTTTTCCTGTGGATCGCATCCGCCTTGTCCGGATTCATCAAGACGCGACTACAAAAGTCTGATCGTCTGACGCCCTCGGTACAAACCCTGGTCGCCCAGGGCGCACGGATTGCATTGCTGTTTGCGGCGGTGATGCTCGCGATGAATGCCATCGGGATCGATCTCACAGCGCTCGCCGTCTTCTCCGGCGCGATCGGTGTCGGGATCGGCTTCGGATTGCAGTCGATCTTTTCCAATCTCATGGCCGGGATCATTCTGCTGCTTGAAAAGAGCGTGAAGGTGGGCGACTTCATTGAGTTTGACAACGGGCTTCGCGGCAAGGTCCGCGAGATCAATGTCAGGGCAACACTGGTTACCACCAACGACAATGTCGACATCCTGGTGCCGAACGAAGAATTTATCCGTACGCGCGTTACCAACTGGACCCTTCGGGAAGGCTATCGGCGAGTGCGTATTCCATTCGGTGTGGCTTACGGCACCGACAAGGAGCTCGTGAAGAAAGCTGCGCTGGAGGCGGCCGAAGCGGTCCCGCATCGTTTGACAGGTCCACACGCCAGAGAGCCAGAGGTGTGGTTGATGAACTTCGGTGCCTCATCGCTCGACTTTGAGCTGGTGATCTGGCTCCGACCTGAGTCGGTCAAACGCCCTTCGAGGGTGGTTGCGGACTACAACTGGGCGCTCGAGGACGCGCTGACGAAGTATGGTATCGAGATTCCTTTCCCGCAGCGGGACTTGCATGTCCGAACTATGGTGGGCAATCCGTTGTCGGATTCTGGGAGCGAGCAAAACTAGGAGCGGACAATGACAAGGATGTTGGTAGTTGCAGTCTTATCGTTGGGGACGGGGGTAGCGGGTACACTGTTGTTTGTCGGAACGCCGGCAAGCGACAACGAACGTTCTGTTCGCGACGTAGAGATCGCATCGGAACGCAGCACTAGTATCGCGACTCGCGAAACGCTGCGCGCACGCCCCATCCCGGAAGCACTGCCCGATGTCTACGAAATTCCCAGTCCGGTATCGCGGCGTCTGGCGACCTACCAATTGGCGGCGGTGTCGAATCCCTCTGAGCTTCAGGACCTGATCTACGAAGCCGATCGCCTCGCAAATCCTGCAGAGCGCAACGCGACCTTGGCGGTATTGTTCGAGCACTTGGCCGAGACTGACCCGAGATCAGCCGCCCAGCTCGCAGCCACAGAATTGTTCGTGCCGGACCGGGAGCTGCACAATCGCGTGTGGGCGATATGGGCGACGGCAGATTTTGAAGATGCGCTCACCAATGCAGCGGTCCTCGGAGGGGAGATCGAACGCCGGAATGCGGCGCGTGCACTTTATTTGGCCACGGAGGACATCGAGTCGCCGCAAGCTAAACGGATCGAGGAAGTGCTGGGGATCGTTCCGGATCGACTGGTCAGGATGCGTTTCATTGAAAGGATGGCGGATCGATCGCTTTTGGATGCTGTGGAGTTTCTCAATGCGCTGCCCAACGGCCAGTCGAAACAGGATTATTCGGCCTGGCTCGGCTATCACCTGGCGACGGTAAACCCGGGAGCATTCGATCTGTTGGAGAGCTCCGGTCTGGATAGGGCGTCCAAGTCGGTCATGCGATACACCCGAACGCGGATCGAGGCGATGGGTGATCCATTGGCGGCGGTGCAAATGGCGCTTTCGGATCCTCAGGCGTTGCAGAACGGTGAATTCATGCTTGCGATGAAGCACTACGCTGATCGTGACCCCACGGCTGCGTTGGAGTTCGTCAAGAGTATGGAGCAGGGCGGATCCAAGAATCAGGCGCTCAATGCTGTGTTGACCGCTATTGGCACGGAAGATCCACAGCGCGGCTTGACGCTCGCGAGACAGCTTCAGTCGGAGACGGGTGATAGTCGCATGGTCCTCGGCTATCTCAGCAACCTCACGCAAAGCCATCCTGAGTTTGTGCTTGCGCAGGCGGACGTACTGAAAGGGCGGGAGGCGAAGATGCTGCCGATGATGGTGGTCAACTCGCTCGTCTATCAGAATGAGACTGAAAGAGCGGTCGAGGTACTCGAATCCATCACCAATCCATCCATGCGACTGTCGGCCGAGCGTACGCTAGCGCAAGGTTGGATTCGAGCCGACCCAAGCGCCGCGACAGCGTGGCTTCAAACGTTGCCTTCCGATCGCGCAGATACGCTCGCCCAGGGTGTTTTGGGGCAGCTTGGATCGAGTGATCCTGATCTCGCCTTGTCGCTTGCAGCAGGTTTCGGTGCAACGGCTCAGGCAAACATCAAACACAGCATCGCGGGCACGCTTGCTCGAAACGGCGCTATTGATCGTGCATTGATGATTGCCCGATCGTTTGAGGGCACCAGTGAATCCGACAAAGCCTATGCGGCGGTCGTCCCAGGAATTGCATCGTCCCGGCCCGATCAAGCCCTGTCATTGCTCGGCCTCATTACCGATCCAGTCATCAAGCAGAACACTACGGTGAGCGTTGTGCGCTCCATTGGCCGGACGGAACCCGCACGATCCCTGGCACTGGCTATGGAACTATCGGATCAAGGCGCGAGAAGCGGACTGGAGCAACAGGTCATTTCAGATTGGTACTCGAGCGATTCGGCTGCGGCCAAAAACTGGATCAATCAGCAGTCTGATGAAGGTTCCAGAGATCGATTTGTCGCTGCGGCTGCAGGGGCTATGGTACGGCCTACCAGTGAGATTGCGATGCTCAATCGCATCTCGGATGAATCTGTGCGCGCAAACGCTTTCCAATCCGCGCTTTCCAACGTTGTACTTTCAGAAGGTATCTCGGCCGGCGAGTCGTTCTTGAAGAAAGCGAAACTCAGCGAAGGCGAGATCGAGCGGCTCCGCGAACAGATGAAGCAGATGACGTCGGATTCTGCCCGACGCTTCCGGCGCTTCATGTAACACAAGCGATACTCAGTCTTTTTGGACGTCCGAAGCGAACCTCGCAGCGTTCTTTGCCAAAAATTCACTCTCGTCAGCGTTACCCCAAAACGCCGGTTGCGCCTTCGGAATCGTGAGGGCTTTTTGTACGTTGGGGCGTGCGTCCAGTCGGTCGAACCACGCCTCGAGATTATCAAGCCCCTCGATTGAAACGTTTGCCCATACATAAGCGCGCGCCCATGGGTAAGTCGCCATGTCTGCGATGGTGTATTGGTCTGCTGCCAACCATTCGCGCCCTGCCAGACGGGTGTCGAGCACTTCCAGCAGGCGACGGGTTTCATCGACGTAACGCTTGATCGAAAACGGCTCTTCGTGACCGTTCGGTGCAGCGATACGCTGGAAGTACATCGCCTGTCCCATCATCGGGCCAATGCCGCCCATCTGGAACATTAACCATTGCAGCGTCTCTGACTGCGCATTGGTTTCCTGCGGGAGGAACTGACCGTATTTTTGAGCGAGGTACCAGAGGATGGCGCCACTCTCGAATACGGCGAAATCATTGTTTGACCGATCGACGATGGTCGGGGTACGCCCGTTCGGGTTCAGCTTCATGTAGTCGGGCGCTTTCTGCTCCTTCTTGGAGAAGTCCACGAACGTCAGATCATAGGCAACGCCCGCTTCTTCCAGAAAGATCACCGGCTTGTAGCCATTCATGGTGGCTGCTGTGTAGAGATGGATGTCAGGTTGGCCATGGTGTCGGCTCCGGTGTACTCAAGCGGCTTTCGATTGGTCAGAAAACACGTCGGCCAGATGCTGACCGAGGCGACGGAAGTCATTCTCGATATCGGGATTCTTCATCACATCAAACGCTGCGAATGTCGGCAGCGGTTTCATACCGAAGAACTTTGCGTTCAGATGCACTGGCAGGAGCAAATCGTCCAACGATGCGCCTTCGAAGAAGGGCTCACTTGGATCGTCGAAGGCCTCTGCCGGGGCGTTGAGTGTGACTGACAACATATATTTCGTGCTGCTCAAGGTCCCGCCGGTGCCATAGTTGGCTTTTGGCGCTTCAGCGGTGCGCCCATCGCCATCGCAAAGTCTGCCATCCATGCCAGCGCTATACACCGCATCCATGTATTGCTTGAACGACCACGGTACACCCATCCAGTTGACGGGGAACTGCATGACGATCACGTCAGCCCACTGGTGTTTCTCGATCTCAGCGTCGATGTCGTAAGACTCCGCAACCTGAGTCGTTCGAATCTCGAATGCCTGTGCTTCGAGAAATGAGGAAATCCGCGATTGCATCGCCGCGTTCAGTTGCCCCGTGGCGAAGGCGTAGGGTTGATGGCCATTGATAATTAGCGCGTTCGTCATCGGTGATCTCCTAAATGACGTTGATTCTCTTGTAGATGCACGTACTATGCTTCGTAAGAAACAAAAAGCAACCAGTATACTTTTAGTAACCTAAATGAAAGCATCAATTAAGGATGGCGCAGGTGGGCGTCGAGTGGTGGAGAACGCGTGCACAGAGCCCTGTCCGATCGAGCGCGGTATGCGCATCATCGGTGGCAAGTGGACGGGTTCGATACTCTGGCATTTAAAAGATGGTCCAGTGCGATTCAACGATCTTTCGCGCATGATTGGTGGCGCAAGCAAGAAGATGCTGACCGAGCGTCTGCGCCAGCTGGTGGGGCGCGGGCTGGTTTCTCGCACGGTGGCGGATACCGCGCCGGTCACCGTGCACTATGCGATTACGTCGTTCGGCGAGACTGCTCTCGGATTCCTCGATGAGCTGCGAGCATGGAGTGAGGCTTTGCCTGAGTCCGACGTCTAGCGGCCGTTCCGGGCTGGCATCCATCGGGCCACGAAAAAGACAGCCAGCAATGCGGCGCAGACCCACGCGGTTGTGGTGTCGACCGCTGTCAGAATCCAGTGGGCGAAAATCAAGGCCGTAGCAGCGTAGACGGTTCGGTGCAGGCGCTGCCAGCGTTTTCGCAGTAGCCGAGTCGAGTAGTCATTGCTCGTCAGTGCGAGTACAAGAAAAACCCCGAGCGCGATCCAGCCGGTGAGCAGCGCGGGGTTCTGCGCTTCCTTGATAATGTATCCGTAGCCCCATTTGCGTTCCAGGTATACGAGTGTGTGGAGTGCGGCGTAACCGAAACTCGCCACCCCGATGCCACGGCGCAACTGTTGCAGCTGCAAAGGCCAACGCCGTTTCGAAAAAAGATGGCGCAGGGGCGTGACCAAGAGCGCCAGTGCCAATAGCGCGACACTCCAGGTGCCGGTCTGGTGAATCACCTGACCGTAGCTGATCGCATCAGTGGTATATGCCCAACCGATGTACATCGCAGGTAAAGAAAGAGCTACCCAACTCAGATGCTTGATTCGACGAGCTGTTTTTCGCGCTTGTGCCATGCCCAGTTTCAGCTTGGTGAAAAGACGTTCACCCGATACAATATGAGAATCATTCTCAATAAGAAATGGGGCGACGAAATGAATGCTTTGCGACCTTTGATGATGATCTCGATCGCCTTCACGGCGACTATGCTTGCCGCATGCGGCAGCAGCAACTCCGAGACCACGACCGCGGTCGAGAACTGGCCAACGGCGCCGTTGATCGACCCCAACACGGCTACCAGCGAGCAGCTTACGGTGATCCCGGGCATCACCGAGTCGCTAGCGCAAGCCGTTATCGATGCGCGACCGATTGCGACGCCAACGGCGCTCAATGCGATCCTCGCAGATGGTCTTGAGCCGGAGGTTCTGCGCAACGTCTACAAGGTGATGTCGATCAAGGTGGGCCTGAATACGGGGGATCTTGAAGACTACAAGCTGATTCCGTCGTCGCTGTCACCGCGCAAACTGTCGCACGAGTTCGAAGAGTACCGACCCTACAAGTCGATGGATGACTTCACCCGCGAGATGGCCAAGTATGTCGACGCAGACGAAGTGGCGTATCTCACCCGCTACGTAACGATCGAGTGATCGACGCAGGGTAACGCGATGTCGGTTGTGCGATTCCGCAGTGGTCGTCGTTCGGCGTCGGTACTGATTGTCGTGCTCAACGCTTTTGGGCTCGCAGGTCAGGCGGCCTTTGCCGATGACGCCGCTTTTACGGAAGCGGCGGATGCCATTGTTACCGATTGGACGAGGAACTTCGCTCGCGTCTTTCGAGACTTGGCTACGAGGCCAGAAGCGGAGTTTGTTCCCGCCTGGCAGCGAAAGACCGGTGCATGGCGAGCGGGGCTAGATGCGGCCGCAGCGACACACATGCCGACCGATGAGCTCGCCGATGAGTATCGCACCCGACTCCTTTATGAGTGGGCAGTGGGCATGTTCTATTACGAGTCCTACTACCGTGGCGCCAGCGCAAACCCAGACTTCACCGTTTCCGATTCATTCAATGACTATCTCGATCGTGTGCGTTTTGACGGTGAAGACCTGCTGTATCTGGATGAGTACACAGGCTTTATACGAGTCTTTCGGGATGGTCTTGCTGACGAGCGCTTTGAACAGTCGGAGACACTCCCCGGGAGCGCGAAGTACCTGACCGCGAAACTCGAGGCATCCGCATTTTTCGACAACACAGCAGTGCGTTGCTGGGCGGATGGGCAGGCAATCAGCAAGTGGTTTGAGGAAAACAATGCTGATGGTGTAACTGATGAGGTATCGAATTACGCGAGCCGTTGTCCTGGTGATACGGCGAGCGCGCTGATGGCGCAGTGGCAGGATGAACTCGCCAGCCGCGAGGATCACATCATCGAAGTCTATAAGTCGATTGGTGATGTGGACCTTGAGCTGCATATCTACGCGCCCGAGATGGACCGGGATGATCAGACTCTGAAGCCTGCGATGGTTTGGCTGCACGGCGGCGGCTGGTTTTTTGGGTCATGGGGCTGGTGCGGTCCGTGTCAGTTCTACAAAGACCGGGGGATGGTCGTCGCGCAAGTCGAGTATCGAACGCGTGGGCGCCACGCCACCAACATCCGCGATGCGTTTGAGGACGCGCTTGATGCGATCGCCTGGTTGAGGCGAAACGCAGATCAGTACGGCATTGATCCGGAGCGAATCGGTGTGTCCGGATTCTCGGCCGGCGCACACTTGTCACTCGCGGCGGCGGGCCTTGCGCCATCCGACGCTCAGAGCAAACCTGATATCGCAGTCGCTTTTTCCGGTTGTGCGGACTTGACCATCGATCCTTATATCGTGCGCATGGCAGGAGGTATGAAAGAGGCGGCCGCGCTCTCGCCGGTGAATGCCGAGCCGAAGGCCTGGCCACCGCTCTACATGGCAAACGCGACTCGAGACTCAGACTGCAATTATGAGGCGGCTTTGCAATTCTCCGAGAAGGCTAAGGCGCAAGGTGCCGAGATCACATTCCTGACACAGGAAAACGCGGGTCACTTTTTCCTGCGCGAACCGGAACGCTCTGCACAAACACGAGCTTCAGTGAATGCCTTTCTGGATGCCCAGGGTTTTTGACGCGCTTTGAATTTAGTGTCCTAGTCTGCTGAGGGCGGATTGGATGGCGTCCGCTACCGCTTCCCGCTTTGCTGTGTTGAGTGCATCTGCATGCGGGTCAGCAAACTGGCCGGAGTCGTTATCCCAGTATTTGCCGCCCGCATCCTGGAACGTGCCGGAGAGTGCCGCGTCGTAGAGGATCTTCGCACCGATCTGAATATCGCTGCCTGGGATGCCGTAGGCATCTTTGACCATGTTGGTCGCTAGCAATGAGCCGGGATTCACCGAAACGACCATGGGGCCGTTATCGCCGATCTCTTCATCCATGTGGGTTGACCACATGGTAATGGCGAGCTTGCTCTGCGCGTAGGCAGCGTTGTCTGCGAGGTGGGTGTCAGTTTCGAAAGCGGCAAGATCGACGGGTGCTTGTGCTGCGGAGGACAAATTGACGATACGTCCGCGCGCATTCATGAGTGGCAGCAGTCTTTTGGCGAGCAGGTAAGGCGCCAGCGTATTCACCACGATACGGACATCGAGACCATTAGCCGCGGTGGTCACCGGGGTTTTGAAGACGCCCGCGTTGTTGATCAGTACATCAAGCTGGTCGTACCTGGCACCGATTTCCTTTGCCATCGCATCGACGGCGTCGAGATCCGCGAGATCCGCTCTGATCGTCTCGACATTGTTGCCGATCAGGTTCGCGACGGAAGCGAGCTTCTCTTCGCTGCGACCGTGGAGGAGCAGATGATGTCCGTCGGCCGCGAGAAGCTTCGCAGCCTCGAGTCCGATGCCGTCAGTGGCACCCGTGATCAATATTCTCTTTGTCATGGTTTTGCCCTCGAGTCCAAGCCACTTAGAACGGTCTTGCCAATTGCCTTACCACTTTCCTGAAACGCATGGGCACCAATCAGATTCTCCACCGATAGTGATCCACCGTGTCGATTGGCGGTGGATTGGAGGATGCCCGTATCGATCATCTCGGCGACGCGATTCAGGAGTTGGTGTTGGACGATCATATCTGGTGTCTCGAACATAGACCTTGTGAACATGAACTCCCAGCTCAAAGTGATCGCTTTGAATTTCAATGGGCTGATGTCCAGCGCGTTTGGATCGTCGATCAAAGCGATATGTCCACGTGGTTGGATCAGTTCGACGATGGCAGCGATGTGTTGATCCGTGTTGGTCAATGCGGCCACAAACCTTGGTGATACGCCAAGAGCCTGGATCTCTTCGTTCAAGGGCTTGCGATGGTTAACAACGTGATCGGCGCCCATCTGGCGCACCCAAGCTTCTGTATCTGGTCGTGATGCCGTTGCGATGACCTTCAATCTCGTCAGTTGCTTCGCGAGCTGAATGAGTATCGAGCCGACACCGCCGGCGCCGCCGATGATCAAGAGCGCATCGCCGTCTCCGTCACCTTGCTCCAAACCGAAGCTATCAAACAGAATTTCCCATGCGGTAATCGCCGTCAATGGAATTGCAGCAGCATCCTCAAAGCTCAGCGTTTCCGGCTTCTTGCCGGCGATACGTTCATCCACCAGCTGGTACTCGGCGTTAGATCCGGGTCGCGTTAGATCACCGGCGTAGTAAACGGCGTCGCCAGGCTGAAAATGAGTTACTGCATCGCCAACAGCCGTGACGATTCCCGCAGCGTCGTAGCCGAGAATGCGCGCATCACCTTCGGGTGCCATCAAAGCGCGAACCTTAACGTCGACCGGGTTCATCGAAACACCTTTTACGGCAACAAGAAGATCTTTTGGTCCCGGGCTCGGAACATCGGTCTCGAAAGAGACCAGAGCGTCCTTTTCATCAATCGCACATGTGGTCCTGTGACCGAAGGCTGTCATCGTAGGCATTGTCTGACTCACTTGTATCGGGGAATCAAACCTTAATGATCAATATAAGCTGGATAAACAGGCTTTTTATTGAATGATTATTTGTTTATTTTTGATAAATGGATATTCTTTCTCTACGACTGTTCCTACGCATCGCGGATCTTGGGTCAGTAACCGCAGCTGCTCGCGACCTGTCTTTGTCACCTGCGAGTGCTTCAGCGAGGCTGGTGAAGCTCGAAGATACAGTCGGTTTCCGACTCTTTAATCGCACGACTCGCGCAGTCTCACTGACAACGGATGGTGCCGAGTTTGTTCCTTATGCTCGACAGGCGCTCGAAACCCTGCAAACCGGCCTTGACGGCATTTCGGGTCGTCGGATGGACGCACAAGGACTGCTGCGAGTCACTATGCCAGCGTCTTTCGGTCGCATGCATGTGATCCCTGTACTCCGCGCATTCAAAGATCGGTACCCGCGCGTCAGTCTTGATCTCCGGCTGTCGGACGATGTGTTGGATGTGGTCGAGGGCGCTTATGACCTTGTTATTCGAAACGCACCTTTGAAAGACAGCGCACTGGTGGCACGCAAGCTCGCCTCAGACCATCGAGTGCTCGCAGCCTCGCCCGACTATCTCGCGCGGTACGGTGTTCCAAGAAAGCCCGCTGACCTCACCGGTCATCACTGTGTAGTGCTGAGTGACTTTGATACCTGGCGTTTCGAAAGCGGCGAATCGGTCGTTGTAGGTAACTCGACCCGCGTTAACGATGGCGAGGCGATGCGTTCACTGATTGAGACCGGGCATGGTATCGGTGTGCAGTCTCTGTGGTTGATTGGCGAGCAACTCGCGCGCGGTCAGTTAGAGCCGGTCCTGACCGACGATCCTCTGCTGAACGATTCGGCAATCTGGGCGCTTTACCCAAGTAATCGAATCGTACCCCCAAAAGTCCGTGCGATGATCGACTTCCTACTGGAGCGATTCCATCCGACGCCGCCTTGGATTACCGGCACCCCTGACGGAGGTCATCCGACACAAAAGTAAGTCACCGGTAAGGCTTTCGTAAGGCCCGGACTCCTTGAACTCCAGACACTGAGATCGCCGACCTCTGCGGGGCCGGCGATTCAGATAACGACGATTCAGGGAGTCCGGATCATGCGAAACTTTTTGTTGATAGCGTCACTGCTGACGCTGACCCTAGTGGCGAGTGCAAGCGCGGCGGCGTCTGCACGACTTGATGTGATCGAGGTTGTAGTACTCGACGATGGCGCGGGGACCGACCTCGTTATAGCCGGTTTCCATTTCGACAATGGCGAAGACCCGACCGTTACGCTCGGCGGGGTCCCTTTGACTGTGAGCTCAGCTTCGGGGACGGTCATCGTCGCGGAACTGGACGCGGAGCGACTTCCCGGCACGTATGAGCTGATCGTAAAGACCGGCGCCAAGCGTTCCGAGAAGGATGTGATCGACGTGACCATCGGAGCGGTGGGTCCGCAAGGCCCTGCCGGTGAGACTGGAGCTCAGGGACCTGTTGGTCCGCAGGGTCCCGCGGGCCCAACCGGGGCTGCGGGCCCACAAGGTCCGGCGGGCTCTCAGGGCGCGACTGGCCCCCGAGGTGCGACGGGGTCAATGGGTCTGCCTGGCGTTCCTGGTGCGACGGGACCTGCGGGTCCCACCGGTCCTCGAGGCGCTACAGGTCCGCAGGGACCACAAGGCTTAACCGGGCCGCGCGGCCCTGCTGGATCAGCCAGTTTCGGGATAAGTGGCCAAGTCATCGCGACGGCCAACCGCAGCGGCGCTGGATTCATAAATATTGTTGACCTCGGCCCCCGCGATAACCGCGCCTGCTTTTTGACTGCGGTTCTGATGGCAGAGATCGATAGTGACAATGAACGCGGTGTCTGCAACGTGCAGGTTAACGCGCAGAACCGTTGGCAGCTCAGTGCTTCCGTCCGTGATAATGGCGACAACGCCGTTACGTGCGGGGCGACCTGCCTGCTCTTCTAGCCGCTAATTCAGCAGAGGAGTCAACAACGAGCGGTCGGCGGTTGCTTCCGCCGACCTGCCTTAGCTCGGATTCGCCTAGAAAGGGTTTAGCGTATAGCCACGCTGCTGCAACAACGCGTGCGCTGTCATCGCCGATAGTGACATCGTGATCCCGGGTAGCAAGTCCTCCGGTTCGATACCCTGGTAGGCCGCACTTTGACCGCACAGCTGAATACTCACGCCTGCCTCAAGCAATGCTCCGATGAGCGACACGTTCGGGTTCGGTGTGTCTCTTGCCTCGTCGACGACCAGATCGAATGAGGCCCCGCCGTGAACCACAATCGCAGCGCTTAGGTGCTCTCGCGCAATGCCGGCTGCCGCATGCATATTCAGAAATCTGGCAACTGTCTCGAGTTGACGGCTCGTTTGGCCTTCGGCAGCGGCTTTGGAAACATCGAATGCCACGGCTAACTTCGTGTCGGCAGGGAACTGGATGTCGTCGATGACGGCATGCGGCCCGAAGTCTTCAAACACGGGGCCGTAGGTGAATAACTCCAGTCCCTGAGCGCTCGCCTGACAAGCCAACATCAGGGAAAAAACAATCGCAATTCGTCGTGCCATGTTTGCATCTCCGAGAAACACTTCTCGCGAGTATGCACCAACACGCTCTAAGCTCGCGCTTGTCTCGGGATGAAAGTGCTCAGACGTTGCGCAGAATGCCGGAAGCTGGTTTCAAGTCGATGTTGCCCGGGAACACCAATGTGTCGATGGCACGTCGACTGACCGAGAGGTGGTCCGCCGCCAATGACTTGAATATGGACTCATAATGATTCATCGGGCGCACATCCCGGCCTTCCCAAAGATCCGCCTTCTTGAGCCCGGGCCAGTTGCCTGCAACGCTTCCGCCATTCACAGCACCACCGACCAGCATCGCAAGCCCGCCTGTGCCATGGTCTGTGCCTCGATTCGCGTTCTCGGCAGCCGTTCTGCCAAATTCAGAGACGACGGCAACGACCGTATGCTTCCAGTGTTGCTCAAGCCTGGTCTGCAGTTCGAGAATGCCCTTTGCGAGACTGTCGAGCAGCACACCCAGTCGTCGCTCTTGATCAAAATGTGTGTCCCAACCGCCGAGCTCCAGCACCGCGATACGCGGTCCTGATTCTTGAGCAAGAAGGTCGGCCGCCGCTCGCGCGGCGAGCGGAAACTCTCGATCTCGCCGATTGTTAAGCCCCATCATATTGATGTCAGGTTGCACAGCACCTTGTGCATCGCTCAGTGCATCCGCAAACAGCGAGTCCTCCGTGTAGGTGCGTGCAATCCGCAGCATGAAGTCCTCATCGACATCCGGCAGCTTCGAGTCCGACCATGTTTGAACGTTGGCATCGCCCTGAAGAATCAGCGGTACCGTTGGGCCGATCGACAAGCCGAGGCGCGAACCGTCTACGTTCAGCGAGCTGATCGCGCGATTGAGCCAGCCATTGTTGGCGCCATAGGGTTTGCCGCTGCCGTTTTCGAGCAGGTTCTGACCGTCGAAGTGTGATCGCTCACGATAAACCGTGCTGGCCGCCGGAATCAGCAGCAATTCCTTCCGCCGATATAGCGGCATCAGCCCGGACAGCGCGTGGTGTAGTCCGAAGTCGCCATCGAGATCGGTGTACCCACCAGCAGTGGTCATTGCTTCCAGCGTCCGTGGTCGAAGCTGTGCAAAGTTCGGGTCACTATGCGGTACTAACGCGTGGAGACCATCGAGGCCGCCACGCAGCAACACAATCACCAGTCGATTTTCACCAGGGATCGAAGCGAACGCTGATCGACTGGACCACACTGTGCCGGCCAATGCGCAGCCGCCCGCTGTCAGGAAGTCTCTACGATCCATGGTCATCTCCTCTGGAACTCGGGACTGGCGAGAATCAACGCCATCGCGTCGGTGCCCGACGGGGCGCGTTGAACCTCCAACGCGAGTGCTTCCGATGCGACCGGCCCGAGCAATCGCTCGATCTCATTGGCGGGTACAAGCGTTGATGGCAATCGAGCACAAAATCGATGTGTCCACTCGATACGACGCATGAGCGCCTCGGGAGCGACCCAGTCGTTCGCCTCGTCGCCCCATCCCGCAGGCGACGGCGCTGAAAACGGAATCTGCCCCATTTCGCGTAGTGCCTGAAATACATCGCGTGGTCGCGGTTTGGTGTTCCCCATCGCGCGGTTCACACTGATCACAAACTCGTAATGAGATTTCACCTTGCTGAGGGGCTGTTCCCACGCGGCATCCAGTTCAACGATGGCTCGAGACGTTTCGGCGAGATCGCCCTCGCTGTCCAGAAATACCTCAGCAATTCGGTCGACGTCTGCAGGATCGGGTCGATCTGCGACAAAGTGGCGCACAAGTTTCGTGGCGATGAACTTTGCTGTGGAAGGATGTCGGGCAAGGTCGTTTAGAACGGCGGTGCCTTCGTTCTCCCCATCTTCCCGGTACTTCTTGCCGAGCACCTGTTTTGTGCCAGGTTCATGGAAGTAAGGTTTGAACTCAAATCGACCATGCGCCGGCTGATTTTCGAACTTGAATCTCAAACCACCGTGACTCCAGCCCGAAATGACTTTGGCGAACTCGATCACATCGGCTTGGCTGTAACCACCGTCGACACCGAGCGTGTGGAGTTCGAGAATCTCTCGAGCAAGATTCTCGTTGAGTGTTTTGTCAGTGCCGCTGCGACGGCGCCGACGTTTTCCAGCTCGGGAATTCTCGCCAAAGGATGCGGCATTATCGAGATAGCTCAACATGGCCGGGTGGCGGCAAACAGCGATCAGCATCTCTGAGAAACGTCCGAAAATGTGGGGACGAATGGCTTCACGCTCATAAGCCGGAATCACAGGTCCGACAATCGCCTTGCTTCTTGAAATCGTGAAATGATTCGACCAGAACATCACCATGCGCTCTGCAAAGGGCACATCTGATTCAATCATTGCTCGACTGCGCGCGATGACCTCGGGTGCGAACGCCTTGCGATAGTTGTCGGCTGCCATCTTCTCAAGCTCACCGGCACCTGCCATCCGTGCGTCATGTAATCCTTTGATAATCTCCTCGGACGAGGTGAACGAGCGCAGGACGTCCGGCGTCTTGTGGTCTGCAATCTGGTCGATCACCCATCCGCGCGGATCATCACCCTTCGAAAAGACATCTTCCGGAGTGGGTCCAAGACCAAATCGATTGACAGCATGGAATGTATCGAGCGTTCGCATACCTTTTTATAACGTCCGATCTACGACAAGGTTGACAAGAAGTGTCAAGAATCAGGTCTAGTGCCGCTTGGGTATACGAATCTGAACTTGTAGACCACCATCGTTGGAGAAGGAAAGGGCTGCCTCATGAATGCTGCAGATTGCCGCCACCAATGACAATCCGAGGCCGGTTCCACCGGGTTGTCGATTGGACTCTCCTCGATAGAAACGTTCGGTCAACCTCTGGAGTGAATGGTCGGGCACCCCAGGCCCTCTATCCTGGATGGTCACAATCCACGCATGGCCAGCAGCTCGCAGCGCGACCGAGACAGATGGGCTATCTGGTGCGTAGCGCAGCGCATTCTCCAACAGGTTGATCAAGACCTGCGACCAAAGACTTCTATCACCGGTGATCCAGCTTGGATCCGACGGTACCTCCGCTACTAGTCGAATATCGGATTCGGCAAACACCGGCTCGTACAAGTCCGATACTTCGCGAATTAGCTCGCCGAGATCGATCGCTTCGAAAGGTTGGCGCTGACTGCCTTGTTCGAGCTGTGCAATTCGCAGCAGTGCCGTGAATGTCGTGAGGACCTCATCGGCCTGCTCGGCGATCGGCCGGATATCTTCAGCGGTTGGTGATTCGATTCGCTGCAACTGCTCGATTCGGTTTCGCAGGCGTGTAAGCGGCGAGCGAAGATCGTGGGCAATGTTGTCCGAAACCTGTCGGACTCCATTCATCAGCGAGACGATCTTGTCGAGCATCTCATTGATATTGCCGCTCAAAAGATCGAAGTCATCGCCACTGCCGTTCAGACGCAGTCGGTGCTCCAGATTACCCAGGCGTACTTTTTCCGTTAGTGAGTGGATGGTACGTACGCGTGCATAGACTCGATGTCCAAGGAGACTCCCCAGGCCGATCGCAAGCAGTAGACTGGCGCCGACACCGATGTTACGCCAGAGACGATTGGTGCGTACGGCGTTGATCGTCTCGGTTGCATGGACGCCGAGTGTTAGTTCGCGTGCATCACCAAGCGTCAGTGTTCGCGCCCAACAAAGTGTTTGCTCATCGTTGAATCGAACGACATCGTCGATAATGAATGCCGAGTAGGACGCCGCGCTGAGACCAACGGTCTCCCACGGCTCGCCAAATTCCTCATCGCTTTCAGTGACGCACCGATCGTGCTCCTCTCGCTGGTCTTTTAATCCGGACAGAATGAGATCGACGCGTTGGCCGAGATTCATACTCTCCCATCGCCACGCCTTCGGCCAAGAGCGCCAGTGACGTTCGAAATTCTCAACGAACCACTCGTGGTGCTCCTCGGGAATTTCTTCTTTAGCTAGCGCAAGGTAGAACTGGAAAGGTCGGTTGATCGCGCTGAGATCTTTGCCTTGCTGAATCAACCAGAGCCGAGCCTGAATACTGGCGCGCTGTGGTGTGCCGTCAACCTCCAATTCCCGCAGTAGAGCGGCGTATTCCTGCAGGAATATCTCTGGATCATCGACGTCGATGAATGCTGTCTCAACGAACAGCGGTTCAAACTCACCATCAAACCACTCGTAGAGTTCAAGCTCTTCTCCGTTCAATTGGTCGATGAGGAATGAAATCTCACCATTGACCCTCTCAGATAAAGGATTGAGTAGTGTCCGCTCTGATGCAGCAACAATCGCGACGATGACACCTGCGGAGGTCAGCCAGATAACAAGCGTGAGCAGAAGCGCGAGCCGCAGACTCGAGCTACGCCACAAAGACGAACTAGCCGCGGACGACATAGCCCATGCCTCTGACTGTATGGATCAATGGTGTGTCAAATTCTCTATCGATTTTTTGCCGGAGTCGTGAGATATGAACGTCAACAATGTTGGTCTGTGGATCAAAATTCAGACCCCAGAGTTTTTCAAGCAGCATTGTGCGAGTGACGATTTGCTCTGCGTGGTCCATTAGATATTCAAGCAGAGCGTATTCTCGCGGTAACAGCTCAATCTCGGTACCGTTGCGAGTCGCCGATCGAGTCAACTTGTCGAGCACCAGATCACCAACACGCAGTTGTGTGGGTGCGCTGTTGACATCTCGCTGACGTCGACCGAGCGCTTCGACGCGTGCCAGCACTTCACTGAATGCGAATGGCTTGCTCAGATAATCGTCGGAGCCCGCTCGCAGTCCTTCCACGCGATGGTCAACCTCACCGAGCGCGCTGAGAATAAGCACTGGCGTGTCTTTGCCCATAGCGCGCAACGCGCGGACGATGCTCAGTCCGTCAGTACCGGGCAGCATGCGGTCGACAATCAATACGTCAAAGGTGCCATGTGAAGCCTCGATCAGTGCGGTATCGCCATCGTCCACCGCTTGTGCATTATGTCCGGCCTCGCGAAGACCTTTCATAATGTAGTCGCTGATTTCGTGGTCGTCTTCGGCAATGAGTATGTTCATGACTTCGTCATTTTAGGCGTTTGCACTGCGCTGATGTCACATTAAATATCGTTAATGTGCAGTCCATCCTGGTGTCACCTGCGCTGGCGTACTGTCGGTTCTCGACGGGTTGTCGCGCCAACGGGAGTTGCCATGGATTCCTACAAAATCCAATCACCATTACTGTTCTTGCTATTGGCCCTTCTGATCGGATTTCTCGGTGGATGTGGTGGGGGTGGCCAATCACCCATTGGATCAACACCGCCACTGACGAGTGGGCCCGGCCCCATGCCCACCCCGCCAGTCCCCGCGCCGTTGCCGCCCGGCGCATCTGGCTCGGCGTTCGACACGAGGGCGAGTACTGCACGATTTCTCACGCAAGCGACCTTTGGTCCAAGGCCAGCAGATCTAGACGCGTTAACGGGTCGTAGTGCATCAGCTTGGTTCGAGGCCGAACTGGCGAAGCCAACGACGCTGATCATTCCAGAGTTTGCGCGTTATGAGGCAATGGCGGACCTGACGTCGGCCGATCCACTGAATGAGTTTACGGGTGAGGCAACGACAATGGCGTTCTGGACTCACGCGGTTGCCGCCGACGATCAGCTGAGGCAGCGAGTTGCATTCGCGTTGTCTCAAATTCTGGTGGTGTCAAACGCCGGTGGTGAAACGCTAAGCGATGTTCCTCACGCGGTTGCGTGGTATCAGGACATTCTGCGACGCAATGCCTTTGGGAACTACCGCACTCTGCTCGAGGAGGTGACGTACTCCCCCGCGATGGGTTTCTATCTGACCTACATCGATAGCAAGAAGGCTGATCCTCTAACCGGCCGCATGCCAGATGAAAATTATGCGCGCGAAATTCTGCAGTTGTTCTCGATTGGACTGATCGAATTGCAGGCTGACGGATCTGCTCGGCTCGATGTAAACGGACAGCCCATTGAGACATACAACAACGTCGACGTCACCGGACTTGCCCGAGTATTTACAGGGCTTGAACTCGACTTCACCGAGCGCCCCGGCGGTCCTGATATCATCTTTCCAGAATGGCAGCGACCGATGCGAATCGAGGCAACAAACCACTCTGACACGGTCAAGCAATTTCTCGGAACGACGATTCCAGCATCGACCGATGCGAGAACCAGCATCACGCAAGCGTTGAATGTGATCTTTGCGCATCCGAATGTCGGACCTTTTATCGGGCGCCAGCTGATCCAACGGCTCACCACCAGCAGCCCGTCGCCGGGATACATACTGCGCGTTGCAAGTGCTTTCGATTCGGGTACGTACCTGCTACCTGATGGCTCGGCAGTCGGTACGTCTCAACGTGGGGACCTTGCAGCGACAATCGCAGCGGTTTTGTTCGACACCGAAGCGAGACAATCGCCGACATCGGCGAGCGACGCCTTCGGGAAGGTTCGTGAACCGATTCTTCGGTTTACTGCCTGGGCGCGTGCGTTCAACGTCGGTACCGTCACACCGGAGTTCACGACAGAGCTCTGGAACACCCAGGATACTCTAGCCCTTTCGCAGCATCCTTACCGTGCACCGTCCGTTTTCAACTTCTACCGACCTGGCTACATTGCACCCGGCAGTGAATCCGGTCAGCGCGGTTTGACGGCTCCAGAATTGCAAATCGTCAATGCATCGTCGACACCCGGTTACGCAAACTTCATCGGTTACTTTGTCCGAGCGGGAACACGCACAGCCGATGTCGAGGAGCTGCGCGAAATATTTGATGGTGCTGGAGTCAACCTCGATCCAAATCTCGCTCGGCAGAGTTTTGTGCCCGACTACAGTGCTGAACTCTCGCTTGCCGCCAGTTCAACGGCGCTTGTCGATCTTGTTGCAGACAAGTTGACCTACGACACCTTACGTCCGGAGAGTCGAGAGCAGATCGCATCGACGCTGGACCTCATGCGCAGCGAGGCTGACTTCACGAGCGAGGAGTTGGTCCACAACGCCGTGTTGCTCGTGATGCTATCGCCCGATTTTCTGGTGCAACGCTAGGCGCACACCTCACAGGAGTCATCGAATGAAATTCTCACGCAGGCAATTTCTCTCCGACGCGATTGCGTCTTCACTAGCAACAGCGGGAATCGGCAGCGTCGGCACCGCGTTAAGCGGATTCGATGCACATGCCGCAGATACCAGTGGATATCGTGCGCTGGTGTGCGTCTTTCTGTTCGGGGGTTTGGATTGCCACGACACAGTGCTGCCTTACGATCCGGCCTCCTACGATCAGTTCGCATCCATACGCAGCAGTCTCCTTCAGGCCCAGGGGGCCGCACGATCTCGCACCAGTCTATTGCCACTGACAACCAGCGACGCCACACAGTTTGGTTCACGTCGATATGCGCTTCCGCCTGAGCTGGCTGGTATCAAGGCACTGTACGATCAAGGCAGTGCAGCGGTGATCGGCAACGTTGGTCCGCTGGTGCAACCCACCAATCGGATTTCATTTGAACAACAGTCAGTTTTGTTGCCACCGCGGTTGTTCTCGCACAATGATCAACAAGCGGTCTGGCAGGCGAGTGCGCCTGAGGGTGCACTGTTCGGCTGGGGTGGTCGCTTTGCCGATGCGGTATTGAGTGCCAATGGTGCACCGGAATTTTCAACGATCAGCAGTACAGGCGATGGTCTATTCCTAACCGGACAGAACGCGCAGCCTTACAATGCCAATTCAGGCGGCGCGACCCGCATCGACCTTTTGGAAGATCTTGAGTTCCTGACCACCGAGGGTGTTGATGCATCGGTGCAGAGCACCGCGAGGGCATTGCTGAGAAGCGAGCGCTATCAGGCAGCAAACCTCTTTGCACGTGACATGGCGAGCGCCCAGCGCGCAGCGATTGACTCAAATGATCGATACAACGCGGCACTCGCCGGCGCGCAGCCAATCAGTACCGTGTTTCCTGTTTCACCACTTGGCGCGCAATTGCGTGCGGTTGCCGAAGCGATCAGCGTTCGCAATTCGCTGCAGGCAAGTCGTCAAATATTCTTCGTCGGATTGGGAGGTTTCGATACGCATTCGTCGCAAGCAACCAGTTTGCCTAGTCTTTTGCGCGCAATCGATTCAGCGGTGACTGCATTTCATGCAGAAATGCTCGCACAAGGGTTATCGCGAGACGTGACACTGTTCACTGCCTCTGATTTCGGACGTACTCTCGCCGTGAACGGCGATGGCACTGATCATGGATGGGGTGGCCACCAGTTCGTTGTCGGCGGTGCCGTTCAAGGCGGTGCGATCTACGGAGACTTACCACCGATTGCGGTTGGTCATGAACAGGATTCAGGTGGTGGTCGGTTGATTCCGACGTCATCGGTGGAGCAGATGGCGGCACCACTCGGCAGGTGGTTTGGTTTGAACGAGACGGAGCTTGTCGCTGCGCTTCCGAACCTGCCGAACTTTGCTGCTTCGTCGCCACTGGCGTTCATATGAGGGGTTTATCCGATGACCGATATTTGCGAGGTGTCGGCGAATCTGGTGCTTTCGTCCAGCTTCGATCCGGATGGTCAACCTCGAGATTCGTTGACAACGAATATCACCAGGCGAGGAATGCGAGCTCTGGGTACTTTAAGAACACGGTGCCTTCGGAAAACGGCTCGCCACGGGTATCGCCAATCACAAGATCATCCGGGGGCAGTTCTTTTCCGGTTAGATCCTTGTATGCCGTGTCCGCGGCATACTCGATACCTTCGTAAGCCTCCAGAAAATCACGTATCGCGACAAAGTACAGCAATCTCGGGTGGTGAAAGGTCCAGTAGAATTTGTTCTTGCCCTGAGCGATCCACCATGTTCTGAAGTAATGGAAAGTGTCGTCAGAGCACCCCCAGTTCAGCGCATAGATGCGCTCCCACAATCGAAAGTGGTTGGTGCGATCGAGGAGCGCCACAAAGGCCTTTTGAAACTTCACGATTTCTTCCGGTCGTTCTCCCTTCAGGAGTTCCACAAGAATCTCGGTTTGGCGTTCGTAACTGTTGCCACTGCGCTTGCGTGCTTTTTGGATAAGCGCCCAGAATTTGTCTTCATCCATCAGGTCTTTGGTGTCAGTGCCCTGCAGTGGCGAGAAGCCGGGGTACACCGGAAAATTCAGTCCAGCCTGAAACGCGAGGCGAAGTGTCCACGCGATGAACAGAAAGCCAAGGAAAGCGGCAAGCAGAATTTCGGGGTAGAAGCCCACGCTAGAGAGCATACTCCAGACGTTCGCCCGATAAAGGGTGGTCGAAAGCGAGGTAGACCGAGCGCAGCTGAAGGTCCGGGTCGTCTGGGCCGGCACCACCGTAGAGTCGATCGCCGATAATCGGGTGGCCGATTTCGGCCAAGTGTCGCCGAATTTGATGCTTACGCCCGGTTTCGATTCGAATGTCGAGCGTCGACGAACCGTCTGCGAATTCGACCGCCGTAACCTCCGAAAGCGCAGGCTTGTCGTCGAGCGGTAGATCGATGCGCAATGGCAATGCGATCCCGGAGCAATCTCCGTGGACTATCGCACGATATCGCTTCTCGACCACACGCTCCGCAAACTGATTCGCGAGGTGCGCAGCCGTGCGCTTGGTATGGGCCACCACCATGAGACCTGAGGCGGCTCGGTCTAGTCGGTGAACCGTGAATCCATTCCGGGTCGGTGTGAGGTGCTTCTCCGCCCAGCGGACGACCGTGCAGTGATCGCCCCATTTGGAGCCCTGCGAGCGTAAGCCGGCAGGTTTGCACCATACCGAGAACGCGTGTTCATCCGCGATCAGGTCTGGCGCTTCGGGTGTCTCTCCGAGCAGGATCGGATTGTAGTAGAGATGAATCTCATCGCCAGGCAACAGTTTCCGTGTGGCGCGGCGCAGTCTTGCAGTGCCGAAGTCGCGGGTTAACCAAACAGCGCCGCAATTCATCGCGTGTTTGATGCGTTGCTTCGGAAGCGCCGTTTCCTTGTGCAAGAGATCGACGGCCTTGTCCCCGGAGGAGTGCACACGCAAATGAGTCTCGAGTGTGTCGTTCATCAGCGTACCGCAATGCCTCGCCTATTCGGCGCTGACGAGCTCGACGGTTCCAAACAGCCCTGCGTCGATCCACCCACGGTCGGTCGGTCCCGAGGGGACCGTTTCTGAGCCGATGAAGTTCTCGCGAATTTCGCTACCATCATTGTCGCAATACGCGACCATTAAGCCGATGATTTTGCCGGTCGTCAGTGTTTGCGGTGTTTGATCGGGCATATCGTCGACAAAGCTATCGTCGTATAGCGCGATGCTCACCTCCCACACGATCTTGTCACCCTGTTGGCGCCATGCGCTTGAGATGTGATCGTTGTAGGCTCGCGGTTGCTCGTCCGTGCCAATATCAATCGCCTGATTGTCCAGCGAAAAATGATAGGCGAACGCATTGTGGTTGTACTGATGCTCGCCTCCTGAGTGGTCCTCGTCGATGAATACCTCGAGACAATCATCATCCCAGTACTGCGTCAGCGGATTTCGGTGCGTATCGATCAAAATGTCGTCGGTGAACTCGACCAGGAGGAAAACGCGCTCCTTCGTCCACGCGATCTTGAAATGGCCCTCGAAGTCCTCTTTCGAATACTCGGGCCCGAGCCAACGCTGATCCAGTACCCGCCACTCGGCGTTTGACCACACCGAATCATCGGCGCTTCCATCAACCACAACGCCGTTTGGTGCCAGGGGCGCCTGGTAGTAGCTGCGCGCTTCCACATGTGCCGCATCGGCCCTGGACAAGAGTAGTGTCATCAGCAGAGACGCTATGAGCGTTTTCGAAGTGTGTTGTTGCATTGTTATCCCCCGGTTTCCTTCGCGCTGCTCGCATCATAACGATCGTTATGACTTTCGGCACATGTCGAGTGCTGCATTGGGGGATATCTTTAAGTCATCAATACGTGTACGACAGGAGGCTGAGCCATGAACCAACCCCGTTCCATTCTGATTGCGATTGCAGCAAGTCTGTCTTGCAACGCGGCAATAGCCGCTGATCTGACAATCGAGGTCTCAGATATCGAGGCGCTGACCGGAGCGCTCATGATCGCCATGTACGACTCGGCAGCTGGCTTCGATGATGGTGAGGCGCCGCCCGTGAAAGCGATGCGTGTAGAGGTCGACGCAGAGACGGTCTCGGTGTCGCTAGAGGAGCTCGCTGAGGGCGACTATGCGATCAAGCTCTATCACGACGCCAACGACAATGGTGAGATGGATCAGAACATGATGGGCTTGCCGATCGAAGGATATGGCTTCAGCGGCAATGGCGGCCGTTTCGGACCGCCGGCGTTCGAGGAGGCGGTGTTCGAAGTTCGTGAGGATACGGATAACAAGGTTTCCATCGAGCTTCGCTGAGCGCACTTCGAATAGGGGCAAACAATGAAACGACGTGAATTTCTCGGCGCAGGTCTTGCATCGCTGGCAGCGAGTCAGATCCCGGTTTGTCTGGCATCTGAATGGATCGATTCGACAAAATCGGGCGCGAGAGGTTGGCGCCTGGGTTGGCAGAGTGTCGCAATGCGATCCTATGATCCGTTGCGACTGGAAGTGACCGGCAAGATCCCTGAGGCACTGCACGGTGTTCTGTTTCGAAACGGACCGGCCAAGACAGAACGTGCAGACCTGCGCTACCGACACTGGTTCGATGGCGACGGCATGATTCAGCGCTTCGAGATATCTGCGGACGGCATTTCGCATACGGGCAGGTTCGTCGACACCGAGAAGTTCGTCGAGGAGGAGGCTGCGGGACGTTTCTTTTATTCGGCGGCCGGCACCGTGGTGCCAAACGGCAAAGGCAGTCGCAACAACGACTCGGGTAATGTCGCCAATACCGCATTGTTGCCATGGAATGGTGAACTGCTGGCTTTGTGGGAAGGTGGCTCTGCCTATGGTGTTGATCCGACTACGCTGGCGACTCATGGAAGAAAGGACTGGCGCAGTGATCTCACACATATGCCGTTTTCGGCGCATCCCCTGGTGGATAAGGACGGGACGCTCTGGAACTTCGGGAGCGCGCCTTACGCCGGTTCGAACGGTGCCATCTTCGTTTACGAAATCGCCCCGGACAGCACGATCCGCAACGCCAAGGCGGTGCCGACACCCGCTCGAAGCTATGCGCATAGTTTCCTGATGACCGAACAGTGGCTCGTGTTCTATCTGGGGGCGCATTTGTTTGAGGCGGGTGGCGATACCTTCGTCGATGCGTTTCAGTGGACGCCGGAGAACGGCAGTCACGTCTTACTCATCAACAAGAGCGATTTGTCACAACACCGTACGATCGAGATACCTCCTGGTTTTGTGTTCCATGGGGCGCACGCCTTTGAACAGGGTGATGAGATAGTCGCCAGGGTCAGTCTTTATGACGATGCCGGTGTAATGGACAGTGGCATGATCGCGTTGATGGATGCGGATGCTGCCAGTTATCCGGAGTTCTCGCGGGCACGTCTTGCGACGCTGCAGATAAGCCCGAAATCGTGTAAAGCCAGTGTCGAGAAAACCGACGCGCTCATGGAATTTCCCGGCATCGATTCGCGATTCGTGAATGCATCTACGCCGGTCTTCGGTGTCGGCCATCGTGATGTATCTACCCCCACGGTTTCAGACGCGATCATTCGCGTCGATCCCGAGTCAGGGAAAGAGCAGCGGTGCGCATTTCCGGATCACCACATGGTGGAGGAACCGTTGTTCGTCGCCGGCGAGCGCGGCAACAGTGGGTGGCTGATCGGCACCTACCTCAACTACGAAACCGCGCGGTCGGGCGTTTACATTCTCGACGCTCAGAACCTTGCAAATGGTCCGGTGGCAACAGCCGAAATGGCACGTTCGCTACCGCTCGGGTTTCACGGCTGCTTTGTGGGCACTGCCTAGCGCGCTACAGACCGCAGGCGGCGGTAGCTGCAGAGGATTTGTAGACGGAGAGGATCTCTTCCGCCTGCTTTTCCTGTTCGGCGGAAAGCGCAGCATAGCCGCGGTTAGTTGACCAACCATAGCCCCACCGATACCAGGTCGGGAACGCCGGGTGCCCACCGGCTCGAACGCCTTCGTACATCAAATCGGCGAGTGTCTCATTGCCGGTTTTTTGTGCGACACAAATGCGCAACGACTCGTCAGCCGCTGCCCTTGCCGCTTCCGTACCCCCCTTCCAATAGGCGACGTCATGCTCGAGACAGCACTCACACCATTCAGCGTCGAGCAGCTCGGCGCGGTCGGGGAACAGGGAGCATCCGTCGCTCGTGAAGGTCTTGAGTGTGGGCTCGTTTGAGCAACTGACAAGCCCCGCTGCGAGGATCACGGGCATAAGGCGCCCGAACCTGCGTGAAACGCCACTCAGGCGATGAAGATACTGCGCTAACATGCATTCATCTTGACCGGCACAGAGGCACCGGCGCAAACCATGGCAGATCAGAGCGACACCAAGACCCCGCTCGAGCGCATGCGCGAACGTTACAACGCGGGTAGTGAAGATCACCGATCAGTAGCTGTCGACAAGCGACATAGCAAGGGCTGGAGAACCGCTCGCGAAAACCTCGCCGATCTCGTCGATGCGAATTCGTTTTCTGAATACGGTGCGCTCGCGGTCGCCGCTCAGCGGGGGCGTCGCGATGCGGACGAACTGATTTCGAACACGACAGGCGACGGTGTGATCACCGGGATCGGCACGGTAAATGCCGAGCAATTCGGCGAAACGGCGTCGCGCACAGCATTGGTGATCAACGACTACACCGTGCTCGCTGCAACACAAGGCTTCTACCACCATCGCAAGATCGATCGACTCCTCGAGATTGCGGCGCGTGATCGCTTACCGGTTGTTATGTATGCCGAGGGTGGCGGTGGGCGACCCGGTGATACCGACGTGACGACGCAAGTCACCGGACTCGATGTGCCGACGTTTGCTCGCTGGGCGAGGGTCGGTTCGAAGGCGCCACGTATTGCGGTGGCCAACGGCTATTGCTTCGCCGGCAATGGCCTGTTGTTCGGATGCGCCGATTTTCGAATTGCGACAAGGACCGCGTGGATCGGCATGGCGGGCCCGGCCATGATTGAGGCGGGCGGACTTGGCAGCTTCGACGCTACCGAAATTGGTCCGGCGGAGACGCATTTCGGTCAGGGTACGATCGATTTGCTCGCTGACGATGAGGCGGACGCCACTCGCTTGACGAAGCAGCTCTTGGGATATCTGCAAGGTGCCTCGACCGAGGTGCAAGCACACGAACAGTCATCGCTGCGCGAGGTGCTTCCGGTTGATCGGCGCTTCACCTATAAGGTTCGCCCGGCCATCACCACGATCGGCGACAAGGACAGCTTTCTCGAACTCGGTGCCGGGTTTGGTTCTGCAATGATCACAGGCTTCATGCGAATGGCAGGCAAGCCAGTGGGTGTGCTGGCAAACGATAATCAGTCGAATGCGGGTGCTATCGACGCCGACGCGGCAGCGAAAGCCGCTCGCTTTCTCAAGCTTTGCGACGCGACACACTTACCTGTCGTTTCCTTCATCGATACGCCCGGTTTCATGGTTGGTCCGGACAGTGAAGCGCAGGCGGCGGTGCGTCATATGGCAGAGATGTTCACGGCATCAGCGGTGTTCGGTCCATCGATGATCGCGATTGTGTTGCGCAAGGCCTATGGACTTGGCGCCATGGCGATGGCGAGAGGCGGTTTCAATGAGCCAGAGTTTTGCGCGGCGTGGCCGAATGGCGAGTTCGGTGCGATGGGGCTGGAAGGTGCAGTAAAACTCGGCTTCCGTAAGGAGCTCGAATCGATCGAGGATACGGATGAGCGTCAACAGCTATTCGAGTCGTTGGTGCAACAGCTCTATGAGCGCGGTAGCGCGCTCGAGGTTGCCAGCATGCTCGAGATTGACGCGGTGATCGATCCCGCGGATACGAGAGCTGAAATTCTGCGCCTGATGCGCTGATACGGGATTGTCCAAACCCTGCCAACCGTAGCGCCTGCGCACGTGCAGGAGTAGAATGCCGCGCCTGTTCCGAGCGAGCCTACCCGTGTTCCATCTGATCCGAAACGCACAAATTTTCGCACCTGAATCCTCGGGTATTGGCCACGTGCTGGTGGTCGGAAAACAGATTGCCTATCTCGGCAGCGACTTACCGGATATCGGTGCGCGCCATCTGAGTACTGATGTCGATGCCGAAGGCGCAGCGCTGGTGCCGGGTTTTGTGGATATTCACACGCATCTCACCGGCGGCGGCGGGGAGGCTGGGTTTGCGACTCAGGTACCACCGGTGCCTCTGAGTAACTTCACGAGTGCCGGAATTACCTCGGTCGTAGGATTGCTGGGCACGGATGACGTGACGCGCACGACCGATTCGCTGGTGGCTCGGGTCCGAGGTCTTCGTGAAGAGGGTCTTTCCGCGTGGTGCTACACGGGCGGTTACCACTGGCCTGCTACGACACTGACCGGGTCCGTGACCCGCGACATCGTGAGTATCGATGCGATCGTCGCGTTAGGTGAAATTGCGATCAGCGATCATCGTTCCTCGCAGATGACGCAAGCGGAGCTTGCGAAAGCGGCAGGAGAGGCCCATGTGGCTGGACTGATCACCGGCAAGGCGGGGATCTGTCACTTGCATCTTGGTGATGGAGATGCCGGTCTTGAAATGGTTCGGCGTGCGCTTGCGGACACCGAGATACCGGCGCGCGTGTTCAACCCCACGCATTGCAATCGCAAGAACGTATTGTTCGAGGAAGCTTGCGAGATCACGAGACAGGGCTGCTACATCGATATCTCGGCGTTTCCGGTCGAAGAGGACGAAGATGGGCTGCGCGCTGACGAGTCGCTGGTGCGTTACGTCGCGAACGGCGGCGATCCGGAGCTCATCACGATCAGCACCGATTCCGGTGGCTGTCTCGCCTCGTTTGATGCCGACGGAAACCCGTCCGGACTGGACTATGGGCGTTCGGATGATCTTGTGTTGTCTCTCTCCAAAAGCGCCAAACAGCTTGGGCTGGAGGCTGCACTGCCGGCTTTCACGAGTAATCCGGCGAGACTGATGCGCTTTCATCAAAAGGGCCGTCTCGCAGTAGGCATGGATGCGGACCTTGTGCTGCTGGATAACAACTTCGGCATTGGCAGTGTTATGGCGCTCGGACGTTGGATGGTTCGTGAAGGCCAGCCGGTTGTGCGTGGCACATTTGAATAGAGGAATAGTGAGTGTCTGATTTGGGAAAGCGCGGTTGGCTTGTGCCGATCGGTGGCGCGGAGGCGCGTGAGACTGACGGTGAAATCCTCAGTCGATTTGCGAAGCTTGCGGGCGGACGCGACGCCAAGATTCTCGTCATCCCAACCGCCTCGGAGCTGCGCGACACAGGCCCACGATATGTTGAGCTATTCGAGTCTATGGGTGCGCGCTCGCGCTATATGGCGATCGACGAGCGCGAGGACTGCTTCAACGAAGAAATCACGAAGACCTTGCATCGAGCGACCGGCGTCTTCATCACGGGCGGCAACCAATTGCGCCTATCGACGATCTTAGGCGGGACGCCAGTGGCGAAGGCGATACGCGATCTCCACAACGAGGGTCTGCATGTGGCAGGCACATCGGCCGGCGCCGCGATCGTGCCCGAGCATATGATCGCCGGTGGTCCGACCGGACCGACGCCGACCGAAAATGGCGTGACGATGGCGCCCGGCCTGGGTCTGACCAATAAAGCGATTATCGACCAGCATTTCAGACAGCGCGATCGTCTCGGACGGCTGCTAACGGCGCTGTCCTACAACCCGTTTGTTACCGGGCTCGGTATCGACGAGGACACGGCAGCTTTTATTGACCCCCATGGCGATCTGGAGGTTGTCGGTAGTGGCGCGATCACGGTGGTGGACCCCGCCGGATTGACCCATTCCTCTATGTACGATGCAGGTCACGAAGACCCGATCAGCCTGGTTGGATTGACGTTGCATCTGCTGACCGCAGGCGATCACTACAACCTTGAAACGCGCGAAGCCAGCGCGTTACGCCTGAAACAGCAGACATAAAGCTTCAGGTCATTTAACCCGGGCCGTTCAGACTGCTACAGTCGACAGGTCTGGAGTGGGGTCTGACATGAAAATTTTAACTACCAACGTCTATCGTGGGCCAAACCTGTACGCCCATTTTCCGGTGATCCGCCATCAGGTCGATTTGAAGTCTCTCGAGCAATGGCCATCTGGTCGTCTCGGGCCCAAGTTCATCGACGGATTGGTCGAAGCGCTGCCGGGACTCGCGGAGCATGGTTGCTCTTATCGCACTGAGGGTGGTTTTCTCAGGCGACTGCGTGAAGACGATGGCACCTGGATGGGACACATCTGGGAGCATCTGATTCTCGAGCTCCAGAGTGAGGCGGGCTCGGACGTGACGTTTGGCCGAACGCGATCGATCGAGGGTCAGCCCGGCTGTTACAACGTCGTATTCGAATACCGTCAGCGTGACGTGGGCCTGGAGGCTGCACGTCTCTCACTCCAGCTCATTTTCCAGTTGCTGCCGGAAGCGCTGCGAGACGAGTTTCGCGATGATGTCCAAAAGGACTTCGACTTCAATCGGGAGCGCGAGCGCTTTATCCGATTCGCCCAGCGCAAGGAAATGGGGCCGAGTACCGCATCTCTGGTTGCCGCAGCAGTTGATCGCGATATCCCCTGGTTGCGCTTGAATGAGTACTCACTGGTGCAGTTCGGTCACGGCAAGTTCCAGCAACGTATTCAGGCGACGATCACGAGCAAGACGACCAACATCGCGGTCGAGATTTCCTGTGATAAGGAAGACACCCACAATCTGTTGAATGATCTCGGCCTGCCGGTCCCGCAGCAACGGATGGTGTACTCACCGAGTGAAGCGGTGCGCGCAGCGAATCGGATCGGATACCCAGTGGTGGTGAAGCCGCTCGATGCGAACCACGGCCGCGGGGTCACCATCAACCTCACCGATGATGATTCGGTTGCGGCTGCGTTTGATATTGCTAGAGAAAAAGGCAAGTCGCGCGCCGTGTTGGTCGAGTCGTTCATTTCCGGTATGGACCATCGAATGCTGGTTGTTGACGGTGAACTGGTGGCAGTCGCCAAACGCGTACCAGGGCATGTGATCGGCGATGGCAAGCATACGATCGAGGAACTGGTGGACATCGTGAACCAGGATCCGCGCCGCGGTATTGGTCACGAAAAAGTACTAACGAAGATCGAGATCGATCAACAGGCACAGCGTCTGCTGGAGCAGGCGGATCTGACCCCCTCCAGTGTGCTCGATGAGGGGCACGTCTTCTATTTGCGCTCCACCGCCAACCTGTCGACTGGTGGCACCGCAATCGATATGACTGACTCGGTGCATCCGGACAATCGTGCGATGGCCGAGCGAGCGGTAATGGCGGTGGGTCTGGATGTCGGCGGCGTCGATTTTCTGACCGATGATATTTCGCAGTCCTACAAGGATATTGGCGGCGCGATTGTCGAGGTCAACGCAGCGCCAGGTTTTCGAATGCATGTCGCGCCTTCCGAAGGCGAACCACGTGATGTCGCCGGCAAAGTGCTGGACATGTTGTTCCCTGAGGGCACACCCAGCCGAATTCCGATTGCTGGGATTACAGGTACGAACGGTAAGACGACGACCTCACGGATGCTGTCGCATATTCTCAAGACGGCGGGTCATGTTGTCGGTGCGACTTCCACCGAAGGGGTGTATGTGGATGGCCACCTGACCGTCAAAGGCGATATGACCGGCCCGTCGGCGGCACAGATGGTCTTGCGTGATCCGAGCGTCGACATTGCAGTGATGGAGACCGCTCGAGGGGGAATTTTGCGCGCCGGTCTTGGGTACCAAAGAAGCGATGTCGCCTGCTGTCTGAACATTGCGCCAGACCACCTTGGCATTCGGGGTATCAATACGCTCGAGCAACTCGCCGAGATCAAGCGAGTGGTGGTCGAGGTCGCCGAAGACACCGCAGTGTTGAATGCTGACGATAAGAACTGCCTCTTAATGGCGGACTACACCAAAGCGAAACATCTTTGCTACGTCACCATGAATCCGGCACATCCGATTGTTCGCGAGCATATTCGGGAGGGTGGTCGTGCGGTTGTACTTGAGCAGGGTATGAACGGCGACATGATCACGATCTACGACAAAGGCAATCATATTCCTTTGTTGTGGACGCACCTGATACCCGCGACGCTGGAAGGCAAGGCTACTCACAACGTTCAGAATGCGATGTTTGCCTGCGCGCTGGCCTTCTCGCTCGGCAAGCAACTCGAAGATATCCGCCACGGGTTGCGAACTTTCAGCACGAGTTTCTTCCAGGCGCCAGGTCGAATGAATGTATTCGACGAGCATCCGTTCCGTGTGATTCTCGACTATGCGCACAATGCGCCGGCTATGGCGACCATGTGCCAGACCATCAACCGTCTGGATGTGAGTGGTCGGAGAATCGTGACGCTTGCCGCGCCGGGAGACCGTCGTGACGAAGATATTCTGGCGCTCGCCAAAGAGGTAGCGGGACACTTCGATCACTATGTCCTAAAAGCTGATGATCATCGACGAGGACGCGGCTACGATGAGGTGCCGCAGATGATGAAGCAAGTGCTGCTCGATCAAGGCATTCCGGAGGCGAACATCGAGATCATTCCGGATGAGCAGGAGGCGATTCTGCACACGCTGTCGCTCGCTCGGGAGGGGGATCTGGTCGTGGTCTTTGGCGATGAGGTGCATCGAAGTTGGAAGCAGATCATTCACTTCAAGTACGAAGGTGGCGAGGTATCCGAGAAATTGGCGAGTAGCGGCAAGATCAGCAGCATTACAGTTGACCCGGGTGCATTTGAACTGGACGCAGAAGACGAGTTGATTCGTGACGAACGTGGTGTGCGTCTTGCGGTACGCGACAAAGAGGATGGCGATTAGCGATCATGCGCATCGATGAATCGCGTCGCCTGACTGGGCCAAATCTATTCACCACCGAACCGGGGGCGATCTGCGAGATGATCGCGACGCCCGAAGATCAGAACGGCCTATTGACGGTGTGGCGAGAGTGCGTTCAGCGATTGCTCGACGCGCTTGGCTGTACGGAAAGCGAGCGTCTGCATCGTCGACACGCGAGCGGCATCAGTCTTGTGATTACCGCACCTCTGGATTGCTTGTACGCAGCGACCGATATCAACGAAGCGGCAGTTGAATTTGCGCTGGCTGAGATTGCTGGCACTGCACCACCCGATTTTGAAGCTATCATCACTCGTCTGCAGCGGTTGATCGAAGAGGAGCGCAACCCGGGGTTGCTCGCCTTGGCTCGATCGGCGGGCGAACACGCAGTCCCATTTCTCGTTGACGACGATGATGTGTCGTTGGGATTTGGTGGGCAGGCATCGACCTGGCCCGTTCGCGACCTACCGGATCCAGAGAAACTGGATTGGAGCGCATTCGGGAGTTTTGGTGACGTACCCGTTGCGCTGATCACTGGCACAAATGGCAAGTCCACCACTGTTAGGCTCGCTGCGTCGATTGTGGCGGCCTCCGGAAGAACGCCTGGAGTGACGTCGACCGATTACATCCGGGTCGGTGATGCGATTATTGACACTGGCGACTACTCAGGGCCCGGCGGCGCTCGGCAGTTGCTGCGCCATCCCGAGACGGAAGTCGCTCTGCTCGAGGTTGCGCGTGGCGGGATGTTACGACGCGGCCTGGGTGTGACGGCAGCGGACGTCGCTCTCGTCACCAATGTTGCTGCTGACCACCTGGGCGAGTACGGCATTCACACCGTACCAGAGTTGAGAGACGCCAAGTTCATTGTCCAGAAGGGTGTCGACCCTGACAGACCCTTGATCCTCAACGCGGACGATGAGGGTGTCGTTGCGTACGCAGAGGCACTCGATCATGAGCCTATCGTTTGGTTTAGTGAAGATGCCAGTAACCCCGTGGTGGTGGATCACTTCACTAACGGTGGCTTGGCGTTTGTCGTCACCGGCGGTGTCTTATGTCGACTCTCCAACGGCGAGCAACGCGATATCGTCCACATCAAGGAAGTGCCCGTAACGATGGGCGGGAGCGCACGCCACAACGTGCAAAATGTACTCGCTGCCGCAGCACTGGGTCATATCGTTGGATGCAGCGACTCGGCGATCAAGGATGGCCTCGTGCAATTCGCCGGTGATCATGAAGAGAATCCGGGACGAGGCAATCTCTACGAAGGCAAAGGCATTCGTGCGGTTGTCGATTTCGCGCACAACGAACATGGGTTGCTCGCGATGGCTCGCACCATCGCCTCGATGCCGGCACAAAGGCGACTGGTTTTGATGGGACAGGCGGGAGATCGCAGTGATGGTCTCATCGAGGGGTTAACCAAAGCAGCGCTTGAGGCCCAGCCCGACATGCTCGTGATTACCCAGCTCCCCGGGTATGAACGTGGACGCGAGCCTGATGCCGTTCAAAAACTGATCCGTGACATCGCCCTGTCTAGCGGGATGGATGCGAATGCAATCCATCTCGCGGACAGCCCCGTCGAGGGCACAAGGTTCGCACTCGACTGGGCCGAAGCGGGTGATCTCTTACTGATTCTCGCACTCACACAGCGCGGACCGTGCACTCAAATGATTGAACGAGCTTTAAACGAATAACCCTTAATTCTTGTCGTTAGCTAGCTTGCGGTAGCCTCGAAGAAATCGATTCATTGCTTCCGGTGTGATGCCAATGAATTTGGCGATAGTCTTTTGTGGTGCTTGCTGGACCACAGTCTTGTGCTCATTCGCGAGAAACTCATAGGCCACTCTGGTTTGGGATAGCGTCTTGATCCGAATCACGTCTTTGGCGAAGAGTAGGGCCTCCAGACACTTCTGCCGGAAGTACTCTCCAAGACCATTACCTTGCAGGTATTCCTTCTTCCAGTAGTCAAACGGTATCAACACACCTGACAGATCGGTGACACACTCAATGGTGTCGTCGTGACCGGAGTTGAGCCACGCCGATGAGATTCTTGTGCATAGGTGACCTTGTTCGAAAAAGCGATAGATGAAGACCCGACCGGTATCGCTCAACATGTTTGCGGAGGCAATTCCCGCCGCGACAAAAAGCATGGGTGACTCAGTCTCATCCATATCGAAAATACACTCGCCCTTTCGATAGTTAACCTCATTGACAATCTCCCCGAACGAGCCCCAATCATGCTGGCTTATCTTGAGTCCCCGAGACTCAATGTCGAACTTCATTTGGTTAAGTGGCTGCATCCGTTAGCTTTACCGTTTCGTCGAGCAACTAAATGAAAGTCTGTTCATCGTATGCCTGATATTCGGAAGGGTTTCGCGCACTTCGATACCCATCCATGCGAGTTTCGAATAGCGCGCGATCAAACCCATGGTCTTGCTCAGCGTAGTTCGCCGCCGAATCCATGCTGAGACGGAACTCGGGCGTTTTCTGATGTCGTTGAGCGTAAATATTGGGCAGGAAGTTCTCGAATGTCCCGACCTCGATGACATTGTGGCGATGCCATGCTTCGAAAAAATCGGGACCAAAACGCTTCGAGATCACGTTGTTGACGTGTTTTGCGAATCTACCCTGCTTCGAAGTTCCGATGACTACTTCGTAGTGATAGTGCAAACCCTGAGTGCCGTCGGTTTCTTCGACATCTTTGAAGTGAATGCGCAGCATCATCACAGGGCCGAAACCGGGCAAGACCTTTCCCATGCTCCAACCGTCAGGGCCTACATAGAAAATTTTGACTTTCGTGTCGACGGGGTACTTCCACCCGTATCGGTCATACTGCATGGATTCGCGGATTCTCAGTTTCGCGCCTCGACAGGAGGTGCCCCTAGGACCGACCCTTCCTGACAGCGTCGCATCATAGTGGTCGTATGGGTGCCAAAGCAGGTAGCTTGGCACGATCGTTCGCTTGAATTTGGGGATGTCGATTAGCTGCACACGCAGCCTAGGGAAATGCAAGAACCACCAAAACAGCATCTGCGAGTCAACGCCGCGAAGAAGGGCATGATTTAGCACTACGCAAAACTGTCCATTACTTCGCTGATGAATATCGAAGGATGATGACGAAGTCTGCTTCAAGGTCCAGCCAAAATCTCTTGCCTCGGGCATCTCAAGTGTGCTCATGACAATATCCCTCCGTCTCCGGCAAGCCGCAAACAACGCGGATTGCATCACTGCGGAGCTTGTCACAGCTTGCCTGACTCGCAATTGACCTGAGTTAAGAATTAGCTACCGATTGTGAATTAGCGCAGGTCGAAAGCTTCCAGTGCTGATTCGGCGATCGGCTTACCCCACTCCTGCACAAAGTGTCCGCCGTCGGCGATTTCCATTGGTGGCGGGCAGCCGCTAATCATCGCTCGCATAAACTGCATTGTGTCGGGTCCAAGAACCGGATCGGTCATACCCACCGCCATAAAGCTCGGTCCGCTCCATTGCGTTGACCAAAATGCTCTCGCCTTAAGCGACGTCTCAACGCCTTCTGCGGCTGCCTCTGTGAGCGGCTCGTCACCCGCCTTGAGCATCACGAGCTCCGGGAACCGACGGACGCCCGCTTTATAGGTTGCGTCCGGAAACGGTGCCGCATAGGCCGCGACCTCATCTGGGGTGAGCACCGAGGTGGCACGTTGCATCAAGGCGCCGACATCCAGATCCGGATTGGCCCGGTTATACAATCGCCAATCCGAGAATCCTTTGCCCGCAGGCTCACCTGCGGGTAAGGCGGTGTTCATGACTATCAGTCGTGTGTAGCGTTCTGGCGCTTCTAGCGGCAGGGTGAGACCCAGAATGCCGCCCCAGTCCTGCACCACCAGACAAACATCCTTAAGGTCGAGTGCTTCGACCAGCGCCAACAGCGCGCCGCGGTGGAAGTTGAACGTATAGACGTCGTCATCGACCGGCTTATCGGATCTGCCAAATCCATACAGGTCAGGGGCGACGACTCGGTAGCCTGCATCCAAAAACACCGGCGCCATTTTCCGATAGAGAAATGACCAGCTTGGCTGACCGTGCAGACACAGGAATGTCGTCGCGTCGCGTGGGCCCTCGTCAACGTAGTGCATTCGAAGACCTTCGTAGCCCGGCAGGTCCTCCGCGTAATGCGGTTTAAAGGACCAGTCCGGAATGTCCTCGAATCTGGCATCCGGTGTTCGCTTTGCTTCCATCACTCTTGCCCCCGCTGCTGTGATAAATCGACTGAGATTCGTGTCTAATTAGTATACGTCGGAAAAGAGATGGAACATGCAATCGCTGTTCGATATCAATCCCAAGCAAATCGCCGAATCGAGGGTGCTCGTGCATCTCGCTTGCCAGCCATTGTCGCGTGCGGCCCGGGCAAACCGGGTTGCCGAATCCGACGACAGTCATTCCAGCTTTGGTTGGCACGCGGGATACAACGCGCTGGTCACGCTGCCACTGGGCCAAGCGCAGCGCTTTCAGCTGGGCTTCGGGTTTTCGGATGTGAGTGTGCTCTGGTTCGAGGAGGATCGCATTGTCGACCGTTTACACGTCGGAGATTCCGATGAACTCGGTCTCAACGCGTGGGTAGACCAACATCTCGTTCGGGCCGGGCTTGTGTCGATCGCCGAAGCACAGATGCCCTATACGCTCGAAGCGACCCCCGAATTTGCAACGCTTGCAGATATGGATCGGGAGGTTCGCATCCTCGGTGATTGGTTCGGTGTTGCCCACGAGGTCATTGTCGAAATTGTTCAAGCTTTTGAAGAAATAGCGGTCCGACCGCCATCGATTCGTTGCTGGCCACATCACTTTGATCTCGCGGTACTGTTGCAGCTCGATGAGGGTGACGCAGAGGTCGCTCGATCTGTCGGCGTCGGATTGTCGCCTGGGGATGAGCATTACGATCAGCCCTATTTCTACTGCTCGCCATGGCCGGTATCGGAAGCGACCGCATTGCCAGAATTGCCGCCGCCACTCCGATGGCATACACAGGGTTTCACCTCAGCGATCGCATTGGCAGTAGATCTGCACTCCGGAGATGACTTCGGTGACCTTTTGGCTCGTTCTGTCGAGAATGCCTTGCGGGTTCTCGGCGTAGGTCGGGAAGGGTAATAGCAGGTAAAAAAAAGGCGGCGCAACGAGGCACCGCCAAATGGGGACTTCTGTGAAAAAACCTACCCTTCGATGTTTGCTGCCGTAGCGGTTGTGCTGCTGAGGCGGACCGGACCGCTAGGCACGGAAATGGGCTCATAGCGAATTCTGCGCTTGCCTTTGGCAGGCGCATCCAGCGCAACCCACCGCTGGTTGTCGGTGGAGTACCACACGCTGATCGTGCCGTTATCAAGAACGAGGTCATACTGCTGCGCTGTGATTTGCTCGCCGTCTACCTCGAACGTGCGAAGGTCGCCCTCGCGAATCTCGACATCCTCATATTCCCCGGTTTGCGCGTTTAACAGGCGGTCTTGTTGCAGCATCGCCGGGTTCCAGTACGCAAAGCTCATCACGCATCCGGGCAGTGTTGATTGCTCCTTACCGTTATCGACGGAGAACGCGTCGCCGCTGCGCGACCCTTGCACCAGGAAATCGTCGCCGTTCGCATCGGTCTTGGCGGTAATCCCGGTCAGGCACTCATCGTTCCAAGTCTCGGTGTTCTGGTGTCTGTAGCTGTAGGCTTTGATGAACAAAACCTTCACGTCGAACTGTGCTTCGGTATCGACCTGTCGCTCGGTGCCGTCCTGGCTCACGCGGTAGTCGTGATAGCCAATTTCTTTCTTGTCCAGAAAGACCCGGAACTTCCATTCGAGTTCTGCGCCGGTGTCAGCGCCAGCTGCACTCGCGGCGCCGAGTAACAAAGCTGCAGCCCCGCCGAGCAGTGCGTTGCGGTTCATCATGATCAAGCCCTCTGCAATGACAGCGGCACGGAGTCGCTGTGGCCGTTCAGGCGTTTCGAGGCAATGACAAGCACGGGCAGCAGAAGTGCCCAGCCAATACCGATCGCAATCAGTGAGTTCGTACCTTCAACGAACGTGACGGCGCCGGCTTTCGAGCCCGAGAAGAAGGCGAGCGGGCCACCCACACCACCGGCGATCATGGCGATGATCCAATGGCGCTTTAACCAGTTCATACCGATATTCAGAGTCGTTGCGAAAAGCACCCACATTGCGATGATCCAGTAAGGTGCGAGACTCGAGCCTGTGCCGTAGTCCAGCAGGTTGGTCGCCACCAGTGCTGATTCCCAAACCGTGCCGATCGCGGCCGCCAGCACGAGAAGCTTCAATTCTTCGATGGGTGCCTTGGCGCTGCGCAGATGTTCCGCCGCAATCCCGAGAACCGCCAAAGGTCCAAGCCACGGCATGCCGTTCGCTGCGCCTAGTACGCAAGCGAACCAGCCGGCTTTGAAGAGGATCAGATTCTTTGCGAGGAGTGGCATGACTGCTCTCTGGTTTCGTTGAACTTGAGGCACAGCTTGCAGAGGGGGGTGTGAAGTCGATGTCTAGGCGGTGTGAAGATCGTGTGAAGAAAGCGAAAAAACTTCGGAATCGGGGAATTTCACCGTCACAGTGGTGCCTGTTCCAAGCTTGCTGTCGATAGATACCGGCCATCCGAACCGATCCGACAGGCGCTTGACGATGGTCAGGCCAACGCCATGCCCGCCACGTCGTCTGCCCGCACGAAAGAAGGGTGTGAAGATATTATCGACGTCTTCCTGTGCCATGCCCGGACCGGTATCGATGATCTTGACCTCGCCGTCGCCCACCTCGACGGTGACTGACCCCTCGTCGGTGTAGGACAGCCCGTTTCTGAGCAGATTTCCGATCACGCTGGCAAGGACTTTCTCGGGTGCACTAACCCGAATCCGATGAGAGGCGCTGGAGTGCAGAGCGACCTTCTTGTCTAAGGCCAACATCTGGGAGCGTTCGACTTCTTCAGCAACGATCTCATTGACGCTGACGGGTTCCCCGATCAATTCCTGACCCGACTCGCGTGCAAGAAGAAGAAAAGCCTCTGTGAGCTCTTCCATATCTTCGGTTGACTTCGTGATGCGGTCGACCGACTTTCGGATATCCGCGTCGATATCGTCACGCTTGCCAATCAAGCCCGCGGCCATTCGAATCACTGTTAGCGGGCTGCGCAGCTCGTGGCTGGCGTCTCTTGTGAAGTTGCGTTCACGTTCGGTGAAGTCGACAAGCCGCTGGGTCAGATCCTGCATGGCTGAGCTCAGGACGAAAACTTCATCATCCAGGCGTCGCTGGCTATCGGGCGTCTCAAACAGCGCGACATCCGGTGCTGCAGGATCAAGCTGTTGGACCTTGTCTGCAAGTGCGATAACCGGTGATACGGCGCGCCGTGAAACTCGATAGGCACTAAACAACGCGAGATAAATGACGATCAAGACCAGCGCGAGCGGGAACAGGCCAAAAGTCAGGATCAGATTGTTCACCTGCACACTGTCGAAGACGAGATAGAGGCGCTCATCACCACGCTCACTGACGTAGGTAATCGCGCTGAATGCTTCCTGCTCGTGAAAGCCGAGGTCGAGTCCGCGCAGGTTTTCTGGAACACCATCGCCGACGCCTTGGCGGTATCCGGTCATGTTCCGCGTATCGGGAAGCTCGATGTCGGGCTGTGTCTCGAAACGCTCCCAGTAATAGTCGGCTTCACCGCGCAGCGCCTGCTTGATCAACACATCTTCGAGGAAAAAGGACACGGCAAACACGCCGACCAGTGCGGCGAGACTGATGTAGATCGCTTGCAGCGCAAGATCGCGGCCCAGGCGTCGGGTGAGTCCTCGGTTACTCGCCATCGACTTCCGCGAGGCGATAGCCGACGCCGGCGACGGTATGCATGATCGGTTTCGGGAAGGGTTTGTCGATCGCTTTTCGGAGGTTGTACAGATGACTGCGCAACGCGTCGCTATCCGGTGATGCGTCTTCCCAGACAGCACGTTCCAGGTCTCGGCGAGTCACCACTTTGGGCGATGCCTGAAGCAATGCGATTAGCAGCTTCAGTCCGATCGGTGTAACAGATACTGATTGACCGGCACGCGTGACCTGCATCGTGCCGGTATCAAGTGTGAGGTCACCGACCGAGAGCAACGACGGTGCCATTTGTCCGCCGGCGCGCCGTTGCAGCGCGCGCAGCCGTGCATCCAGCTCTTCGAGCTCAAACGGCTTGACGACATAGTCGTCCGCGCCCGCATCGAGCCCGGCAATCTTGTCATCCAGCGTGTCGCGTGCCGTCAACATCAGAATGGGCGTTGTGATATTGGCGTCGCGCCGTAGCCGACGGCACACGGTCATCCCATCCATTCCCGGCAGCATCAAATCCAGCACGATGACATCAAAGGATTCATTGAGTGCCAGGTGCAAGCCCCCCAGTCCGTCGGCGGCGTAGTCGACCTCGTGCTGCTGACTCTCCAAGTAGTCGCAGACCATCTCGGCGATGTCGTAGTTGTCTTCGATGACCAAAATTCGAGCCATAACCCATGCATCAGAGAAGAAAGCATCGAGCTTAACTCACCGTCGGTCGGAGCTTAAGTATATGTGCGCCGCTATACTGTCCGGATGGAGTTTTGGGGATTGCTAGCTGTCGTGTTCGTTCTAACGTTGATCGTTGGCGCGATATGCGGTCTGGTCGCTGTGGGTCGAACCGGCAGGCTCGAGCGTGAGATCGCTGCCGCGCGACTGGAAATCCAGAATTTGTCACAGCGATTGGAGCGGCAGCGTTTCGAACAAACGCAACCCGAGGAAACGAGTGATCCTGTTCCAGACTCCACGGAGCTAGTCGAACCACTACGTGAGGCACGCAGCGACCGGGCGCAGACGCCACCGGTCGTGCATGCTACTCCGCTCACACCCGAGTCATCGTCTCTGCGGCCAGGTCGATTGCTTGAGGTCATCCGGGCCAACTGGATGACATGGCTGGGGGGTGGCTGTGTTTCGCTCGCTGGCATTTTCCTTGTGCGCTATTCGATGGAGCAGGGCTGGCTTGGACCCATCGCGCGTGTCGTTGCGGCCATCGCTGTTGGGCTGGCCTGCCAACTGACTGCGGAAGTGCTGCGCCGCCGCGATGGAATGGCGCAGCCAGCGGTATCTGCGCTCGCGGGGGCGGGCAGTATCACGATATACGGCGCACTGTTCGCCGCGCTTAAACTCTACGGACTGCTTTCTCCGACGTTGACGTTTGTTCTGATGGCAGCCGTGGCGATTGCGACTATGGCGCTTGCAGTGTTGCACGGGCCGGCGCTCGCTGCCTTCGGCATTCTAGGCGCCTATCTCGTACCGATCCTTGTCGGTAGTGCGGATGGTGATATCCGTTTAGCGCTGATTTATGCACTGATTATCTCGCTGAGCGCCTTGTTGTTGATGCGCTATGTCTACAGGTCCTGGCTGTGGTGGGGTTTCGTGGCCGGCGCGATGGGCTGGTGGGCACTCGCCCTTGGGACGCCAGACGCAGATGGTTTTCGCACGTTATATCTCACTGCGCTGGCTTATTTGATGGCGGCAGCGCCGGTGGGCGACTGGTCGCTCCGGGAGCGCTTCGCGCTTGACTACGACGGCTACGATCCTCGCAAGCTCGAATGCTCAATGAGCAGCGCTCAGATCATGGTGCTCGCAACCTACCTGCTTTTGACGATCGCTATCGTCCCCAGCATCTCGGCGTTTGGCACTGTGCTGTTGCCCTGGACACAGGGTTTACCGCTTTTTGCATTGGTCACGTGGATTGCGGCGCGACGTGACGCGCTGTTCGTGATGCCTTGGCTCATTTTTGTGGCGAGTGTTGCGGGCTGGTTATGGGTGTACACCGGTGCCCCTAACGGCGGTGTGCCACAACCCGAATTCGCGGCGTCTGCGACAACCCAATTCCTTATCTATCTGTTCGTTTACGCGTTGATCGCGTCGGTGAGCTCTGTGCTGCACTTCGGAACCGGGAAACGTGCAGCTGTCTGGGCGTCACTCGCCACGCTCGCGCCAATCATCATGTTCGCGCTCGCCTACGCCGTCGAGCTGCGACCGGCAACTGACAGCTTCTGGGCATTGGTCACCGCTGTATTCTCTTTCGCTTATCTAGCGGTTGCGGGCGCTGTCCTGCAGAAGCGTTCGGTAGACGCCATGGTGGTTTGGCTCTTTATCGCCGGTCATCTGGGGCTCGGGCTCGCGGCCGTGATGGCATTTGAATCGGCGACGCTCACGCTCGCGATTGCCGCGCAGTTAGTGTCTTTGGCCTGGGTCATTCGCCGTTTCCAGCTCCCCGATCTCGGCTGGCTGTTCAAGCTGGCGGTGCTCGTGATCATTGCGCGCCTCACCTTGAATCCGTGGCTTATAGACTATGGCAGCGACTGGCATTGGTCGCTCTGGACCTACGGCGGAGCGACCGCATTTGCTGCATTCGCTGCCTACTGGTTACGGCCTCATGCTGAGCTCTCTCGTTGGGCTGAGGGTGCGGCCCTGCATCTGTTCGTGCTGACTGCCTGGTCGGAGCTGCGCTACCAACTGAATGACGGCGTCGTCTACAGCTCACAATTCTCGTTCGTTGAGGCAGTGCTTAGCATGTTGCTGGCGGCTGCGTTAGGGCTGGTCTATCGCTACCGAGCCAGATTTAGCCAGACGCTCGGCAAGGTGTATCTTGGCTATGCATTTCTGCTCGTGGGTGCCGCGGTACTGCTTTACGGTGTGATCTTGCTGAATATGCTGGGCAGTGAACGTTGGCTTTGGGCGTCGGTCGGCACGACACCGGTGCTCAACATTTTGCTTGCAGCCTTTGGACTTCCAGTCGTAATGGCGGCGTTGTACGCCTACCACTTCCTCCCATCCTGGCGCGCACGAGCGCTGCAGTTCGCCGGCGTCTCGTTATTCATTTTCCTGTCGGTTGAGGTTCGTCATCTATGGACTGGCACGATTCGTCTCAACCAGCCGCCCGTCAGTGAGGCTGAGCTATACACCTATTCCGCCGTGTGGCTGTTAATGGCCCTAACGGGCCTGCTCGCAGGCAGTTGGAGGCGAAACCAATCGCTGTACGTCGCAGGACTGGTGGTATTGGCGCTGGTGATTGGCAAGCTGTTTCTGGTCGATCTCGCAGGCCTTGAAGGTTTGTTCCGTGTCGCCTCGTTCATGGGGCTTGGGCTCAGTTTGCTTGGTCTTGCCTACCTGCATCAGAGGCTCGCTCGGACAGGTAGTCGCGACTTCACGTGACATTCACGCACGATTGACGTGCATTTCACATCGACACCGGCACCCTCACGCCTCACCAATCCCAATGGAGTGAGATCGATGTCTACGAAAACACGGGCTAGAGTTCTGAGCGCTGTTGCCTGTCTCGCCTTATTCTCACCGTTGGCATTTGCGCAGGAGCCTGAATCCCCGCAGCCGTCGGGTCAGCAACGCCAAGGTCCACCGACCGGGCTGTCTTATGAGCTCGGCGTCGGCACGATTGCGAACCCTGCGTTTCAAGGCGCGAGCAGTTACGACACAACCGTCGTGCCGTACTTCGACGTTCGCTACTCCGATGCCAAGGGCTTGAAGTATTTCGGTAACGTGCCCCAGGGTTTTGGTGGCTACATTAAGCGTGATCGTGATGGCCGTGGTTCGCAAAATGATTGGTTTGTCTCGCTAGCCCCTGGGTTCGCCAATAGAGATTCAGACGAGCTCGTGGGTATCGACGAGTTTGGACCGTCCGCAGAGCTTCGGATGGGTTGGGAATTCGCGCGGGGATCTTGGGCGTTAGGCGCGACGGTCGCGCAAGCGATTTCGACAGGACATGAAGGCGCTTACCTCGACTTAAATGCATCATGGCGCAAGCGACTTGGCCAACGTGGCTTCTTTTCATTTGGTCCCCGCATAAGGATCGCGAATAGCCAATATATGAATGCCTTTTATGGAATCACCCCGCGCGAGTCAGTCACCTCGGGTCTTGGCGTATTCGAAGCCGGCGCGGGCATCGAGAGTGTCGGAGTTCAGGGTGTCCTCAGCGTGCCATTGGGCGAGCGCTGGCGACTTACGACCGTTGCAGCGCTGACCCGGCTTCAACAAGATACCGCGGACAGTACGCTAACCCGTGAACCTAATCAGGGCTTCTTTTTGACTGCATTAACGCGACGGTTCTGAGCGGCAACGTATTGGTTGGGAGCTTTGTCATGCAACGAGATCCCAATAAGGCCGATGTCCGAAGCGTGCATCAAGAAGCTCAACAAAAAGTCGGACCTTTGCTGATAGATGTCTGTGCCTCGGATAGAGCGCTGAGAGTGTGAGATCGGTCGGCTGGTAATCGGGCAAGACGGTTTGAAGCTCATTGCTCTGCAGCGCGCTGCCAACGATGAAGGTTGGCAGCAGTGCGATGCCTAGGCCCGCAATTGCGGCTGACTTCAGAACCTCGCCATTGTTTGACCACATCCTGCAGCGGATGGGCCAGGAGCGTTCACCGTCCGGACCACCGAGTCGCCATTGAGTCGCCGAGCCTGAATAGCCGTATTGCAAACATGGGGCCTCACGCAGTGCTTCCGGTGTCTGAAGATCGCCGAGCTGCGTGATGAGTGCGGGTGCTGCGCACAGCACGCGTTTGGCGGTAACGATTTCTTTGTTGATCAGGCTAGTCGGGAAATCCAACTCGCCGATTCGAATCGTGATGTCGAATCCCTCTTCGATTGGATCAACAAACCGGTCGTTCAACACAAGCTCGACCCTCACATCAGAGTGCTCGCCCATGAACTCGCTAACGACCGACGCGAGGTGTTGCGTGCCGAAAGTCATCGGCGCGTTGATACGCAGGTTTCCGGATGGCCTCTCTTGAAGTGCCGTAACCGCACCGATGGCTTCTTCAACATCGCTCAGGATTTGTGTGCATCGATCGTAGAACGCCAGCCCCGTTTCAGTCGGGGTGACTTTGCGGGTGCTTCGCACAAGCAGCTGGGTCCCGAGATGATTTTCCAGCCCAATTACCGCTTTGTTTACCACTGACCGTGACAACCCCATCGCCCGCGCAGCGGCGGCAAAGCCGTGGTGTTCGACGACCTTGGTAAACGCGCGCATACCTTCGAGACGGTCCATCTGACTGATTCCAATCCAGAGACGCTTAATTGTCGCAAAAACAGCGACAGAATGTCGTCAAATTATCGGATTGTAGCCCAATAGATGTCGTATTAGAGTTTCGCCATCAAGAAATCGCTCAATCAGGAGACCATCATGATTGCAATTCGACCCTCAAATGAACGCGGCATCGCAAACTTTGGCTGGCTGAACAGCCGCCACACCTTTTCGTTTGGCCACTACTACGATCCCCAGTTCATGGGTTTCGGTCCGTTGCGAGTCATCAATGAAGACAAAGTCCAGCCTGCGCAAGGCTTCGCAACCCACGGTCACAGCGATATGGAGATCATTTCCTACGTGCTGGACGGGGCACTTGAGCACAAGGATAGCCTTGGCACTGGATCGATTATCCGGCCGGGAGATGTGCAGCGTATGACCGCGGGCACAGGCGTGCGTCACAGCGAGTACAACGCATCGAAGACCGATCCTGTTCACTTCCTGCAGATCTGGATCATTCCGGAAGCCAATGGTCTGGAGCCTAGCTACGAGCAGAAAGCGTTTACGGCTGAAGAGAAACAAGGCCAACTGCGGTTGGTTGGATCTCGCGATGGTCGCGAAGGTTCGGTGACCATTCACCAAGACGTTGATCTGTATGCGAGCTTGCTTGCACGTGGCGACTCAGTGACACATCAGCTTGCAGAGAACCGTCTTGGCTGGTTGCAAGTCGCACGCGGTGAAGTGCGCCTTAACGGCAAGAACCTGAAAGCGGGAGACGGCGTTTCGGTGACGGGCCCACAACCTGTCGAGATCGATGGTGTTGAAGATGCTGAAGTTCTGCTCTTCGACATGGGCCGTCAACTGCAGTCCTAAGCACTTCTCAACCTGTCGGCGCGGCACTTGTCGCGCCGACCTTCTTAACAAACCACTTTCGTCCCCACGGAGTCACTCATGACCAACAAGCCTGAACTTCTGACACCTCAGAACTCACAATTGATTTTTATTGACCATCAGCCGCAGATGGCATTTGGTGTTCATTCAATTGATCGTCAGACCCTGAAGAACAACACCGTCGCATTGGCCAAAGCCGCGAAACTGTTCGACATTCCGACCACCATCACGACGGTCGAGACGACCGCATTTTCCGGCTACACCTACCCCGAGCTGCTCGCGGTTTTCCCTGAAAAGGACATTCTCGAACGTACATCGATGAACTCCTGGGATGATCAGAAAGTTCGCGGCGCGCTGGCGGCTAACGGTCGAAAGAAAGTCATCGTCTCCGGGTTGTGGACCGGGATCTGCAACAACATGTTCGCGTTCTCCGCGATGGCTGATGCTGGCTACGAAATCTACATGGTTGCTGATGCATCTGGCGATACTTCGGTTGCAGCGCATGACAACGCGATGCAGCGCATGATTCAGGCGGGCGTGGTACCGATGACCACGATCCAGACCATGCTCGAATGGCAACGCGACTGGGCGCGACGTGAGCACTACGACGGTCTCATGGACATTATCAAGGAGCACGGCGGCGCTTACGGTATGGGTGTGGACTATGCCTACACCATGGTGCATGGCGCACCTGAGCGCACGGAACACGGCAAGGTCATCGATCCTGTCGCAGCCTGAGTACCTAACGTAATGGTGCGTCGTTCCTGATCGTCCCCCTATTCAGTGACGCACTAAACGGTGTTGCCTCGGATCGCACGTCATGAAGATGTGCGATTCGAGGTGACGAATTTCTTCGGAGTTCAGCATGAACGATCGCCACACTCGTTCGCCGTCGATAACGCGGCGTAGATTTCTCAGGGATACCACCGCTGTCGGTGCCGGGTTGACCGGACTCTTGAGCATGCCCGGATACGCTGTGGACCCGGCACCTGAACTGATCCTGACCGACGGAGATTTCCTCACGCTTGACCCGACGCGCCCGCAAGCCGAAGCGGTTGCCATTCGAAACGGATTGATTCAGGCAGTCGGCGATGTACGTGATGTCATGTCACTTCGTAATCGCAGCACAGAAGTCATCTCGCTTGATGGCAGAACGGTGATTCCGGGGTTGAACGATAGCCACATGCACCCGACCCGCGCGGGTCGTTTCTATGCGATGGAGTTGCGCTGGGATGGTATTCCGAGCCTGGAAACCGCCTTGAATCGATTACGCGAGCAGGCGCAAAGCACACCGGAAGGGCATTGGGTGCGCGTGATTGGGGGCTGGTCGCCTTACCAGTTCGCTGAGCGACGTATGCCAACCCCCGCTGAACTGACAAAGGCCGCTCCCGACACCCCGGTGTATGTTCTGTTTCTGTACAGCCAGGGTTTTCTCAACGCCGCGGCGGTAAAGAAGCTTGGCATATCCACGGAGACCAAGACGCCGTTTGGCACGGCTTATGAATTTACGGACGATGGTGGTGCCATCATCCACGCCAAACCGAACCCTGATTTGCTGTATGGCACCATCGGCGCATTGCCGCCTATGTCCTCGGCGGATCAGGCAATCTCGACACGCCACTTCTACCGCGAACTCAATCGGTTCGGGCTCACCAGCGTGATCGACGCTGGTGGCGGTGGCCATCACTTTCCCGAGGACTACGCCGGCTCGACAGCGCTTGCCAAGACCGGCGAACTGCCCGTACGGATTTCCAAATATCTGTTCCCGCAAGCTAAGGGGCGGGAGCTGGAAGAGTTCCAGCGATGGACGCTCGACTTCGAGGTCAATGCGAATCGTGCCGAAGGCATCATGAACGCCTACATCATTCGTGGTGGTGGTGAGTTTCTTGCCTGGGCAGCGGGCGACTATGAGAACTTCCTCGATAACCGACCTGATATCACGACGCGCCCTGGCTGGCGATCGCAACTGATCGATGTCACGCGACATTTGTTGGCGAACCGCTGGCCGCTCAGAATCCATGCGACTTATGACGAGTCGATCAACCATATCCTTGATGTGTTCGAAGAGGCTCATGGCCTTGAGGTTGCAGAAGGTCGTCTCGGGTTCGCGGGTATTCGTTGGGCCATCGACCATGGCGAGACCATGTTGCCACCTACGCTGCAACGTATCCGAGCGCTCGGTGGTGGTATGGCGATGCAGGCACGGATGGCTTATGCGGGAGAATATTTTCTCGAGCGTTACGGTGAAGAAATGACACGTCGTGCACCGCCGTTGCGTGACGTCATCAACGCAGGTGTGCCGCTTGGGCTCGGTTCGGATTCGACACGCGTTGCCAGCTACAACCCTTGGAATACGCTCTATTGGGCGACGACCGGCAGGAGCATCGGTGGCACGCAACTACATGACGAGTCGCAACAACTCACGCGGACCGAGGCACTCTTCCACCACACGGTGGGGTCTGCCTGGTTCAGTCAGGAAGAAGTGCTTAAAGGTCGGATCAAACCCGGACAGTTCGCTGACCTGGCTGTACTGAATGCGCCATACCTAAAGGTCGACGATGAAGAGGTTCGTCAGATTGAGAGCGACTTGACCATCATGAACGGTGCGATCGTCCACGGCTCGGATCGCTTTGCTGCGCTGGCGCCAGGCCTGCCCGATATTCAACCTGCATGGTCGCCCGTCGCGGCCTTCGGCGGTTTCTACTCATCCGATGAGGCATGACATGACCGACTTGATTCTCCACAACGGCAAGATCACCACGCTGGACCCTGTACAACCCGAGGTACAGGCGATGTTGATCCGCAATGGTGGTGTGGCAAACATTGGCGGTGACGGCGAAGTGCTGGCCGATGGCCCCCACGCATTCTGGGGCGCACTCGGCTGCTCCTGTTTCGCTTTCTGATGAGCGGCGCGGCGAGCACATCTGCCTGGGCACCATTCCGTCACAGCGCGTTTGCGCTGCTTTGGACAGCAACCCTCGTCAGCAATATCGGCACATGGATGCACGATGTCGGCGCGGGGTGGTTAATGACCACGCTCAACCCCCGGCCGGAGGTTGTCACTCTCGTGCAGGCGGCGACGACCCTACCGATCTTTCTGTTTGCACTGTTCGCTGGAACACTCGCTGATCGCATCGACAAGCGAAAACTGCTCGTCACTGTCAATCTGATGCTGGTCGCGGTCATCGGGTCACTTGCCGCGTTGGTTGCCCTCGAGCGCGTGACGCCCGTGCTGTTGATTGTATATACGTTCGTGATTGGTACAGGCGCGGCATTCATGGGGCCGGCGTGGCAGTCGATCGTGCCGGAGCTCGTACCACGGGACGTGCTCAAGCCTGCTATCGCCTTGAACTCCATGGGTCTGAATATCAGTCGGGCAATCGGCCCTGCGGTCGCAGGATTCCTGATAACGACCGTTGGTTTGGCTGCACCTTTCGCGTTGAATGCGGTGAGTCATGTGTTGATTGTCGTCCCGCTCTTGATGTGGCGAAGACCCGCGGTCAAGCGCGCCGCGTTGCCACCCGAACCACTAGGCGCTGCGATGATGACGGGTCTTCGTCATGCTGCTCACAATGCGCCTTTGAAGGCAACGCTGATCCGTGCCGTAGGCTTTATCGTATTTGCCAGCGCCTATTGGTCGCTTTTGCCATTGGTCGCACGTGCCACTCCGGGCGGTGGTGCACAACTGTACGGGGTGTTGCTCACAGCGATTGGTGCCGGTGCGGTATTCGGTGCGCTGATGTTGCCCAAAGTCAGGAATCGGCTGGACACCAATCTTGTCGCAGCGATGGGTGTTGTTGTGACCGCATCCGCCATGCTGCTCCTTGCATTGATCTCCCAGCTCCACATGGCGGTTGCTGCTGCCTTCCTCGGCGGACTGGGTTGGATTGCGGTTCTGACCAGCCTGAACATCTCGGCGCAAACCGCGCTGCCAAACTGGGTTCGCGCGCGTGGCCTTGCTGTGTTCATGATGGTGTTCTTCGGGTCGATGGCGATCGGTTCGACGCTGTGGGGTCAGGTCGCGGGTGCGACTTCCGTGGACCTGGCGTTGATTGTCTCAGCCATTGGTGCGTTGTTGGCGATTCCTCTGACCTGGTCTTCGAAGCTTGGTCAGGGTGAACAGCTCGACCTCAGTCCTTCGTCATATTGGCCGGCACCGGCGGTCTCCCGAGACATCTCGCAGGCAGAGGATCGCGGGCCGGTGATGATCACCATCGAGTATTCGATCAGCGTGTCAAAATCGCATGAGTTTCTAGCCGCCATTCACGAGCTGTCCGGCGAGCGTTATCGAGACGGTGCTTACGACTGGGGTGTTTACCAGGATGTGGAGCACCCCGAACGTTGGGTTGAGTGGTTTCTCGTTTCGAGCTGGAATGAGCATCTGCGTCAGCATGAGCGTGTAACTGTTCATGACCAGGAACTTCAGCGTGCAGTGCGAGCGCTCCACGAGGCCCCGGAGCCACCGGCGGTGAGACATCTCTTGGCGCCAAAGCGGACGGCGTAACCCCGAGTTTGACGGATGAATACCAAAACAGCACTCGGATTTGTTCTTGCATTCGCGATCGGTGCCACCGCGACTGACGGGCGCTTTGCTTGTTGTGTGTATGACCCTCGGTTTTATTGTGACGGGCGAATTGATCGGTACAGGTTAGGATAAGGATCATGATGTCTCACGAAATGAATGGCGACCTCTCGGCTCGTGCGTCCATGCACACTCGAGACATGGAATGGGCGGCAAGCCCCAGTGGTACGGTGTGGCGTAAGCGATTGCACCTAGTCGGGCCCCTTGAGGCCGGCCAGGTAACGTCGGTCGTACGCTATGAGCCCGGCTCCAGTTTCCCGGAGCACGATCACCCGGAGGGCGAAGAGATTCTCGTTCTTGAAGGGGTGTTTTCCGATCATCAGGGAGACTGGCCAGCGGGCACCTACTTACTCAACCCTGAGGGATTTCGACACGCGCCTTCCTCCGAGCCTGGCTGCGTACTACTGGTCAAGTTGCGCCAGTATTCTGGTGAGGGGCGCGCACACCATGCGATTCCTGTTGCCGAGCTTGAATGGCGGTCAGTGGCGCCGGGTGTCGAACAAAAACTGCTCTATTCCGATCCGAATTTTCCCGACGAAACGGTCATCGAGCGATGGCGACCCAACACAGAGCCCGTGACGCGAAAGTTCATCGATGGCGCGGAGGTGTTCGTGCTGAAGGGCAGTTTTACTGAGTCCGGTGAGCGATTCGATCCCGGTAGCTGGCTGCGAATACCTCCGGGCGGTGAATTCTCGCCCGTTACCGGCGAAGGCTTCGAAGCGTATGTAAAGGTGGGCGGGGTCAGTCACCTGCGCTCTGTAGAGACTCCCTAGCGAGGTCGATGATGGCAGCGTCGACCCAGTAGATTTCCTGATTGCTTGTATAGAACAGGAATCGACCATCTCGGGTTACAAATGGACAGAATTCGATACCTTCGGTATTGATGCGGTCACCGAGAGATACGCCTCGAGACCAGGTCCCATCCGCTTGACGGAACGTTACGTAAAGGTCGCGCGCCTGCCCTTTGATCCGTGTTGATCCAAAAATTATGTAGCTGCCATCCGGCGAAATAAACGGGTCTGCTTCATAGGCTTTGGTGTTGGCGCGTCCCGGGAGTATTTCTATATCCGAGCTATCGGGCGTCGTAATGAACATGTCGAAGTCGGAGTCAGTACTGCCGCTCCGATTACTGGCGAAGACCATCTCCCCAGTATCGCTGAACGACACGTAGTACTCATTGAACTCGGAATTGACCTCCCCAGATAGCGCCTGCGGCTCACTCCATTGACGCCCTTGTCGCGTGACGAAATACAAGTCGTAGTTTGGATTCTCCGGGTCACTGCTTGCGCGAGTGGAGATAAAGTACAGGCGCGTACCATCGCGACTCAGGAACGGATCGGCGAATGAATGCTGCGGATCAGACAAGATGCGCGTCGGCGTTTCCCAACCGCCGCGAGTGTTGCGTGTCGCGAAGATCTCTCCGCGACCCTCGTTGGCCACCGCGAAAAACATCTCTCGCCCATCGGGCGAAAACACCGACCCATATTCATAGCGATCGGCCAGAGAGATGACCCCGGGCGCAAATACCTTCGGTGTCAGGCCGGGCGGGGTTTGTTCCAAATAGGCTCCGGGCGCGAGTCCGACCAGACCTCGGTTGACCGACAAAGCGCGCAGCGCGGCTTCGCTTTCCAGTGGATGAATCAGCGCGGTGTAGGGTCGTCCGCGCTCAGATGCGATGGCAGCGACACGCCCTTGGCCAAGAAGCATGGTGTCGGGTTCAATCTCTGCAATCGGATCGTCATAAGCATTTTGTGCGGTGATGGTCTCCCACCCCGATGCGTGCAGTGCCTCGATCAGATCATCCACGAACAATGCAGCCAGTTCGTTCTCATGCAACAGCAGTACGTGCGCAGGAGACCTGCCGATAGTATCGACAGCGATCTGGTCGTAGAACTCGATAGCCCCCAGTAGCACTTCCACATAAAGCTCACGCCACGCATTCAGATCGACAGGTCGATTCGCCTTAACTGCCTCACTGAATAATGCCTGTAGATACCAGTCATAGTTATCGATCGTGACATAGCCGGCCCGCATCCCCATGTCATTGAGTCCGGTACGAATGGCATCGCGTTTTGCGCGCGTATTGCCCTCGTGCAGGTATGGGAATCGATAGAAGCGCTCATACCCCGAATACGCTGCCAGTGTCGCTTCCGCGGTTTGAATATCCGCCAGAAAGACCTCCGCCTCGGTACGGTTGGCCGAAGCGTGCGAATGCGAATGGTTGGCGATGCTGTGGCCCGCTTCGAGGTACTGCTCGAGTCGTTCTGAACCCTCCGCTCCTTGTTTCTCGAGATTACTCGTTGTTGCGAAAAACATGGCTTTTGTGTCGGAGCTTGCCAGCGCATCAATGAGCATTTTGGTGCGCTGTTCTTTGCTCATCAGGGCACCGGACGGGCGGGGCGCATCGTCGAAAGTGATTGCGATCTGACGCTTCGTGCTCGCTTCCTGAGCTTGTACAGGTATCGGCAGAATCGATCCGATGGCCATCAGCAAAGAAAAGCCAAGCACGTGTGAACGTCGTATCAATGACATCGGATTTTCGAAAATACTCATGGCGAAACCCGGATGCCGCGAATGGTGAGGTAGAGGCTCAACGAGACCAGTGCGATCAGATTGCAGAGGATAAAGGCCATCGTCACAGAGTTGTTCGCAAGGACTGCTATGAAGTCACGTGCAACGACAGTCGTGGCGACAAATAGCGAAGCAAATACACCCCATCCCGCAAGTACCGTGGGCACGAGGCGACGCTTCAGCAGCAAGAAGAAGACGCCAGCCTTACCCAACGAGCCGATAATAATGCCCATGTGGAACGTCGTGTACTCGCCTGTGATCAGTGTCTTGATTGAGTTCAGTCTGGTTTCTGTAGCCAGCGAGTCGGTAACCGGTACGCTAAGCAGCTCAGCGATGGTCAAAGCGGCCATACCGCCGATCAGAGAACACAACGCGGCGGCGATGCCACTGATTGCGCTGACCGACGCAAGCACCGCGTCTTGCGCGAACAAGACTCGCAGGATCGCAATCGAGAATGTGACCTCGAGGAGGAATGTCAGGATCGCAAGGTAGGCTTTGGCGCGCAGCCGTTGCTCTGCATCGAGCATGTTGATGGCGACCGCCTGTACATCGGCCGACAGGTTGATATCGATACCGGCGGTGACAAATATCACTGTCACAACACCTACGACGATACTCAGCAACAATGCTGTGCCCGCAACTCTCGCCGCCTGTATTTGAACTGCCGGCATTTGACTATTCACTTTTAAATGCCCCCAGGATACTGGCGGTGATATCCCATCGATTCATGTGCGGACTGGCGAAGTCGAGTCCGCGACGAACGATCACGAGATCATGCGATGGGATGATGATGACGTACTGCCCACGGTTTCCTGCAGTCGCGTATGCGTCGCTCGGTACGTCTGTTCGCTCATCGGGCACCAACCAGAACTGACCACCGTAGAAATTGCCCCGGTCTTTGGTTGACGGGGCAGGTGTTCGGACAAAGTCTATCCAGTCTTTCGAGACCAGTTGCTCATCGCTCCAGCGGCCATCGTTTAGATAGAGCAAGCCGAAGCGGGCGAGGTCGCGTGCATTGGTATAGACCTGGCTGCTCAGAATGAAGTCGCCGAATCGGTCGGTGCTCAGTAGGGTGTTCTGCATGCCGAGAGGCTCGAGCAGCACCTTGCGCGGATACTCGTGGTAGGCCGCTTCGTTCCCCAGTGCTTTTTTCATCGCCAACACGGCGAGCAGCGTGTCGTAGTTCTCGTAGTCCCAGTGACTGCCAGGTTCGCGCACCAATCCGCGTCTGCGTGCACCGTCAATCGAACTCGCCCCGGCCCAATAGGCAAGCCCGGAACCGGTTGCATACTCGAGGTTGAAGCTGTCGACAGGCAGCAGACCACTCGACATGTTGAGAACGTGGCGAAGTGTGATGTTGGTGCGCGCCTCGTTCGTCGGGTCCGGTTGCTCGGGTAACCATTCGATAGGTAAGGGTTCATCCAATCCCAGCTTGCCCTCGTCGACCAGCATGCCGATCAATGTGACGGCTATGCTCTTCGCGGTCGACCATGTCCGGGTCCTCGTGTTGCGGTCGACGCCATCTCGATAGCGCTCATGGATGATTTTTCCATCGTGCACGACTAGTAAGCTCAGCGTGATCTGGTTGTCGCGCTCGGGTGCAAAAATCGCATCGGAGGCAGCTTGCAGTCGCTCCGCGTCGACCGTCGGGGGCAGAACGATCGGGTCAACCTTATCGCCCATTGGCCAAGCGATATCGGAACGATCCGTGCGCGTGTGTGACAGCTGCGGTAGGTCAGAGATATCCGCTTCCGTTTGATCAGGTGCCATGACCACACAGCCAATGCCGTCTCGAAAAACTGCAGTGATTCTCGGGCCGTCGTTGCCACCGCCGATGCTGACCAGGCGAGCGGTCTGATCGATCCTTATGCTCTCGGTTACCGGTCCACCGAAACGTTCCTGGGTCAGATAGGCAAGCTCCTCGCTCCGCACCTGCTCCAACGACCGCTCCGAGGTGAACAGACCGTTGCAAGTCAACACGGCCTGGACCCCATTGCGGATCATCTTTCGCTGTGCGGAGAAGTAGTCGTAATCGGCGTGTGTTTGAGATCCCGAAACGGCCAGTCCAACGACGAGGGCATATATCGCTACGCGCATCGCAATACCTTGTGAACTTCTACGGCCAAGAGCCTATCATGCGACCGTGTAGGTTTTGCCGGGCGGGCGACGGACGCCATAGATTTCTCAGGTCTTGAACACTGGGCAACGGCAAACTGGGTCAAGCTGGCGACCACGCTAGTGGGGTTAAACCCTAATGACCGTTTCGTCGCTTAACGGCAGCTATTTTCCACACCAGCCTTCCACACGGTGCGAGAGCGAGTTTCGGCATTCGGCCATGAAGCAGACGGTCAACTCAACAGATGGGAAACCAATTTTCGACAACTCTCTTGTCGACTCCCTTCGTTCTGTCGACAATCCAGTCGCTGTCCTGCCGAAAGGATGCAAACCATCCAGAAACGCCCTGTCCATTGACCTGATAGACCATCACGCTTCCGTGCGCATTGGTCTCGGTATCACTAGTGAACCAGACAAACAGACCAGACTCTGAAAACTCGACTACCCTGTAATTGAGATTGCCCGCACTGGATTGCAACTTCCGCTTGTAAATCCACCTTGGGTCATCGGTTCCCCCATAAGTCCCGTCGTCACTTCGTCGCCAATACAATTGTTGACCGATTTGTTTGGGATTGAACGAAGGAAACGTGAGTTTGTCTCGCCATATCGGGTCAAGTGCCGTATCAATCGGCCAGAAACCTTCAAACTCTACGCGTCCCTTTCCCGAATAGCCGAGCCACTTGTTGATTCTCGTCACGTACAAATCAGTTGGCTCTTTCTCGGCAACCATTGTGGCGATCAGGCTACTAAGGGCCAACATGAATTTCTGGTTGTCACCGCTCTTGGTGGGAATTTCTACGATCATTGGTAGGTTGGTGAGAAAACGTTGCACGTTCGGTTTGGGGCATCAGCCGCAAGTATAGCGGACGTCTGGTTGGTTTCTCGATCCGGCCAGGAGCCGCCACTATTCGGTCTTGGCTTCAGCCTTCGCGTAGATGTTATGTGGGGGGCTGTCGAAGTACTTTAGTAACGCCGGACAGAGCCAGCCCTCCAAGTCATGCTCGACCAAGCGGTACCAGTTGCCTTCCATCTCCTCTCTCACCCACTCTCCGTGAGCCTGGTAGCCCGGAAACTGCCCATGGGAGAACAGCAATTTGAATCCAGCACTGGCGTCCGAGATATCGGCGACCATCCAATCGATAATGTCATCAGCTCCAAAAACGAACGGTTCTTTGTCCAACGACTTCGATTCGTCATCAAAGACCCAAACACCTTCGTACTTGTAAGGAAAAATCACTTGAAGAAAGTTGCTCATTGGAATCTACGTTTATTCGCCGCGATTGGGGCGGATCCGCTCTCGTTCGATAGACGTGATGATAGCAGCCATTCTGCGTACCACAGGAGTCAGCCTGTAGCGCTCATTGACGTGCTACTCATTCTCTGAGTTCAGATAGGCTTCCAGCTCTGCGCCGCGCATCGAGTTCACAGTATCCTCAATCACTTCCAGAGCTATGAAACCACCGCGGCTCGTGACGAAACGCTCTTCGTAAGACGTCAGCTTTCGACCAAGGCGCTCCTGACACTCTTCGAGTATCCGAGTGTGCCAATTCTTGACTACTTTACGATTGTCCACTGGTGTTCCGGGTCACCACTTCGTGCACGAACCGGTAATTCTACGTGCTGCCGGGATCGGCCAGGAGCAGCCGGTCGTGAATGAATCAAAGCGAGCCCCAAAGGAATAGATCATCGTCAGAATTGATCGCCCGCTTCGACAACTCTCGAAGTCGCTCAACCACTGGTAAAACGTCATTGACCGCCCACCGGTCGCGGGTCAATTCCTCAGTCGCTGCCCACGCTTGAGACACGCTTCGTACTTCTTCATCAGACAATGCGGCAAGCTTCTCGCAGAACGGATGTGGAAAACGGAAGAGCCATGTCTCGCCTGGTTCTTCGAGTCTTATCGTTGTCAGCGCATGCTTCTTCAAGTCCAATTCCTCGTCCGCGAGCATCGCCCAAAGAATGGAAAAATTCAGGTCAGTTAGGTCGCGAAAGTGAACCGGATCATATTGCTCTTCTGCTGCTGCAAAATCGCGAAGAAGCGTTTCTTCATAAACCGCAGCCTCAGGCGGTGTAGCTACAAAAAGGTCGGCGAGTATCCCCATATTTGATCTTCTGCGGTGCCAATTAGGAACGACTGCAAAGGGTCGGTGACTGTAATCGTAGCAAAAGAGGTCTAGACGTCGGTCCACAGCCAAAAGGGAACGGTCAATTCTCGTCGTGATCGTTCAGTCCAGTAGGCCAGTCGCCACGCTCTGCAAGAACCTCACGATGTGCTATTTGACCCTCATTTCCCATGTAGCCGGAGTTGTAGCGTTCGAGTAGCTTCTCCGATTGCTCTTTCCGAATCCGCTCCTTCATTTCCTCGATTCGCCGGTATTTCTGCTCTTGTTTTGTCACGTTGGTTATCGCTACCGGCCAGGAGCGGCCACCGGATTATTGCCAGACAATCGCGCCGTCGAATTTGATAACCACGGGCCCATCAACAATATAACGACGTCCGTCTCGCCACGCCTCAAAACGTACACTCAAAACCCAGTGATCATATGACTTGCTCAACCATTCCGCTGGAGGGGTTTCAAGATGTTCATACTCAGACTTATCGAAAGTGCCAAGTTTTCCTACAAGGGCTTGCTCAATGGGTGTTAT
>JBCCKF010000006.1:0-255382 GCA_039027435.1 Pseudomonadota bacterium | reverse complement strand
GGCTCGTGTTCTGCGCAACGTCGCTGCCGACACCGTTTCGGAGACCGCGAGCTCAATGTAAGCCCGATCAATGGCCTCTTGAAGCGCACCAGCCTGAGCCGAGTCGAAGTTCGCAACCTGGCCTTGCAGGCGCTCCGCCTCGCGAAGATCACCAGCCGCCGCAGCATCGCGAGCGAGATTCGCTAGTGCGCCCGCCAGATCGTTCTGCACTTCGGCACGGCCAACAGCGTTCGCCGGAACCGCTTCGAATAGTGCGATGGCGCCCGCCTCACCCGCCAGCTGTCCGGACTGGATGGCGTTTCGGACTTCATCCAGAGGGTCGACCTGCACGGCTGCAGGTTCGGGAGTGTTTCTTGTGGCTGCCGCTGCAGCGCGTTGCTGCTCAGCGCGGCGAGCGGCGGCCGCTGCCTCGGCTGCCGCTTGTTGTTCGACCCGGTAAGCGACCAATGCATCGCGCACCGCTGAACGCGTTTCCAGCAATGCGGTAGCCTCAGCCCTCGGCAGACCCGCGAGTTCGTCCAACGCAGCGTTCGCGCCCGCCTCGTCACCCCGTTGGGCAGCAGCCAAGGCAACATCGGCCTGCTCTACCCGATAGGCTTCAAGATCGGATCTGAAAGACTCAACGGCACTGGAGTCGGCGCCGGCATTGCGGATCTGTTCAACCAGGAAGGTCGCGCGATCCCAATCGCGACTGCCGACAGCGGATGCCACTTGTTGACCTACTGCGTCTGCGGCGGAACTGAGTTCCTGCATTGCTTCCGCATCTTCCGGGTTTTGCTCGAGGTAGAGCGAGTAGTAATAGAGTGCGTTGCTGCTGGATGGCTCGGCGAGCATGCCAGACTCGACAGCGAGGCGTGCGCGAGTCAGCAATTCATCGGCCACAGACTCAGATGCGATCACGGCCTGGATCTGTTCCTCTTCGGGGGTCGCCTCAACCACCGCCGGCGGTGCAGACTCGATAACGGCAGAGTCTTTGCCAAGGAAGAAATACGCCAGCATCGCGCCGGCGACCACCAACGCAGCGATCAACAACGGTGTATCAAACGACCGCTTGGGCTGATCCGCTTCAAACTGTTCCAGATCTTCCATTTGTTCACCGGTGACTGCCATCGGACTCTGTCGCTATTTCCTTCGCCAAAACTTGCCGAGCGACTTAATCCGATCAATGACGGTATCAAACGCACCTGCCTTAACGCGATCCAGCTCGTCGCTCGTCTCCACCTGCATACGAGGAATCAGACTCGGATCTGCCCGCATCTGCAGGTGCCGCAGTGCACCGCCATTCACGTTTTGCAACAGTCGGTCGTGAGCAACCGGCTTGGACATGTATCGGAACACCTGGCCGTGGTTGATCAGCGAAATCATCTCAGCAGCATCACGATCATCGCTAATCACGATTGCGATCAACTCTGGCAAGTGTTGCTTGAATTTGTTGAGCACTTTGCGCAGGACTGAGCCTTCACTACTCACTTCGGAAATCAACACACCGGCCTTGCGCTGCATGATCAGCTCGAGCACCTTGATAAGGCGGTTGGCGTGGTAGAGCTTGTAGCGGCTACCGAGCGTGTGCTTGACCTCCGCAAAGAAATCATCGCTGAGCGTAAACACGACCACGCCGACGCCTTCCATGTCGCGGAACGCATCACTTCTGGTGCCATGTTGGACGCTGTCACCAGACAGGATGACCTGCTCACCGGTAGATGCGGTGCCTTGCTCGGCGGTCTCTTCCTCGACGGGCTCTGGCTCTGGCACGGTCTCTGCGTTCTTGCCACGTGCAGCCAGCATTGCCGGAATCAGTGACGGCCCTTTACGGCGACCGAGAGGTTTGCCCTGCGTGCCGATCGAAGCATCCGGCGTTGTATCCGTCGCTTCAACTTCATCGTTCTCGGGCTCTGGCGCTGCTGGCGCTTCCGCAAAGTCCGTGGGTGTTGGGGCGAGGATCGGCGCATCCGATGCTTCGACCGCTAATTCAATCGTCGCGCGCAGATGCTCAGGCGGACAGGGTTTGGAGAGGAACCGGAAGACCTCACCAACGTTGATGGAGCCCTCGATAGCATCGAGATCCGCATACCCAGTCAGGAGAATCCGCATCGTTCGAGGCGCCTGCTCGCGCACAGCGCCCAGCACCTCGACACCTTCCATCTCTGGCATGCGCTGGTCAGCGACGATGACATCTGCATCGTGCTCAACACACATTTGAATCGCTTCGCTACCAGATGTGGTCAGGAATAACTCATAATCGCGGCGGAACAACGCTTTCATTGCGTTGAGCACCCGCTTCTCATCGTCAACGAAGACGACTCGAGGTTTTTGCGAAGGATCACGCTGTCGCGTGCCTCCGCTCAATTGTTCACTTGCCTGCGTCAAAGCCATCTTTTGCCGTACGCCCTATGCTGTCTGCTCGGCCGGATACTCGAGGTCACCCTCTTCCCCGGTCAGTTGACCGGATTCCAGCGCTTCAGTGAATGCTTCCAGTTCCTCGAGTTCACGAGCCATGTCGCTCATGCCGGCGTCGCCTCCGACCGGCAGGCAAATCGTGAATGTAGATCCCTTCCCGAGTTCTGATTGAATGTCCAACGATCCGTCGTGCGCGTCAATGATTTTCTGACTGATCGACAGACCGAGGCCGGTTCCCTTGCCGACTTCCTTGGTCGTGAAGAAGGGATCGCGCACTTTCGACAGCGTTTCTTCGTCCATGCCTTCGCCGGTGTCCTTGACACTGATGAAGGCGGAATCGGCCTCAGCCCAGGTGGTAATGGTCAGGATACCGTCCCGGCCCATGGCGTCCGCAGCGTTCTTGATCAGATTGAGCAGGACCTGGTTGATCTGACTGGGCGAACAAGTTACCGGAGGCAGGTCACCCAGGTTCTTGCGAACTTCGATGCCGCCTTTCAGTACGTTCTTGGCAATCACGAGCGTACGGTCGACGCCGTCGTTAAGGTTGACCTTATCCGTCGCCGCGCGATCCAGACGGCTGAAATCTTTCAGCGACTGCGCCATTTCAGAGAGCTGCTCCAGACCCTCGGACGAGTCATCGAGCAAATCGTTACATTCCTCGAGATCATCTCTCAGACCTTCGTTGTTCAACGCCTGATCGAGACGCCGTAGCTGTTTGACGAAGGCGTCCTTGTCCGCGCCGCCGGCACGCAGCAGTGCCAACATGTCGTCGGTGATCGCGACAAACTGATTGAAGCTCGAGAGCCGCTCTTTGATCAGAGTGGTGTTGCTGAGCAGATACCACAACGGTGTGTTGATCTCGTGGCTGATGCCCGCAACCAACTCACCGAGAGATGACATTTTCTCCGCCTGCACCAACTGCATCTGCGATTCCTTGAGCTCGGAATAGGCTGAAGACAGCTCGCGCGTGCGCTCAGCAACGCGCTCCTCCAGGGAGATATTGAATTGCTCAAGCTCGGCGTTGGTGTCGTTAAGCTGTTCGTTACTCTGTCGCAGACGAATCAGTGCGAACCCGGTCAGCAGTAGCATCAAGCCCGCGACACCGCCAAGCAGCAGGCGCGCACGGTCAGCGCGCGAGGTGACACGCGCGTTGTTCGCCGATACCGAGCCATAGAGCTGCTGAGCCGCTGCGGGGAAGGCAGCCGCGTCGACATCGCCAAGGATCGTCATGGCCTCGCCGCGCGTGTTTAGTACTGTGCGTGCAGCATCAGCGAAGGCGCCGAGGCCAGCCGGCGCACGCCCGGATTGGTTCACCGCTTCAACGACAGCGTCGAGGCGCGTGCTTAACAACTCGGGGTCAAAGGTGGATTTGCCGGTCGCGTAATCCAGTACATCAACCGTCAAAGCAAACAGGGATTGGGAAGCCGCGTCCTGGCCGCGCTGGCGCAGTACTCGCACCATGCCCGGGCCATCGTCTCGCAAGATACCGGCAGCACTCGCCAGCCGCGCCTGCACATCGCTGAAACTGTTTACTGCAGACAGTAACTTCTCGACGCTGCGGGTATAGACAGCCGCTGCCTGAGCGACAGAATCATCACGGATGGAAAGCGGTGGTGCCCGAAGGACATCGACGCCGCTGCCCAGTCGCTCGGTCAACGAATCGACAGTCTCCGGCAACGCTTGAGCCTCACCCGCGTATACACTCAGGGTGCTAACCAGTGTTTCGTGATCCCGCTGGCTCTGGCGCAGCGCTGACACGTAATTGCTGTAGTCGAGGTAGAATTGCGCATCTACGGCGCGCGACTCGCGCACCAATACGGTGAGCAAAACCACCATCAACATCGCGATCATTGCAATGAGGATTTTTTTCAGCATTGGCTTGGGCTTCTGACGATTATCTGGACTCCACGGCAGCCACCGTATGTGAATGGCGACAGGTCGTCCGTGACGGTTATCACATGAAATCAAAAAGATTTTGTAAAAAACAGTCGCGAACGTCGGCTTTCGAACCCAAATCGGCTAGTGCGATACCTCAAGTTGAAGTATCCGGACCAGAAGCAGCATGACCGACCGCAGCGCGACACGAAACGAAACAGGTTATCTCATTGATGCAGCTTGAGTTTTTTGGTGCTGCCGGAGAAGTGACCGGTTCCTGCCACGTGCTTAGGGTCGGTGGACAAACAATCCTGCTGGATTGCGGCTTAATCCAGGGCAGTTACAAGAATGAATTGCGAAATCGTGACGCATTTCCCTTCGATGCGACCGAGGTTGATGCGGTCGTCTTAAGTCATGCGCACCTCGACCACAGTGGTCGACTGCCACTTTTGGTCAAGCGCGGCTTCCGCGGACCAATCCACGCGCACTTCGCAACCCGAGACCTTGCACGGGTGCTGTTGGGCGATGCGGCCGCCCTCGGCGAACGAGATGCTGAGCGCGAGAACAGGCGCAGGCGCCGCCATCGGAAACCGCTTATTGAACCGCTGTACGACGGAGGCGATGCCGAAGCCGCAGTTCGACAAATTCGGGGGCACCGCTATCACGAGGCGTTTGAAGTGACACCTGAGGTCACCGTGCGATTTTTTGATGCCGGCCACATCATGGGCTCGTGCATCGTCGAAGTCACCATTCGCGAGGGCGACACGAAGCGTAAGTTGCTGTTTAGCGGTGATCTCGGGCAATACGACACACCGATATTGCGTGACCCAGAAGCCCTTCAGGGTGTGGATGCCCTTTTGATGGAGAGCACCTACGGCGGGCGTAAACATCGAAGTCGAGATGAGACGATCGATGAGTTGGGGGAGATCCTGAAAGCCGCCGAACGCGACGGTGGGAACGTGCTCATCCCTGCTTTCGCGATCGGTCGCAGCCAGGAGTTGATCTATGAACTGGCCATGCATGCCGATGCATGGAATCTCGCCGCGTGGCGGGTATTTCTCGACAGCCCGATGGCGATCGAGGCGGCTGAGGTGTACTGGGACTACCCACATCTATACGACGATGAGGCAACGCAGCTGCGCAAAGAAGTACATGAAATGCCGTTGCTGGATAGACTGCACCTGACCCGCACGCCGGCCGAATCGCGCGTGATCAATCGGATGGAACGTGGCGCCATCATCATCGCCGGCAGCGGCATGTGTAACGGCGGTCGCATTTTGCACCACCTGAAGCACAACTTATGGCGCGAGCAGACCCACGTCGTCATCGTCGGGTTTCAGGCTCCGGGTTCGCTCGGCAGGAAACTCGTCGATGGTCACGACCGCGTGAAGATTCATCACGAGACCGTCCGCGTGGCTGCGAACATCCATACCCTCGGTGGCCTTTCCGCGCATGGCGATGCTGAAGACCTGTCGCGATGGTATGGCGCGTTGGGCAACGCGCCACCGGTGTGGCTCGTCCATGGAGAGCCCCAGGCCGGCGGCGAACTGGCTGACCGCCTGAAATCCGACCATGGCGCCTCCGTGCATCGTGCGTTACCTGGCCGCCGTATCGACTTGAAGACTATGAACCATGTCTGACATTGCACGCATCCTGAACCTGTGGCCTGAACAGGCGAAATTCGCGGTACTTACCGGAGCGGGTTGCAGCACCGGTGCAGGTATTCCGGATTACCGCGACGAGAACGGTGAGTGGAAACACGCACGTCCGGTGATGTACGCGGACTTCATGGCGAAGCTAGCGGTTCGACAACGCTATTGGTCGCGCAGCATGCTCGGCTGGCCGCGCATGGCCAAAGCACAACCTACCGGCTGTCATGTCGCACTTGCCGACATGCAAGCAGGCGGACATCTCACGGGCATCATCACGCAAAACGTCGATCGCCTGCACCAACGCTCCGGCAGTCAGGCGATTGACCTGCATGGCGCGCTCGATGAAGTTCGCTGCCAGAACTGCGGCGCGCAATGGCCACGAGCCGAATGGCAACAACGCATCCGCGATGCGAATCCGAACTGGCAGGCGACGGTGGTCGACATTCGAGATGCACCGGATGGAGATGCAATTCTGGAGGGTGCCGACTACGCGAGTTTCATTGTTCCGGATTGCGACCTATGCGGCGGGATCGTAAAACCGGAGGTGGTGTTTTTTGGCGAAAACGTGCCGAAGCCGCGTGTTGAGGCCGCCTACGACATGGTCGATCAGGCCGATGGCCTGCTGGTGGTCGGATCATCACTCATGGTGTTTTCCGGTCTGCGATTCGTCCGTCGCGCTGCGAAAGATGACAAGCCCGTAATCATCATCAACCGCGGAGTCACCCGCGGCGATGATGTCGCAAACCTGAAGATCGAATCCGAGGTCAGTGGCACACTCAGCGCCCTGGCCGACGCGTTGCGAGACCGCTAAATCCGCTACATCGCAGTCCAGGAACCGCCCAGCGATCGATAGAGCCGAACCGCAGACTGAGCGGCCGCCACCGACGTTGCAAGCTCGGCGTCTTCGGTCGCGGCGAGCTGGCGCTGCGTATCCAAGAGAGTGAGGTAGTCGGTCAAGCCCTGACGATAGAGCTTACTCGCCAACGTCTCTGACTCGCGCGCCGCATCGACGGCACGTTTTAAACCATCGGATGCTTTGCGCGCTCCGTTGTAACCCGCAACCGCGCTTTCCGTATCGGCAAGTGCACCCAAAACCGCTTGCTCGTACTCGGCAAGCGCAGCCGCTTCATTCGCATTGGCAGCATCGAGTGCAGCGCGCAGACGACCACCCTGAAACACCGGCCAGCGCACGAACGGGACAATCCCGAAAGTGCGAGCGTCACCAGCACCTAGCGTTGAAAACTCACCGGCTTCGAAGCCGCCGGTGGCGGTGAGCGATAACGATGGGAAGAAAGCAGCCGTCGCTGCGCCCACCTCGGCTACCGAGCGCGCGAGAATTCGCTCAGCCGCAACAACGTCGGGCCGGCGGCGCAGAAGGTCAGCAGGTGTCCCCACAGGAACGCTCTCGGGAAGTTCCGGTAACGCTCCGGCCACTTCCTGTGGCAGCGTCGCTGCGGTCGTGCCGGTCAGTGCAGCCAATCTCTGACGGGCAGCCTCGGCCGCAGCGTCGAGCTGCGGAATCACCGACTCAAGCCGCGCCAACTCGGCCTGCGCTCGAGTCTCATCGAGACGTCTCGAGAGCCCGAGGCGAACCTTGCCTTGGATGATCTTCAAAGACTCGCGCTGCAGGTCGACGTTGCGTTGGGCAATGGCCGCGCGTGCTGAAAAACCCTGCCAATCGAGATAAGCAGCTACCGTCTCTGCCGCAACCTGTAACGCCACACCATCGGCGGCGGCGATCTGAGCCTCCAATGCCGCATCGGCCGCCTGAACGCGCCGCCTGAGCTGGCCAGCAAGGTCCAACTCCCAGCTTGCCAACAAGCTCGATGTATAAAACGAGCCATCTCGCGGAACAATGCCCGCCTCAATCAATGGACCCGCCGTTTGCGGCGACTCAATACTCTGCTCGAACTCCGTGTAACGCACATCCAGCAACAAGGCAGGCAATCGAGCACCGTTGGCGGCTGCCCTGCCTGCCAACGCACTATCGATCCGAGCAATTGCGGCGCGAAGGTCGCGATTGTTCTCAAGGGCCGCCTGCACATAGCCATCCAGGGCTTCGTCATCAAACGCCCGCCACCAATCGATGGGCAGTTCCGTCCCGGACTCGATCGCAGTAACGCGCTCACTCCACTGTGCGTCGTCGGGAAACTCAGGGCGTGCATAGTCAGGACCCACTGTGCACCCGCTGAGCGCCACCGCCAGCGGCAAAAGTACCTTCAATCTGTTCATGTCGTCGTCACCGCGCTGGCGTGTAAAGGCCGTTCAATACGTTCACCCCACTGGCAGAGAATTCTGTAGATCGCAGGCGTAAAGAGCAGCGACAACGTGATAGAGAATCCCACGCCGCCGGCAATCACCACCGCGAGCGGCGGCCAGAAATCACCACCACTCAGAATCAGCGGTACAAAACCACCGATGGTCGTGAAGACGGTCGAGACAATGTGGCGGGTCGCACCCACCGTTTGTTCGACGATGCCCTCGCAGTCGCCAACGCAGGCACCTGCATCGGCGCGGATCGCGGCCATCACGACAATCGTGCCATTGATCGCAACGCCGATCAGACCGGCGACACCAATAACCGCATTAAAGCCGCGCGCGTAACCGCCCAACCACAACCCGAGCATGCCAAGGCCAACCGAAAGAAACGCGACCGTGCCGATCACCGTCGCAAGCCGCAGGCTGCGGAACGACAGAATGATTGTTGCCACCATCAACAGCCCGATAATCGGCAGATAGGTGGTCAGCTTGCCGATCGCCTCAGCCTGGGCGTCGCTGTCACCCTCACCACGAAGCCTGTAGCCCGGGGGCAATTCGAATCCAGCCTCATCCAGTCGAGCACGAACCTCATTCGACACGTCGACCGCCAATGCATCGCGCCGGGTGAACGCAAACACGCGATTGGCACGTACCCGGTTCTCGCGAGTGATACTCACAAACTCAGGTCGTAACTCAAGATCGCCAACGCTGAGCGCATTGACCGCACCCTGCGTGCCGATCAGTTTGGTGCTAGCAACACGCGATACCGTGTCGCGAGATTCGGCGGGATAGCGAATGCGCACCGGCAATTCCTCGCGACCATCCAGTACAGCACCACCGACACGTCCCTCCAGACTTGCCTGCATCTGCCCGGCAACCTGTGCCAGCGTCAGGTCCGAGGCGCGCAGTGCCACCTCATCAGGTACAAAAGACAATCCGGGCTCGCCACTGCTGATGGTCGCGTAGGTCTGCGTGATCTCGGGAATGGTGTGCATGATCTTGCGCACCTCTTCACCGAGGCGAACGAGCTCGTTCACATCGGGACCCTCGATCCGCAAACCGACTGGCGCATCTACCGGCGGTCCCTGCGAGTATGGGTTCACCACGATCCGCGCCTCGGGGAACGCATCAGGCAGTTCAAACATCAATTTCCGCGTCAACACCTTGGCCGACTGCACATCGTCGGTGAAGACGACCGCCTGAGCGTAGGTGCCATCGCCGCGGCGTTTCATGACACGGTTGTAGTAGACCGTCGGGAAGCTGTGACCCACCAGCCAATGCACGTCGGTGATGCCCTGTTCGTCGAGCAAACGCTCATCGATTTCGCGTGTCAGCCGCGCCGTCGCATCGATGGCTGTGCCGGGCGGCATCCAGACCTGAACCTCGAACTGATCGCGATCCGCGGCAGGGAAGAACTCCTGGCCCAGCGTACCGGCGAGAACAAATCCCGAGATCGGCAATACCATGCAGGCAGCGACCGTCAGCCACGGTCTGCGAACCGCAGCCCGCAGGAGGTCCCGATAACGATCAGACAGCTTGCGGTTGCTGGCACCGTCACTCCACCAATGACGCACCTGGCCAGGCTCGCAGCGGCGGATGAACTGTGCCGATAGCGCCGGAATGACGGTGATAGCAAGTACGAACGAGGCGATCAGGGCCATCACGACCGAAATCGCGATCGGACCGACGAAATCACCCATGGCACCGGAAAGCAGGAACACCGGCATAAAGCCGAGCACGGTCGTTAAGGTGGACGCCAGCAAGGGTGTGAACAGGTGCTGCACGGCGTGGCGTAGCGCAGCGACTCTCTCACTGCCCGCATCGAGTTTCTTCTTGACCTCATCGGTCATCACGATTGCCGCATCGATCAATAGACCGATAGCAACGATCATCCCGAAGATGCTCATCTGGTGAATCTGCTGCCCGGCGGGGCCTAGCCCAAACACGGTGATTGAAGCGGACAAAGGCAACGCAGAACCGACGATCAACGCCGCACGCCACCCCATGCCGACGAACACCACGAGCATGACCACCATGGCGCCTGCCATCAGGTTAGAGCTTAGCGAGGCGAGCCTGGCTTCGGTGTAGACGCTCTGATCGAACACAATCGTCGCTTCGATCCCGCCCCCGAGGGTGCGGTTGTAATCGGCAATGCGTTCGCGCGCGACTTCTGCCCATTGATCCAGCCGGATTGAACCGGACGTTCTCACACCGAGCAAAATGCTGCGCGCACCATTGGTGTAAGCGATCTGATCGGCGGGCTCGAGCCACTCTCGCTTGACCGTGGCAACGTCTCCGAGCGTGATTGCACCACCCCGGGCGTTGGGTACCAGCGTCGTTTGTCGCACGCGATCCACCGACTCAAAGTCGCCCTCCACTTCCAGCAACAAGGCGCGTGAATCGCTTCTCAGTGCTCCGGCCGGCGCTTTCGGGTCGCCCGCAGCGATGAGGCTGGCAACATCGCTGGTGCTAAGTCCCATCTCAGCGAGCGTATCCGGATCGATCGTGACCGAGATTTCTTCTTCAGGCGCGCCGTAATAACGCACGAGATCCGTGCCCGGGATCGTCAACAGGTTGTCAGCGAGTTGCTGACTCAAGCGATACATGAGGCCCATCGGCGCCTCGCGATCATCCTGGGTCCAGCGCATGGAAATCAAAACACTGAACGCCACGGCCTCGGTCTTGTCATCGAAGACGGGCTCGAGCGCACCGGCAGGAAGCTCTGCCGAGGCGTCTGCAATCTTGTCGCGGATTTTCGAGAACACTTGTTCGTTCTGGCCCGGCCCGACTGAGTCCTGCAATTCGATCGCAAGCACCGAGATGCCGTTGCGTGAGGTCGAACGAATGAACTTGATTTCCGATAGTTCCTCGAGGGCGTTCTCGAGCTTCTCGGTAACCAATAGCTCCACCCGTTCCGCGGACCCACCCGGCAGTACCGTGATGACTGTCGGGTAGCGATTGGTGATGCGTGGGTCCTCAATCCGGGGCAGACCACTCAATGCCGCCGAGCCAGCCATCAGGATAATGATGATGGTCAGCCACAACAGGTATTGGTTGCGGTACATCGCCTCGGCGAACCGGGCGACGCCAGGGTTGCCTTGTGCGCTCATGACGTCGGTCCTACCGATGCGTCGGTCAGGTACTCGTCAGGGTTGCCGATCCGTACGCCTTGGCCCGCAACCACCCGCTGCAGCCCACCTGCAACGATGTCATCACCATCGCGCAGCGCGCCTCGCACATACACGCGGGTCTCATCGTAGTGAATAATTTCGACGGGCCGGCGTTCGAGGACATGGGTCGCGCCCGTCTCGAGCATCACGTCGCGCGCCAGCAAGGATGTGTCTTCGCTGATTGCGAGTACATGCCAAACACCGCGCGCGCCCTCGGACAGTGCATCGAGCGGTACCCAGTAGCCTTCGCTGGCGATTAGGGACTCGAACTTGAGCTCTGCGACATCACCCACCCGTGCCGGTGCGCGCTCGGGTAATTGTAGACGGACGTCAACGGCGCGGGTTCTTGCGTCGCGTCGCGGAACGACTGCCGTTACCGTGGCCTCAACGTCATCGCCATTCACGCGCAGTGTGAGTTGATCGCCTACCTGCATACGATCGAGCGCATCGCTGGTGACCGCTAGGCGTACCTCAGGAGCCGCGAGCTCTTGAATGCTGAGCACCGGCTGTCCACCGCCGAGCACCTGGCCTTCATCCGCCATACGGGTAACGATCAACGCATCATACGGCGCTCTCAATACACTCTTTCTAAGGTCCACGAGAATCCGTTCGAGCTGTGCCTTAGCCGCGAGCTCCGCGGCTTCGGTGCGCTGCTTGAGCTCCAGGGCCTCGTCAAGTTCCTGCTGAGAAACGCCATCGAACTCGCGCGCACCGGAAATTCGCTCATAGGTTGACGCGCTAAGCGCCGCTTGCGCACTCGCCTGATCCAAGGCGGCTTGCGCGGCATCACGCGCAGCGATCAACCGCGCGTCATCCAATTTGGCGAGTACGTCCCCGGCATTGACGACAGCACCATCATCAACTTTGACGTCAGCCAGCTCACCGCCGAGCTCGAAACCAAGTTGCGAGCTCCTGCCGGCCTCGACGCTGCCGCTGAAACGTTGCTCCGTGAGGTATTCGCTCTCAAGCGCGACGGTGTATGGCGCTACCAGTAGCGCAGCGGGAGCCGGGTCTGAAGCCTCTGGGGCACCACACGCGGCCAGAACAGCCAACACGGACACCGCCAGAGCGCGGCGAAGGGGGACGAGAAGCGATTCGATCATCATGATTCGACATCCTGTGTGCTCCAGAAGGGACGGCTTGCGGATGCCGGATCTGGAGGAATTGTGATATACTAGACCGTACAGTTTGATTAATTGTAGCACTAATTACGGAACTGTCCAGTTTGATTTCAGAAAATCTTATACAAAACCGGGTGGGACGCCCGAAATGCGATACCAAGCACGAGGCGATACTGCAGGCAGCGAGCGAGCTGTTCATGGACATCGGCTACGCGCGCACCTCGATGGATGCCATCGCGCAGGAAGCCGGCGTGTCTAAACAGACGGTTTATTCACACTTCCAGAACAAGGATGACCTGTTCCGCTCCTGCATTATGGCGAAAGTGCGCGCCTACGGGCTGGACATGCAGGACGCACATCCGGATTTGCCGCTCGCCACCGTGCTTGAAACGATCGGTCGTCGCCTGCTCGACCTGCTGTGCGACCCCGGCGTCGTTTCTATTTATAAAGTGCTGATCGGCGAGACCAAGGGTTTCCCGCAGCTCTCCGAAGCGTTTTGGGATAATGGCCCGCAAGCCACCATGGATACGCTTGCGCGCTGTTTGGCCGAATCCAGAGATGCCGACTATGCGCCGATCGAGAATCCACAGCGGGCTGCAGAGGAGTTTCTCTCTCTGGTAGAGGGGCACTACCTGATGCGGTTGATGATGCACTCGATCGAAGATATTCCAGAAGCGGAGAAGACCGCGCATCTGGAGCGTTGCGTTACGCAGTTCCTGCGCTGGCACGCGAACTGACCCACCGCTGATGCCTCGCGTCTTTCTCGGCTTTGCCATCACCTTTGCGATCGCGCTTGGCGCCGCTCGACTAATCTGGGGCGGAGGCAATGATTACCGATTCACGGTCGGGACACCGACTGTAGATGCCTCTGTCATCACCAATCACCTGAGTTTCAATCAACCGCCATCCAGCATTTCCATCGATCCGGTAGGTGCGGTGTACTTCACGGTTCAGCCAGAGGCTCGCAGCGCTGCAAACCAGCTGCTGAGAATCGAAGATGGCATTGCGGTTCCGTTCCCGGACGCGAACGCGCAGCAGACGGTGTTCGACACGGTCTCGGCTGTCACGGTCGGGGCGACGGGTCAGGTTTTCGTACTGGACCATGGCAACCACGGCATTGGTACGCCGACACTGTTCCGTTTCAACGCTGGCACGGGCGAACAAACAGGCCGATTCGACCTATCTGATGTGGCACCGCTCGGCTCGCACCTCACGGCGCTGGTTACAACTGCCGACGACCGCTATGTCCTGATCGCCGATGCTGGCACCTGGCGTCAGGAGTCGGCGTTGATCGTCGTTGACGCACGTACAGGAAACATTCGTCGTGAGCTTGCCGGCGAGCCGTCAATCAGCGCCGGCAACTGGTACGTGGACCCAGGCACCGGACCGCTGAAGTATTTCGCCGGAACATTCACTTGGCGCCCGGGATTGTTCTCGTTGGCAATCGATCGCCAACAAGACTATCTGTACCTCGCAGCACTCGCGAACGACGGTCTTTATAGAATGCCACTGGCGGTGCTTTTGCGCGGGCAAAGCGACGCAGCAGATGCTATCGAGCGATTCGCAGACAAACCGCTTTCTTCGGCGATGCTCGTTTTGCCGGACGACCAACTCTTGATTACGGACGTCAACAATCACGCACTACACCTGATTGACCGAGAACGACGTCTTCGAACGCTGGTTCAGACCTCGCAAATTCGCTGGGCCGCCGGATTGGCACTCACGCAGGCGGGCGATTTGCTGATCACCGACGCGGCTTTTGATACCTACGTTTTCGATGGCGCTCCGGCGATGGAGCAAAACGCGCCTTTCTTCATTTTGAAGGTGGCAGGCCTGAACCAACTGATCGCCGCTGTTGAATAGCACACCGACAGCGGTCCTGTACGCGGCGACCGTACTGATCTGGGGTTCAACCTGGGTCATGGTCAAATACCAACTCGGGTTCGTGCCGGTGCAGGTGTCGCTCGCCTACCGATTTGCGATTGCGGCACTGGCACTCGCAGCGTACGGGCGGCTCAGAAACCGCCGGCTCGGGATAGAAAAAGAAGACCTGCCTGCAGTCGCGGTGCAAGGCATTCTCATGTTCTCGGTGAACTACTTTTTCATCTACGCGGGCACTGCCTATCTCGCGAGCGGCCTGGTCGCCGTATTGTTCACCGTGATGGTGCTATTCAATGCCATTAATGAGCGCTTCTTTTATGGCACGAAGATCGAACTTCTCGGACTACTTGCTGGCGTGATGGCCCTTGGCGGTATTGCCCTGATGTTCTGGCCGGAGATTTCTGAACTCACGCTATCGGACGAGACCTTCAAAGGCATCGTGTTGATTCTGATCGGCTCTTACATGGCTTCGCTGGGAAACATGGCTGCCATCCGCAATACGCGGCGAAAACTGCCGGTCATCGCCGTCAACGTCTGGGGGATGGGGATTGGTGCCAGCGCGTCGGTGATATTCGCCGCAGTGACGGGTGAGCCGTTTGTTTTCGACTGGCAATTCAGCTATGTGAGTTCACTGTTGTTCCTCGCCGTTCCTGGCACGGCAATCGCCTTCGGCTTGTATCTCGTGATTCTGGATCGCATCGGCGCAACCCGTTCCTCCTACATCGCGGTGATGCTGCCGGTGGTCGCACTACTGATATCCACAGTCTTCGAGGGATATCGCTGGACACAATCGGCCTTGCTCGGCCTCTTGATTTCGCTCGGCGCCAATGCCCTTGCGTTGACGGTCAAACCCGCCAATAAGCGACAATCGGTGCGCGGTAGTTGAAGCCACCTTCGCATGACGTAAACTCGCGTTTTCAGCTTTCTTAGGGGACAAGACGATGCTGGCCGCGAGCTTTGAAATCACCTCTCTCATCAATCTCGAACAACTCCACGAGCTACTCACCACCAAAGGTGTCGACTTCGGTCTGAAGGTGCTCGCCGCACTCGCCGTGTTCGTTATTGGCCGCATGATCGCAGGCGTGATTATGCGCGCCGCGCGCGGTGTCGCCGATCGTGTTGAACTCGAACCTCTGCTCGAGAACTTCCTGCTCAATATTCTGAATATTCTACTGACGCTGTTCATTGTCATCGCCGCGCTCACACAGCTCGGCTTTGAGATGACGTCGGTCATCGCCATTCTCGGTGCTGCCGGTCTCGCCGTCGGTTTGGCATTGCAAGGCTCACTTTCGAACTTCGCCTCAGGATTTTTGATCGTATTCTTCAAGCCCTATCGAGTCGGCGATTTTATTGACGCTGCCGGTGAATCCGGCACGGTCCAGGAAGTGACAATTTTCAACACCATCCTCAACACACCGGATAACCGCCGCATTATTGTGCCGAACGCCAATGTCACGTCTGGCTCCATCGTGAACTACTCGATGCTCGACACGCGAAGGATCGATATGGTCGTAGGCGTAGGCTACGGCGATGACCTGCGCGAAGCAGAACGCGTGCTGCGCGCAACCGTTGAGGCAGACGAGCGCGTCCTGAAGGATCAGACGGTCACCATTGAAGTTAGTGAGCTTGCCGACTCCAGCGTCAATTTTGTGGTGCGTCCATGGGTGAAGACCAGCGACTACTGGCCGACCCGCTTTGCGCTCACGAAGAACATCAAGCTCGCACTCGACGAGGCCGGCATCTCGATTCCATTCCCGCAACGCGAAGTGACCATGGTCACGCCGGACGCGGACTAGCTGATGCCATCCGAGGGCAGAGCCACAGCGCTGGCACTGGGTTATGGCGGACTGATCCCATTCGTGGGGCTCAGTCTCGCCATCATCCTCGGTGTGGACCTTGGCGATTTCTCAGGCGTCGGCCTGCTTGCCGGCTACGCTGCGACCATCCTCAGTTTCCTGGGTGCCATCCACTGGGGCATCGCCGTCGCGACACCCGACCAAAACAGCCCGCGCGACTTTGTTGCGAGCGTCATACCGCCGTTGTTCGCCTGGGTCGCGCTGTCACTACCTGCACCGCAGGACTTGCTGGCGTTCGGCGTTGCATTTCCTGCCTGGTACCTGTGGGAACGCGTCAGCATGCTCGACCGCTACCCGGCGTGGTTTCGACGCTTACGCGCCGTGCTGACTCTGGTCGTCAGTATCACCCTCGCCTGCGTCGTCGCGTTCGGTTAAAGCCTCACCACGTATAGCGGATGTCGTAGCGTACGACTTTCTTACCATCGGCTGGCACGTCGACCTCAAAGTGAACCAGTCGTGAGTCGATCTTCTCAAAGTCGTCCGTCGCATTGCTGATCGCCCAGTTCGCATAGCGATATAGAGGCTCCGCGATAGTAACTGTCTGGCGCTCGTCTTTGCGGTTGGTAAGTGTGATTTCGACAGTTTCCGTCAACACCCGAGCACGAGTATCGAGGTTGTAATTGGTTTGCTTTCGCGAGCCCACGACGTCGAATGCCGATCCGAGACGAATGCGTACGGTTTCGTTGCGTGGTGTATGGGCGATCACGTCCTCACCGACAAACTCGAGACTGCCGTCCGCCTCATCCAGTTGTGACACTCGGATGCGGCCTGCCGGCAACGGCACACCGAGACCATCCTGCTTGCGGTTTTCGAATTCAATGTAGACGTCGACCTTCGAGTTGCCTGTGTTCCCGAAGTTGGGATCAGTGATGCCATAACCCAAACCCGCACCGAAGTTGAGCGCGTTGTAGATCAAGCGCTTGGTCGCCGGCACGCTGGTGACGGCCGGGAACAAGGCCATTTGTTTTGTCGACTGATCCGGCAGATCGGTCTTTCTGCCGAGGGTGTAGAGATGGAATTCGAAAAATGCCTTCTCGTCGAAACCCTGGGCAGACGAAAGGTCGGCCGCAGCCGCACGCATCACTTCGCGTTCCCGCGCCATTGAGAACCCTGTGGGCGCTCGCTGCACGTCGCCTGCGACCAGTTTGAGTCCGGTGTCGTCGAAGCTTGTCCCCGTCTGGTTGAGGATACTTACCCATGCGGCCACATCGAGCGTGCCAGTTTGTGCTTTACCGTCCGGTGTCCAGGTCAGGTTGTAGTCTGCCCACCAGGTCATCCCTTGCGTCTCATAACTGATGCGCGCTTCTTGCTCGCCACCGCGACGTGAATTGATATCCCAGATCAACGTTGGACGAGTCATCAGTCCGCCGGGCAACGCGCCAAACCGAATGTTCTGCCAATCGGACAAGATGGCGACACCACCGTCGTCCGACTGCAGTACAAGCCCGCCATCGGTGCTCAGTAGTGTGCCGCTCACCTCGCGGATACCATCGCCCACACGCTGCTCGACCGTGATTTGCTGATCGATGTAGCGCTGCATCAGCTTCTGGCTGCCAACAAGATCAAATCGAAAGTCCTGCTCGACAACCTGAGTGCCGTCGGGATCGGTCAGCGAAGATAATCGAACTGTGGTCGGATCCAGCAAGGCCGCCACATCCGTAATCGATACAAGACCGCGGCCGCGCGTCAGGCTGAGTTTGCGATCGTCGCGCACGATGGCATAGCCGGGTACCGACTGACCGAAATAGCTACCACTGCGCACGCCGGGTCGATAGAGGTCAGGGCTGACCGCACCCGGCGTTGCTCTGCTATAGATTGTCAGAGTGGTGTCTGCATGCAGACCATCGACCGCCAGCGCGGATGACGCAATCGCTACCACGCCCCACAAGTGATTGATTCTTGATATTTTCATTACCATTACCCCTCGCGAAATCGCGATTCACGGTGCAGGAAACTTGCTTCGTACAAACTTTCCGCGCAGATTGGTGTCTACATCCGTTCGCTACCGAACATCGAAAGACATAGATGTCCCCAACAGGAACTTAACGCTATGAGTCATCCGACGACAAAGGGTTCCCGAGATCGAGGCACACTCGCCGCGCTGCTGTTGATCGGCGCGCTGGTCAGCACTCTGTTTGTGCCGCGTGCCGAAGCTGTCGCACGCGCGATCACCGAACTGATCGATGTACCTCCGGATATCGCCGCTACGCCCGAGGGAGAGCAGTTACAGAATGCGCAGACTCTATTCCGTGCCTACCTCTCTGAACGCCAGTTTGATGAGGCTCTAGAGCAAGCCAAGAGCGTCGTTGAGCTCTCCGCACGCATTTGGGGTGGCGAAACTCGTCAGGTGTCGCAGGCGCTGACCAACCTTGCCATCGCACAATCCGAAAGTGCCGATCACGGCGCCGCGCAGCAAAACTTTCTCTCCGCAATTGAGACGATCCAGGCAGTGGATGGTGATCTGGTCGGCGAAGGACTGATCAACCCGCTGAAAGGGTTGGCAAATACGTCGATCGCAATGAATGACCTTGAGGGCGCGGTGCCACTGTTCGAGCGTGCCGTCCACATCTCGCATGTGACCGCCGGACCGAACAACCTCGAGCAGCTTGATTCGCTGGACTCATTGAGCCGCACGCATTTTTTCCTTGGCGATATTCGCACCGCGAACAAGATCCAGGACATCATGTACCGGCTGCAACAGCGGCGCTTTTCAGCCGACTCCGACCAGTACATCGATGCACTGACGCGGCGGGCTCGCTGGTATGCCATGGTTGGCGACTTTACCGAAGCGACATTCGCATTCCGGCGACTCGAGCGCACGATCGTCAAGTTCCACGGGAAAGACGATCCAAGACTGATCGAACCTCTGCTTGAGCTGGCTTTTGTCGCGCCCCGACAAAGCACGGCAACACCCGGGCTGACTCCCGAGCTCGCACTCAAAGAAGCGCGTCGTGCGGTGCATCGTGCAGTGCGTATTGCTCGCGTCCAGAGCGAGAATGATCCGACTGTCCTGCCGAAAACCCTGACCGCTGAGGGCGATTTTTTGCTCTACGCGACCGCGACCCGAACGGCTCGCGACTCCTATCAGGAAGCCTACTCGATCACAGTAAACAATCGGGATCTCGAGGGTTTACATCAGGAGCTGTTCGGAGAGCCGGTCCCGGTCATTCGAGTACCGATTCGCAACGTCTACCATCTGAACACCAGTGAGTCCGCGATGGGCACCTACCCTGACCGTGGCTTCGTCGCGCTGGAGTTCGATCTGAACATCAACGGCAGACCTGAGAACATCCGCGTGCTCGATTCGCTCCCGGCAGGCCTCATGGATACAGACGTGATTCGCAAGGTCCGACGGTTTGTGTTCCGTCCTGGGTTCAAGAACGGGGTGCCAACCACGTATCAGGGGCTCACTTTCCGTCACGATTTTCGCTATGACGAACGCCGCCTGACGCAGAGCGAGAAGGAATATATCGAGCGAATCGAGAAGTCACGTGCGTCTAGGCCAGCGCCTGAGATAGACGACAACATGCCCTCGAATACGACGCTCCCCGGACAGGAAACGCCTGCGTCCGAGATCTAAATTGTCAAAGCCGCTCTGGGCCTAGTGCTGGGTCAGAAAATCCGGAACTTCGTCCGAAGCCGCCGCCTCTTCTACGGGGGTTTCCACCAGTCGCAACTGGACCGGAGCGGCGTCGGTCATAATCTGAAAGTAAAGTTGAACGATGTCTCGTCCACAATCAGAAGCTTCCACCGGCGACATCTTGCGGATGGTCGCAACGATCGGGTTTTCATTGTTGACGGGGCGTCTTGCCATAATGCGATCACGCATCGCCAGGAAGCGGTCACGAATGGTTTCCGGGACTTCGTCCGCCGGCACCAGTTCAAGACTATCTACCCAAGCTTTGGTCAAACGCGACTTGGCGTTCTCGTGGCTGGTCAGCACCAGCATAGCGTCGTGTAGCTTGTCTCTGAGCAAAGACATGCAGCCACCCCCTTCATTAACCCTAGGCGATCTCTAGTCCGTCAGAATTGAAAACCGTCTGGTGAGTGGTCTGCGCCACGCTTATCTACGACGAGCAATTTTCCCTTTGCCGATTTGTTATACCAAAGCTTTGCAAAAACGCCAAATCTGCAAAAAAGCACCTCGTTAAGGGCTTTCCAAACGCGTTAGCGTGATGTGCCAATGCGCGCCGTCGAGACTACCTTCGGCAGAAAAAGGTGAAGCCTGTTCCGGCTCCCAACGCGTGGCGAGCGTCTCTGACATGACCAGATCCTTGTATTGTCGAAGCACTGTCTCGATTTGGTCGGAACCATCGATGTGCAGTGCGATTCGATCCGAGACATCGAGGTCCGCCTGCTTCCTCGCTTCCTGCACCGTTCGGATTAACTCGCGCGCCAGTCCTTCCTCAATCAGCGCGCTGTCCAGCGCGGTATCAAGGCCCACCAGATAGCCAGACTCTTCGGCACAGGCATACCCCTCAGCGGAAGCAGTTTCGACCAGCACATCCTCTGCGCCGAGAGACAGCGCGTCCTCGCCGACGGTGATCTCAAAGGTATCGCCTCGCGCAACACGCTTAGCGATCTCCGCTGCCTCCGCCTCGCTCAATGCCGCTCTTAAAGCAGGTACGCGCTTGCCGAACTTGCGACCGACAACCGGGAGATTGGGTTTGATACGGTACTCGACCAAATCCGCATCCTGGGCCACGATCTCGATGTGTTTCACGTTGAGCTCTTCTTCGATCTGTGCCGTATGCGCCAGAACAGCCGCATCGGATGCCGGGCTCGGTGTGCGGACCAACAGGCGGGATAGTGGCTGGCGCGTTCGCACACCGCTCTGTGCGCGAGTGGCGCGACCGAGGCCAACCACTCGTTGAATGACATCGACCGCTTCGAGCAACTCGTGATCGATCAGCGCTTCGTCGGCAACCGGCCAGTCGGCAAGATGCACACTCAGTGGCGCATCCGTGTTCACGGTTTTCACGAGATTGCGATACAACGTCTCAGACAAAAACGGCGTGAACGGCGCCATCAAATGCACCACACCGGTAAGACACTCATACAAGGTGTCGTAGGCGAAGCGCTTGTCGATCGCATCGTCGCTCTTCCAGAATCGACGACGATTACGACGTACATACCAGTTGGAGAGTTGATCCACGAGCCGCTCGATGGCCAACCCCGCACGCTGCGCGTCAAAACGCTCCATCGCGTCGGTCACCTCAACAATGGTGCTGTTCAGCAGCGCAATCGCCCATCGATCGATTTCGGGTCGATCCGCGGCTTGAGACCGGTCTCGAAAATTCACGCTGTCCAGACGCGCATACATCACGAAGAACGCGTAGGTATTCCACAGCGTGTTGACGAAACTACTGGCAACCTCGGCGACAATATCCACGGAAATGCGTTTTTGCACATCGGGCGCGACCCGTGCCAGGAAGTACCAACGCAACGCGTCGGCGCCGACGGTATCGAACACCTCATAGGGATTCAGAATATTGCCCTGCGACTTCGACATCTTTTTGCCGTCGGCGTCGACGATGTGGCTAAGGCAAATGACATTCCGATAAGCGATACTGTCAGAGACGAGCGTTGCAATCGCATGCAAGGTATAGAACCAGCCCCGCGTCTGATCGATCGCCTCGCAAATGTAGTCTGCGGGAAAGTGCGCCTCGAACTGGTCCTGGTTTTCGAATGGATAGTGCCATTGGGCATAGGACATGGCGCCCGAGTCGAACCAGCAATCGATGACCTCCGGCACACGCCTCCAGGTATGTCCATCCATCTCAAACTCGACCTCATCGACAGCGGGGCGATGCAAATCGACCTCAGACAGATCACGCCCTGAGAGTTCAGAAAGCTCCTCCACACTGCCAACGCAACGGAACTCGCCTTCCCCGTTGGTCCACACCGGCAACGGTGTTCCCCAGAAACGCTCTCTCGAAAGCGCCCAATCCACGTTGTTCTCGAGCCAGTTCCCGAAGCGCCCGTCACGAATTGTCTGCGGCACCCAGTTGATGGTCTGGTTCAATTCGACCATCCGATCGCTGCGCTCTGTAGTGCGGATGTACCACGCGTTCTTGGCGTAATAGATGATCGGATCACCGGTACGCCAACCGAACGGATAGTTATGCAGATAACGCTCCGAGCGGAACATGGTGCCGCGCTCATTCAACAGCTTGATTAAAACCGGGTCGGCATCCTTGAAAAACATGCCAGCCACCGGCGTGATTTCAGGCTTGAAATGACCGTCGAGTCCGACGCCGTGCAAAACCGGCAGACCGTTCGCCTGACCCAGTGCAAGGTCATCCACACCGTAGGCGGGCGCGGTGTGCACGATTCCGGTGCCATCTTCAACCGTGACAAAGTCAGCGTGCCAGACCTGGAATACCGGGCAATCGTCCGGCACTTCCAGATATTCAAAGATACGGCGGTAGCGCTTGCCAACGAGCGCTTCGCCTTTCACGGTTTCAAGTATCGTGTACTCTCGCTCGCCGAGCACGCGTTCCCGGAGCGCGCTAGCGACGATCAGCGTTTCCTGACCGTGCTGCACGTAGTCGTAGTCCACATCGCGGTGTACTGCGAGTGCCAGGTTTGATGGCAAGGTCCACGGCGTTGTCGTCCACACCAGAAAATGTGTGTTGTCTGCTTCTTCCAGCGCGAAGCGCACAAAAATTGATGGATCCTCAACTTCGCGATACCCCTGCGCGAGCTCATGTGATGACAAGGTCGCGCCGATTCGGGGGTCGTAGGGAACCACTTTGTAACCGCGATAAATCAGCCCCTGATCCCAGATCTTCTGCAAAAGGTTCCAGACCGATTCGATGTAGCTGTTGTCGAGGGTCACATACGCTTCATCGAGATTCACCCAGAATCCCATGCGCTCGGTCATCCGTTCCCAATCGGCAACATAGGTCATGACCGACTCTCGGCACCGACGGGTAAATTCCTCAATACCGACTTTGGCTTCGATCTCAGCCTTGTCAAAAATCCCGAGCTGTTTCTCTACCTCGTGCTCCACGGGCAGGCCATGGGTGTCCCACCCTGCCTTACGCGGCACGTAATAGCCCTGCATCGTCTTGTAACGCGGGAATACGTCCTTGAAGGTGCGTGCCAACACATGATGGATGCCGGGCTTACCGTTCGCTGTCGGCGGCCCTTCGTTGAAGCTGAACCGCGGGGCTGACTCTCGATTCCTGAGCGATTGTGCGAACACATCATGCTCACGCCAGAACTCGAGAATCTCGGCCTCCAGGGAAGGACCGTTATAGCGGCCGGTGACAGGATCAAAACTCATGCGAATCAAACTTAAAGAACGCCAAAAAAATACCGGCACTATGGCCGGCGCACCGGGCCTTTGGCCCTGCGCAGAACTTTACTCTTGCAGTTCAAAAAGGCAAGCGTTTGAGACGGTCGACATGGGATACTCACCACATGAATCGATTCCCTAAAGCCCGAAGGGTCAACTGTGGAGCGGCCCATCTAGCGACCTACTCGGAGGGTGACGGTGCGCCCGTGATCTTCTGCCATGGTTTCCCCGAGCTTGCTTACTCATGGCGCCATCAGTTGCCGGCCATCGCAGAGGCTGGATTTCACGCAATCGCGCCGGACATGCGCGGCTACGGCGCGAGCGACAAACCGGATGGCGTAGAGCACTACGATATCTTCCATCTAATGTCCGACCTGGACGGGTTGCTCGATGCTCTGGGCGAGACCTCGGCCTACTGGGTAGGCCACGACTGGGGGGCGTTGTTGCTTTGGCAGTATGCGCTATTGCGACCCGAGCGGATGAAAGGGTTAATCGCGCTGAACATTCCCTTCGCGCCGCGACGTGCGGTAGACCCCATGGTGATGACCCGCGAGGTTCTGGGCGATGATTTCTACATCGTCAATTTTCAGGACTCGCATGAGGCAGATCTCGCGTTCGATGCGGATCCGGAATGCTTCCTGCGTGCGATGTATCGGCGATTGCCGGCGACTCGAGCGCAGTTCAACGCGACCGACCCTGCCGCTCGCCAGCCGTTCAGTATGCTTCGCGAAATGCGTAAGGACTCGTTTCCCGGGCAACCACTCATGTCCGACGACGAGTTGGCGATCTATGTCAGTGCATTCCAGTCCGGTGGGTTTACTCCGCCAATCAATTGGTATCGGAACTGGTCCAGGAATTGGCGCGAAACCGCAGACGTCGTGCAGAACGTCACGGTACCAACGCTGTTCATCGGCGCTGAAGACGACATACTGATCGCACCCGAGCACATCGAAACCATGCGGCGCTATGTTGAGTCTCTCGAGATCGCCATGATCGATAACTGCGGCCACTGGACGCAACAGGAGCATCCGGAGCGGGTGAATGCGCTGATTATCGACTGGCTCGCGCGCCACTAGCACCGCATCTGCAACCCGTCGCCGGACGAACTGATCAACATGACCCCATTACCGCAAACCGCCGTGATCGTCGGCGCCAGTCGAGGCGTTGGCAACGCTATCGCAAAACAGCTACTCGAACGTGGCTGCGACACGGTGTTCTGCGCATCTCGAGATGCAGTCCGAGCAACCGGTCTTGCTGCCTTGAGGAAGGACTTCGGCGATCGCGTTGTGCCTGTTGACCTTGACATAACCAACGACGACAGCGTCGCCGAAGCAGCCTCAAACGTTGCTACTCACACCGAGCAAGTCGATTGGGTCGTCAATACGGCTGGGCTGCTGCATGACGGTGAGCTACAGCCAGAGCGACGGCTTGCCGATATCCAATCCAGTAATCTTTTGCGCCTGTTCGCGGTCAATAGTGTTGGGCCGCTGCTGCTGGCTCGATACTTTGCACCGCTGCTACCGCGTCAGGAGACCTGCGTGGTGGCATCACTCTCGGCAAGGGTTGGCAGCATTGGCGACAATCGACTGGGCGGATGGTACGGCTACAGGGCGTCCAAAGCCGCACAGAACATGTTGATCAGGACGCTGTCCATTGAGCTTCGGAGACGTTACAAGCGTGTCCGTTGCGTGGCACTGCATCCGGGCACGGTGGAAACCGACCTCAGCGCACCGTTTCGTGGCGGTGTTGCAGAAAAGAAGCTGTTCAGCCCGGCCACGTCCGCTGACTACCTGCTAAAGGTATTGGAACAATTGAATGACGACGACAACGGTAAATTTTTTGCGTGGGATGGTCAGGAGATTCCCTGGTAGCAGAGTCCTGGCACTGACAGCGCTAGCGCTATTCTCAACGGCGCAGGCTGATCCGTTGCATGAGGTATTTGCGCCGTTCGAAACACTCCTTGGCGCCGAAGTCACCGATGGAGACGTAAACTACCCCGCTTTTGCGGATTCGGAGGCGTTCGCGAAGATGATGCAAGCGCTCGCGACCGTTGCGCCGCCCGCAGATGCGGATCAGGCCACGCGCCTGGCGTTCTACATCAACGCCTATAACGCCACCTCGATTCAGGGCATTCTCGATGGTTTCTCACCCTCCTCCGTCTGGGGCCGACTGCGCTTTTTCAAGCGCCGCCAGTACGAGCTATTCAACACATCAATGTCGCTCTATGAACTCGAGCACGATCGCATTATCGCCGAAGGTGATCCACGTATTCACTTCGCCATCGTCTGCTCGTCGAAGTCCTGCCCGCCACTGCGCAGCGAGTTGTACACAGCCGCGGATCTCGACGGTGAACTGGACGCGGTGACCGGTGCCTTCGTCAATAACCCGAATGGCAACACGTTCGATCTTGAGACGCGCACCGCGACACTGTCGCGAATCTTCAAGTGGTACGGCGACGAATTCGCACAAGCCGGTGGCGGCAGCCTTGCAGGCTACCTGGCCGGCTATGTCGAAGATCCTGCAATCGCGGAAAGCTTACGTACGGAACGCTGGACGTTTGACTACTATGAATACGACTGGAGCCTCAACGGCACCGCCATCGAAGAGTAAGCCCGTCAGGAGCACAACCTTATGCTGATCCGCCGACCAGACCCAATAAAGCCCAGCGAAATCACGAGTGAGTCGACTTATCTCTCGCGTCGCGATGTCGTTGCCGCGCTGACCAGTGCGGCGCTGTTGCCGACGAGCCTGCGTGCGGCAGACTTGCCGCGGTCGGGTGATCTTGAGGGGATCGTCAAGAGTCCGCTCTCGACCGACGAGGACCCCAACAGCTACGAGGACGTGACCACGTACAACAACTTCTACGAGCTGGGCCTCGGCAAATCCGACCCGGTTCGCAACGCAAAGCAGCTGAAGACCCGACCTTGGTCTTTCACTGTGAGCGGAGAAGCGGAGGTTACCGGCACCTTCGAGCTCGAGGACTTCTATAAGCCCTTTACGCTCGAGGAGCGTATCTACCGATTCCGCTGCGTGGAGGCGTGGTCGATGGTGATTCCCTGGGTAGGTATCCCGCTCGGAGACATCATCAAATCCTTCAAGCCGACATCACGAGCGAAGTACGTGGCATTCGAGACCATCGTCGATCGCGAGATGTTGCCTGCCCAACGCTCCCGCGTTCTTGACTGGCCCTATCGTGAGGGTCTGACCATCGCCGAGGCGACGCATCCGCTTACAATCATGGCCGTCGGGGTCTACGGCAAAGTCCTTCCCAACCAGAACGGTGCGCCGATGCGGCTGATCGTGCCGTGGAAGTATGGCTTCAAGAGTATCAAGTCGATCGTCGGCATTCGGTTCACGGAAGAGCAACCCGACACAAGCTGGAATTTGGCGAATCCGCGTGAGTATGGGTTTTATGCCAATGTGAACCCGAAGGTCGATCACCCGCGCTGGAGTCAGGCACGCGAGCGCCGGATTGGCGCGGGTCTGTTCGCACCGAAGCAAGAGACCTTGATGTTCAATGGCTACGCCGAACAGGTGGCGAGCCTCTACGACGGCATCGATCTCCGACGAAATTTCTAGAGCGAAATGAACACCCTCCAGCAAGTTCGCTTCATCCTGAAGCCCGTAGTATTCCTCGCCTGCCTTGTGCCGTTGGCGCTGGCGATAGCGGGCGCCTGCGGCGTTGCTGGTCAGTCGCTCGGCGCTAATCCGGCAGAAGCATTACTTGAGTTCTTTGGGATCTGGGGGCTCAGATTCTTGCTTCTGGGCCTTGCTGTAACACCACTTCGGAAGCTGACCGGTATTGGCTGGATCGCACGCTTTCGACGAATGGTGGGTCTGTTCGGCGCTTTCTACGTCGGTCTGCACTTTACCGTTTACCTCGTACTCGACCAGGGGCTTGCGCTGGGGCCCATACTCGAGGACATCGTCAAACGGCCCTATATCACTGTCGGATTTGCCGCAGTCTTGATTCTGACTGCGATGACACTCACATCTACGGCTTCAGCGCGTCGACGCCTCGGACGTAAGTGGCAGAAACTCCACTACGGCACGTATGCCGCCGGGATTCTGGGCGTCTGGCATTTCTGGTGGCAGGTGAAGAAAGACATCACTGAACCGCTGATTTACGCAGCCATCCTCGCCGCATTGTTGAGCCTTAGGATCGCCTGGAAGCTCAAGCGTCGCCCGGCTCCCAGAGCCACTGCGACCGGCGTTGCATAACGCTCTCGGGAGCATCGCCCTCCGCGGTAAGCGCAACCGTATCTGCCGGTGGCTGCTCGAGCACGATCGTCAGTGTTAACAATCGCGAACGACGGAATACATGCATTGCGATCGATGTTCCCGGGGTCGAGCAATTGATGCGTTTTTCGACCGCTGATCCCGTTGCTTTTAACCCGTCTACGGCCACGATCTCATCCCCGGCTGACAGGCCCGCAATCTGAGCAGGGCTACCCTTGATGATATTGGCAACTCGAGTGGTTCCGGATGCCAGTGTCATACCCGCGTAAGCACTGACCGCATTGGCGTTGCTCACACCACCGCGATCGCCCGATCCGGTGCGTGCTCTCACGCTCATCTGCACACCCACGGCCTGCAACAGCGATGCGACGTCAGGATCGTCCGTGCCCCGGATGACCCCATCAAACCACGGCGTGAAGTCAACGCCGCCAAGCTCGTTAACCGCCGTTTCCAGTCCCGTCTCGGGCATCCCTGCGCCATCGACATAGAACCGCTGCCAACAAACACGCATCACCTCGTCGAGATTTGTGGTGGTCTCTGCGCGCAGTTTGAGATCGAGCGCCAAAGCAACGACTGCACCCTTTGCGTAGTAACTGATGATCGCATTCGGCGCGTTCTCGTCCTGTTTGTAAAAGCGCGTCCACGCATCGAAGCTCGAGTCAGCGAGTGACTGTCGGTGGCGGCCGGGCGTGCGCTGCACCCGAGTCAGGTTACGCGCGAGCAGCGTGAGGTATTCGCCGGTGGAAATCACGCCACTCCGAACCAACGCAAGATCATCAAAGTAGCTGGTGATGCCCTCGAACACCCAGAGCAGTCGTGTGTGCACCTCACCGCTGAGATCGAGCGGTTCAAACGCGGCCGGCTTCAAACGGCGCACGTTCCACAGGTGAAAATACTCATGACTGATCAGTCCCAACAGCTTTCTGTAGTTCTCCGCGTTGTGTGTCGGACCGGACTGTGGAAGATCGCCGACACTGATCGCCAGACTGGTCGACCAGCGATGCTCAAGGCCGCCATAAGTGTCGATCTCCGCAAAGGCCAGCACATCGTAACGGTCGAGATCCTCGGGAGTACCCATCAATCGATGGTGTACTTCGAAGATACGCTTGCAGTCAGCCGCGAGGCGCGCCTGATCGAAATCGAGTTCTCCTCGAATGATCAATCGGTGCGGTACACCGGCAACCTCCAGGGGCACCGCAACCTGATCGGCGACCTCAACGGGGTGATCGAGGAGCTCGTCATAATCAGCGCATTGGTAACGACCAAAGCCACGCTCGTCGGTATCGACCGCCCTCATCGCCGTCGCAACCCAAACGCGCTCCGGCAGGGCCGGTATCGGCGAAATGGTCATTTCAACAGGACCCACGTGCCCTACCACTTCCGGGCACAAACAGGCAGTGTTGAAGTAGGCATGATGCTGATCCAGATGCGCACCTCGGACCGACAGGTCCCAGGCGTAAACGGTCAACGAAATGCTGACGCTAGCGTTCGGTTTGGAGATGCGCCAGCTGGACTTGTCCAGACGCTCCACCGAGAGCGACTGTCCGTCGGCACTCGCTGCGAAGTCGATGACATGACGCGCGTAATCGCGAACCATGTAGCTGCCCGGAATCCAGGCCGGCAGCCTCAGGATCAAATCACCATCGATCAGCGTTTGATCGATCTGTATACGTACTTCGAACTCGTGGCTCGACGGATTCGGAGCACCAACCTCGTAACGAATCGCAGTCACAGATGTGTTACCGGTTCAGTCAACTTCAGGGTTAGACACTTTGCCGACCCTCCGGACTTCAGGAACTCGGAGAGATCGACCTCGTTAACCGAAAAACCAGCCAACATGAGTTGCGCTTTCAGTGGCGCGGATGCCTTATGAACGAACACCTGGTTACCAACATTCACCGCATTACAGGCGAAGTTGCCAGCGTCCATCGTATCGACGATCAAACGCTTGTGCGGTGGCACCCGTGACTCGATCGCCAGTCGCGACTCGTAATCAAACGCCGGTGGGTGATACATCAGATACCCATCGGTCAAGGGACAGAAACAGGTATCGATATGATAGAAACGTGGATCAGTGAGCCGTATCGAGACGAGCTCACGGCCGAAGAAATCTGCAATTGCCGGGTGCGCTTCGATCTCTGTGCGAAAACCGTAGCCCGTCCAGAGCCAGGGTCCACCGCGGTCGATCAAACAATCGCCTGCCCCCTCGAAGCCGAGTTTCTCGTCAAGATCGAGTAATTCGAATCCGTTCTCACGGAACCAACGTTTGAAGTGTTGCTCCTCGGGGCGACGCTCATGTGGAACGAAGTGACTCGCAATCGCCTTGTCCCCGTATACAGCGCCTGCGTTCGCAGTGAACACCATATCCGGCAAGTCCGGCTGCGGATCGATCGTCACCACATCCGCATAGCCACCAATGGCGGCCACCAAGGCATCCCATTGCTGTTGCGCTTTATCGCGGTCCAGCCGACCTTCGTTGCCGGCCATCCAGGGGTTGATCGCGTTATCCACCGTAAAAAAGTCCGGCGGGCACATCAGGATTCGATCCCTATCACTCATGAGAATAAGCTCTGAATAGTATTGGTGAGGTTGCGTAGTGTAGCGGTTCCCGCAGCGCGAATCAGGGAGCTCTCGGCAAGTGCACCTCGGCCAGCATGCAGCGCACGCTACCGCCGGACTGAGCCTCGATGTGACTGATATCCGAGGCCACCAGTCGCGCGTGACGAGCCAGCGTCGCCCGCGCCGTGACGTCCAAACTATCAAAGGCGTTCTGGGACATGGCAATTACCGCACCATCGTTGCCCTCTAGTTCGAGCATGTTGCCTGCGAACCCCTCGAGTTCATCAAACCCGATCTCGACTATCTCGCGCCCACCGAATTCGATCTCACGAAGTACTTCCGACCGATATTCGGGATGGATCGATTCAGTGCAGACTAACGCCACGCTGATACCGACGAACATCATCACATTGGTGTGATAGACCGCACGGCCCGCACGGTCAGACGCTCGAAACAACACCAAGCGATATCCAAGGGCTTCACACACCTCAGCGGCGAGCTCTGCGTGGGTTCGCGACGACTCGCAGGCGAATGCAATACCTTGAGTACGATCGAAAACAAGACTGCCGGTGCCCTCGAGATAACGAGACGCCGTTTCGGCCGCGGAAAAATCGAGTGTCTTCGACACCTGGTAACCGATGCGCTGCAATGCCTCAATAAGGTCTTCGCGCCGCTCGGGTCGACGATTCATGGCCTCCATCGGATACAGTGCTACGCGTCCGTCAGCGTGCGTACTGACCCAGTTGTTCGGGAAAATCGCGTCCGGCGTGTGCGGCTCTGGCGTGTCTTCGAACACAAGGCAATTGACGCCCACATCGCGAAGCGCGACTACCAACCGATCAAACTGTGAGCGTGCAATCGCATTGGACAACTCAAGATCATCGGCCGGAGCTTGCGCCTGAAACGCATTGCTCGCCGCGGTCAACGGATTTGACTGGAACCGGCATGGCCTGACCATGAACACGGTGTCCGTTGTCTGTTGCTCCCGTGTTTCAGACACGCGCGCTCGGTCGTGACGAAACGCGTTCATGCCAGGCACGCAGTGTGGGCTTGGACTCAGGAATCGGGAGTTTGATCCACGCCGACATATCGATGGTGACCAATGCCGTGATATCCGCCATTGAGAACGTGTCACCACAGATAAACGGTCGATCCTGCAGATGCGCGTCAAGCTTCGCCATAAACACTTCCACACGCCGACGCCCACGCGGCACGAGCTCGGGAATCTGCTCGAACCCTTCTGGTCCGGTTAGCGATCGACCTCGGAACCCTTTAGCATGATTGCGGAAGGACTCGGCTACTGCCGCCAAACCCTGTGATTCGATTTTCGCATTCCATTGCAAAATCTGCGCTCGCGTCTCCGGCGAGTCCCCCAGCAGCGGTGGCTCAGGAAACTGCGACTCCAGATAATCACAAATGGCAATGGTCTCGGTTAATGCGGTGCCGTTATCAAGTTCAAGCACCGGTACTGTGCAATCCGGATTAATTTTGCGAAACGCCTCACCAAGATGCTCCCCACTACCGAGATCCACCTGCTGCACCGGGATGTCGGCGCCCTTCTCCGCGATAAAGATACGAACGCGGCGCGGACTCGGTGCCGGCTGACAATCAAAAAAGCGCATGGATTCCCCCCAAATGTTCCACCGGCACAACGATAGTCCGGAACGTCGTTTCAAGCCAGCCTTAAACTAGCCTTCCAGTTCGTCGACGTCGATTCGATGGCCCTTCTCTGCCTTCGCCTCCAGATATCGGCGATTCCAGTCTGAGACACCAATCAGATGTTTGACTGGTGTCACGTGGGTGAGACCGGCTGCGGCCAGATCCGCGACCTTCTTCGGGTTATTGGTCAACAATTTCATCGGTTTATTGCCGATAAAATGCAACAGCAATGCGGCCGCTTCACTGAAGTCACGGGAATCATCGGGGAGACCGAGGCTGCGATTTGCCTGGTAAGTATCTTCTCCCGCATCCTGGAGCAGATAGGTTGCGGCCTTCGCCCAAAGACCAATACCACGACCTTCATGACCTGCCATGTAGACGATCAACCCGGGGCCATCATGCGATGCGATTTGCCGCATCGCGCTCTCCAGCTGCGGACCGCACTCGCAACGCTCGGAGCCAAATACATCACCGGTCAGGCAACTGGAATGCACACGAACCAGTGGTGGTCGATCAGCGTCGAGATCACCATCGATTAGCACGCTATTCACCGCCATAGACGTTGCCAGTTCTGCGAACAGCCGTTGCCCGCCTTCCGCCGTCAATGACGCTGCCAACGCTTCAACTTTTGCAAGCTCGGTATTTCGCACGGCCGCATACCACTGAAAGGTGTGGTGCCATGCATTGCGTGACACGGGCAGTGGAATCGGACCCAGCAGGTTGATCGACAACTGGCCGGGCGTGGGTGTCTGATCGATCGGGAGGCGCTCTCCCGTTCGATTGATGCGACGCAGCTTGTTTTCATTGACCAACCGCTGACGGACAGCGGGATCCAGATAAGTGAACATTTACAGGGTCACATTTCAGGGGCGCCCAAGTTTAGGCCAATACCGCCCCCCGCCCAAGCACAAAAAAAGGCCGCCGACTGACGTCGACGGCCTTTCGGTTCAGGCTTGAACACGCTCGCTTAGAAGCCCTGCTTGAAGCGCAGGTAAACGAGACGTCCACGAGGATCGTGAACACGCGCATCGTAACCACCGTTGGTGAACACCTGCGGCGGCTCTTCAGCCGTGGCGTTGATTACACCCAGTGTCAGCAACGGACCGGTTTCCCAGTCGAATGCAACCACCGTGTCGAACGAGTACTGAAGATCGAACGTCAGCTGTGAATCGATATCGAAGAAGCCGGTGCCTGTAGGACAGACGCCGCCAACTGATGCGTTTCCATCGCCGCAGTTCTGGTCATCGTCGTAGCCGCTGATGTATCGCGCGAAGATGTTCGCAGAGTGCGCACCATTGATCCAGCCGATACCAGCGTTGGCCCGCAACTCGGGCGTCGGGTTACCGAAATTAGTGAAGTTTCTTCGTCCAACCCCATCAACCTCCATCGCTTGTGGATCGTCCAGGTCGTATCCCAGGATGTAAGTCCCTTCGATGAAAGGCTGGAACACGCCCGCAGCGGTCTCGAACTGGTACTTGAGTCGGAAGTCGACACCATCGGTCTCAACCGAGCTTGCATTCACGAAGCCCACGTTGATCTGCGTTACGGGAGAGCCCGGCCCAGCCACACGCTGCACGCGCGACGGATCGTTCGGGAACGCATTCAGTACCGCCTGGAAGTTCTCCTGAATGATCACGTCGGTAAAGTCGAACGACCAGTAATCCAGATCGAGTACGAGGTTCTCGACGATCTCGAACGACATACCGGCGTTGAACGCATCTGACTCTTCAGGCTGCAGGTCCGGGTTAGCGGATGAACGGACTGCCGCGAAAAACAAACCGCCCGGATTGAGCGGATCAGCAACCTGATTTAGCGAGGTGCTGCCACCGTTGGTCTGGAACAAGGACGGCGCACGGAACGATGTCGAGTATGAGCCGCGCAACGTAAAGGTATCGGTCGGTCGATAAATAGCCGCGATCTTTGGATCGGTCGTGCTGCCGATCGCATCACCATAGTCCTCGTAGCGCACTGCAAGCTGAACGTCGACGGTATCCGTGACCGGAATACCCAGCTCGACGAACGCAGCATTCACGTCGCGGTCAGCGTCGAAGTCAGGGTTGCCGATCACGAATGCGAAACGGTCCTGGTTCGCCAAGCTGTTGTAGTCATGCGAAAGCTCTTCCTGACGATACTGAGCACCGATAGCAATGCTCGCCGTGCCTGCGCTGGTCTCGAAAATCTCACCGGACACGACCGCTTCGATCGTGTTCAGCTCAGAGGTCGTATCCAACACCTGGTCTGCGGTGAAACTGTCGATCACATCCTGTGAGTTCGGCGAGAGGAACTTGGTTGCGAACGGGTTGAAGTATTGGCAAGGACCAACACCTGCCTGCGCGTTCGGATCGGTCGGGCCTGTACAACCACTGCCACCAAAGCCGTTCAACGCATCCTGAAATTCTTGCGCCAGCGTATCAGCCGTCACGTTTACGCCTTCGTTTTTTGCGCCGACGTAAGCGACCTGCCAGTACCAGCCGTTGTCGAGCTCTCCATTGAGCTCAATCGACGAGCGCCAGGTATCGATCTCGTTGACCGTTGGTGCAGCCGTGCCGCCGTTGCCGCTCGCACGGCCGAAGTAGTTCACGTCGGTGCCGAATGGGTTGTTCGGGTGTGTGCCCGGCACCGTCGGGAACCGCAGGTTCGGGAACGTCGGCGAGTTCAGGCGTTGCGCACGGTTTCGTGCGAAGCCAAATTCACCAACCAACTCAATGCTGTCGGTCAGCTGGTAAGAACCACGAGCGAAACCGTTGAAACGCGTTTCATCTGGAATCAGCGTGAAGAAATCACCGAAGTCGAAGCTACAAAGCCCAACATCGAGACCAGGCACTGTGCCCGGCGGCGCTAGCAACACCGGTATACCGCCGATGAAACTGCCGTCTACCGCTGAGGTCTGACAGCCGGTCGGGTCGATAATCGGTAGGCCAACAAGCGGTCCCGAAGGGAAGAAATAGGAACCCGGATCACCGAGTGTGCTGGAATCGTCTTGCGGACGGCTCAGGCGACGTTCTTGCGTCGACAAAGGTGTGCGCTCGGCGAAACTGAAGGCTGCCATCACGTGACTACGCTCACCGCGCGCTCCGAAGATGGCCTGCAGCTGGTACTCAGATGAGGTGCCCTCATCTTCAACCGACTGGAAGTCCGCCGAGACTTCGAAGCCCTCGAAATCATTTCGTGTGCGGAAGTTGACCACACCGGCAACCGCATCCGATCCATACAACGCGGCAGCGCCGTCTTTCAGGATATCGATGTTGTCGATTGCGATCAGCGGCACCAGTGAGTTGGTGTCGACAAAGTTCAACCCATCGTTGGTCGGCAAGCCCGTAAGCACCTGGCGTTTGCCGTTCAACAATACCAGTGTGGACGCAACGCCCAAGCCACGTAGGTTGAAGTTCGAGGTACCTACAGTCGAGTTCTGTGTGAACGCGTCCGGGTTGTTCTGCGAACCGGTGTTGATCGTCAACGTCTGCACGACATTGGCAACGCTGGTGGCACCGATCGCCTCGAGCGCCGCGGCATCAACGGAATCGATTGGTGACGGAGAATCGAACTGGGAAGTGCGACGGATATACGAACCCGTTACAACAACCTCTTCGATTTCCTCGGCCTGATCACTATTTTGGGCCAGCGCCGGCGCAGAGAACGCCATCAACGCCAGCGTCGGCACAAGCGGCAGAGCCGCATACCGTGACGGTTTCAACTTCACAGATTTTACCCCCCGTCTTTAAAAGACGATTGTGGCCGTCACCCCCGCGACGACCGGAAAGAGCGAGTACGCTCCACCAGCATGTCGTTATACGCCAACAACAAGGCGTGAAGCAAGCAGGGATGCGCCCTTCGGGATGTTGCGCGGATGCTGCAACCGCACATTTTTGCACCAAAAAAAGGCACAAAAAAAAGCGGGCCTCCGAGGAGGCCCGCTCTTGTTCCGAAGTGGTGCAGATCAATAAGTCCACTGTACGGAGATCGCAAACGCAGAACCGGGGTCCTGAATGAAGGTGGTTACACCTTCGCGCTCGATCGTGATTTCCTCTCCGAGGATATTCTGAGCCTTGGCTTTCACCACCAACCGGTCTGTCGGAAACCAGCTGTAGGTTGCATCCAATCCGTTGAACGGTTGCTCAAAACCATCCGGCGCACCGTTTCGACCGGCAACGTACAAGCGCTCCCCGAATACGTTGTACACGAGCGTCGCCGTGTGTTTGCCATCCGCTGAGTCATAGCCCAACGTAATGTTCGCAACGTAGTCAGAAGCGGCTGTCAGCTGACGTGTCGGGTTGGTTGGTGCATCCGCGTCCGGGCCAGCCACCAGCTCGGTGTCCTGAATCGTCAGGTTGCCCTGCACGAAGAAGTTCTGGAACGAAGATCCGAGGAATCCAAGTTGCTTGATACCCTCCAGCTCAACACCGTACAGCTCCGCGGAATCCGCGTTGATGATTTCACGCGCCGTGTTCGTATCACTAGCTGCCGACTCGAAGAATTCGATCGGATCCGTGATGTCTTTGTAGAACAGCGTGATGGTGGCGTTGTCGCCGTCCGCGAAGAACCACTCCGCACGCGCATCGAAGCTATCAACGGTCGCTGGAATAACGCCCGGATTACCGTCCACGATCTCACCGGTGATCGGGTCGATGTAGCTGGCGTCCGTGATTTCACGCAAGTCCGGACGTACCGCCGTCTGGCTGTAACCGAAGCGCAGCTGGAAGGTCTCGGCCAACCAATCGCCCATGTAGGTCACCTGCACCGACGGATAGATGTCGTCGGACTGAAACGCCGCACGCTCGAGTGCTTCCGGATCGGTAGTAATCTGCGGACTGGTTTCCGAGAACCCAAGCGGGTTCCAGTCAACAGCTACCTGGCTGTAGGCCTCATAGCGAGCACCGACAGCAAAGCGCCAAGTCTCGTCGAACGTCCAGTCGACCATACCGAATGACGCATCCGTGATCGTCGCGGCGATGTAGGACTGATTGTCCGTACCGAGCAAATCGAAGAAGAACTCGTTGTCCGGGTTCAGGATGTTGGCATCGGAGTACACGTCGCCCAGATCGCCAGTCAGAGTACTGAGGTTGTCGGTGTTATCCGTTCCCAGACCAAACTGGTACTGCTCGTAGGTACGTGCCTTGCGGTCGGTACCAAAACCGAACTTAAAGTCGATACGGCTCTTCTCTGTCTCGAAGGGCAAGGTAAACGCGATCTGACTACTCTCTACCTCGTCCTCGAGACCGGTGTAACGGAACACAGCAGCATTCCGCGCATTGATGATGCTTTCGCTCAACACTGCGTTGGTGACCGTATCCGTGACCGTCTGGCCCTGAATATCGACCTGATTTGGAATGTCGGTCTGAGAGGTTGAATCCGAGAAGAACCAATCGATTTTGGTGTCCTCCGGAATGATGTTCCAAAGAAAGCCGAGACTCTGGAAGCGATCGCGGGTTTCCGCTCCGAACCGGTGCTCGCCCATAAGCTGGTTCACCCGCATCGTGCGCTCTTCAAACAGAAAGCGGTAGTTACGAAATCCGAGGCCGTCGCCGGCGAGGCGGTTCTCGTTGAAGAAATCCGTGACCACGGTTTCGTCATCAGTGTTCCGCAGGTACAGCGAGTTAGTCGACAAGCTATGCTCATCACCGAATTTCAGACCGAAGTTGAGAATACCGGAGATGTTCACATTCCGGGTTGACTCGATTTCAGAACCGTTGATTTGCTCGGGGAAATTAAAGTTCCGAGTGAGCGTCTCTTCCTCGCGCCAGTTGTGCGCGTAAGTCGCGCCCGCAAGAAAGCCGAACTCCCAATCGTCATTCAATATGAAGCTGTTGCCGATGCTGCCTTTGAAATCGACGTCCGGCAGCGGATCTTCGCTCTCGATCGTGAGGTTTCGGTTTAGCTCCAGCGCTAGCTGTCGGTTAACGAGTTCAGCGTCAGCGACGGTTGCACCCGGGTTCTCGCTCTGAAGAATATCCAGCAGCAGACCCTGTGTGTCCGTGTTTCCCTGGAATCGCGCGAGTTGAGAAATCAACTGAGGCGTCAGCGCTCGGATTCCGTCATCGGTACCCAGAGTGTCTTCGCTACTGCCTGCGTAGGTGTTGACGTTGCCATTGACAGCCGTGTTGAAGCCCGTACCAATCTCCCAGAATGCTGTGAAACCATCCGGAATACCCTTCGTGCGCACGTCAACGCTGCCGCCGGCAAAGTTAGCACTCATGTCAGGCGTATAGGCCTTCTGAACCCGCAACGAATCAACGATCGCAACTGGAAAGATATCCAGCGGAATCACGTTGCGCGTAAGGTCCGGAGACGGAATAAACGCACCGTTCAATGTGCTCTGCGAGTAGCGCTCTCCCAGCCCGCGGATGTACACGAACTGGTTATTGACCAGTGAGAGTCCGGGTACACGCTTGAGTGCGACAGCCACGCTCGAGTCGCCGGTACGGCTAATCTGGTCCGCGCCCAGGAAATCGGTGACTGCAGCATCATCCATGCGCTCGAGTGCCAACGCTTGACCTGTGCTGAGCAAGCGACCGACGGCGACAACCTCGTCGATAGCCGCGGATTGCTCGGTTTCCTCGACGGCGGTATCGTCCTGTGCGTCCGTGTCGTCCTCTTGCGCCACGACAGGTGCGGCACAAACCAGCGACGAGAGAAGCAACCAGGGCGCTGTTCGTTTGTTGTGTTTCATCTTTACGACCTTGGGTTCGTTCTGATGGGGGTGCCACGCAATTTCGGCGCGACACCCCCTATTCGAAGTGGGGCATGGCTAAACCTGCCCCGGCACCAGTGAAGCCAGGTGGCTTACTGGAACCACAACTCCGCGAGCGCGTTGCCACCAGCGACATCACGCAGTCCGAACGCCCAGTTTTGAGTCCAGTCGTCGGCCAGGCTCACACCACCGATGATCGTGCCAGCGGTAGGCGTAACCATCGGATCGGCGCCATCGACCTGCAAAGCGGTCGCCTGAATCGAGTAAAAGCCCGGCGTTCCTTCCAGCAGCTGGAGACCAGCATCAGCCGTAGCGGTCGGATCAACAACACCGGCAACCGTCGCGAAAACGCTGCCATCATCCTGAGCGAAGCTCAGTTCGGTGGTTACGCCGTCCGGGAAGGTTTGACCACGAGTCTGCTCTTCACAGGCGAAGATGGTGTTGTTGACCTGAAGATCGCCGTCCTGCGCCGCAACTTGCGAGCGGTTGTCGACACGCAAGCAGTAGTTGTCATTTGCGCTTGTCGCGTCGTTTGGTCCGTAGGTAGAGACGACGAGCGAATCGTTGATGATCGCGAAGATCCCCTCACGCAGACGCCAGCCCGCGCCCGGATCGTGCGTCGCAGTGGCCGTGCCGTTTGCACTCACGATGCAGGTCAGATTGTTGATCGTCGGACGCGAGTTGATGCCCTGGGTGATCGTCGCTTCGACCTCTGCTCCGGTCAGGCTGGAGAACGATGCAATGCCATCTGCCTCGATGCAGTGGTTGCCATCGGCTTCGTTCTGAATGACCAATGCGTTCGTGATCGTGCCGGCGTAGCCTTCATCGATATCGATGGTGTCATCGCGAGCATAGAGGCCGACAAAGTTGGTGAAGTTCACCGCACCACCAAACATCTCAATGCCGTCGTCGAACGTTGAGTAAACCTGCAGATTCTCAACGATGGTGTTGCGGCCAACACCGCCGAACGAAATACCGTTCAGCTCGTCGCCGTTACCTACCTGTGCACCCGTGTGCTTGACGCGGAGGTATTCCATACGACCAGAGCTGTCGTCGTTGTTGTCGCCGCCGTACTGGGACTCGTCAAGTCCAGCTGCGCCTTCAGCATCAACGTGGCAATCGGTCGTCGCAAGATCACCACCAGCAACAGAGCCGGTGTAATCACAGTTGTTAGTGACGCCGAAGCCGTTAACGACCATGCCACCCCACTGCTGTACGTCGTCGAAGGCAACGGTGCCATTGACGTCGGAAACAGAGGTGAAGGTGATCGGTGCATCTTCACGACCCACAGCGAACAGCTGGGAACCGCGGTTGATGATCAAGAAGTCAGCGCTGGTCTGCCAAGCCAGCGTCGCGCCCGCTTCAACAGTTAGTACAGGGCCGTCGCCACCTTCGGTGATGCCAGCGGCTGCAAGACCCGCATCGGTGTCGAAGGTTTCGCCGATGAACAGGCTGCCTTCAAAAATATGCGCACCACCGTTAGCCAGTGCCGGAATGGTCAGGTCGACGGTGATGTTGTTTCCCGCGTCGGAGAAAGACGGTGCGTAAATGCAGTTGGTGCCGTCAAAGGCGCCGCTGATTTCCTGCCCACCTGAGTTGGTGTAGGAAGCGCAGACTGCGTTCGGGTTCTGGTTGCCCGAGTTGTTGGTCGTCGTGTTGTTGCTGTTGCTTACCGACGTGCTTGGCTCGATGTTGATGTCACCACCGCCACATCCGGCGAGTACGGCCAGCGCTACCGCGCCGGGAAGGAGGCTCTTGCGCATCATGATGCTAACTCCGCTGCTTGGATTAATTTTAGAATTTCGCAAGCAGACCCGGCCCGTTCTTCTCCTCGAAAAACGGTGAACCTTCACCCACCCACGATTTGGACGGCAGGAGGTTAGGTTTGATCTGTGACGCGTAAATGACGCGTTTGTTACGGAAATGTGACGGATGAGGGGTGTCTGTGACTTATGTCAGAAAATAGTGTCAACATTTCATGCACTTGGTATGGCTACCTCAGCTGTATCAAAAGGGCGTCAAATCTTCGTCAGTGTAGGCTGCAAACAACATGACTAATCGACCAATCCCGCGTGTTTGCGGGGTTCCCGAACATTTCAATCGAGCTTGGCGAACAATGGGGGCTCGCGGTGTTATCGAGTGGCAGGAGGTCCCGGAGGGCACGGGACGCATGCTGGACCTGTTGTCTTCGGGTGACACAGACGTTGCAATCCTGCTGACAGAGGGTGCCATCGCGGGTGCAGCGCGCGGGATCGACTTGAGCGTCATTGGCGTATGGGTCGAGACACCCCTGAATTGGGGTGTTCATGTGCCGGCAGCCTCTTCTTTTCACCGTCCGAGCGACGTGGTCAATCGACGCGTAGCCGTCAGTCGCATGGGTTCCGGATCTCATCTCATGGCAGGGATCTACGCCCGCCAGCATGGCTGGCAGATGCCGGTCGACTACGTCACTGTCGATACCCTGCAAGGCGCGAGGGCGGCATTTGCCGAAGATCGGGCCGATGTTTTCCTTTGGGAGCGCGCGACGACAGCCCCTTTGGTCGCCGCGGGAGAGTTTCGACGAATCGATATTCTGCCAACGCCTTGGCCGTGTTTCGTCGCTTGCTGTCGCGGAGCGATTCCTCGCCAGGACCGTCATGCGCTGGCCGCACTGCTCGGGACCGCGCTCGACAAGGCGAACAACATGGCTGCAGACACCGATGCTGTGACGGCATTCAGCGACGAATACGGACTGAATCCCGCCGAGGTAGCACAGTGGTTGGCACAGACGAACTGGGCAAAGACGGTCGGCGTAGATCCTGAGATGCTGAGCACTGTTCAGGCTACACTGCTCGATATCGGACTCACCGAGCGTGCGCTCGACATTGATGCATTGATCACACAGGGGGCTCAACGATGATCACGCTATTCACCTTTCCGCAGACTCGCGGCATGCGCGCTATCTGGATGCTTGAAGAAGCGGGTTGCGAGTATCAAATCGAGGCCATCGACATTCGGGACGCTACCGCGAAGTCTCACCCGGAGTTCGCTGCTGCAAGCCCGCTGGGTAAAGTGCCCGCCATTGTCGATGGTGACGTCGCTATGGCCGAATCGGCTGCAATCTGCCTCTATCTGGCAGATCGATACAGTGACGCGAAACTCAGCCCGGCGGCAGATAGCCCGCAGCGTGGTGAGTTCCTCTTCTGGCTGATGTACACGCCTGCAGTCATGGAGCCGTGCATGGCCGAGGCATTCGGCACGGCCAAAGCTAACCGGGTAGCCCATGGCTGGGCGGATTTTGACTCGATGATCGATGCCCTGACCGCGCGTCTCTCAGACAGAACCTGGGTGATGGGTGAGGATTTCTCCGCCGCGGACGTCATGCTCGGCAGTAGCGTCAACTTCCTTCAGATGTTCGGCATCATGCCGGACAATGCAGAAGTACTGACCGACTACCTCAAACGGTGCGCGGCACGCCCTGCATTTCAGGCCGCCGCTGCCGCGTCTGCGCCACCCTCTGACTGATCAGTCGGTCCTGGCCGTTCGCACCCATGCGTTGTCGTGTTGGGTAAACCCAGCCTCGGGGTAGAAGTTTGTCGCCTTCGGCGCACTGAGCACGATCAACTGACAGTCTGCGGCAAGGCGATTCGCCGTTGCGTTTATCAAGGCCAGGCCGACACCCTGGCGCTGCCAACGCTCGTCAACAGCGAGATCCGACAAATAGCAGCAATACGAAAAGTCCGTTACCGAACGCGCCACTCCTATCGGTTCATCACCCGCCCACGCTGTCATCAGGATATCGGCATTGAGCACCATCGACGCCATACACGAGCGATCCTCAATCGGTCGGCGCGCATCGAGCCCTGAGCGGCGCAGCAGATCGATGAACTGATCCGTATCGAGTGGCTCTTCATCGGTATAAATGATCTCGGACGTTTCATTCATCGCAATTGTGTTCTCTGATTCCCCCATCGGCGGATCATAGACCAAAAGAGGCGCCGACCGCATAGCCGGCCGATATACCTCGATGATGGCGATCAAGCATCAGCAAATGGGCGTACACTAGAGCCGAAGCGTTGCGGTATCGCAAGAGTAGGGACAAGACATGGCGCGACCCACAGATCTGCTGGAATTTCTGACCTATGCACGAGACAACATCGCGCCTGATGTGACCGTGCAGCGCCTGCTCGTCTTTTTGCACGTCGCCCAAAACGAAGGCCTCAGCCAGAACGAATTGGCAGAGCACCTGCAAGGTATCAGCACAACCGCACTGTCGCGGAACTTGGCAGATCTATCGGAGATCAACAGTCGCAAGACTGCCGGCCCGGGTTTGATCGAACAGCACCTGGACCCGGACAATCTGCGCAAGAAGCGCATATTTCTGACGGACAAGGGGCAACGTTTCCTGCGCCGCTGGCAGCGCTTCCTTCCGGAACACTCATGACCATCAGCGTGTTCCATCTATTCAAGATCGGGATCGGCCCGTCGAGCTCGCACACCGTCGGACCGATGCTGGCATCCGCCAAGTTCGTAACGGCGTTGCGCGGAGCCGGAATGCTGAACCGCGTCCATCGCATGACCGCACACTTGTACGGATCACTCGGTGCCACCGGGCGCGGCCATGGCACGCACAAGGCGGTCCAGCTCGGCTTGATGGGCAAGGCGCCGGACAGTATCGATCCGGATGCTATACCCGGACTGCTCGAGCAGATCGAAACCACTAGCCGCCTCGACCTCGGTGGCGAGCACACGATTAACTTCTCACCGAAGCGTGATCTGAAGTTCATGGTCCGCAAGCAACTGCCCTACCACCCTAACGGCATGCGGCTGACAGCCAGTGACAAGTCCGGGGGAACACTAGTTGAGCGCGCCTACTATTCCATCGGTGGTGGCTTCGTTGTGGACGAAGATCAGGCACTGGAGGGCAATATCGTCGCCGCTCAGGTAAACCAGCCCTACCCGTTCACTACCGCGGCCGAATTGATGAAACATTGCGAGATGCATGATCTGTCGATCTCCGACATCATGCGCGCCAATGAGCGGGCATGGCGTACCGACGAGGAGATCAACACGGATCTCGATGCGATCTGGGACACCATGCAGGCCTGCGTCGAACGCGGCTGTGGCCAGGCTGGCGTGTTGCCCGGCCTGAAGGTGAAACGACGCGCAGCGGCAATGTACGACCAACTGTGCGCGCGACCGGAAGCTGCGCTGTCCGATCCCCTCTCAATCATGGATTGGGTCAATCTCTATGCATTGGCGGTGAACGAAGAAAATGCGGCTGGTGGTCGCGTCGTGACCGCGCCCACGAACGGCGCAGCGGGCATCGTGCCCGCCGTCCTGCACTACTACCGCCGATTCTGCCCGGGTGCCACGCGAGATGGCATCCACCGCTTCCTGCTCACCTGCGGTGCGATCGGGATCCTGTTTAAAGAAAACGCGTCAATCAGTGGCGCTGAAGTCGGATGCCAGGGGGAAGTCGGTTCAGCATGCTCCATGGCGGCTGGCGCGTTGACAGAGGTGCTGGGCGGCACACCGGCACAGTGTGAAAACGCGGCGGAGATCGCAATGGAGCACAACCTCGGGCTGACCTGCGACCCGATTGCGGGTCTCGTACAAGTGCCCTGTATCGAGCGCAATGCGATGGCGTCGATCAAAGCGATCAACGCTTCGCGTCTTGCTATGCGTGGTGATGGGGATCACATGGTTTCGCTCGACAAAGTGATTGAGACCATGCGTGAGACAGGCCGCGACATGCAGGCCAAATACAAGGAAACCGCGCGCGGCGGACTTGCAGCCAGCGTCGTCGAGGTCCCTGTGAATTTCGTGGATTGCTAACGCAAGTACTGCGACAGGAACGGATTCAGCATCCGACCTTCAGGGTCCATGCGCCGGCGAATCTTGCGGAAAAACTCGAGGCGACTGCCTAGCGAGACCGATGTGTGACTCGGATCCGCGCTTCGGGTCTGATTCAAGAGTGGCGTACCACCCCACTTCTGAGCGAACTCGCCAAGATCCATAACAAAGTCTTCCCACAATGGATGTGGACTGCTGACAAACCGCAGCGCAAAGATCGGTCGATCAAAGCTCGGAGAGAGCAACGCACTGCGATCTGTAGGCAACCGGAATCCGACAACCGGCATGTCGCAACGGAACTTGTGCACGGTGTAATAGTCCGCTGCAAAAGTCTTGTATGCCATTAACAGCATGCCAACTTCTTCCGCAGGAAAGCACCAGGTGGTGTATTCGAGCGGCGGACCGGCGAATTTGCCACTGCCCTGATCTCTGAACTCCACCGAGTTGAAGCCTCCAGCCGTTAAGGTGCTGGTGAGCAACGACTGGGTCATGCCATGCAGTCCGTCCACAAGGCTGTACCGCAAACTGGGAATCGGCACGATCCTCCCGAGCTTGTTGCAGATAGAAGGCAAAACAGTGGTCTCGCCCAACTCCTTAAGCTTCCACGGCAGTTTTCGGACACGCCGCGCGCTGTCTTCCTCGGTGCGCCTGAGTTCGGTAAACACCACATCCTTGAACGGCAGATAAAAGAATTTCAGACCGAGGGGTTGATTCACGAGGACTCTAGCTGCACGCCCGAACGTTTCCACGTCCATGCGCCGCTGTTTCAACACGAATTGCTCCTGCGGGCGCACCTTGAACGTCACGCTGGCAATGATACCGAGCGAGCCAAAGCTGATGCGCATGGCATTCAACAGGTTGTCCTTATCTGCATCGACTTCCATCAAGCGGCCTGTGGGCAGGACCACCTGCATCGCAACCGCCTGCGACGCGATAAACGCGGTCGTTCCGTCATGGGACGGACCAAAACACCCGCTCGCCACCGCACCGCCAACGGTACGATTAACGAGATCGAGTGCACCCGCGATTTCCAGTCCGTCTTCGGCGAGGTGATCTGCCAACTCACGCAAGGTGACGCCGGCGTCGCAGGTGATGGTGTCGTTCTGCACGCGCCCGATGTGACGCATTTCGGTCATATCGACAACGGTGCCGCCTACGGCCGCTGTGCAACCGGTACAACTGCTGTTGGCGCCCATAGGCCTAATTGGTGTCGGATAAGCCGACGCGGGATCCATGATCGCCAGCAGTTCCTTTAGCGATCGAGGTACCACGACGCCAGGCTGTGGCCTCGCATCACGCGCACTTGCTGATGCGCCTCGCCCTTGTGGTCCGTTTCTGTCGCGACTCCCCATGCCGTACTCCCGTGCTGGCAATGTTCAAGCACACACCCACAGGAACTCGGAAAACGGGGAGGCGGAGGACGCGGATTCGCGTTGTTGGCTATCGGATGGCAAATGCCGTTCCGGCAACCCCGCTGCCCTAGACTCCATGTCCTTAGACCGGTGGTTTTGCGACCCGCGCTTTCACGCGGTGTGCCTTTAAGTTGAAGCTGTCATAAGGCGTTGACTGGTGTCAACGCGGAAAGCGAAAGCTGAGAACAGGCACTCGGAACTTAAGAATTTATGTCAAACGCTGACCACCAACCGACACTTGTCCTTGAGCCGGTTTCGCTCAGCGCGAGCCCGACGATCGGCGTGCTTCGAAACCAACAAACACAGCACGGTCCGGCCCCGGCTCATAAAAGCGCGATCCGAACGCATTGATTCTCGCGTTCGCCGTGTAGGTCTCATCCAGTGCGTTACTGACGGCGACAAATGGCTCCAGGCGCCATCGCGAAGTCTCGAAGGTACGCGCCAGTCGGAGCTCCATGCGGGTGAACGCTTCGGTCGCAACGGTGTTCTGGTTGTTGAGCGTGATGGGGCCTAAGCGGGCCACCTCGATGGCACCTAGCCAGCCTGAATCATCTGCGTACTGGAGCTTGCCGAAATACTGATGACGTGCGCTACCCGGGACGCGATTGCCGGAGAAGTCGTCACCATCGTCGGTCACAAAGTCAGAAAACTCGAAATCTGAAAATGTGTAGGAGAACTCCGTGAACCAATTCGGGTGCCAAGTGGAGCGGACCGAAAACTCAACGCCTTGCCGATCGGTCGCACCGGCATTGGCGAAAAAGTCTCGACCTGGGAACTGCTCAAGCTCGAATGGGATCAGCTCATCATCGAGATCGATTTTGTAGAGCGCAGCCGACAGCGAGTGTGCACCGAGCGTGATCCTCGTTCCGACTTCAAACTGCAGCGCAATTTGCGGATCCAGCGACGCATTGAAACCACCCTCGGTCCCCGGGTTAGCGAGCTCTGTCGTCGTTGGCGTTTCGAAGGATCGCGCAACATTCGCATAGATCGTCTTGCCTTCTGCAACCGCGAAGGACAACCCAAGGGAGGGGGACCACGCATCGAAGGTCAGCGATCCACCGTCATCGCCGTTGGAAAGAAACCGATCATCGACATCGAAATCCACGGAGTCGTAGCGCAGCGCCGCTTCCAGGTTCATCGCTGCCGATGGCTCAAACTGCCAAAGCAGAAACACACCATTCGCGCTAACCCGCTCTTCTTGATCCAGCGTGAGCGCCGCCCTCTGCCCGGCGTCGTTATTGAATCGCTGCCGCTCATCACGTTGGCGATCGATGTCGATACCCGCAACCACAGTGCCCCATCGGCCGGCGGGGTCAGGTTGATGCTCGATCTGCAACCCGCCACCGAAGAACACCCGGTCGAGGTCGATCGCACCACTGTTGCCGAACGGCAAGAAACCATCGAACGTGCGCTGCGTTGCGTACTGGCGCCACAAGATTCGCGTCCGATCATTAAGTGCACGCCGATAGCGCAGGCCCAAACGGGTTTGCTCGAGCGCCTCGCCTGCACCAAACGAGATATTTGCGTCTCGCGCACTGCGTGGATTCGCGTCCGCTTGGGCGAGGTTGATACCGCCGGGATCGAACGCCTCTGGCTGATCGGTGTGGTGCACGGTGAACAACCAGTCGCTGTTCTCACCTGCATCATGCGCCAACCGAAGACTCACCTGCCGATTGCGCGCCGCTGAGTGCTCGCGATAGCCGTCGTAGTTGAGATCCGAAATGCTGGCCCGGTAATTCCAGTCACCCGACACACCGCTCAGGGACACCTGTTGTCGTTCGTAGCCGTCACTGCCAATTGCACCACGCAGTGACACGGTCGGTGTGGGCTCACCGGGAAGCGTCTCTACCAACAACACACCGCCGCCTGCGTTGCCGTATCGCGCACCCGCGCTGCCACGCAGGAGTTCTATTCGGCCGGTAGCCCCCACATCGATCCCATCGACCCCGCTTTGCCCATCCGGAAGCGTCGCGGGGATACCGTCGACCAACACCCGGATGCCCCGGATGCCAAAGGCGGAACGTGCGCCGAATCCGCGCACAGAGATTCTGAGGTCCTGTGCGAAGTTGTAGCGGTTCTGAACCAGCAATCCGGGCACACCCTGCAGCGCTTCATCAAGGCCCAGCAACGGGCGTGCTCGTTGAATCTCTCCGACCTCTATGACGTTGGCCGAGTATGGGAGTGACTCGAGTGCCTGCGGCAGGCGGGTAGCGGTGACGACGATCTCCTCGAGCTCGTCAGCTGCGGCGTGATCAGAAATAACATACAGGCTCGCGGCGCTGAGCAGCGTCAAGAGCAATCGAATCGGCGTTTGCATGGCGCGCTATACTAACGGGATGTCGCGGCGCGCGCCGCGAAAACCTGGATATAAGGAATCTCGATGCAAAAGCTGGTTCTCTCAATGGTGGCACTCGGTTTGCTGAGCGCTTGCGGCAACGATGCGGTTTCGGCCGAGGCAATACCCGTTGTTGCTAACCCAGCCGGCTTTTCGGGCGCAACTGTAGCGCTACCCGGCAACCCGCCCTTCGAAGTTGCGGCGTACGCCAAATTCAAAGAGCCCTGGGCAATGGAATTCCTGCCCGATGGCAGGATGCTGGTAACGGAAAAAAGCGGAAACCTGCTCATCGTTGATGCACAGGGCAACCTCTCGACCCCGATTGAGGGCGTACCCGATGTGGACTATGGCGGTCAGGGCGGCTTGGGTGACGTGGTCCTGCACCCTGACTTTGCCGCCAACAATCTGATCTACCTGAGCTACGCCGAAGCGGGTGATGGCGATACCCGCGGCGCAGCAATCACCCGCGCGCAGCTGGAAATCACAGCAACCGGCGGCCGTCTCACCAATGCGACCGTGATCTGGCGTCAAAACCCCAAGGTCTCCGGCCGTGGTCATTTCGGTCACCGCATGCGTTTCTCCGACGATGGCTTCCTGTGGGTCAGTTCGGGTGAGCGGCAAAAATTCACGCCATCGCAAGACATGGCACAAAACCTCGGTAAGATCCTTCGGTTGAATGATGACGGGAGTGTTCCTGCCGACAACCCGTTTGTAGACCAGGGCGGTGTCACCGCACAGATCTGGAGCCTGGGCCACCGCAATCCGCTAGGCATCGATTTCGATCTGGAGGGCAACCTCTGGAATAGCGAAATGGGCCCACGGCATGGCGATGAGTTGAACTTGGTTCGCGAGAAGGCCAACTACGGCTACCCAATCGTATCCAACGGCGACCACTACAACGGCGAACAGATTCCCGACCACGACACGCGACCCGACCTGGCCGCACCCGCAGCCTATTGGGTGCCCTCCATCGCACCGTCCAGCCTGATGATCTACAAGGGCGACCTGTTTGCTGATTGGCGCGGGGATGCGTTCATTGGCGGATTGGTCTCACAGACGCTGGTGCATGTCGAACTCGACGGAGAACAAGCGAAGGAAATTGCGCGCTATCCGATGGCCAAGCGCATTCGCGACGTCGAGCAAGGGCCGGACGGTGCCATCTGGCTGTTGGAAGACAAGGTCGATGGGCGTCTTTTGAAGCTCACTCCCAAGACCTGAGTACCCGCCGTCGTGCAAGCCTGGATCGAATCCGGTCGCATCGCCGATGTGATGCTGGTGGTTATCGCCATCGAGATCATCGCCTTGATTGCATATCGCCTTATCTCGGGCAAGGGCCTGCTTATCGCGACGGTCATCTGCAACGCCGGCGCTGGCGGCAGTTTGATGGTTGCCCTGAAGCTGGTCTGGGTTGAGGCGGCCTGGCACTGGGTCGCCGCGGCACTGCTGGGTTCATTGGTGTTCCATACGATCGATCTCGTACAGCGCTGGCGCGCAGAAAACCCATCACGTTGAAGGTTGCGAACGGAGCTCGTTGCGTTGACACAGCTATTTTTTTTCCATTATTCTCGAATAATGGAAATAAAAGAAGCCATTCAAGCGTTCTCGGCTCTGGCCCATGAGCATCGTCTGCAAGTGTTTCGATTGCTGGTGAAGCACGCGCCCGACGGCCTGCCAGCCGGCCAAATCGCCGCTGAAATCGCGATTCCCAATAACACGCTGTCGACACATCTCGGGCTACTGACCCGCGCGGGGTTGTTGCGGTCGCACCGCGATGGTCGACGGGTCATTTACCAGGCGAATTTCGACGGCATGAAGGACTTGCTGTGGTTCGTTCTTGCAGACTGCTGCCAAGCCAGTGAGCCCGTCACCGAACAAGCCTTGCAGCAGGTGAGGGAAACCCATTCATCATCAACACAGGTACGAAACTCATGAAGCGATTCCACGTGAACTTAACGGTCGATAGTCTCGATCAATCAGTGAACTTCTATTCGGCGCTTTTTGACAAGTCGCCAACGGTTCTGAAACCGGACTACGCGAAGTGGATGCTGGAGGACCCTCGGGTCAATTTCGCGCTGAGCACCCGCCAGTCGGGCGACCGCGGAATCTCGCATCTCGGTATTCAAGCGGAGTCGCGCGACGAGCTGGCGGAAGTTTACGGCCGTCTGGAAAATACCGGTGGCGAACTGGTCGAAGAAGCCGAGGCCACTTGCTGCTACGCAAAGTCAGCCAAGAAATGGGTGCAAGATCCGCAGGGTGTCGCCTGGGAGACGTTCCTGACCGAAGGTGAACTCACGGTCTATGGAGATCACCACGGCCCCGTCGGCTAAGCGGCCCGAGGGCGTGCGGTCGGACGGCGACGTGTAATCCGATACTGGTGATACAGCAAATACGTGACGCCCAATACCGTCGGTGTTGCCCAAAGCGCCGGGTTAAGCGCGTAACTCGGCAGTAGGTTCACAGCACCGAACGCCAGGAATGCGGTGTAGACGCTGATACCTGCTCCCACTAATCCGCGCGAGTGTTGAATCTGCCACTCGAACAGCGGCGGCGCATCCGTAAAGATGAATTTGAGATTGAGAACGCCTGCCGCAAGTCCGACAACCGCAATACCCATCAGCAAAGGCTGCCCGAGCAATACTCCCTGGACCATGCAGTTCGCCGCTGTGATGAACATCAGACACTGAAGCGTCACTTCCAACACATTGCGGTGACGCTTGTGTTCCGAGCGAAGCCGGATGCATTGCAATCCGTACCACGCAAGCGCAATCGTCATGGTGGCGAGATAAAGCATCATCCACCCGAAAATCCCGCGAATTAATGGCGCATTGCCTGTGAACGGCGGTCCATTGTGCGGATGGGTTTCTAGCGGTGCGATCAGCGTGCACAGGCTGATGCCCACCGCGATAACCCCGGTCGCGATCAATGCCCAGGCGAAAATGGTGCCCCATTTACGATGGGTCTCTCCCCCTTTTCGGCCCACCACCGGCACCCACATTGTGATGAGCCCCATGGTGCCCGTCGCAATGTGTGCAACCACGAGCTTATGGAACAGGAATGTCGCGATCGAAACCATCGTGCTCCCCAAAGCACCGGCCCGCTCAGCAGTTTATACTAACGTTGAAGATTAAGGATTGGATCAGAGCGATGAGCGGAAACAAGGCGATTGTTATCGGCAGCGGATTCGGGGGACTGGCTGCCGCGGTAAGGTTGGGGGCGCGAGGCTACGATGTGACTGTCATCGAGAAACTCGATGCACCAGGCGGAAGGGCCTACGTCTACAAGCAAGACGGATTCGTCTTTGACGCGGGCCCGACCATCATTACTGCACCGTTCCTGTTCGAGGAGCTCTGGGAGTTGTGCGGCAAGAACATGCACGACCACATCGATCTGCGCTCCATCGACCCGTTCTACACAATCCGGTTCGATGATGGCTCGACGTTCGACTACAGCGGCGACGCTGAGGCGATGCGTCGCGAAGTCGCGAAGTTCTGTCCCGAAGATCTCGACGGCTACGAGAAATTCCTCGTGTCGAGCCGAAAGGTTTACGAGGTTGGCTTCGATGGTCTGCTGGATGTGTCGTTTGACAAGTTCTGGAGCATGCTTAAGGTCTTGCCGGACCTGGTTCGAGTGCAGTTCTACCGCAGCGTGCACAGCCTCGTCGCCAAATACATCAAACATCCGAAATTGCGAATGGTCTTCAGCTTCCATCCGTTATTGGTCGGTGGGAACCCGTTCACCACGACTTCGGTTTACACCTTGATCCAACACCTGGAACGCAATCACGGTGTTCATTTCTCCATGGGCGGCACGGGCAGCATGGTGACGGGTCTCGTGGACCTGATCGAAGGTCAGGGAAATTCTCTACGCTACAACGCCGAGGTGGCTCAGATTCTGACGCGTGACGGCAAAGCTGTCGGTATTGAATTGACTGATGGTGAGACAATCGAGGCGGATATCGTTGTATCGAATGCCGACTCGGCCAGTACCTACAAACGCCTGCTTTCCAAATCACCGCGCAAACGCTGGACCGACCGCAAACTCAAGCGAGCGAAATACTCGATGAGTCTGTTCGTCTGGTATTTCGGGACGGATCGAAAGTACGACGAAGTGCCGCATCACATGATGCTGCTCGGCGAGCGCTACCGTCATCTGCTCGAAGATATCTTCGACCACAAGGTCCTGGCAGACGATTTCAGCCTGTACCTGCATCGACCAACCGCGACAGATACATCGCTGGCGCCGGAGGGCTGCGATGGGTTTTACGTACTCTCACCGGTGCCACACTTAAAGTCGGGCGTCGACTGGTCGCAGATGGCTGAGGTTTATCGCAAGGCGATCGCGAAGAGCCTCTCGGACACCGTTCTGCCGGATCTCGAGGATCATGTGATCAGCTCGCACATGCTGACTCCGCACGACTTCCTGCACCGGCTTAACTCCGAACAAGGTGCTGCCTTCGGACTGCAGCCACTTCTGACGCAAACCGCGTGGTTCCGCCCGCACAATCGCAGCGAAGAATACGAAAACCTGTATCTGGTAGGCGCTGGAACGCACCCGGGCGCAGGTCTGCCCGGCGTCGTTTCGTCAGCAAAAGTTCTCGATGAAATCGTCCCGGACGTGCCCGGCAAATCATTGCCGACGACAGGCACGCTGCAAGAGTCTCCGGGCTAATCGATCGATAAGTCGTAGCGTATGCTGGCGGCGGCGAGCCGACCCGACATGGCCACCATAGGCACCCCGGCGCCGGGGTGAACACTGCCGCCGGCAAGGTAGAGCCCTTTCATCTTGCTGCGCGCACCAGGCCTCGAGAAAGACCCCATCCAGCCGTGTGTCGGACGACCGTAGAGCGCGCCATCGGTCGCTGGAAACAGCTTTGCAAAATCACCTGGCCCAGTGCGCACGCAGTCGGTCGGAGCATGTTCGAGCACCAGCCCCTGTGCCGCACACTGGTTGAGCATCGCCTCTTGCGCCCGCTCCAGATCGGCTGCTGATAACACTCTTGCGGGCGCATTGATCAGGCAGAACACGCGTTCCTCACGCTCATCTTCCGGGGTTGGATCGTCATGGCGGTCCTGGGCGCACAAATACACTGTGGGCGAATCCGAGACTCGTTGCTGTTCAAAGATCGCGTCGAATTCGTCGCGATAATTGTTGCCGAAGAACACGCTGTGGTGTGTCAGCGGAAAGCCGCGCACGCGAGCGACCATACTCCATGTGATTGCAGACAGAGAACGTCGGTCTCGCGGCAAAGGCGGTACCGATTTTTGCAACTGATTGCCGAGCAACCCACCAGCCAACGCGGCCGTATCCCCCGAAAAGATCACCGCATCCGCGGTCAGGACATCGCCATCAGCAAGTGTGACCCCGGTGACTTTGTTGCCGTAGTGGAGCAGCTGACGGACGGGCGTTTCACAACGGATGGTACCGCCAGCAGCGACAACGCGCTCGGCCAGAGTCTTGGCGAGTGCTTGCATGCCGCCTTCGACATACCAAACCCCGGCACGCTCTGCATGCGCGATCAATTGAAGTGTCGCCGGCGCGCGAAACGGCGAAGAACCGCAGTAGGTGCTGTAGCGCGCAAACAGCTGGGTTAATCGAGGATCGGTGAAACGCCGCGAGAGATCGTCCCACAGCGTGATGAACGGCTTGGTCGCCAATAGGTCAGGAATACCTCGCAGTCCGACGCGCCCGGCGAGTGCCGTCGGAGAAGGTCTCTGGTCACGCATGAAAGGCAGATCGAGCGTCTTGAAAATTTCCGCCGACACTGCGACAAACTCGCCATAGCGTTCAGCATCTTCTGCGCCCGCAAACGCCTCGATCGCTGCCTGACTGCGCGCGACATCGGCAAAAAGATCGAGCCGGCTGCCATCGGGCCAGGCGTGGCGCGCCAGCAAGTCAGACGCGTGCAAGGTCAGATGATCTTCCAGAGCCAGTCCAGCCTCGCGGAACAGGTCCTCAAAAATCCAGCGCATCGTGAACACAGTCGGTCCGGAATCAATCTTATGCTCACCAATTTCGATCTGGCGCATTTTTCCGCCCGGGGCCGCGTGCTGCTCCAACAACGTGACTCGAACACCGCGATGTGCAAGATCGAATGCAGCGGCGAGACCGCTGATACCACCTCCGATCACGATCACGTGAGTTTCAGCCATCGCGGCGTACCACCTCTATCTGGATTTCCTCAGCAGGTCGTGTTGTCAGCCTCGCAACCGGTCGAACACGATCCGCATTCTTGACCCGAAAACGATATCGACGCACTAACGAGGCGATGATCAACGTGCTTTCTATCGTGGCGAACGCCGCGCCGACGCAAACTCTCGGTCCAAGCCCGAAAGACATCAAAACCCCATCGCTATCGTCATCACCCTCTGCGTGAAAACGATACGGGTCAAAAGCGGCCGCATTCTGCCAAAGTGCTTCGTTGCGATGAGCCGTCCAGGGGGAGAGCATTAACATGGCACCGCGCTTGACGGCGACATCACCGATACGCGTTGCCTGCGCTGCAACACGCGGAATAAACGTAATGGGCGGGTACAGGCGCAGCGTTTCGCGGAAGATGCTGCGGATGAGCGGCAACTTTTTCACATGCTCAAACCGAATCTCTCCGTCACCGATGACCTCGACCACTTCGCGCTCGACCAACTCGGCGATCTCAGGTCGCATCGCAAGAATGAAAAACACCCAAGTCAGCACGCTGGCGGTCGTCTCATGCCCGGCAAGGAAAAATACGCCGATCTGATCGATCAATTCTTCGCGCGTGAAGCGCTCACCCGTCTGCGCGTCCTCCGCGACCGCAATGGCGGCCACGATGTCGTCGTGCGCTTCCAGCGACCGCAATCGGGGGTCGAGCAACACACCGATCTGTTCGCGAATCCGCTCGCAGGCGGCGAGCACCCTTGGCGGCTGCTTCACATCGGCCCACGGTTTGCCAAAAATCAACTGCCCCAGATTGACGCTGGCGACCTGTTCCTCGAACTCACCGAAAGACTCAAATACTTCTCGAGCAACTCGACCGGACAGTGGCGTTGAGAAAATCGTCCGGCAAATGATGTCTGCGGTGAGTTCACTCATCGCAAAATCGAGCGACACCGCAGTGCCGTCCTGCGCATGCCGATCCAGCCGAGTAATGTACTCATCAACGGCATCTCGCATCGCACCGAACGCGCGGTTGATTCGCATATGCGTGAATGCGGGATCGACCATCGCACGCTGGCGTCGCCAGCGCTCACCACTAGAGACAAAAATCGAATCCCCGACCAACGGTGCCAGTGCACCCACCATGAGATCGTTCTTCGGAAAAATCTCCAACGGGTCAGTCAACACATCGCGCGCCAGTGCCGGATCGTTGATCAAGAGAATCGAGCGGCGCGAGTAGCCAAGGTGGGTCAACGGCTTGTGGTAGGCGTCACGGGGCACGAGCGAGAGCAGATCGCCGTCGCCCTGACGCATGACGCGCCACAACGAACGCAAGGGCGTCAGCGGTACCGGCGCGGGTGGCTTGTATAGCGGACTCTCGATCTTCTGTTTCCCCGATGCGGCCGCAGGTGTCGCACCACAAAGTATACGATCACTGCTGCGCCTGCGCTCGCATATACTCCCTATATGTCCAAAGCGTCCCGATCCGTGCTGCTGACACTGGGCCGATTGCCTCCTGCCATCGAGCTCGCCAGAGCATTTCATGGCGCCGGTTGGCGAGTGATCGTTGCCGATCCGTTTCGAGTGAATATGGCGCGCACGTCTCGTGCGGTATCTCACGTAGAAACCGTACCTTCCCCAATCGACGACCCAGATCAATTTCGAGAAGCGCTTCTGAGTCTGATGGAGCGTTTCGATGTCGATCTCGTGGTCCCGGTTTCCGAAGAAACGCCGTGGATAGCAGCGCTCAAGAGTACGACCACGATCCCTGTATTCTGCGGTCCGCTGGAGCAGGTACTGCAATTTCACTCGAAGCTCGAGTTCGCACAGGCCGCTGCCGACCACGGGCTCAACGTCCCCGCTACCTGCCGGAGTACGGACGCTAAAGCTGAGCGACTACGCGCCGCGCCCTTCGTCCTGAAACCGGAGTTCAGTTGCTCAGGTCGCAATGTAACGCTGCATGACACAGGCGAAACAATGCCAGAGCGATCCGAGAATCTGCTGATGCAACAACGTGTGCACGGTGAGGAGATATCCTGCTTTTCGATTTGCCAGTCCGGTGAATGCCCGATACTGGTTACCTATCGGGCGCACACGCGCCATGGCAGCGTCGCGGTGTGCTTTGAGCGCATCGACCAACCTGCGGTAGAAGACTGGGTAAAGGGATTCGCACAGGCGACAGACTACACCGGCATACTATCGTTTGACTTCATCATCGATGACGCGGGCACCGCTTGGGCAATCGAATGCAATCCCCGTGCAACCAGCGGCATCCATTTCGTCGCTCCGGAAGCGCTCTACGCCGCAATCGTGTCACCGAACTCAATGCCGCAGATTGAGTTTAAGCCCTACCCACTGATGCAGGAGTTCTGGTCGCATTGGACGCATTGGTTTGGCGTCATCGCCGATGGTGACGCTCGGCGGCATACAGGCCGAGCCCTGCGCGCGGCGCGCGACGTCAGTTGGTCTTCGAAAGATCCATGGGTGTTCCTGCTCGCATCCTTCTCGACCTGGCCGATCATTTGGCGCGCGATTCGCCATCGCCGAACGTTCGCCGAAGTGCTCGCGCTGGATATTGAATGGCGTCCGAGATGACAACGTGTCTGTGGCAGGATTCGAGGCACCGCGTCATCGTGTCGTCCTCACCTGATGCTGCCTTTCTGCAGCAGCTAGCAACGACACGATTTCAGACAGAGGGTCAAACCTATCGACGGGTTAACACGAAGGCACAAGCCGGGAGGTTTGGTCGGGCCCACTTCTTTAGCCTGGTGTCAGGCAATGACACCGTCGGCACCTATGCTTTAAGCGAATCACCGTTGTTAGTCGATGGACAACCCGCCACGGGGTTCTATCGTGCGATGCTGACTCTCGCGCCAGAAACTCGCGGTCAAGGCCTCGGAAAACAACTGCTGCGATGCGCGCGCGAGTGGATGCAGGAAGTGTCTGCGGATGTATCCGGGCCGGTTCTCAGCTGGGGCTGCGTCGCCGCGCACAACACGCCCGCACGACAGCTACTCCGGAAAGCGGGACACCAGGAAATCGGGACTCTGTCGCCAAAGCTGGAATACCAACAGTGGATCCGCAAGGTGCGACAGACACTCAGCGAATCGATCGATGAGCGCATCAAAACAGCCTGGCGTCATTCGCAACACGCTGCGCAATGGCATTTGGCCAATCTGCCCGACTCCGGTTGGCTGACGTTGGCTCACGACAACCAGTGGATTGCCTGCCAACACCACTTGACGGAGCTTGATCTCACCCCGGTACCAGGGCTGCTAGGTTGGATCGATCGTCACCTGATGCCTTGGTTCCCGCCCGGTCGGCGTCGGTTCGATCCGGAGCACTTTCGCTACGTTTCCGTCTCGAGCGTAATCGGCAGTGACGGTCACGAGTCGCTATGGCCTGTGCTGCGTAATGCTCTGATGGGGCGGTACGAGACGCACTACGTCAATCGCACCCGATCGCTCCCTGACGAGGCAGGGCTGGTCGTCAGCGTGGCGCGTATTGATATGCGTGGTACGAAAGTCGAATCGGGCGGCCGGCTTGCACTCTGGCCGCCCGATCTCTAACCGATCAGGTTCGCGACGCGGTCACAATCGCGTCGATCGACGTATCGAGTGTCGCGTTGAACTCGTCGTCCGACTGCTGCGCCGACAACCCTTCCGACAGGGCGCGGGAGAAACTCGCGATCATTCCCGGCTGACGCGCAAGGCGCGCATTGGCCTCTTCGCGACTATAACCCCCGGACAGTGCAACGACCTTCAATACCCGGGCATGCGCGACGCAATCGCCGTAGAGGTCATCCTGCTCCGGTAGAGTCAGTTTCAACATCACAAGCTCATCATCGCCTAGCTGATCCAGGTGCTTCATGATCTCAGCTTTCAGAATCGCTTCGGCTTGCGCCTTATCCGGGCAGTGAATATCGACCTCAGGTTCGATGATGGGCACGAGGCCCGCGGCCACGATCTGCTTCCCGACTTCGAACTGCTGCGCGACGATCTTCGCAATTCCAGCTGCGTTCGCTTGCTTGATGACCGAGCGCATCTTGGTGCCGAAGATGCCCTTATCGTTGGCTTTTGCCAGCAAAGCATCGAGATCGGGCATGGGCTTCATCACCTGGACGCCATCAACCTCGTCTGCCAGGCCTTTATCCACCTTGAGAATCGGCACGATCTGCTTCTGCTCCCAGAGAAAGTGGGCCGTTGCCCGGCCTTCTACGTCGCGGTCCATCGTGTTCTCGAAGAGGATCGCGGCCAGGATGCGATCACCGTCAAACGAGGGGCTGGTCATGATCCGGGTGCGCATCTTGTGAACCAGCGCGAACATCTCGTCATCATTGGACCAGGCATCCTCACTGACCCCGTACAGGCCCAGTGCCTTAGGTGTGCTGCCACCACTTTGATCCAGCGCGGCAATAAAGCCCTTGCCGTTGCGCATCTCTGCCAATTGTTGCTCTTTGACGCTCATGTCCGCTCCCCGCTAGCAATCGTTTTCGATGGCTGCGAAGGATAGCTGATCGCGACCACTGCCACCACGCGATTCATCCACGTATGATGCGCCGATGTCTGCGCCTGTCCTATCCCCGTCCCGCATGCCCGCATTCGGCGAGTTCATCGTCATGATGGCGCTGACCATGTCACTGGTGGCACTCACGATCGACGCACTTCTACCCGCGCACGGCTTGATCGGCACGAGCTACGGCGTGGCTGACATGAACGACACCCAGTACCTCGTGTATGCGGTTTTTTACGGGCTCGGTATCTCACAGCTCTTTTTCGGTCCGATTGCTGACGCTTATGGCCGCAAGAGCGCGGTCTATCTGGGTCTGTCGATCTTTGCTGCGGGCACCTTGCTCGCAGCTACCGCCGAGACATTCAACGGACTGCTGCTCGGCCGGGTGTTGCAAGGAATTGGCATCGCGGGACCCCGCGCCATGACCGTCGCGATCGTGCGTGACCTGTACGTCGGACGACAGATGGCACGTGTCATGAGCTTTATCTTGTCGTTTTTTGTCTTGGTGCCAGCAATCGCGCCGGGCATTGGTCAGCTGATGCTCGATGGATTTGGCTGGAAGAGCATCTTCTGGCTGTACCTCGCCATTGCCGTCGTCATCGTCGGCTGGTTTGTCTTGCGAATGCCGGAGACCATGCAGAAGGGCAATCGCCAGGCTCTCTCGTTCCGACGGGCAGCGGGCAACATGCGCGAGGTGCTCACGACGCCGATCGCGGTAGGCTACATGACGGCGGCCACGCTCGTATCATCAGCCTTCATCGGCTTTCTGGGCAGCGCCCAACAGATTTTTGTTGACCAATACGAACTCGGTGCGCTGTTTCCAGTCTTCTTCGCAGCGCTAGCGCTCAGCGTCGGCGTCAGCACCACCATCAACGGGCGCATCGTCGTTCGCTTTGGCATGCGCACGTTAGCGATGCGTGCCTCGTTCGGCTACGCGGGGTCAGGCGGACTGCTGTTTGCATGTGCACTGTTGACCGGCGGCACGCCGCCACTGTGGCTGACCATGCTCTGTCTGTGCGCGGTGTTTCTCTTTGTCGGTTTCCTGTTCGGCAATCTAAACGCACTGGCAATGGAGCCACTTGGCCACATTGCGGGCACCGCCGCAGCGGTGATCGGCTCACTGGTGACCCTCGCCTCGGGCATCTTCGGTGCGATCAGCGGCAGCTTCTACGATGAAACTATGCTGCCGCTGGGCGCATCGCTGTTGTTATTCGGGGTGCTAACGATCCTCACACTGTGGGTAACGGGTCGCTATCACCAGCAGGCACCAGACACAGCGTCGCGCACGAACTAGTCGAAGCGTTTTCGGCGCATCTGAAAGAAAAAAACCACGGAAGCGATATAGACCAAAATCGAACCGCTAATCGCGGTTAAGAATATAAAATCCATGCCCGCCGCATTCGTTGCCGCCGGGCCGAGCCAACCCAGTTGTGTATCGGGCATTTGGCCCAGCCTCGCGATTTCCTTGCCGATCCCGACAAAGTCCCCAACCGCCCCGAATACGGCCATGATAAGAGTGACCGCCCACAGCGAATAAATGAAAAGAAACATCGACGCCGACAGTCGGTCGAGCTTGGGCGCAAAAAAGTAGCTCGCGGCCAACATTGCCGAGACCAAGGTCATGTAATTCGCCGCTACACTATTTTGCGCCTCCAGAAAGGCAGCAAACAAATCGGCGTATTCGTACTCGGTCATGCCAAAGTCCGACTAAATCGTGGCAACGCCGATCTCACACTCTATTGAATGTGAGTCCAGCGTTGGCGATAAGGCGGTCGATCAACGGCTGGCCCATGGCCGCAGCTGGCGTCCAGATTCCAGCCGATGTCGCCTGACAGTCTTTGACGAGACACAGCGCCGCCTCGGCCAACATCTTGCTGGTCGAACCGTAACCCGGATCACGGTCACCCGTGACGACGAGTCGCATCGGATCGCCATCTCGTTCTGCGTGGAACAGCACTTCGTAATGGCCTGCCTCGCGCTCTTCCTTGCTCGGACCTTCGCCCGGCTTGGGACCGTCACTCGACGACATATCATCACGGTCGGCCAGCGCTTTCGCGATTTGCTCGCCTTTGTCGCCAGGACCAGTCATCAACATCTCGTCATATACGAAATCCTCGCCGTACGAGAAGCCGGTCAGGGCATTGCTGCGATGGACGTTACGCGTATTGATCGTTGCCATGATGAACGGTGTGACCCAGCTGCCGACGGCCTCGTCCAACATCGGCTTGTTGCCCGGTGGTTGGTCCGCACCGGTAAACCCTGGCACCAGCGAGAAGGGGTTACGCAACAGGGCGAGAATTTCCGGATCACGAGCCGCTGCCATCGTCGCCTTGAAGCTAGCGGCCGTCCCGCCAGAGAAAGTGCCTTGCATCTTGGCAACGCGGCCACGAATTCTTGAGGAGGGCTTGCCGTCTTCCGCGATGCAGTGTTGCTGCAATAACCAGACGCCGCAATCAAACGGAATCGAGTCGAACCCCGCGGAAAACACAATCCGCGCCCCGCTCTGTTTTGCTGTGCTCTCGTGCGCATCGATCATCTGCCGCATCCAGGCAGGTTCGCCACAAAGATCGAGATAGTCGGTCCCAGATTTCGCGCATACTTCGACCAGCAATCCGCCGTACATCTGGTACGGGCCGACCGTCGTGATGATCGCTTTGGTCTGGGCGGCCATGGCTTGCAGGGACGAATCATCACTACCATCTGCCGTGATCAACGGGATGGAATCGGGTACGCCGATTTTCGCGCGGACTGCAGCGAGCTTCTCGGGATTGCGACCAGCCATTGCCCACTTAACGCTGTTGTCATCACCGTAGCGCTTTTGCAGGTACTCAGCGACCAGTCTCCCGGTAAAGCCACTCGCGCCGTACACGACAACGTCAAACTGTTTCTCTTCGCTCATGCTTTTTCCCCCTCAGGAAGCTAATCGGTCTTCACCCGGGTTGTTCCGGGAGAGATATTCGTCCAGTTTCGCTTGCGCCTGGTCACCAAAAAAAATGCCGCAGGCGACGCCTAACCCAGGTGCAGCGATGACCTCTGCCTCTCGCACCACCTGCGTGATCTTCGAACGTCTGCGCAGGAAATCGTCGAGTCGCGTTACCATCTCGCGTCGCGCCGTGTAATCGATTTCGCAACGCAGATAATCGGCGTTCTTCATTAACGGTTCGGCCATGGCAGGGTTCTCGCGAATGCGCTCGAGCATACCGATGGCGTTGGCTCCATAGCGTCGCCAGAATCGCTGCGTGAGCGGCTCGGTGGAATTCGGATGCGTATGCGCATCGAGGTCCATCAACTCCGCCTGACGCAAGAACTCTCGCTCAGCTTCGGGTCCAGGCTCTCCATACCAACGACGCCCCTGCAACGGCAGTGCAACGCCAAACTCACTGATCAAGTCACACACTTCATTGCCAACATTGAGACAGTCGGTCAGCTTACCGCCGAAGATCGAGAGCATTTTCTGTTTGTGATCAACATCGATCGCGTGCTTTCGAGACAAATCCAACCAGTCGCCGTTCGCGTTGCCCGACTTGACGGCAAGCGGGCGCACACCGCAGCGCTCTGCAATGATGTCGTCGCGCGTCAATGGCTGATCGAGCTTCAGTAGTTGGTTGGCGTTATCGAGGACAAACTGACGATCGTCCTCGGTGACCGCCGTGTTCCAGTGTTCAACGCGAGTATCCGTAGTACCGATGCAAGTCCGACTGCCCATCGGAATTGCAAAATACAAACGGCCATCGGATGCAAATGACGTCAGGATGCGTTTGCTTTCGGTTACGCGATCGACAATCAGGTGAATCCCTTTGGAAAACACATGGCGGTGCTCGGTCTTCTGGCCGGTCAGTTGGTTCAGGGCATCGACCTGAGGCCCGCAAGCATTGACGAGCGTCTTCGCCCGGGTGGTGAATTCACGGCCGGTTTCCTCGTCGCGCAGCAAGACTCGCCAGCCTTCATCGTCGCGATCGGTCTTCGTCACTCGAACGTAATTGGCCGCCACGGCACTGCTGTCCATCGCGGTGCGGACAAAGTTGAAAACGAAGCGAGCATCGTTGTCGTAGAGGTAGCAGTCTGAATACTCCATCCCCCCATTGGTGAACTCCGCGCGCAGCACGGGTTCGCGGCCAATGAGACTGGCTTCCGACAAATAGTGCGGCATTCGGGTCCGAAAGCGACCGAATGCCCAGTAAAGCAACGCGCCGAGATACAGTACAAATCGCGGCCAGCGAAACTTGTTAGGTACCGCTGCGATAAAGCGAGCTTCCTTAACGGTAGAGGGGTAGGCTCGCATGAGTTCGTTGCGACTGGCGCAGAGATTCCAAACCAGCCCGAACTCCTGGTTTTCGAGGTACTTGATACCGCCCCACGCAAGATTGGATGAGTGTGAGCTGGTCTCGCCGGCAAAGTCTCCAGCGTCGACGATCGCAACCTTGGCGCCTTTCCCGGCGAGCGCCGCTGCGCTGACCGCACCGTTGATGCCGGCGCCGATCACAAGCACATCGAACGACTCGCGCTCGAGACGTTCCATATTGGTGTTGCGCAGCTGCGAACTCATAGCGCTAGTGTATCGGATCAGGCCTGCCGGATTAGCCTTTGTTTCGCCTCAGTGAGTCTATGCAAAAGACCACCACCGCAATCCAGATTAACGAAAAGCAAACGGTCCTTGCCGGCGTCAGGCTCTCACCGTTGTACCAACCGACGGCGAACTGCAACGTTGGACCAATGAACTGCAGAAAACCGATCGTCGACAAGCGCAATCGCCGAGCCGCAATGGCGAAGCAAAGTAATGGAACCACGGTCAAAGGACCCGCGAACACAATCAACGCCATGAGGGTCGGCGATGCCTGTGTGTACACTGCTGAGCCCTTCGATGTGAGCCAGATAAGCCCGCCCAGCGCGATGGGCAGGAGCAGCAGAGTCTCGACAAAAAGCCCGGGCATGGCGCCGACGGTGATTTGCTTTCGAATGACCCCATAGATGGTGAAAGAGATCGCAAGGACCAGCGAGACCAGTGGAAACTCGCCGCCGCTGACAGTCAACACCAGCACGCCCGCAGTCGCCAGCGCCACGGCGATAAGCTGCAGCGCACGCAGCTTCTCACCAAAAAACACCACGCCGACCAGCACGTAAACGAGCGGATTGATGTAGTAGCCGAGGCTAGCTTGAAAAATCTGCTGGTTTTGCACCGCGATGATGTAGACCAGCCAGTTCACTGCGATGAAGAACGCCGCGAGAGACAACCAACCGAGACGCCTGGGTTTCGTCAGAGCGTCGAGTACGTCTCGCCACTGGTGGCGCACGCTAATAATGACCGCACCAAACGGGATGCTCCAGACGATTCGGTGCATCAGCAGCTCGGTTGCCGGGACCGCAATCGTGAAGATCAGGTAAACCGGCAGGAAACCCCAGATGGTGTAGGCGGTGATCGCCGCAATCACGCCTTCGCGTGCCGCAGCCTGATCGGGTTCAGCCAACGGCTCGCTCCCTGAAAATGCGCTGAATTAGGATCTCGCGCTTCGCGAACAGCGCAGGTCGGAAGCAGGACTATCCGACTAGTTCCGCTTCCTTGCAAGCGTCGGGCTATCGAGAGCGGCGTCCCAGGGCAAGTCTTTGGCAAACCAGGCAACGAGATGATCGATGAAAGCCCGGACGCGAAATGATAAGTGGCGAGTATGCGGATACACCGCATGCGCCGGAATCACCGGCAGCTGAAAATCACGAAGAATCGGCACCAAAGCGCCACGCCGCAATGCGTCGTCGAGCATGAACGTCGGCTGCTGAATAATGCCCTGCCCCTGCTCAGCCAGTCGACTCAGCAGGTCACCGTTGCTCGCGGAGACCTTCGGGCGCAGCGGCGCTCGTATGCGTGCGCCGGACTCATCCGTGAAGGACCAGACCTCGGGCTCTCTGGCATTGGCGTAGACCAGCACATCGTGGTCCAGGAGCTCAATGGGTTGGGTCGGTGTACCGTGGCGATTGAGATAATCCGGGCTTGCGCACACCGTGGCCGATGCATCGAACAGCTTACGAGCGACCAGCGTCGATTCTTCCAGCACTCCAATCCTGAGTGCCAGATCGACACCCTCCGCGACAAGATCGACCCGCCTGTCGTTGAGATCGATCTGACAGCGAACCTCCGGGTGCTGGGCAAGAAATGCGCTGAGCGGTGCGCCCATATGGCGAACACTGAACGATAACGGCAGTGCGAGTCGCAGTACGCCCGAAAGCGTCCCGCGCTCCTGGGCAACTGCGGATTCGGCCTCGGCCAGATCGGATAGCACAGCAACCGCGCGCTCGTAGAACGCGCGACCGGTATTCGTCAGGTCGATCGCGCGGGTCGTTCGATTCAGCAACTGCACACTCAGGCGCTTCTCAAGCGCCGCCAGCCTGCGACTGACCGCACTCTTGGCCAACTCGAGACGATCTGCAGCAGCAGTAATACTGCCGGTCTCGACCACGGCCACAAAACACTCAAGCTCTTGAAATCTTGCCATTGTTCCTATTTTGGCAACAATAATTTAATTTTTGTAGTGTTTATCTCTTCAGTTGGAACATCCATGCTCATCGTCAACGTCATACATGGAGTGAATCCGATGTCCGCCTCTATCAATATTCTGAACGTCCAGAGCAGTGCCAGATCGACAGCCTCGCAGTCCCGAGAACTGACAAGACGGTTCATTGAAGCGGTTTCCGCGCAGGCTAAGGCCGAAATCACCGAGCGCGACGTTGCGCAGGGTGTGCCACTGATCGATGAAAACTGGGTCAGCGCCACGTTTACCCCAGAAGATCAGCGCAGCCACGACGACCGCTCTGCGCTCGCCTTCTCCGATGCATTGGTTGAAGAGCTCGAAGCCGCAGACGTCGTGGTCGTCGGTGTGCCGCTTTACAACTTTGGCATTCCTGCGTCTTTAAAAGCGTGGTTCGATCAGGTCGCTCGCGCAGGACGGACTTTCCGCTATACGGAGAACGGGCCCGAGGGTTTGCTAAAAGGCAAGCGTGCGATTGTCGTGGTCACGTCTGGCGGCGTTCCAGTGGACTCCGCGGCCGATTTCGCCACGCCGCACGTCCGGCAATTCCTGAGTTTCCTCGGCATCACCGACATCACGACAGTGGCCGCGGATCGGCTCAACTTCGCTGCCGACGTCAGCCTGGCAGCGGCCGGTGACCAGCTGGCCAAGCTCGCTGAAGAACTGGTGGCTGATGCTGCCACGCAGGCTGCTTAAACGCGGGTCAACCAGCCGTGTTGGTCGTCGCGCTCTCCGCTGTGAACCGCTGAGAGCGCGGCGCGCAGCTTGAGTGTGTTTGCGTACTCACTGCCGGGATTTACAGGGTACTCCTTGTCCCGGTAAATCATGGTGCCAATCGGTGTCAGACTGGCTGCCGTGCCCGATAGCGCGGCATCGTGTGTGGAGAGCGCGTCGAGCAGCGCCGGCACGGTGAAATCCTCGAGCACAACCTCGAAACCCAGGTCTTCGGCGAGCTGGAGAATCGAAGCGCGCGTGATACCGTGCAGGAAGGACGAATCCAGAGGCTTGGTTTGCACACGGTCTTCGCCAATCAGGATGAAATTGGCGGCACCCGTCTCCTGAACATCCGAGCTCGGGCAGAACAACACCTGATCGACGCCGTACTTCGCTTTGGCCGCCAGTGTTGGACCCAGCGCTGCCGCGTAGTTGCCGCCGGTTTTTGTGCTGCCGAGCTGCCGCGTCGAGCGCGCATTTTCATCGTCGATCAGAATCTTGAGCGGGCGCATACCACCGGCAAAGTAGTCGCCGACCGGCGAGGCCAATACAAACAACTTCGCCTCGGTGCTCGGCGATGCGGCCGCCCCGATGTTGGGCAACGTGCCTATTAGTGTGGGACGCAGGTAGAGCGCTCCAGGTAAAGCCGGAATCTGCTCCCGGCTCGCATCGACGATACGCAACACCATATCGCGCAGCAGATCCGCATCGGGTATGGGCAGCATGAGTGAGGCCGCGCTTTTTTGCATCCGAGCGACGTGATCATCGAGGCGGAAGACATGCACCGAGCCGTCATCCCATCGATAGGCCTTAAAGCCCTCAAAACAGGTGCTCGCGTAATGAAACACGTGCGAAGCCGGATGCAACGCGAGCGGCTCCAGCGGAATCAGATCGCCGCCCTGCCAGGTCTCACCGTCAAAGTGCGCGAGCGCGTACTGCTCGCAAAATTCGGTGCCAAAAACACTCATGGGAAACTCTATCCTGACGCGCCGGTGCGCCAGAATAACCGCAGGCCATCGGGCACTCAAGGCACGCATCGAAGGTTTCGCGAGCAGACGCTGATACACTGCGGGGCGTGAGCGTCTCATCCCAAACATCCTTCTCCGCACTCCGTCGTTTGCTCCGATATGCCACGCCGTTCAGAGGCCGGATCTGGTTCGCCAGTTTTTGCTCGGTCATGAATAAGCTATTTGATGTGATGCCAGAGATCCTGATCGGCATCGCCATCGATGTGGTGGTCCGCCAGCAGGACTCATTCGTCGCGGCAATGGGCATCACGGCGCCGCGCGATCAGATGTTGCTTCTGGCCTTGCTCACGCTCGCGATCTGGATCGGAGAGTCGGTATTCGAATACCTGCTCCTGGTAGGGTGGCGGAATCTCGCGCAAGACCTGCAGCATCGCTTGCGGATGGACACCTACGAGCACACGCAACAGCTAGATCTTTCGTGGTTCGAGCAAACACGGGCAGGCAACGTCGTCGCCATCTTGAACGACGATGTCAACCAACTCGAACGCTTCCTCGACACTGGCGCCAATTCGCTGATTCAGGTGGCCACAACGCTGATCTCCGTCGGTGGCGTGTTTTTTCTCGTCTCACCGAGTATCGCACTGATCGCGTTTACGCCGATCCCGGTCATCGTGATCGGCGCTTTCTATTTTCAGCGTCGCGCCCAACCGCTCTATGCCGGCGTTCGCGAACGCGTTGGACAACTCTCCAGCAGACTGGCGGCGAACATCTCGGCCATCATGACCATCAAGAGTTTCGCGACGGAGGAGCTCGAAGTCGAACGGATGGATAAAGCATCTCGCGACTATGTGCGGGCCAACCGCAAAGCGATCGCGGTGAGCTCCGCGTTCATCCCGGTGATCCGGATGGCGATCCTGGCGGGTTTCGTCGCAACGTTCCTGTTCGGCGGTTACAAGGTACTGAACGGGGAGATGAATGTTGGCGCCTATGGCGTGCTGGTGTTCTTGACGCAGCGCCTGCTCTGGCCGCTGACCGATCTCGCCAACACGGTCGATCTCTACGAACGTGCCATGGCGTCGACGCGTCGCATTCTGGACCTGCTCGAGGTGCCTGTCAGGATCCGCGATAGCGAGACTGCCAAAACCCTGTCGAACCCTCGTGGCGACATTCGATTTGAAAACGTTAACTTCGCTTACAGAGATGATGTCCCGGTTTTGAAGGATATCGCGCTGAACATCCAGTCAGGACAGACGGTCGCGCTGGTCGGACAAACAGGCTCAGGAAAGAGCACGATCATCAAGCTTCTGTTGCGGTTTTACCTGCCGCAGTCCGGCAGCATCAGTATCGGTGGTCAGAATATCGCGAAGAGCACACTCGCGAGCCTCCGAGGTCAAATTGGCCTGGTCAGCCAGGACGTATTCTTGTTCCATGGAACTGTGCGGGAAAACATCGCTTACGGCCGTATGGATGCATCGGATGAGGAGGTGATCGCCGCCATCGATGCGGCCGAAGCTCGAGAATTCATCGACAAACTACCCGAAGGTCTCGACACGATGGTCGGGGAGCAGGGTCAAAAGCTCTCGGGCGGTCAACGTCAAAGACTCTCCATCGCGCGGGCTTTGCTCAAAGATCCGCCCATACTCATCCTCGATGAAGCAACCTCTGCAGTCGACAATGAGACCGAGGCGGCAATCCAGCGCTCACTGGCGCGCCTCTCCAGAACTCGAACCAGCATCGTCATCGCACACCGGCTGTCCACGGTGGTGAACGCAGATCAAATCTACGTGATCGATCAGGGCCGCATCACTGAGGCAGGCACGCACGAAGCGTTGTTCAAGGCCGGTGGGATCTACGCCCAACTGTGGCAGGTCCAAACCGGCATGGCGGCTGCCTCAGACGTCTGATCCCAATCGAGCCTGAAGCGCCTTCGCCTCCAGCAGGTAGACAAAGGTCTCGTCGGCATCCTGCCAAATCACCAACGCTGCCTCCAAAGCATCAATCGACTTGATCGTGTCGCCGGCCGCTTCGTAGGCCTGTGCCAATCTCAGATGCGCAAGGGCATGCCCTGGGAACTTATCGATCAACGGCAGCAAGCCCTCGATAGCGCGCTCTGGCTCCCCCGCTTTGCGTAAGACGTCGTACATGGCTGCAAGAATGTTGGTCAATTCATCCGCCGCAATCACATTGAGCAACGATTCCCCGGTGAGCTCGATGGCGCGATTCGTTAACTCTAGCGCGCCCTCATTATCATCCTTGTACAACGACTCCTGAGCGTCTGCTGCCAACATCATCATCTGAAAGTTTGCGTTCGGACTGTTGCGAAGAATGGGCTCCGCTTTTTGTTTGGATGCGATGTACTCGTCAGCCAAGTCATACAAACCGTACGGCGTCAAATCATACCAATACAGGAACGAATCCCACGGCGGCTGCGCTTGCGCCCGCAGAGCGTCCAGTTCGGCGATGACGCTCTCCACATCCGACGAGGCGTAGCTGCTCATGGCAACAAACGGCGCTTTGACCTGCAGCAGATAAATCAGCGGATTCATTAATCGTTGGGCGACCTCGTCGACCGCCTCCATTTCTGCGATAGCTCTTGAGTACTGACCCTTCAGCCGGTACAAGGAGCTTGCGGTAGTGGCCGCTTCCAACAACTGCTGATCGGTCAGCTTCCTCTGCTGTAACCGGCTCAACCGATCTTCGGCCTGCGCGTAATCGCCACGCTGTGACAGTGTCCGGATTACACCCAGAGACGCGCTGATGGACTGATTGTCGAGGTAACTGGCGCGCTCGAACTCAGCAAAGGCATTGTCGAAATCTCCCTGGTCCAGCTGGGCCTGCGCCAGAGACAGGCGCGCTGACAAGCTGTCTGGTTCCGACTCAAGATACGTCTCGATGTACTCAATCGCGGAATCGAGGAGACCTCTTTGGCGCTGGATTTCGGCAGACTGGAGCAATGAGTCCAACGCATTTGGATTGATCTGCAACACACGATCCCACGACTCAAGCGCCAGCTCGAGATCGATCGAATTTACCTGCAGCATCTGTGCGAGTGTGGCGTGGGCGGCTTCGTTGTTCGGCTGGACCGTGACCCAGGTCTTCGCGACATCGATAGAACGCAGCGGGTTACGCTCGATCACCGCGCGGTTGATCTGCATCATGAATTGCGAGGACTTGGACAGACGGTAATCAGACCGGAAAGTCTCATCGATTTCTTGAAGCGCGTCCTGATTGCGACCCGACAAGTAATACAACCGGGAGCGGTTGGCGCGCGCTTCCGCGAACGCAGGATCTAGCTCGATCGCCTGCCCGAGCAGCGCTTCAGCCTGCTCCCGGTCGTTATCCAGCGTGCTCGCGGCAATCGCGTTCACGTAAAACCCTAAAGCCTCGGTCGACTCGGTGAGTGATTCGGTCAACAACGTGTCTCGTCGCTTGGCCACATCCGCACCGATCATCTCGACCAACACTTCCTGAATCTCGGCAGAGATAGCGTCTGCGCCCGCCAACAGATCGTCACGATCAAACTCCGCGCTTCCCGAAGTCACCACTTCATTGTCGCTGGTTTGCATCAGCGAGTAGCTCACGCTCAAACGCCCCGGCGTAGAGGCGTCACTGAACGCGCCACTCACAAAATATTCATAGCCAGTACGCGTCGCCATTTCCGCTTGAATAGAAGTCGGTTCACGGATGGCACGGTCGAATCCACGGCGCTTTAGAAACTCCACCCGATCAGGAGACTCGACGACGGAATAGACGCGAAAGGAATTGCTGGCACGAATCATGTCCTCGCTAAGCAACACCGAGAAGGCGTACCCGAACCAATCCGGATCATCGGCGGTTTCATTGCGGAATGAGAAGGCGAGTACCCGAACGGACTGCGCTTGCGGGTCTTCGGTCTCAGCTTCAGCGGCGGCTGGCTGCGCGACAAATTCAGTGTCTTGCTCAGGCGCCTGTGGTGGTACCGCGAACACAGCAGCCAACGCGATGACCACATTCAGCGGAACGAACGCCATTTCGAACTTCGTCGTCCGATCCTTGCCCGGCGCCCCATGCCCCCACGCGATCAGAGCAACGGATGGCACCAGCAACACAAGGAAAACGAACAGGTACGCAGGCAGGCGTTCTGGAATCGTAAACTGCTCTCCGAGCCAGCCACCGATTTCGATGGCCACCCAGACACCACCAATGTAGAGCCCGAGAATCTGCGGGACACGACGGTGGAGTAACTCGGCAAAGAAACCGCGCTGTATAGTCATTCAAGGAAATCCGTGATGCAGCAGGCATCATGCCCACTCGATATTCTAAAAATACGTGCCACAGCCGGTCTCTACAAGTGATTGATTCTCTGTTGTGACTTACGGCCGATTCCCATTGACAGTTCTTGACTGTCAGCAGCACGCGGAGACGGCATACTCATCGCCATGGGCGCCAATCACATTCTCGTTATCGACGACGATCAGCAACTCGCCGGCATGCTGTCCGAGCTTCTGCGACTCGAGCAGTACACGGTGACGTGCGCGGAGTCCGGTGAGTCGGGTTTGCGCCAGATTTCCGCAAGCCTCCCCGATCTGGTGCTACTGGATGTGACCCTCCCCGGCATGAATGGTTTCAAAGTGCTTGAGCGAATCCGTTCGATCAGCACAGTACCCGTCATTATGCTCACGGCACGTGGTGAGCCTGATGATCGAATCGATGGCTTGTCCCGCGGCGCGGATGACTACCTACCGAAACCTTTCAATCCGCGTGAGCTCTTGTTGCGAATGCAGGCCGTCTTGAAACGCAGCACACCCGAAAAAGCGCCTGCGCAAGATACCTACGAGTCTCTGCGCGTTGATACTGCTGCCGGCATCGCATACCTCGATCAAGCGACACTACAACTGACCGAAACCGAGTTTCGTGTGCTCGCTCAACTCGTTCAGGCAGCCCCTCAAGTTGCATCGCGCGACCGACTCTCGCAGAGCGCGCTCGGGCGCAACTACAACCCCAACGACCGTTCACTGGACACGCATGTGAGCAACCTTCGCCAGAAGCTGGATGCGACGACTTCCGGGCTATCGATACTGAGCGTACGCGGCAACGGCTACCGGCTCCGTAAGCGTGAGGACGCCGAGTGAGCCTTTTCTTGAGAGTGCTGGGCGGCTTCCTGTTGGCGATGATCGCGACAGTAGCCATTGTGTTCTTTGTCAGCTTCCGCTTTGTCGCGGAGCGCGACGCAAAGGCCGCTGCGCTCGATCAGGAGACCGTACGAGAACTCGTCCAGAGCTCACTGCAAACAAACGGTGCCGACTCGTTCAAGGCATGGCTGCGCCAGCAGGAAATCCTCCCGCTCGGACAGACGATCTACCTCGTGGACCGGGATGAGATCGATATATTGAACCGACGCCTGCCACCCGAAGTGCGACTCGGACTGCGCCGCTTATCTCGCAGTCCGAGAATGCAACGGCGGGTCCGCGAAATCACCGTATCCGATCCGGCCGGGACTCCCTATCTCGCTATGGTAGGACCCGCCAAACCACCCGCGTTCGGTCTCCTCGCGATGCCCGGGGTACACCGCAATGTGCTGCTGTTGTCGCTCGCGGTCACCGCGCTCATCTGCCTGCTGCTCTCGCGCTATCTCACGGCACCCATTCGCGGCATGACCGATGTGGCCGAGCGCCTGGCGAAGGGTCAGCTCAGCGCTCGAGCCGGTGCACTGGCACATCGCTCTGACGAAATCGGGACACTTGCGCGCCAATTCGATGCGATGGCTGACACCCTTCAGTCAGCAGTCGACAGACGCGACACCCTGCTACGACACATTTCGCATGAGTTGCGTTCGCCATTGACTCGCATCGATCTCGCTTTGGAGCTCGCCGATCGCCAGCCAGAGAGTGTCGACGACCAGCTTGCTCGCATCGCCAAGGAGTCGGCTGCAATTGAACAGATCACGGCACAGGCACTCACCTTGATTCGCGCTGCAGATCGCGGAGTGACGCAGCGCGAGGTGATCGATATCGAAGCACTCTGCTCGGAGATTGCGGCAGATGCTCGCTTCGAAGCAGAACCGCGATCTCTCGAGGTCAACGTCAACCACACAACACCTGGCGTCACGATTACAGCCGATCGCCGGTTGCTTGCCAGCGCGCTGGAAAACGTGCTTCGAAATGCGCTGCGCTATGCCCCTTCAGGTTCGGTAGTCGACCTTTCTACCGCGCTCAACAATGGCACCTTGGTCATTGAGATCAGGGATCGTGGAACAGGCGTCTCACCCGATGCGTTGGGTCGACTGTTCGAGCCGTTCCACACGAGCGAAGCAGACCACCATGGATTGGGGCTTGCGCTCACAGCGCACGCGATTCAGGCGCACGGCGGTACGGTTGCCGCCGAAAACCACCCGGAAGGTGGATTGGTCGTTCGGCTATCTCTACCTGCCGATTAGCAGCAGTACACCTGCGACGGCGACTCCCAGCATGAGCGTCTGGCCCAACATAGCCGCCAAAGGCATCACCCCGAGACTCGCCAATCCGCGCAGGGAGGTCTTAAGACCCAGCGCAGCAACTGCCAGAACCAGCAACTGGCCGGCGAGTGTCACAAACGGCGCGACGATCGTGTCCGGCACAAACCCGCTGCTGTTGATCAACATCAGCACAACAAACCCGATCAGAAACGTGGGTAGCCCGGGAGTCTTGCCGGCCTCGGCTGCAGGGTCACGAAACAACCACGCAATTACCAAAACAGCGGGGACCAGACACGCAACCCGCATCAGCTTTACCAATGTGGCCGTCTCGCCGGCGGCGTTGGAAACGGTATAGCCAGCGCCAACCACTTGCGCCACATCGTGGATACTCGCGCCGAGAAACACACCGGCTGTCTGGTCATTGAACTGCAGCAGATCAGCGACAATGGGATAGGCCACCATGGCGACGGTGCTAAGGCTGGTCACACCGACAATGGTGAGCAGCGTGCGTCGCTCTGCGGTCTCCCCCTGCGGCAGCACAGCAGCAACAGCCAGCGCCGCACTCGCCCCACAAATCGCAACGGCGCCCGCAGTCACCATCGCAAACGGCGGCGCCAATCGACATGCCCGTGCAATCGCGTAGCCACCGGTCAGCGTTAAGACCACCGCGCCAATCGCAATCAGCGCAACCGACCATCCCAATACCGCAATATCACCCAGCGTGATTCTCAAGCCGAGCAACGCAACGCCAAAACGCAGAATCTGACGTGCGCAGAAGTCAACGCCGGGCGCAAATCGCGGCGCACGACCGGCAGCATGCAAAGCAATGCCGAGCAGCAACGCATACACCATGGTCGCACCGCCCAATGCGTGCTGCGCAAGCGTTGCCACAACTGCGACTACCAGCGCCAGTGCAATCCCGGCACCTCGTGCGACCACCCATTCTGTCACTGCGCTCGTCATCACATCGCGGATCCCGTTCTGTGCTGCGCCTTCGAAGACCCCAGCAGCCCGTGCGCATGGTCCGCCATGGTATGGAGTGCGGAACCATCTTCGATCATGGATTGTTCAACCCGCAGGGTAGCGTGTGCTGAGGAAGGCTGGACGAACTCGCGGTGCATCGGTTGCACCTGTTGTTCGAACTGGGCGATCACATTGTCCTCGGTACGCCCGCGCTCGGCGACATCTCGTGTGATCCGCCGCCGCAGCCGTTCCTCTGCAGCGCAGGCGATGTAGGCACTGAAATCGATGATCTGCCTGATGCGCTGCGCAGTGAGAATCAGGATGCCATCCAACAAGACGATCGGCCTCGGCGTGACAGTGACGCCCTTGCCTTCGATGCGCTCATGGCGCGCGAAATCGTAATACGGGGATACGATTTCCTGACCGCGCTTCAGCGATTCCAGATCGCTCGCCAGATAGTCGAAATCGATCGCGTCCGGGTGGTCGAAATTGAACTTCAAATTGTCGCGCTGTGCTTCAGGACGACTGTGATAGTAGTTGTCCTGCAAAACGAGCGCACATCGCTCGGGACCGAGCGCCTCCAAGAGCTGGTGGAGCAGGCGGGTCTTGCCGGAACAGCTGCCGCCGGCGATACCGATGATGTGTACTCCCGCCATGGCGTCAAAGTGTCTCACACCTGACGCCTCGGGGGAGGTGGGCGAGCGGTCACACGTTGATTACCGCCCGCCCGGTCTTGCTAGTCCTCGCTCGCTTGTGCGCCATCCTCATCATGGGCGCGACGATGTAGTCGTCGAAATTGCATCCGATCCCGTCGCCGCTCTATGGCGGTCTCGAACTGCTCGCGCTGCTCCGGCGTCAATTGCTCTGCGATCTGCGCCTGCGTGGTTTCATGCAACGCCTTGAGCTCCTCGGCCGCCTCGGCGCGCTGGTTCAAAGTGTAGCGATCTCCGATCGCGGCACGAGACTGTGCAGCCTGCTCGAGGATTGCGTGGATGGTCGCCGCCTGGTTGTCATCGAGACCCAGGTGCTCGGTCATACGCGCAACGTGCGTGGCGGGATCGCCCATCCGCTTTCCGGGGCCTGCTCTATCCGCTTGTGCGGTCATACTGCCCAGCGCCAACACAGCGACGCCTGCGATCAATAAGTTTCTTCGGTTCATGTGTCACTCCTGTAATTGACGATTGCAGTCTGGCGCAGCGCCACATCAAGTTGTGTGGAGTCATGTCAAGAAAGGTCAAGCACCGGCTGCCGCCGGTAGGAGGCCGTGTGGTAATCTGGTCAACGGAATCCAGGGGATGAGGACGATCCATGCAGTACTTGCACACGATGTTGCGCGTGCATGACCTCGATGCCGCAACACACTTTTTCTGTGACCTCCTCGGGCTGGCCGAAGTCAGTCGCTATGAGAACGAAGGCGGTCGATTCACGTTGGTTTTTCTCGCCGCGCCCGAAGATGTAGAGCTTGCGCGGGAACGCAAAGCCCCGCTCGTCGAACTGACCTACAACTGGGATCAAGAGGACTATCAAGGCGGGCGAAATTTTGGTCACCTGGCATATCGAGTTGCAGACATCTACGCGCTCTGCCAGAAGTTGATGGACGCCGGCGTCACGATCAACCGACCACCACGCGACGGTCACATGGCATTCGTACGCTCTCCAGACGGCATCTCAATTGAACTGCTGCAACGCGGAGAAGCGCTTGCGCCGGCCGAGCCCTGGGCGTCGATGGAAAACACAGGCACCTGGTAGTGACAAAGCGTACCGGCAACCTCGCACAGCGATGTCTCGCGCTCGCTCTGATCACGCTTGGCCTCAGTGGCTGTGTGGTCAATCCGGTGACTGGCAAGACCGAACTGGCGATCGTCACTGCGCAACAGGAGGTTCAGCTCGGCGAACAGAATTATTTGCCGATGCAGCAGTCGCAAGGCGGGGTATTTAGACTGGACCCCACCGTCAACGATTATGTCCGTAGCGTCGGCAACCGTGTCGCGGCGGTGAGCGATCGCGCCCTGCCCTACGAATTTGTTGTTCTGAACAACTCCGTTCCCAATGCGTGGGCACTACCGGGTGGCAAGATCGCGATCAACCGGGGTTTGCTCGATGAAATGCAAAGCGAAGCCGAACTCGCCGCCGTGCTGGGGCATGAAGTGGTGCACGCGGCCGCACGCCATTCGGCGCAACAAATGCAACGCGGTCTCCTGCTCCAAGCATTGGTGGTCGGTACTGCGGTCGTCACGAGTGATAGCGACTATGGACAACTGGCCACTGGCGCCGCCAACGTTGGCGCGCAATTGCTATCGCAGTCTTACAGTCGTCGTGCCGAACTCGAATCCGATCTGTATGGCATGCGGTATATGCATACTGCCGGGTATGACCCGCAAGGCGCAGTAGATCTGCAGGAGACGTTTCTGCGACTGGCGGCTGCGCGCGGCCGAACTGGCGGGGAGTTCGATCTTTTCGCAAGCCATCCGCCTACACAACAACGACTGGCGACCAACATCATCACAGCCAGCGAACTCAATTCACAACAAGCGGGCGGCAAGGTCGGTACCGATGCATTCGCTCGCGCAATGGTGGTGCTGCGCGAGGCCAAGCCGGCCTTCGACGCGTACGATGCCGGTCGCAAGGCGCTCGCTGCTGACGACTTCCGGGGGGCTCAACGCTATGCGCGAGAGGCTATTCGTCTCGAGCCTCGTGAGGCCTCTTTTTATGCCTTGCTGGGCGACAGTGAGTTCCTGCAGCGAGATTACTCAGACGCGGTACAACACTACACAGACGCGCTCGACCGCGACGCAACGTTTTTTTACTACCACCTGCAACGCGGTATCGCGCGCCAGCGGTCCGGCGCAATTGACAGCGCAATCGTCGATCTCAGCAACAGCCTGAGACTCTTCGAGACTGCACCGGCCCACTTCGCTCTGGGCGAAATCGCGAAGCAGCGCGGCCAGCGCAGTGCAGCGCTCGGGCATTTCGAGCGTGCTGCCACCGGCAACAGTGAAGTTGCAAGAGCTGCCCAAAGCGAAATGATGCGGCTCGATCTCGGCAACAATCCGGGTAAATATCTGCAGACGCGCGGTGGCCTCGACAGCAACGGTCAACTCCTGGTCGCGATCAACAATCCGACCTCGGTGGATGTCCGCGGTTTGCGGCTTGAGATTCGCTATCTCGATAACAACGGGCAGGTTCGATCGATAACACGAAGCATCAATGGCACGCTGCGTGGTGGCCAGTCGACCACGGCTGCAACGGGGCTTGGGCCGTTTGTGAACAGCTCGCAGTTTGAGGTCAGCCTGATCGGCGCTCAGATTGCGCAATAGCCGACTTTTTTTAATCAAGGGGACCACATCATGGCAACGACACCGATGCAGTATCTCGACAAGGCGATGGGAACACTCCGGGACCTTGGGCTTGTACCTGAGAAAACCAACGAAGCCCCGGTCATCGCGTTGATCGATCGGATCAGCGATCTCGATGAAGACAAGGCACTCGCCATTGCACGGACGCTGAATCAGGCTTCGCTGTTTAATGAAGTGGTCCGCGAGCAGATCGAAGCCATGCGAATTGGCGAACGCTATCGCGATATCACCGAGCGCTTCGATTCGATCAGAGACGACGCAAAAGGCATGGTCGATCAGCTGGAAGACGGCAAGATCGACCTGTGGGAGCGGGCGCAGAACGTCTGGATGAAGGTCTCGCGTGGTGACATCCCTGACCGCTTCAACAAGATCAAGGAGATCTATCTTGAGGTCGCTTCAGACTCACGCGACCAGATCGATCGTGAACATACAATCCTGAACGCCTATCGGGATTTCCGCGGCGCGCTGAAGTCCTCAGAAGTACTGGCGATCCAGATCCTCAACAAGGCAGAAGGCGTTCTGGACGCGCAACGCACCGCGCTGAAGACAGCTGCAGATGCAATTACCAATGCAGGCACCGACGATCGCGAAACCCTCGCTAAGCTCGAGCTGGCGCGAGATGCGGAGCTGCGCCGACTACAGCAGGCTGACGAGCGCTATCAGATTGCCAAGGACCTGGCTGACAACCTGACCGTGTCCTACAACACCAGTGAGACTGTGATGGCGCGTCTGCTGCAAACCACGCATGCAAAGGAACGGGTGTATTCACAAGCCGTGATGTTCTTTGGTACTAACGAGACTGTGTTTACCGCACTGGCCGCTTCCTTCACCGGGCTGCACGGCCTGCACGAGAGCACAGAGACGCTCAAGGCGATGAAGGAAGGTGTCAGCCAGAGTCTGGAAGTTCTGGCTGAAGTCGGCGGCAAGGTTCAGGAGGCGGCCATCCGGGAAGGATACGGCCCGACCATCCGTGCTGACGCCGTGAAAGCCCTTGTTGAGTCAGTGGTCAATTTCCAGGAGCGCTCGGTCACATTGATCAATGAGATGCGAGATGCCGCCACACGCAATGCTGAGGAAGTCCGCGCCGCCGTTGAGGACGGCAAGCGACGCATGGTGGCGCTTGCCAATCAGGGTAACGCACTGACGCTTGAGGTAGACGCCTGAGCCTTTCTGCGAGGTGAGCACTGAGGTGAAAACCGCACCGGGACTGTCCGATGTCATGTTGGCGATGGACGTGGTCGACACACTGCGCCACGAACAACGCTTGGTTGCGCGCGCACTTAACGCCGAGGCTAAGGAAGCGGCTCTGATTGAGCGAGTCCGCGCCGCCTACGCAGCACAGGGCATTGAGGTCAGCGACGCTGTGATTGCACAAGGCGTTCAGGCGCTCAAGGATCGCGAGTTTGAATACACACCTCCGCAACCGGGGCTCAAGACCCGCCTGCTGATCGCATGGATCAATCGGCGACGAATCGGCGGCTCGGTGCTCGTCTTGGCGACGCTGGTTGGCACGATCTGGGCGGGTTGGTGGGGTTTCGTCGAGCGGCCCAAAGCAAAGGCTGCGGAAGCGGCTTTGATTGCAGAACAGCAGCGCACCGCGATCATCACCACGCTGCCCGAGACGATCGAGGAAGCCGCCCAGACGGCGAGAGGTATTGCTCGGACTGAACCGGCAAAAGCGGCTGTCGAGCTTGCGATCGAACGGACCAAGACCGCGTTCGCACTAAATCAGATCGAAACGGCGCAAGCCGCTCTCGCCGATCTCGAACAACTCGCGGAATATATTGGCCAGCGGTTCGAACTTAGGATCGTCTCCCGCCCTGGTGAGATGACGGGCGTCATAAGGACCACCGGCCGCGGCAGCATCGAGAATTTTTACATCGTCATCGAGGCGCTTGACCCTGGCGGTCGCTCGGTCGCCGTCGATATCGTCTCCGAGGAGGACGGCTCCAGTAGAAAGGTCAGCAAGTGGGCTGTTCGCGTTCCTGAAGACGTGTTCAACGCAATTCGCGACGACAAAGTAGACGACGGCATTGTGCAAAACCCACGTGCGGGCGAAAAATCGAGTGGTGCACTGGAGCTCAACTACAGCCTGCCCAACCTCGGTGGCACGATCCATAGCTGGGAGTCCCGCTAGTGGCCTCCGGACGGCATCTACTAGCACGAATCGACGATGCGCTCAGCGATGCCCGGGCAACGTTTCGTGCGCTCGATATCGAAGTTCAGGGCAACAACGCCGCCATGGCTCGAAACCATCGCCGACAGCTAGCTGCCTACCAGTCGCTCGCGAAATACAGGCTGCGCGATATTGAACAAGACGCGAGCGCAGCCGAGAGCAGCGCCGATCGCGATGCGGTTGCATTGCTCGACCGGCGTGAGTCGGCACTTGAGACCCTGGCGAATTCCATTGCCGAAAACGAGACGCGGCTGACCGGGCTGCGCACCGAAGAACAATCAAGGACACAAGAGCTCGAGGATGCAGAGAACGCGCTCGAACAGCTCCTGGCAGATGTCGACCGAAATCTGGCCAATTCGTCATCTCATCAGCAGCTAGTAGAGACTGCGCAGAAGGCACTGGACACCGTCGCTAACGCCACCGAGAAGCTGAACGATGCTCAGGCACAGCGTGAGCTCAAGCGCGAGCCCTACGACAGCGATCCACTGTTTTCCTATTTATGGGCTGAAGGCTATGGCACATCTGAATATCGAGGCGGGCTCATCAAGCGGTTCATGGATGGCGTTGTCGCCCGCCATGTGCGCTTCGAGAGCGCGAGGCGGAACTTCTTCACGCTGAACGAGATCCCACGACAACTGTCGGCCCACGTCGCACAGTTGGAGGCGCTGGCCGCCGAACACGCACAAACCCTTGCCGACGCAGAGGCAAACGCCGACCGCGACGCGGGCGGTGACAAGCTGCGTGATGCCGTCGACCGTGGCGAAGCGGCTGTGGCCGACATCGAGCAAGAAATCGAAGTCGCCCAAACGGAGTTCGCTGCGCTGCTGAGACAACGTCAGGCTTTCGCTGACGGACGTGACCCGGACTACGTCGCGGCACTCAAGTGCCTGTCGGACGAAATGCGCGACGAAGATATTGGTGAGCTGGCGCGAGCGGCGGCGCTAACCCCAAGCTCAGACGATGACCAGATCGTGGCGACGCTCGCAGAGTTGCGCGAAGAAGCGGATCGGCTGGACGAGTACATCGAGGGTCATCGTGAACTCCACAGCAAACGTGCAGACCGCATGAATGGGCTCATTACGCTACGACGCCGGTTTCGCGAGCGCGGTTTCGACCGCAGTAACAGCGTCATCGATGACCAGAGCCACGTTAACCGGATGCTCTCAGAGTTCACGATGGGTCTGATCTCCAGTGAGCGGTTGTGGCGACATATTTCAAAGGCGCAGCGGTTCCAACAAACGCGCGTGAGCACCGGAAGTCGGCCGGGTCATATCGGCCAGGTGCGCATACCGAAGATGCCAAGAAGCGTGCGTATCCCGCGAAACGTAGGCCGAAGTGGCGGTTTCGGGGGCGGAGGATTTCGCACAAAAGGTGGCTTTTAGGAAATGCTGCACTGCAAAAGAGCACTGCTGTAGTGCCTCTTGCACCAACATTGCGCGAGACGCTCGCCAGATCTACGCCAAGCTAATTCAACAAGCGTTGATAAACAGCTGATTTCACAATGATTGATGTCAAACCGGCGTCAAACCCGGTTTTTGGCACGCCGTTTGCTATTACTTAATTGAGCGGCGAGTCCGCACCGATCGACCCGCGCGGAGGGCTTCATTAGGTTTCGCCCCCCGTCATCCAAATGCGCCAATCGCGCGGGTTTTTGAATCCCCCCAAATGGTCGGCCCGGCCGTGAGATCCTTCTCACGGCCGGGACGCGGCCTCACCCCCCTTCGGTGTCTGGTCTTTCACAGTCGTGGTCTTCTTCTTTTTCTTAGCGACTGCTTTCTTCTTCGCAGTTTTCTTTTTCGTAGTCTTTTGTGGCGCCGGTTTGGGTTCGCCAGCACTGCCATTAGCAAGCGTCTTCTTCGCCAGTCTTGCGCTGGCGGCTGCAGCCCCTTCGCCGACTGTCGCGTCTTTCAGCGCCTCGAAGGACTTCTGGAGACAATCACAGTAGAACGCAGGATCCGGCATCATCTCGCGGCACGAAACCGCGCTGATCGTGATCTTGTTGTCGTAGCTGAGCACCGGCTGGAATAAACCCAAGCCATGCACCACGGGTCCGATGCCGTAGTTGGCGACCATCTTCGAGCCCATCGAATACATGGGAACCTGTGCACCTGGCACGTTTGTAATCACCGTGTTGAACAGCGGCGGCAGCGACTCGGACAGTCGCATCCGTGCATAGGCCCGGACCAACAGGCCTGCAGTGGTCGACGGCAAGAACTCTGCAGCGCTAACGGCGAGCTCCGGCCCCATGGCGAAGGTCATCTTCTTCGCATTCTGGGAGCCTTCGTTGACCGCCAATAATCGCTCCAATGGGTCTTCGATATCCGTACGGATCGGCAGACTCATCGCCGCAACTAGGTTGCCTTCGCTCCGACGTTGACTCGGCATCCGCACCGACATCGGCGCCATCGCCACGAGCGACTCGTCTGGCAGTTCGTGTTTCGACTCGAGATACATCCGCATTGCACCGCCGCAGATCGTCACAATGACGTCGTTGACGGTAACCCCAGGCTGGCTGCTCTTAATCGCGCGAATGTCATCCAACGAAAACGTCCGCCCATCGAATACGCGGTGCGAGGTGACGTTTCCATTAAAGCGTGTGCGAGGTACCGATTGCGGGCCCTTGAGCTCCTTGGTCGCCAGTCCGCCGATGATGCGACCGACCGCCGGTAGCGTCTTGCGAGCCATCTTGCCCACCCGAAGCGGCGCGCCAGCCATCCGGGCGCCAGTCCTCGCAAGCATCTCCAACCCGGTTGGCTCGCGCTCGGCGATCCACTCGCGATCCGGAGGCGTCACTTCAGCCAGCGGTGATGGATCATGCAACGCCGCAGCGATTTCGGCACCCGATACGCCATCGATAGCGGCGTGATGCACTTTGGTGACCACGGCGAAGCTGCCCTTCGGTACGCCTTCAACCGCATCCAGCCCCTCAATCACCGTCACCTCCCAGAGAGGGCGGTTGAGATCGAGTGCGCGTGCATGCAGCCTCGCAGCCTGGATGCACAACTGTCGCCAGTCACCCGGTGCAGGCAACGCGATATGGCGCACGTGAAATTCAAGATCGAAATCCGGATCTTCAATCCAGTAAGGACGATCCAGAGACAACGGCACCTTCGCCAGGCGCTGGCGAAATACGCGGGTTCTGTGCAAACGCTCTTCGTAGAACTTCAGGATGTCCTTGAATCGGACATGCCCGCCAGGCGCTGTCGACTGATCGTAAATACAGAGGCTGCCGATGTGCATCGGCGTGTTGGCTGTTTCCAGATACAGGAAAGAGGCGTCAAGCCCGGACAGCTGCTGCATAAGACTTTCTCTTCGCGGGGAGAACTCTAGACAAAAAGCATAACTGATTTAGACAACGTTTGCCCGCCTCATCCCAAGCTGCACAAAACTTGCGAACACAACCATTGCGCTAGCGAGAGCAAGAGTACGGATGTCACTGATCTCGCCGCTCCAGGAGGCGATCGGCCGCTGCAGCGAGAAACCAATCGATGCTTTCCGGATTAGCCATGGTCTCCCGGTTGATGCCTTCAGCGCCTGACTGCCCCAGCAACACTCTCCGCACGGGAATCTCCATTTTCTTGCCGGAAAACGTCCGCGGCACTTCCGGAATCACATGAACCACATCCGGCACATGACGCGGGGATAGACCACTGCGAACCGCCGTCTTGATGTCCCCAACGAGACTGTCGCTGAGTTCGACGCCAGGGTCGAGCACTACGAACAAAGGCAACAACGACTCGCGTCCAAGAAACTCCAAATCTACGACAAGACTGTCCGCAATCCCCTCTATCGACTCGACCACCCGGTAGATCTCACTGGTGCCCATGCGGATGCCGTGCCGATTGATGGTCGCATCCGAGCGACCGTAGATCACCGCACTCCCCCGCTCAGTGATTCGAATCCAGTCGCCATGTCGCCACACGCCGGGATAGGTATCGAAATAGCTCTCCAGATACCGCCGGTTGTCAGTGTCACCCCAAAAGCCGATCGGCATCGACGGCATCGGTTTGGTGATCACGAGCTCGCCTACCGTATCGACCACCGGCTTGCCGGCCGGGTCGAAGGCTTCGACCGCGCAGCCTAGTGAGCGGCAACTGATTTCACCGCTGACCACCGGCAAGCTGACCGCCCCACCAACGCATGCTGTCGCGAAATCGGTGCCGCCGGAGATGGACGCGAGATACACGTCGGCTTTCACCGAGTCGTAAATCCAGTCGAACACCTCCGGTAGCAACGGTGATCCGGTGGACCCAAGCGCATCGAGCACCGATAAGTCGTAGGACTCGCGCGGTACGAGCCCCGCATTGCGACATGATTCGAACCACGCAGCTCCTGCGCCGAAAGCTCGTATTCGATGGCGGTCAATGACCGACCATAGTCGACCCAGATCCGGTTTCGCTGGATTGCCGTCATAGATGCAGATGGTTGCGCCGACGAGCGCAGCCGCGATGTTGTAGTTCCACATCATCCAGGCGGTACTCGAGAACCACATAAACCTGTCGCCCGCGCGAATATCCATCTGCAGGGACATCTGCTTGATATGTTCGAGCAGAACACCGCCGTGGCTGTGTACGATCGCCTTCGGTTTGCCGGTTGTACCGGAGGAATAGACCACCCAGAGCGGATGACCGAAATCGACTGCGATCGGTTGCAACGATGCGTCACCACGAGTGGCGTCAGGCCAGTCCATCACCGGAATTCGCGCAGGTCTTGCCGCCCGACAATTCGTGGCGGGTATGCGCACCAATGTCTTGAGTGTCGGCAGACCCTCAACCATGGTATTCACGGTCTCGGATCGATCGAACGTCTTGCCACCATAGTCGTAACCGTCTGTCGCGATCAGCACCTTGGGCTCGATCTGTGCAAATCGATCCAGCACACCTTTGGCACCCAGATCTGGCGCAGCAACCGACCAGATTGCACCGATACTCGCGGTCGCGTGGAATGCGACAAGACACTGCGGCGTGTTGTGCAGATAGGCCACAACACGATCGCCGGGACGAACTCCCAGATCAACCAACGTCGCCGCCAGAGCGGCTACCTGCCGCTGCCATTCCACGCGCTCCAGCGTTTCGATATCGCCTGATTCATGCTCACAAATCACAACCGGCTCGGACCGGTCCGCGTGGCGCATGATGGCGTCCATGTAGTTCAGATGTGTTCCGGGGAACCACTCGGCGCCTGGCATTTTGGTTTGTTTCAGGACCGGACCTTGAGAGTCTCGAGGCGCCAGTTCGGCGAAATCCCACAACAAAGACCAAAACGTCTCCAACGCCTCTGTCGACCAACGCCAAAGCGCTTCGTAGGAAGCAAACCGCTGACCCGTGCGCGCCGTAACGAAGGCCTCAAAACGCGCCAGCTCACTGTCAGCGATCCGGGCCTCGCTTGGCACCCAAAGCGGCTTCGTTGAATCTGCCATAGCCCCCCCAGCACTCATCCCTGAGTATTGTATCTCAGCCGCGAATTGCGGCGCGCCTCTCAGCACGTACAATCGGCAAGGCACGGACGAGGCCCGAGGTCGACATGGACATACCTAGAATCATCCACTGGATCGAGCGCAGCATCCTTATCCTGATTGTCGCTTTGACAGTTGGCGCCGTTCTGATCGAGCTGAACACCGTGTGGACCAACCAGACGATCCGTATTGCAGACATTCTGCTGTTATTCCTTTACACCGAAGTCATCTCGATGGTGGGCATCTTTTATCGCTCAAATACGATTCCGGTGCTCTACCCGATCTTCATCGCAATAACCGCGCTTGCGCGCTTGGTGGTCCTGCAAAGCAAGGACATGGAACCCGCCACCATCGTTTTTGAAGCTGGTGCGATCTTCATTTTGGCGGTAGCCGCATTTGCCTTGCGCTTCACCGTTGTCGATGGCCTGGCACCGAAAAACTCGCATGACGATGCCAGCGAGAACTGAGTGCACTATCCAGATGGTCTGGCGAATCGCTTCACATACTTGAAGAACGTGCCAACGCCGCGCGCGTAAGCAATCACGAGTCCACGCCAACCAGCAAGCACTCCGAGCTGCAGGACATAGCTTCTGAAGAACGCAAACTGCGCTCGCAGCAATGCAAAAAAAGGGTGTACCGAACGGGACTTCTGCGCTGCGTTCAGCGTTGAGTAGCGGCTGATTTTCTGCAGAAACTGATCAATGTCAGTGACCGCTTCATGCCAAAGCGTGCCCGACAACATCTCAACCGAAACCCCCGTATTCACCTCAACCTTCTCGTGCACAGGCTTGTCGTTAAATCGGGCGGTATCGCGATGAAACAGACGTAACAGGTGGTCGTTGCCCCACCCGCCACGCGCGACGTGCACGCCCATGAATCGGTTCTTGCGCAAGACCTCGTATGCCGTTTGATGATCATCCAGAGTGATCTGCCGCAATGCATCACGCAATTGCGAATCGAGCCATTCATCGCTATCGATTGAGAGCACCCAGTCGTTCCCCGCAAGCGACACGGCGCGCTGCTTGCTCGGCCCAAAGCCGACAAACGGACCTTCGTGCACCACGACATTGGAAAAACCGGCAACCGCTTGCCGAAACTCAGTCGCATGCTCCCCGTTGAAGTAGATGCAAACCTCGCCGAGGTCAGCGAGCGACTCGATACACTGTTGGAGCAGTGGGTGTTCATCCCCGCAAATCATCACGGCGCTGATTGGCAGCGGCTGCAAGGCGTCGACTTTGCTCATTGCGTGAGTTTGAGCCATGAGGACCTCACAGTCCAAGTCGGTGCGCGATTCGTCAGCTTCCAGTACCATGCCGCGGATGTCTGCTCTCAAGTCCGCAAGCTACGTACTCAACCGTTTCCTGCTGCGTCGGGCATTCCTGAACGCACGCGTCGGAGAATTGAAGTTTCGCGTGAAGACCGAGGATGTTGTCGGTCGTCACATATATAAATATGGACGTCATGAGCCGCAGCTCACCGAATGGCTACGCAGTACCCTCAAGCCGCAAGATGGAGACCTGCTGATCGATATCGGCGCCAACATCGGTTGGTATACGCTGCTCTTCGAAACGCTCTGCCGAGGCACAACCGCAGAGGTTCATGCCTTCGAGCCAGCCCCGGATAATCTCGACCTTATTCGGTACAACTTGCAACAAAACCAAGCCAAACACGTGACGCTGCATGAGATGGGGTTATCCGACAATAGCGACGGCGCCGCACTGCATCTGTTCTCTGACGCCAATCGTGGACGTCATTCTCTGCTGCCCATCAATGACCACGACACGGTCGAGATACGCACGGCGAGGCTGGACGACGTGCTCGAAGCAACGCAGCGATCAGACCGGCCTGTACGACTCATGAAGATCGATATTGAAGGATTTGAATTGGTTGCACTGCGAGGAGCGCCTGCCACTCTGGATCGCTGTGAGGTCGTTGTCACCGAATTCTCTCCTCACTACATGAGACAGGGCGGCTTGAAGCCACGCGAAATGCTCGACTTGCTCGATGCCAAGGGCTTCCAGCCTGGATTGCTGAAGGATGGCGAGATCGAGGTCACGAGCGTTGATGCGCTCGAGTCCGCGGATCGTCAGTGCGACATTATCTGGCAACGCCGCTAACGAATGCGCCTGCTCTGCATCTCATCCCACGCGGATACTCGAAACAGCGTTCGACCCGAAGCAGAGTCATTCATCGGTCTGCAACGTGCGGGGGTGGACGTGCATGTGCTGACACAGCGCGACTCTGCATACGCGGAAGAACTGCGTGCCGCCGGCGTGAATCTAATCCATCAACAACTACGCAAGAAATTTTCGTGGAACGATATGCGAGAGATTCGCAGGGTGATCATCGAACAGCGGATCGACGCGGTATACGCGTTTAACAACAAAGCGATTTGTAACTCAGCATTCGCGTGCATTGGGCTCCCCGTAGTGATGATCACCTATCGCGGTCAGACGGGTAACATTTACCGGCACGATCCTTCGGCGTATTTGACGCACCTGCACCCACGCGTTAACGCGATTGTGGGCGTTTCCCAATCCGTGGTTGATGATCTGAGGCCTCGCGTGCGGCCGTCTGTCGCGGTCGAGCGAATCTACAAGGGTCACGATCTTTCGTGGTACACCGAACCGGCCACATCAAAAAGCGAACTCGGGCTAGCCGCTGATGACTTTGTGGTGGGGTGTGTGGCTAACAATCGACCCCGGAAGGGCGTCAAGTTTCTGATCGAAGCCTGCGCACAGCTGGCGGATCTGGACAACCTGAAGCTCGTGTTGGTCGGCAGCGGTATGGACGAAGCGCATCTCGGTCCTCTGCTCGAGCAAGCTGGCATCAGTAAGCGCACGCTGACATTGGGGCTGCGCAAGGACGCCACCAGCCTTATCCAGGCATGCGATGTCGCGGTTCTGCCTGCCGTGCGCCGCGAGGGTCTTCCGAAAACTGTGATAGAGGCGATGGCCTATGGCATACCGAACATCGTCACAGACACCGGTGGCAACGCCGAATTGGTCGCCGATCAGCAGTCCGGGTTGGTGGTGCCTGTCGCAGACTCAGCGGCGCTCGCAGCGGCGATCAGGCAGTTGCATGCAGACCCTCAAGCTGCGGCCGAGATGGGAAGACTCGGGCAAAGACGTATCGAGACGAACTTCCACGTGAATTCGACAGTTAGAGAGACTCACTCGCTGATCAAACGATTGCTCGCCACAAGGCAAGACCGCAAACCGTCCACTTAAGTATCAGTCGATTTCGGCCGCTAACCCCAAATGGCGCGCACGCCTACGGGGTTTACCAACGACCGATGAAGAAGAGTTCTACGATCAACGCGGCGGAGCAAAAGGTCCGCTCCACAGACTCGCGCAACGAAATCTTCGAACAGGCAAGTCGACTGACGGGCCTGCACTGGACCGTACTCGCATCAGCGCTCGCGCTCACGTTCGTCGGTGCCATGATCGCGCGAAAAGAGGCTGCGCAGGCAGCGGATGTTCGCTTTGAGCAGGTCGTGGAACGCGTCGTTGAGCAGGTAGATTTTCGTATGGCCACTTACGAAACCGCACTGCTTGCAGGCGTTGCAGGGCTACATGCCACGAGCGAACGACCGAGCCGCGCCCAGTGGCGAACATTCGCAGACCGGCTCGCGATCGATACAAACTACCCGGGTATAGCGGGCATTGGATTAATTGTGGGTGTGACGCGCGATGAGTTAGAGGGACACATCGCCGAATACCGCAGTGATCGGCCGACGTATCAGCCCTATCCCGAACACGACATGGACGAGCTGCTGCCGATCGTCTATGTGGAGCCCGAGGCGCGGAATCTCGCCGCCATTGGGCTGGATATGGCACACGAGGCCCGCCGCTACTCCGCCGCGCGACGGGCACGCGACACTCGATCCACGCAGATCACCGCCCCGATCCAGCTTGTTCAAGATGATGTCGGGCAACAGGGTTTTCTGTTGCTCGCCCCGTTCTACAACAGCGACATGAATGCATCCTGGGATGCCCCCGCAGGCGCATTCCTCGGCTTCGTCTACGCACCCTTCAACTTCAATGATCTTCTGGTCAGCGCATTGGGACGCGACAACAGAGAAGTGGCGATCAAACTCACTGACGGCGAAAGCGTGCTGTTTGACGAATTCGAGGCTAGCAATAACGACGAGCGCCATCGCGGTAATCGCATCCTTCCAATGTTTGGACGCGAATGGCAATTCGAGTTCCGGTCCAACGAATTCCTGCCGGACACCGGCGTATCGACGGCCATACTCATCGCTGGTCTCAGTATCGATTTTTTCCTGCTTTACGTTTTCGTCAGTATGGCGCGTGCTAATCGTCGCGCACTCTCGCGCATTGACGCAGCTACCGCAGCCCACCGTAGCTTGAACCACGCGCTTTCCACGGCAAACTCCGACCTTACAGACTTCGCACATGCTGCGAGTCGTGAGTTAAGAGCGCCACTTCGCGGAATCGTCGGACTAACTGAATGGATTCGGGAAGACCTTGCGGCAATTCACGACACAAAAATCGCAGAACAGTTGGTACCTACGCTTGGGCACGTGAAAACGATCGCAAAGCGCGCCCATCGGATGGACGCGTTAATCCATGGCGTGCTGTCGTACAGCGAAGTAGGAGCGCAACCTCAGGTTATCGAGATTCTCACAGTGTCCTCACTGATCAGTGCGGCGAGCGAGGGTCTCGGACTGCCCAACGATCTGCCGAGAGTCGACACCGAACTCGGTGCACTGAGTATCGATCGAGGGCGTGTGATTCAAGTCCTGCGCGAGCTATTCGACAATTCGGTAAGGCACCACGATAACGGACAAGCGATCGATATCGACGTACAGATCACCGAAGACGAACACCACTACTTTTTCACCATCAATGACAACGGACCTGGGATAGAGCAAAAATTCCAGGAGTCAGCCTTCGAATCGTTCAAGTCGCTCTCGCCCGCGGAGCATACGAGAACATCCGGGCTCGGACTGGCTTTGGCTCGAAAAATTACCGAATCCGTTGGTGGTGGAATTTCCATAGTCTCAGTGCCCTCGAGTGGCACACGAATCAGTGTGCGATGGCCTAAGCCTTCACTGACCGACCCAGAGGTAGTTGCAGCATGAATAGAGCACGCTACACATTGCTGGTCGTCGAAGATGACGACCTCGATATCGAAAAACTCAAACGCAGTTACCGACGCATGAACGTTGCTGTCGATCTATTGTGTGCCGTAGATGGCGAGCAGGCACTCACCCTGTTGCGCGATCAGATCGAGAAGCACGCGTTACGTCGTCCGCCGGTGATGCTTGTGGACATCAATCTCCCTGGACTCAGTGGTCTGGAGCTGCTCGAGCGCATCCGACTCGACCCGACGATTGCCTCGACACCGGTCTTCATTGTTTCCACTTCATCGCGTCCCGAAGACATCAATGAAGCCTACCGACACAACGTTGCTGGCTACTTCGCCAAACCCATGACGATGGCCGACACCTACGAAATGGTTCAAACCCTGCACCAATACTGGTCGATGACGTTATTGCCTTCGACCGTCACAATCGATACGGGCCGTTTTCGAAGCACCGCCTGAGCGCCGGGCGTATTGACGCGATAGCGTCCCGCTCGTCACTATCATGCCCACCATGACTGTGACGGAGCCTGCAATGAAGACGGACGAGCTACCGTTTCTGGAAGACGGCGTGTTCAGAGACCGAGGCGCCGAAAACACCCGCCTCGAGACCTTTGTCGATGCTGCCTTTGCGTTCACCCTCACACTGCTCGTGATTTCCTTCGATGAGGTGCCGACGTCATTCGAGGAACTGATCTATGCGCTTCGTTTCATCCCGGCATTTCTTGCCTCGTTCGCGTTACTGATGATGTTCTGGTTCGCCCATCGATCATGGTCACGACGCTACGGACTCGATACGACGGGCGCCTCCCTCATCAGTATGTTTCTCGTCTTTGTACTACTCGTCTACGTGTTCCCGCTTCGCGCCATGGCGTCGGCCGCACTGTCCTCGTTGACCGGCGGCTGGGTGCCATACGAGATGAGCATTACCACCCCGGATGAGGCGCGCGCGCTGTTCGTCATTTACGGCGTTGGGTTTCTCTTGGCGAGCTACTCTATTGCTGCGCTCTACGCTTATGCGTTGAAAGCGCACAAACAGTTATCGCTCTCCGAGCCAGAACGATTCCTGACGCGTGCAGAGATCCTCTCATGGTTGATCATCGGCTCGTCGGCCATCATCTCGATTCTGGTGGCCCTGCTTGGCTCAGAGCAGATGTTCCTGTTCGCCGGTTGGACCTACGCCGCACTCGGCATTGTCATGCCATTTTTTGGATGGCGGGTTCACAAAAGCTTCGAATCGAGATTCGGCGATGCCTAACGACGAACGCGGACGGGCATCCGAAAGTGATTGATGAGGGTAAGAAGCAACACAGTGAGTGCACCCCACCAAATCCAACGCCAGGGCGTGATCACTCGCTTGACGATTTCGAAGTTGTCGAGATAGATCGTTTCGCAGGCGCCATCACCCGTATCTAGCCGAGTGGTACTCGTGCCACGCGAACTACCGTTGGGAGACGTGTACTCAGCCAGGTAGCCGCTCAAGCGAATCTGGTCGCCGATTTTCACCTTGCTAATCGCTTTACGGATCGCCGGACTATCCGACAACAGATGATTGTTGGATATCTCGGTGTGATCGAACGCATCCCATGCGGCCTGATCGCGGGTTGACCAATTGCAGGTGAAAATCCCGTTGTAGAAATCGAGCTTGTTCAGGCCACTGTGGTCAGCATTGGCGCCCCACACGACACACAGATCGGCGGCATTCAAATGGTCATCGCTTTGCCGATGCATACGCGACTCACCATCGTGCTGTCGATAGGATACGACCAAACCACTAAGGCTGTATTTGTAGAGTGGATCGACCGAATAGTTCCTGTCTTTCCAGCGCGCCTCGAACGATGGAGTGCGAGTCTTGACCTGCACGGGTGCTACGGCCAATTCAGGCAACATGAATTCAGGATCAGGTAGCGTATTTCGATTGAAAAACGCGACAACAGCGGTGATCGCCGCCAGCATCATCACTCCATTGTTCATGTCGTTGTGCTCAGTAGTACTCGAGTGGCGTTGCCTTCCCCCAGAACACACGATACGCAAATATTGAGTAGCCGATGATGACGGGCAGCACAAAAGCGGCACCAAAAAAGATGATCAGAAGCGACTCTGGTGCTGCAGCCGCGTCCCATATCGTGACGCGATCAACAACCAGGTAAGGAAATAGGCTGTAGGCCAGACCGTGGAATGAAAGGAGAAACAGGCCACACGTACAAACAAACGGGACCCAGTCTCCGTAGTGATTGTCATCCGCGAGGCGAACCGGCAGACGTTTCAGCGTCCGCCACGCAATCGCGAGGGTCACCAGCGTCGCAACCGGCACAGGCCACACCATCAGGAGATTTCCAATATCGAACCACTTGTGGAACACCCGGTTGCTGACGAGTGGCGTGACAACCGAAACCGACGCGATACCGACAGCCATCATGACCATCGAGTTTTGCGCCCAGCGAATAGACCGCATCTGCAGGTCACCGCTTGCCTTGATAATGAGCCAGGTTGCACCGAGCAAGGTGTAGCCCGAGGCCAGGCAGATACCGATGAAAAGCGAGAACAACAGGCTGGGTATATCGCCAACGAATCCGGTGATGACCTGCCCTAACATGAACCCCTGACTGATCGCGGCCAACGTCGAGCCCGCAAAGAACGCTCGGTTCCAGGTCTCTTTGAATTTGTCGCGTGCCTTAACGCGGAAATCGAATGCCACACCGCGAAGCGTCAGACCGATCAACATCATCGCGATCGGCAGATACAGCTCGCCGAGGATAATGCCGTGCGCTGTTGGGAACGCGACCAGCAAAATGCCCACACCGAGCACCAACCAAGTCTCATTGGCATCCCAAAATGGCCCAATCGACGCGATCATCAGATCTTTCTCGGCCGGGTCTCCCATGGGCAGCAACATGCCGACACCGAGATCGAACCCGTCCAGAATCACATAGGCGAGGATCGAGACCCCCATCATGATCATGAACGCCAGCGGCAACCAGCCCTCCTGCGTCGACAGATCGGGGATCAACTCAGGCATTTTCCAGACGTACGCCGGGGATTAATGCCGGTCCATGTGCCGCTGGTGCCGCGCTTTTTGCCTCTGGTGAGCCGGCCTTCAGCGCGAGATAGAAGACCGCGGAGATGTAGGCACCTATCAGAATTGTGTAGAGGATCAGATAGAGCGTCAGGGTCAGGGCAACGGCACCGCCGCTGACCGGGCCAACCGCGTCAGCCGTTTTCAGCACCCCGGAAACGAGATACGGCTGCCTGCCGATTTCCGTCGTGTACCAACCACTGAGCACGCCCACCCAACCAGAGAACGTCATCGCAGTCAGGATGCGCATTAACCAAACGCCGGGCAGACCGCCACGGCGCAGCTTGATCACGCCCCACCAGGCCGCTGCCAGCATGGCGAGCCCCGTCGCAACCATAACCCGGAACGCCCAGAACACCGGCGCGACCGGCGGGTGCACGTCGAAGTCGTTTAAGCCAGTCAACTCACCGTTGAAATCGTGCGTGAGAATCCATGAGGCCAGACCGGGGACTTCGATGGCGTAGTGGTTTGTGCGTGCATCCTCGTCCGGAATACCGAACAAGACCAGCGGCGCGCCCTCCTGCGTCTCCCACAATCCCTCCATTGCAGCGACTTTCGCAGGTTGATGCTCCTTGGTGTTGAGTCCGTGCAGGTCTCCGGCCACGATTTGCAGCGGCGTGATGATGGCGCCCAGGATCAAGCCGGTTCGAAGGGTCGCGGTGACCGCCGGTGTACGATCGTTGCGCAGCCAGCGAAACGCCGACAATCCGCTCATCAGAAACGCGACAGTCAGGAATGACGCCAACGTCGTATGGATCAACCGATACGGAAACGAGGGATTGAAGATGATGGCCATCCAGTCCGTCGCATAAGCGACGCCATCGCGCATCTCAAAGCCCGCAGGGGTATGCATCCACGAGACGAGCGCAAGAATCCAGAACACTGACAGTGTTGTCCCGCCCGCAACCAACACGGTAGCGAGCGTGTGCACGCGGTTCGACACCTTCTTGAACCCAAACAGCATAATGCCGAGAAAGCTCGCCTCCAGGAAGAACGCGGTGAGCACTTCATAGCCGAGGAGCGGCCCGGCGATGTTACCTACCGTTTCCATATAGCCAGGCCAGTTAGTACCAAACTGGAAGCTCATGGTGATCCCACTGACCACACCGAGCGCGAACGACAATGCAAACACCTTGACCCACAAGCGGTAGGCGTTCATCCATTTATCGTCGCCCGTTGCGTTGAAGCGCAACTTGAAGAACAACAACAGCCACCCCAAAGCTAGTGTGATCATGGGGAACAAGATGTGAAAGCTGATGTTGGCAGCGAACTGAATTCGCGATAACAGCAGCGGATCCGCACTCATTTACTCATCTCCTCCAGCTCGCGATTTCCCACCACGCTTGAAGCGAGCGGGTGCCGCGAGCAATTTCTGTACGCTACCGCCAAGCTTCATTAGCTTGACCGCGGTACCGTGTTCCAAATCACTGACGTCATCCAGCCAGCCGGTCACGAGTTCAATCAACTCGAGCATGTCGCGCATGCGCTGTTCCGCGTATTGATCCTCTTCACTGGTCGCCCGCTCCAACAGGACGTTGCGCAGTAGTGAGAGCGTGGGATCGATCTCGCGTTTACGACGCTCATGCACCAGCGTCCGAAATATCTCCCAGATGTCCTCTGGCGCGCTGAAGTAGTCGCGGCGATCCTCGGGCAAATGCTGAAGTCTGACCAGGCGCCAGGCCTGCAGTTCCTTCAACGCCATACTGGTATTGGATCTCGAGATCGAAAGCGCAGCGGTGATCTGTTCCGCGTTCAACGGGGCCTTATTGACATAAAGCAACGCGTAGACTTGGCCGACGGTACGATTGATGCCCCAGCGGCTGCCCATTTCACCAAAATGCAGGACGAAAGCCTGCTGATATGGCGTGATTTCCATTGATTTCATTAATTTCTGAAACTTCGGAAATTCTAGTTTTTGCGCACAATCAAGTCCAGTTATTCCGATCGGAAAAGCGATGCGGATCACACGGTTTTTTGGAACCTGCGTTCATTACTCTGTAAACTCACGAAACGGTTGGGGGGCTGTGCTTTTACGTTTCACTTTTGTGAAATTTTCTGGTTTGGCATTGATCAATAGGTCATGCCAAACGTTATACTACTACCCCGTTATCGCTTCGACCGAGTTCCTGGCAGAGTGCCTGAATCTTCTTGAGCGACTGGAGAGCCTTAAGGAGGTTTACATCAAATGGGTAAGAAACTTTACGTCGGCAATTTGCCATATTCGGTAGACCAGAATCAGCTGCAGGACGCGTTTGCGCCGTTCGGCACCGTTGATTCTGCGGTCGTCATTAATGATCGTGACACCGGTCGCAGCAAAGGCTTCGGGTTTGTCGAGATGGGTAGTGATGCTGAAGCGCAGGCTGCCATCGACGGATTGAACGGCACGAGCCTGGATGGCCGTAACATCACAGTGAACGAAGCTCGTCCTCGTGCGCCGCGCCCTGATCGTGGCGGCTACGGCGGCGGCGGCGGTTCCAACCGCTGGTAAGCTAATTGCCTTAGGCAGGAAAGAGCCCGGCCACGTGCCGGGCTTTTTTTTGTCACTCCCGGTTACACTTCTCAAGTGGCAGACCAAATTCTCAACATCACTCGCGAAGCCGACTGGTTGACGCTCGAGCTGAACCGTCCGAATGCGCGCAACGCACTGTCCCGAGACCTGATCCATTCGTTTATCGCCGAACTCAAAGTGGCCGCGCAGGACGAGAGCATCCGCGGCATCACACTGCGAGGCGCTGGCGAGGTATTCTGCGCCGGCGGCGATCTCAGGGGCTTCCAAACGCTAAACGCCAAGCGCGAGTCCTCCCTCGAAGACATACGCACAGCGAGCCGCGAGACCGGCAAACTGCTACGTACGGTAGCTACCCAGCCACAACCCACAATCGCGCTTGTCCATGGCGCCGCAATGGCCGGAGGACTCGGGCTGATGGCAGCTGTCGATATAGCGATCGCGCATTCGGACACACGCTTGGCATTGACAGAAACCCGATTGGGCCTGATACCCGCCCAAATCGCACCCTGGATCGTGCGCCGCGGCGGGATGATTGCTGCCCAGCGCCTGATGCTAACCGGGGCTCGGTTCACGGCTGACCAGGCGCGGGAATTTGGGCTTGTGGATTTCGTCGAAGCCGACGACGCGCACCTGCACGAGCGGCACGAAGCAATCCGGCGCGATATCCGAGCGTGCGCACCGGGTGCGAATCGAGCCACAAAGCGACTGATGCGTACTCTGGAAGGGGATGTACTGGATGACTTTGTCGAGCAGGCCGCGGATGCATTCGCGCAAGCACTCGCCGGCGACGAAGCGCAACAAGGAATACGCAGCTTTCTCGACCGTTCAAAGCCGTCCTGGCAATCCCGCTAATCGAGAAGCGGTTGACCCCTACACGTGATCGGTCGACACTCGCTGGCAGATAACAAGGCGGGGCGGACACATGCAAAACAGCCAACTGGAAGTTCACAAGACCACGTACTCGAATACACGCGTCAGCGAGCAGGAGCTCGCGCCCGCAGAATCTGGCGAGATCATCGTTGCGATCGATCGGTTCGCGTTAACGGCGAATAACATCACGTACGCGGTCGTCGGCGAGCGCATTGGCTATTGGAAGTTTTTTCCGGTCAACGACGACTTCGGCATCATTCCGGTTTGGGGGTTCGGGGACGTTGTGGAATCCAAGCACGACGAGATCGCTGTTGGCGAGCGCCTCTATGGCTACTGGCCGATGGGTACGCATCTGCGCATGAAGCCTGGCCGGGTCTCGGCAACGCGCTTTTTTGATGCCGCCGAACACCGCGCGGAACTGCCACCGGTATACAACGCCTACGCAAGGTGCTCGCACGAACCGCACTACGACGCTTCACTGGACGATGCGCGCATGCTGCTTTTCCCGCTGTATGCGACCTCGTACTGCCTCTACGACTATCTGATCGCCAATGACTTTTTTGGTGCTGAGCAGATCATCATTCCGAGCGCCTCATCGAAGACCTCTGTTGGACTCGCCGTCGGCCTGTCACGCGACGAGGGTAAACGCCCTGTGATCGGTGTGACCTCGAGTGGGAATCTCGATGCCGTACGCAACATGGGGTTCTACGACAGTGCCGTCGATTACAACGATCTCGAGTCGATCGACGCCTCCAAGCCCACGGTGATTGTCGACATGTCCGGTAACGGCACGGTGCTCTCCAAGCTTCACGCCATGCTCGGCGACAACATGAAATTCACCTCAAACGTGGGGCTGACCCATTACGAAGAGAACTCGATGGGGCCCGAGTTCATCCGTGAGCGCAGCCAGATGTTCTTCGCACCCGGACACATGCAGGCGCGCAACAAGGAGTGGGGGCCAGGCGAATTCGAAAAGCGCACCTATCAGTTCTGGCTAGAGGCCACGCAGGCCACTGCCGACTGGATCAGCTACCGACACTTGAACGGAATGCCGTTGCTGCAGGCGGCCTACAAGGAAGTGCTGTCGGGCGAGGCCAGACCCGACGTGGGTCTCATCATCAGCCCGACTGCCTGAGTCGCGTTTACTGGTAGGTTGCCTCTACCGTCACAGGGAAGTTGACCGACCGCGCGATAAAGCACTTGTCGTGCGCCGTTTCATGTAGTGCATCCGCCGCCTCGGATTGCGACGGATCCGCAAGGGTGATGGTTGGCTTCAGCACCGTCGCTGTGAACTCCCCGCTGCCATCAGATTCGGCATTCAACGTACCGACAGGATGATCCACATAGTCGGTCACCACGATGCGCTTCATCGCACACAGGTGCAGGAACCAGAGTTTGTGACAGCCGGACAACGCGGCTACCAGCAATTCCTCCGGGTTCCAGCGCGACGCATCGCCAAGATAGTTGGGATCAGCAGAGCCGAGTAATTCAGGCTTTCCGTCCGCATTGACGCTGAAGTTGCGATCGTAGCTCTTGTAGGTCTTGGTGCCCTCGCCCGTGTTACCGGTCCAGGCCATCGTCATCGTGTATTCGTGTGCCTTACCCATGTCTGCTCCTCAATACTCAACCACAATCTTGCCGAACTGCTGCCCGGAAGCTTGATACGTGAATGCATCACCGAGTTCGGGTAATGAAAAACTTCGATCGATGACGGGTTTGAAGCCGTCCTGATTGATCGCGCGGACCATGCGTTCCTGATGCACGTGACTGCCAACCGCGATCCCTGCGAGATGCACTTGCTTGAAGAAGTACTTCGGGAAAACGATTTCGCCTTTGCGACCGCCGAGAATGCCGATCAGAACGATGTTGCCACCTATGGCGACCGCCTCCGTAGACTGGCGAATCGTCGCCCCGCCGCCAACATCCAGCACATGGTCCACACCACCACACAGTGCGTAGGCGCTCTTCCCCCAGTTCTCATCACTACGGTAGTTGATCGTATGATCAGCACCCATATCGCGCAGCCGCTCGAGCTTCTCATCGGAGGAAGAGGTGGCAATCACCGTAGCACCTGCCGCTTTGGCGATCTGCAAGGCGAACAATGACATGCCGCCCGTGCCCTCAATCAGCACCGTATCACCTGGACGCACACCGCACTCCTCAACCAGCGCGCGCCAAGCCGTCACGGCAGCACAGGGCAAGGTTGCCGCCTCAGCATCGGTATACCCGTGGGGCACCGACGTCAGCGTATTCTCTCCGACATTGCTACGATCGAGTGCAAAGCCATCAACGGTTTCTCCGGCGACCTGCCACATGTTTTCGAGGGCCGGCGCACCGGTTCTCCACAAAGGAAAGAACGTCGACATGACGCGGTCACCCACCTGCCATCGCGTCACACCCTGACCGACCGCAACGACCTCGCCAGCGCCGTCGCTCATCGGCACTCTGTCGGCAGCTACCGGAATCAAACCCTGCGCAACCATGAGATCATGGTAGTTCAGTGAGGTCGCCTTCCAGTGCACCTGCACCTCGCCCACTCCAGGCTCACCGACATCCACATCCGAGAGCTTCAAGTCTTTAAGTCCCGCCTGTCCTGTGACCGTCATCTTGCGCATCGGCTGACTCCCATAATCGCTACGAGGCGGGCAGCATACCCCAATGCCATCACTCTCACGTAGCATTGAGCTTATGCGGAACTCGCAGACCCAAAACGCTCTGATCGTCGGTGGCGGCATTGGCGGATTAACCACCGCACTGGCACTGCAGGCCCACGGCTGGCGCGTGCGCGTTATCGAGCAAGCGCCGGAGCTGAGCGAGGTCGGCGCAGGCATCCAGATTTCACCGAATGCGTCTCGGGTATTGCGTGCACTGGACCTGCTCGAACCGCTGATGGACGTCTCGGTAACCCCAACACGTATTGAGATGGTCAACGGCATCGATGGCGCAACGGTGTTTTCGGTGCCGGCGGGTTCGGCAGCGTCGGTGCGCTGGGGCGCGCCCTATTTGCATTGCCACCGAGCCGATCTTGTAGGCGTTCTGGCTCAAGCCCTCGATGCACGACAACCAGGCGCACTCGAACTCGGTGTCACAATCGAGAAGGTCATCGAATCCGATGAGAAGATCGCGCTCCAGACCGATCAGAACCGCCATGAACACGCCGACTTGATCATCGCTGCGGATGGCGTGCGGTCGACGATTCGCTCACAGGTTTTTGGTGATGGATCACCGCGCTTTACCGGCAATGTCGCCTGGCGCTGCACCGTGCCAACCACGACACTTGGCAAACACGCACCTCCCGCCACAGCCAGGGCCTGGGTCGGGCCGGGGCGACATGCGGTTACCTACAGACTGCGTGGTGGTGACCTCGTCAATTTCGTCGGCGTCGTGGAGACCGACGCATGGACCGATGAACGCTGGAGTGCAAAAGGCACCCTGGCGCAGGCGCTCGAAGACTTCTCTGGCTGGCACACCACGCTGCAACACATTATCGAGAACGCGGATGCGCACTATCGCTGGGCACTGTTCGATCGCGAACCGCTCAATCGTTGGTCTTTGAAAAACATGACGCTATTGGGAGATAGCTGCCATGCGATGCTGCCTTTTGTCGCACAGGGTGCCGCTATGGCTATCGAAGACGCCTGGGTACTGGCTCGATCGCTGCGCCAACAGCGCGATCTTGGCATCGGGTTGCGTAGCTATGAACAGCTTCGCATTCCGCGCACCTCCGATATTCAGCGACGCGCCTCGGCAAATACCGGTCGATTCCACGCCCGCAGTAGCATCCAGCAATGGTGGTACTGGCAGGTCCCCGGCGTCGCCGCCAAGCTCATGCCGTCACTGGTCCATCGACAGTTCGATGCCATCTACGGTCATGATGTCGTTGACGAAATGCGCAATCACTAGGTAGAACGAATGCACATACCCCCTCCGCTAATCGCCGTCACGCTCGGCATCGCCATGAAGCTTGCCGCCAATGCGACGCCGATGCTGACCTATGAATTCGCATCGCAACGCATCTTGGCCTTTTCCCTGGTTGTTGCGGGATTGATGATTGCATTCACCGGTGTCGCGCAGTTTCGTAAACACCGCACGACTGTGAATCCCTTGCAGCCTGAAAAAGCGAGTTCGCTTGTCACCGACGGTATCTTCAAATGGACCCGTAACCCAATGTATCTCGGGCTGCTGATGATCCTATTAGCCTGGGCAGTTTGGCTCGGCAACGGCACCACTATTTTGATTGGGCTGTGCTTAGTCCCACTTCTCAACAAGCTGCAGATCATCCCGGAAGAAACCGCGCTTCTCGAAAAGTTTGGACAACCGTTTCAGGACTATCTGAATCGCACGCGTCGCTGGCTTTAGCGCTACAGATACACGATCGGATCGCGCCCATCCCAGTCACGACTTTGCGATTGCCAATCCGCGAACATCGCCTTCACGTGTGAATGCGGCTCCAGCAGCTCGGTCATGCAACCGAACTGCTGCCGTGTATCGATATAGGCAAACCTGGGGCCGCCCCTCATACGACCGACATTGACAGCCGCAGCACCTGCGCGCGCGTAGTGACCGATGTCGCGATCGATATCCTCACTCCATAAACACACATGATGGAAACCGGTACGACCGGCAGCATAAACATCGCGATAGGCGTTTGGAGCATCGCCCAGTGGCTCGATCAGCTCTATCTGCAGATCCCCACTGTAGGCGATCGCCGTGCGCATCGTCAGTATCCCCGGTGCGCCTCGATACCGCATATCCTCAAACACACTCGCAGGATAGGTACCGAGAAAAAACGGCCCTATGGCCAGCGTTCGCGACCATGCCCGCGCGGCCGCTTCGATGTCATTGACCACCCAGGCATTCTGGGTGACAACACGACCTGTCGGGCTCATCAATCGCCAGACCTCGATTGTGCTCTCGGCGCAAACACCGCGAGCAGATTGCCGGCGCCGTGGAAGTAAAGCCCGTAGCCCGAGTTTGCGATCAGATGACCGTTCGCAACCACAGGCCCAGCACCACTCATGCCGCCGCCAGCACCCTCGATACCGTTGACCCCGAGCACCGGCTGCTTGGTGTCGTACGACCAGAGCACCTCGCCTGACTCACGGGCGTAGATCCTGAGATATCCATCAAGGTGACCGGCGACCACTGCACCCGGGAAGGCAGTGACTGGCGCGGAAACGCCAGGGTCGCACAATGCCATGTCGTCCGGGCAGACGTTTTCCTGTACGTAGCTCCAGATCACCTCACCGGTCGCCGCATCCACCGCGTGCACACCGGGACGGGCGTCCTCTGCGGACAACACATCACCATTGCGGGTGTCGTTCATGTCGTTGATCGGCACATAGACCGTGCTGCCTTCTGCGGCAAGGCCGAAATGGACCCCGCCCTGAATGCTGCCGCGACCAACCCGCGTCTGCCACAGCAAGTTGCCCTCGGCGTCCGGGTCGAGTCCGATAACGTGTCCGTCTTTCAGTCCGGCAACCAGGACTTGCCGACCCTCACCGGCATCGACCAGCAAGATGCTCGAGCCATGATCGAAATCGGGGCCGTCCTCTTCCGGACAATTCGGGTTGTTGGCCATCATGCAGGCCACGTTCCACGCATCACCCTCAAATGTCTGGCGGGTCCAGACGCGCTCGCCGCTATCCAGATCGACCGCCATAACCGCGTCGCTGTTGCCATCGGCCGGTGAAGAGTAATTCTCGCCCGTGCCGATGTAGACGCGCCGCCGCTTTAGATCGATCGTAGGGCTCGCCCATACCGGCGCGCCGGATGGTGCCATGACAGCAGTGCCCGCCGATGTTCTTGCCACCTCACTTGGCGCTTCCGGAATCGCGTAGTGCGTCCATTCAATGTCGCCGCTCGCGGCATCGACGGCGACCGTTTTGCCCCGGAAGGTACAACAGGCGTATTCGGGGTTCGCGGCGGCGGTAACCTCTAACGACGATACGTTGACGATCACTTTGTCCTCGGCGAGCGATGGCGTCGCGGTTAATGTCGCACTTGGGTGCTCGTCGACCTTGAAAGACCAGACCGCCTCTCCGGTCATCGCATTGACCGCATACAGACGTGCCAGAATGTCACCGAAAATTGCAAGCGGGGGCTGGCCGTCGGCGCCGTCAGAAAGGATCACGCCGGTGCGAACCTCGGCACTCGCCTGAATGCGCCAGTGGGCGCAACCCGTTTCGAGATCGAGCGCATAAACACTGCCGTCCTGACTGCCGACAAATACAGAGCCGAAACCGACGGAGGGATTGGAACGTGCGCGAAGCGCGCCCGGATACGCATAAGCCCACTTCAACTCGAGGTCTGCGGCATCCCCTGCACTCAGACCAGCCTGCTCAGCATCGGCATAGCGGTTTGTGTCGTAACCCCAGCCTGCTTTAACGATGCCCGAGTCCGCATCCATCGCGATCGACTCGTCGCACATTGGCGCGTAAGCCAGTTGCGCCCTCTCGCTATCGGCCGGCGTCTGAGTGATGTACTCAGCGACGTGCCGACGCTGCGCCTCGGTCAGCTCGGATGATTGCGTCTGCATGATGCCCTCATTCATCGTCGTCAGAATCGACTGCGGCGACAGCATCTCGAGGAACGTTAAGTGCGGCGCTTTGGCGATTCCGCCGCTGTGACAGGTGGCGCAGTACTGCCCGTACAACGCCGCACCCGGCATCTGATCACGCGGCCCGAGGTCTACCGCGCGCTCGGTGAACTCATCGGTCGATTCGATCGTCGCTGCACTGACCGCCGTATCGGTAACCTCGCTCGACTCACCGCAGCCGAAAAGGAGCAATGCGCACATCGTTGCCAGTGCTGAGAATCGTGTCTTCGCTGTCACTCGATAACCCCCCGAATTTGACTGAATCGAGTATAGACATGCCGAAATCAAAAAAAACAGTCTTGCTTGACTTTTTTGTGGCGATACAACAGAGTCGCGATGTAGCAATTTTGTCGCAATCCGGGGGGATTCAAGATGAACAAGAGTCTGCGTGTTTCTGTAAAGGGGGTCGCGCTCGGCACATTGTGCGCCGCTTCGACACTCCTTCCAGATGTTGCGATGGCGCAACAGCAGCTTGAAGAGATCGTGGTGTCGGCAACCCGCCGCACCGAAACCGATATCCAGACGACACCGGTAGCCGTATCCGCGGTGTCAGCCGAGCAGTTCCAGGGGCTCTTCGCCCAGGACATCGGCGAAATCGCCACCTTTGTACCCAATTTTTCGGCCGCAACCGTCACGGGATTCAATGCTGCGTCTTTCGCAATGCGTGGCGCCGCCGAAACAGACATCATCGTCCACTTCGACCCCAAGGTTGGTGTGATTGTCGATGATTTCGTCGTTCCCCACGTCCAAACCCAGCTTCTAGAGCCGTTCGATATCGAAGCTGTCGAAGTTTTGCGCGGGCCGCAGGGCACACTCTTCGGCAAGAACACCACAGGTGGGGCGGTCGTGGTTCGGACCATCAAACCCAACATGGAAGCGCAGACCGTTGACGCCAGCCTGCAATACGGCAGCTTCGACGACACCAAGCTTCGATTTGCCTACAACCAGCCGCTGAGCGACACCCTCGCCTTCCGTTTTGCGGGCATTTACCAGACCAGCGACGGTTACTACGAGAACGGCAAAGTCGACTTCCCGATTGATGCCTTCGGCGCGGGCCTCGGCGATGCCGGACAGACAGACGGCTCTCCAGTCCGCGGCGATGGCGACAACGTCGGCGGTAAGGACGTATTGTCCGCGCGCGGCAAGCTCCTGTGGGAACCCACTGACAAACTGTCGATCCTGGGACAAATCGAGATCATCACCGATCGCAGTGATCCGGTGCCGGTTGTCAACGTGACCCCGGATGGCGCCGGACAGCTGGCGACACTGCTCGGTTTCCCGGGTGTCACCAGCGGCGATCCTCTCGAGCAAGCCGGCATCCACAACTCAAGCGTGGTTGGCCTGAATGATTCGCAGGAGGTTGACGTATTCGGCGCTTACCTGAACCTCGAATACGCTCTGGAGAACCACACGATCTACGCCGTGCTTGGCCAGAGAAACCAGGAATCACGTTTACCCAACGAGTACTTGGGCACACCTTACGAGAGCTTCTTTTCAGCACGTCGGGATGACGATCGTGAGACGTTCCAATTGGAGGCTCGTATCGCCTCTCAGAGTGACGGCATGTTCAACTATGTCGCTGGCTTCTTCTACCAGACGAACGACACAGACTTCTGTGTGCGCCAACAGCTGGGGCTGACCGAGTTCTTCGGATCGGCGGTACCAGGCGTGCTCGATAACGAAAACCCGTTGTTGCTTTGCAACCGTCAGGAAGCGACTGCCACTGCCGTCTTTGGTGATGCGACATTCGACTTCACCGACAGATTCCAGTTGGGTGTCGGAATCCGTTACACGGAGGAAGAAAAAGACTTCATCGCTCGCGAGGGCCTGCCGGAGAGTGTGATCCTGCCCAATGGTGGCGAGCCACTGGACGGCGCGAATTTCTCACTGGCTTCGTTCGCTGTTCAAAGCGATACCGCGGATTTCGATGAGATCACCTGGCGGGTGACGGGTGCCTATACCTTCAGCGACGAAGTCTACGGCTATATCACCGCATCACGCGGCTTCAAATCGGGTGGCTATAACGACCAGGCTGGCTCGGGCGGATTCGCCAACTTCCCGCTGGCGCCATATGCACCAGAGTTTGCGAACAACTATGAAATCGGTATCAAGACCACCGGCTTTGATGACCGGGTTCGTTTCAACGCTACCTATTTCTTCGTGAACTACGAAGACTTCCAGCGTAGCGCCGTTGTGACCGTACCGGGCACCGCGTTCCAGGAAACGAGGACCTTCAACGCAGCCGATGTTGATGCCAGCGGTCTTGAGCTTGAACTCGAAGCCCTGCTGACCGACAACCTCACGCTGCGGGCCAACATCGGCACACTGGACGCCGAGTACAACGAGTTCATCCTCGACCTCGACCAGGACGGCAACAACGAGGACTTCTCTGGACGCGAAGTGACGCGTGCACCGGAGCTGACCGGCGGCATCGACCTTACGTATCTGCAGGCTCTCGATAGCGGTGCCAACATCCGCTACAACATCAACTTCAACTACGAAGACGAGAACACCTACTACTACAACGAGGTCATCGGCGCGAACTTCGATACGATTCTCGAAGAACGCACCATTCTCGGCGCCAACGTGACCTACACGGCGCCGGACGACAAGTGGTACATCTCCGCATTCGGCAAGAACCTGACCGACGATCGCTACAAGACAGCGGCTCAGGCTGTCGGCGCTTTGTGGACGTTCGCCAACTATGGCCCGCCGCGCGTATGGGGCGTCGAGGCCGGATTCAATTTCGGCCGCTAAACCGCCGAAGTTCACCGTCAGTATCGGCGCACCTTCGAAATGAGGGTGCGCCGTTTTTTTTGGAGACTATTCAATGTTTGATCTGACCGGCAAACGTGCCGTCATTACGGGCGCGGCAAACGGCATCGGCAAAGCGATTGCTGAGCTCTACCTTGAGCGCGGGGCGAAGATCGTCGCCACCGATATCAACAGCGACGAGCTCGATGCTGCGTTTGCCGACACACCCGATGTGAAAACCGTTGTTGGCGACATCGCCGATGACGCGACGCAGACGACCATTCTCGAGACGGCTGAGTCCGCGCTCGGAGGTCTGGACATTCTTGTCAACAATGCGGGGATCGTCATCGCTGGCGAATTCGATACGCTCACTGACGAGCAGTGGGATCAAATCATGGGGGTCAACGTGCGCGCCGTGTTCCGTCTCACCCGCGAAGCGGTGCCGATGCTAAAGGCCAGCGGCCGAGGACGCGTCATAAATCTTGGTTCGATCATGTCAGATGTCGCCGGACCCGGACTGGCCATCTATGGCACGTCAAAACATGCGGTCGCCGGGCTGACCAAAGGTATGGCGGTCGACCTTGGAAAGCATGGCATCACGGTCAACTACCTGCAGCCAGGATCGATCATCACCAAACTGTCACAGCCTTTCATGGACGACCCTGACTTCAAGGCGTACTGGGAGCAGAAGGCCCCGATCGGCAGGTTGGGAGAAGCGCGTGAGGTTGCTATCGCCGCACTGTTTCTCGCGGCCGAAGAGACGCAGTTCGTATCCGGTTTAGGTCTCAACGTCGATGGCGGTGCCATCGTTCAGTTCTAGGAGAAGACGATCATGAGCACACTCGAACGGATTCCACACGATCAAATGCCCGATGAGTTCGCACTCGCCTGGGACACGCTCAACGGCCTAACCGGAGAACCGGCCTTTGTCGAAGCGTTCGCCACCGCGCCCCATGTACTGAGATTCGTCATGGGCGACTTCTACCAAAACCTGTTCTTCGAAGGGATTGTCGATCAACGCTTCAAGCAAATCGCTCGCTTGCGACTATCCGCACTGCATGGCTGCAAAACTTGCAACAAACAAAACACCGCGGGTGCGTCCGAGGCTGGCCTGACCGATGCCGAGATTGACGCCATTATGAACAATCCGGATTCAGGGGCACTCGCCCCCAAAGAACGCTCGGTTGTGGACTACGCCGATCAAGTGGCGCTGACCAACCCAGATGGGCTGTTGACCGAAGAACGCATCAAGGCGCTGCAGGATCATTTCACCAGTGCCGAGATCTGCGAACTCGGAACGGTGATGGCGATCATTAGCGGAATGGCGAAACTGACTTTCGTGATGGACCTCGTCGAAAAGGAACAGTACTGCACGTTTGCTAACGCAAGTTGATAGCGCTTCAGCGCTTCAGATAGCTGTACATCACTGGATCGACGATAAACCAGCCACCTTCGAGATCAGGGCGGATGAAGTCCTGGGATTCCAGTACATCCTTCGCATTGCTGCCCGTAGATGCGGACAAGCGAATACTGGCGAGGAATGCCTGACTCGTGGGCTGCTCAACACGCCCAGCATTTGCAATGCCGATTAACAGCGCTCGTTGCGTTGCACTGAGGCCGCCGACACGCTCGGTCACCACCGGCGTTGACTCTTCGACGACTTCTGCCCAAGCCTGATCCACGGTTGACGTTGTCGGGGGTTGTCGTTCATCCCATAGTCGGCCGCAAAGGCTGTTGACGTAGAACGGCTGTCGTTGCGATCTTTTGAGAATCAAATTAACAGCCTCATCCGACAGCGGTCTTTGCCAGCGTGCACGCGCTGCCTCGTTAAGGAATCCACGATAGTGCTCCGCAGAGATTCTTCCGAGGCTCATCTTCCGACTATGGTGATACAAGGGTCGATCCGCATTCTCGAACATGTCCGCTAGCAAAGAACGCTCACTCCCGGAGAAGATGTAAGTGATCCGTTTGGCCCGCTCGACCGCATGACGAATTGCACCTTCGAGCGTCGTATCTTTACGACCATGAGTGAGCCTGCTCACCTGCTGAAACTCGTCGAGAACCACAACAGCACGTCGATCCAACTCTACGGCAAGCGCATCGAGCGCTAGCAGAACATCCGCAATATTCACTGCAGGTGACTCCACCGGATTCAACCGCATTTGGAACAATGATGTGCCAATCTGAAACTCCGGACGGAAACGGTCGAAAAAGTTGCCCAACAAGTTCTGCACCTTGATACGGCCGCCGGGTGCCATGCGAATGGCGAGGTCGGCCACTGAGCGACGTAGGGCCTGATCCAGTGAATCAGCGTCGTGAACGATATTGCAGTCCAATTTGGCGGCCTGGATCGCTGGTCGGGCGCGAGACAGCTCGAGCAACACCTGCTCGATCAGACTGGTCTTCCCAATTCTCCGTCGCGCCCAGATCCACGTGTGCCTGCCAGCGCGTATGTTGCGCTTCATTGCTCCCCGCTCTTCATCTCGGTTACAGAACGCAGGCCCGGTCGCCACGCCTAGCGGAAACAGGTCTTTAATCAAGTCTGACATTTCGATACTTATCGATTCGTATATTTACGAATCAATATTCATCGAATTTGATATTCCTGTAAAGCCCAAGGCGCGCATTTGGCCTCCTGGGGCTGCCTGTGAACCTGTCGTCGAGCGATGGTTTCGAAACAAGACATAACTCGCAGAAATGAGAACGGTTCATAGCGAGCCGGATGGGCGTATGCCATTATCCGCCCGTGCGTCGATTTAACCATTACGTTATTTTCCTGATTCTGATGTGCTGCGGCTCGGTTGCCGCCGCTACAGAGCTTGACGACATCATTGCCGAAGTGGACCAGCTTCAGGGGGCCGGTCGACTCAGCGATGCGGAGTCGCTTGCCCGAACCGCACTGGATGACCCGGCCAATAACCTACGCTCGGAAGGCAAATCGAGACTCCAGCGGAAACTCGGAACCATCCACATAGACCAGAATCGATACGACGACGCAGAAGCCATATTGCGTGCTTCTCTGGAAAATCTCCCAAATACCGCACCTTCCAGTGACCGCGGTAATTCCCTGTTGCAACTCGGGCGCGTATACCGCTATCGAGCGGAGTTTACGAAAGCTCTGGAATACATTGGCCTCGCATCAGAACAGTTCACGGCGGTAAATGACCAAACCGGTATGGTCAGCGTCTACAACACCTACGGTGTGGTTTATCGATTTCTCGGGCAGTTGGAACAATCGCTCGAATGGCACCAACGGTCGCTCGCTATCTCACGCCTCACCGAAGACCAGACAGGCGTCGCGGATGGGTTGTTCAACGTGGCTTCGATTCATGAGTCACTCGACGAGTTCGATGAGGCACACAAGTTCTATGAGGATGCACTCGAGATAGACCGCGGCTTGGGTAACAAGCGGAATATTGCTTACAGCCATCTGCGACTCGGGATGGTCGATCTCGAGACCAAATCATTTGACGAGGCCAAGGGGCATATCGATGCCGCGGTTGAACTGTTCGCTGGTATCGCTACACCGCGGGACTACCAATGGGCATTGTCGACTCGCGCACGACTCCAGAGTCTGACAGTCGATCGCGAAGCGGCACGCGTTGCGTTGCTCGAAATTCTGGCGCTCTGCGAGCGCAGTGCCTGGCCGATTCTTGCGAACCGCGTGCGAGAATGGCTGGCGTCGATTGAACTCGAAAGTGGCAACTTTGACCTCGCGCTCGATTACCTGAACGCAGCGCTTGACGATGCGATCGAACAACAATCACTGCAACGGGTACTCGACCTTTACGATGTAGAAATCAAGGTATATGAGGCCAAAGGCGAGCCCGGCGCCGCGCTCGCCGCGATGCGCCGACGGATCGAGTTAAAGGATAATCTCTCGGACACGTTGAGAGTGTCTGTGATGGCCGCCATCCAGGGCGAGGTAGAATTCGAGCGGCAAGCGAATCTGCTCAAGGCCGCGGAACAACGCAACCAGATCAACGAACTCTCCATGCAGCGTGAGGCGAGTCAGCAACGCACGCTGATCTTAGGCCTCATTGTTGCGTTCGCGCTGTCCTTCCTGCTTTACGGACGCCTTGTCGCACAAAAGCAAAATCGACGTCTGGAAGAGGAAGTTGCTGCAAAGACTCGAGCACTACAAGAGCGCAATATTGCACTGACCGATGCTTACGACGCGGTGGAAGCAGCCAGCCTCACCGACGCGTTAACCGGCCTCGAGAATCGCCGTTTTCTCGAGGATCGGATCGAGGCGGATATCGCCCGCAGCACACGACTTTGGCACCAACGCCAGGATCGTACCTCGGTCGCTTCGAATGAAGCCGCCGATATCGTCTTTTTCGTTGTGGATATCGACCATTTCAAGAGCATCAACGATGAATACGGTCACGCCGCCGGAGACCGCGTGCTCAAGTCGGTAAGCAGGACGTTGAGAACGACAGTTCGCGGCGAGGACTTCGTGATCCGGTGGGGTGGGGAAGAGTTCCTGATTGTCGCCCGCTTTATCGACCGACTGACAGCGCCGATCATTGCAGAGAAGCTCAGAGCGGCCGTTGAGTCGACGGGGATGGTACTCGAGTCAGGCACTGCCCTGCGTTGCACATGCTCTGTCGGATTCGCAGCATTTCCTTTTCTGGGCGAGACCCCAGAGGCGCTGGCTTGGCATGACGTGGTGGAACTCGCCGATCTTGCCCTGTATTCGGCGAAGCAAGCCGGCCGAAACGGATGGTCAGGTTTTCATCTGACCGAACCTGCCACACCATCACGCCCCTTGCGGCAGTGGGTCAGTCAGTCGCTTGCCTCCGGTCTTCTGAAATCGACACGTTCTTATCCTGCCGAGCGGGAAGCCAGCTAGCGTCTAGCAACGATCTGCGCGCAACATATAGTTTACGCCCGTCCACGAGATGATCGACATACGTCGATTGAATGGATTAACTCGCACCCCGACCGGCTTCTCGACCTCGAATCCGTGTGTTTCCAACGGTTCGATGATCTCTTCGGGCTTGCGCAACATACGGTAGCGGTGCGTCCCCTTCGGCAGCCATCGGAGCACATACTCCGCGCCAAAGATCGCTACTAATCCCGCAATTGGGTTTCGATTGATCGTCGCAACAAACATCGAGCCACCCGCACCGACCAATCGACAACAGTCCTTCATGAAGGCGTCAACATCGGCAACATGCTCGACGACCTCCATGTTCAAGACGACGTCGAATGTCGTACCTTGATCGGCAAGCTCCGATGCGGTCTGCTGACGATAGTCAATATCAATACCACTACTGAACGCATGACGTTTTGCGATACCGATGTTGCGTTCGACGATATCAATGCCGGTCACCTTGGCACCCAACTCTGCCATCGACTCCGAAAGGATGCCTCCCCCGCAGCCGACGTCGAGCACCGAGAGGCCCTTCAGAGGCGTTGCATCGGTTCCATCCAGTTGAAATCGTGAGCAAAGTTGCTCACGAATATACGACACCCGAAGTGCGTTTAGGGTATGCAAAGGCCAGAACGGCCCGGTTGGATCCCACCACGTCTCTGCGAGTTGGGTGTAATGCTCGACCTCGTAAGGGTCTACGGTACGATCAGGCTGCATCGACCACCGCCAGTGCCAATCCGCCCAGCAGGAACAGACCCAGCAGTAGCACCAACACCGTTAGGCCGACGTTGATGCCATGCAGCTGTCCAAAACGCCGCTTCCCAGCTTCGCCCTGATCACGCGCCGCATTGATCGCCGGTACCATGCGCCCTGCCGCGATCTGCAAGATCAACATCAGGCCGGTGGTTGCACTGAGCGTGAGCAACCTCCGATCGGAAGCCCCCGCAAAATAGATGCTCGCAAGCCCCAGCAGCATGACGACACCACAAACCGTTCCCGCGGTGAAGAACCTCGGGAACAAACCACGCAGGAACCTGCCGGCATCATCGATATCCAGCGTCGTGAAAACACTGGGTGCGACAACAGCTGTCTGAAAAACGATCGACCCAACCCAAACCGCCAAAGCGAGGGTTGTCAAAACAATACCGAATTCGAGCATGGGTACTCCTGGATACACGCTGGTGCGTCGCCGCGATTACGAACTTTGGATACTAGTGTAATTCGCCTGAACGCCCCGAACGGATGATCAGATCGTATCGGCCCTCCTGCTACATCATGACGGCAAGCGCACCGGTTTGTTGCGCGGACTGCCGATAGCGGACGACTACCTCACAAGTTTTCGCGTCTTCGAGTACCGCCTTCTGATCGTCGATCGCAAGAATCCGGTAGCGATGAACCACATCGGTTGCATCGCTTGGCAGATAGAGCAAGCCAAACAGGGTCAGAATATCGCCCTCGATTTTCCATTGCCCGGTATAGCGTCGACGAGATACCTCATGGTACTCACCATAGATTTGGACCTGATCGGACAGACTACCCTCGACAGTGCCGTCGGCGTGGAACGTTCGCACTTCGTAGACTCGAGACAAATCTGAATCGGCTCGATAGGCAATCCAGGTATCGACAACCTTCGATCGCACAACAAAGTCTGGAAGGTTCGTCGCGCAACCAACAAGCGCAAGAAAAAGCGTAGTCGCCAGTGCGGTCTTGAGTCTTGTCATAGGTTTGTTTAGCGACAAGCGTTGCGACCACTTGAACAGGCATAAAAAAAGGCCGCGCAATGCGCGGCCTTCCGTGAGTCGGGCAGTTTCTGCCCACGTACTCAGTCAGGGGATGATCAGAAGTTCATGCCCTCAACTACACACGCTTGCAGACTCTGCTCCAGTTGATACTCACTCGACATGTGATCACCTCCTTAAATTTGCCCGTGGAGGTTGGAGCATGCCGGATTTCTCTCGCGATAGCTACGCCCAATTTCGATGTTATTTGGAAGGACGATGCAGACCGCAGATTTTGTGTCCGTCCGGGTCGAGAAAGTAGCAAAGGTGCAAGACACCCATCGATCCATCTCTTGGCCCCGGCGGTTGCTCAATACTGGTCGCGCCGTTAGCCACCGCGACATCATGGAACTCCTTCACCTGCTCCGGCGATTCACAAACGAATCCAATGGTCGAACCATTCGCTACGCTGGGGGCCTCTCCATCGATCGGCTCCGACACGCTGAACGTTGAACCGTTGTGCATATAGAAAAGACGCATCTGACCGGTGCTGTTGACGTTCACAAAGGGTTCGCCCGCACCCAACACGCCAAGCACCGCGTTATAAAATGTTTTCGTGCGTTCAATATCACTACTACCAACCATTACATGACTCAGCATGCTGCGCTCCTGATTCTGATGATTCACCACCATTATCAACCGACTGGCGCAGTGCTTCCAATACTGAACCTTTCCGACACCTGGAACGACTGAACAGTTATGAGGAAGCAAACCGAGTTGCCCGACGCGCAGCGACTGCTTGATGAGGTCCTGGTTCTTGGGATACGCACTGGTGATCGGCTCGCAGCGGAGCATCTTGCTCGTCGATGGCGGCCGCGACTGATGCGCACTGCGCGTAGGCTGCTTGGCGACACCGATCAGATTCAGGACGTCGTACAGGAATCCTGGGTGAGCATCGCGCGAGGTCTGCCGAGACTTAGGGATCCGGCACGATTTGCACCATGGGCCTATGGAATTCTGCAGCGTCGGTGTATCGATCTATTGCGGCGGCAGTATCGTGAAGGCGATTTGACCGAAGCACTGCACGATGCCGATGGCGCTGTTGTCGCAAGCAACGCCGAGCGTTCCGATATCTCTAGTGCATTCGAATCGCTGCCGTACCCACTCAGGGTGACTGCCACACTTTTCTACAGCGAAGGGCTCACCCTTCACGAGATTTCACACGCAACTGCCGTCCCTGTCGGGACTGCCAAGTCGCGTTTGTTTTACGCCCGCAAGCAATTGCGGCATTACCTTGACGGAGAATCCTGATGACGGACGATTTCGATGACAGACTTCTGGGGAAACTGAGCGAGGAGGATCGAAGCTACCTTGAATCGCTCGATAGCGAGAAAGGACTCTATGCGCAAATGGCGGATACGTTCGCAGGCCCTATGCGGTGGTGGACAGGCTTTGCTTTTGTCCTGAGCTTCATCTTCTTTGGGCTATGTGTCTTTGCCGCAGTGCGCCTTGCCAGCGCACCCGATTTGAATCAGAGTCTGCTTTGGCTTGCCGGGTTTTTGTGGTGCTCGTTGGCTGTTGCGATGATCAAGATGTGGTTTTGGCTGCGCATGAACCAGGTGTCGTTGTTGCGAGAATTGAAAAAGATCGAGCTTCAGATTTCGCGCCTGAACTCGGCCAGCTAGCTTTGGACGACAAGCAATCGACAAATAGGAGACACTTCCTGAAGGCGACAGTGCTCTCGCTGGTCGCATCGTGGATTCCAACCGTCGGGAGTGCGCGCGACGTATCACGACTCGAACGCGGACTCGCAGCGCTTGAAAAAGCATCCGGAGGTCGGCTAGGTGTGGCGCTACTTGAGATCGGTCAAGACAACGTTGCCGGACACCGGTTCAACGAGCGATTCGGTATGTGCTCTACGTTTAAGCTCGCACTCGCGGGGCTCATCCTGCGCGAGATTCAAGATGGTCATCTTGAGTTGGACGCACCCGTAAGCTACTCCGCAACCGATATGGTGCCGCACGCGCCGGTCACATCGCGATTTCTCGAACAAGGTCAAATGACCGTCGGCGCGCTGGCCGAAGCCGCACAAACCACGAGCGACAATGTAGCGGCCAATCTGCTATTGAATCTGATCGATGGACCGGCGGGCTTCACACGCAGGCTGCGAGACCTCGGTGATAAGACCACGCGACTGGATCGCTATGAGCCGGATATGAACGTCGTTCCGCCCGGTGAAATGCGCGACACTACGACACCAGCGGCAAGTGCCACCACAGTCAAAACCATGCTGTTCGGTGATTTTCTTAACGCCGAGAACCGACAGCAGCTCGCCGACTGGACCCGACAAACAAGGACCGGGCGCCGTCGGTTGCGAGCAGGTTTCCCGGCAACCTGGGTGTCCGGCGACAAGACGGGAACCGGCATGGACGAGACGATGCCGACAAAATACAACGACATTGCCGTCGTTTGGCCAACCGACACCATCCCAGGGTTCGTACTGGCTACCTTCTATGACGATGACGGGAAGCGGGGCGTGTTTCGCCGGGAGGACGAGAAGGTACTCAAATCGGCTGGCCAGCTCGCGGCCGAGTACTACAGCTTCTAGAAACGCCGTGCGCTATTGACTGAGCAGAGATAGAGCACGTCGCGAGAACGGGTGTCCCTCGCCTAATGCTGGCACAAGAAAATCAACGGCGTCTTGTGCGTGCTCGACCCGATCCGCAACTTCCGAAGAAGCCGCAGCCAACTCAAGATGTGCGATTCCGACGCGGTAGTGCCCTGCCGGCCTCGATTGGGTCTCGATCAACACCGCAAGCTCAAACCACTCCAGCGCTTCCCCCGAGCGATCAGCGGCTACAAGCGTCTTGCCGATTTCGATTGCGACAGACCCTGCAAAGGCACTCCTTTGTTCGGTTTGCCATTCTTCGCCGAGATCCGGCCAAAGGTCACGAAGCAATTGTTCCGACGTCGCCACAGCACCTGACTCACGCTCAATACGGGCACCAAGAATACTGAGCAACAACATCTCCTCTTTGTCGGCAAACGCATTCTGTCGCATATTGGTGTCCGCCTCAGAAGACAATGTCCGCGCATCCTCGAGATGGCCCTGCTCCAAAAGGGCTACAGCCTTCAAACGACGACCGCCCACGCTGATACGATGGCTTGGCCCTAACGTTGAGTCAGCGATCCTGATTTGTCGATCCGCATGTTCAAGTAACTGGTCCCATCGGGCAAGCAGTGCCTGAATGCTCATGATGTTGAGCAAGCTCCAGGCTACGTCCAAATTCTCACCGGCAACATCCTCGGAAATGATCTCGCGGTACTCCAGGCCCTGTTCGTGCAGCGACAATGCATCCAGCAGTGCTCCGGACTTGCCGACGATCACACCAAGATTGTCGAGCGCCGCCGCGAGTTGGGCGCGATCACCGTGGTTATCCAGCGGCTGGGCTTCGCGGATCGCTACCACACGGCGTTGAATACGCTCCGCATTATGCAAGTCTTCCGCATCGCTAAGCGCAATACCGTAGGTGTTGAGCACATAGGCCAAATCCAGATCATCCTCCGCCAGAAAATCGTCGCCGATAGCGACAGCTTGCTCATAAAGCGGCATCGCGCGATCCAGTTGATTCTGCAAGCGAGCACTCGTCGCCAGCCGTTCGAGGACAGCCATCTGGCCGCGGGGCGTCTTGCGTAACTCAAGCGTACGCTCGAAAAGCTCATCCGCCCTCGGATACTCACGAATCCAGATATGCAGATCCGCAATCTCGTGCAATAACGCGCCTGAGAGCTCCGGGTCATCGTTAATCTGCTCGGCCCTAACCACTCCCTGTTGCAGGACGTCCATCGGCGACGGCGAAGTACCCTCTGGCACTGAACTTGCGAAAAAGAAAAACATGCCTTTCATGAAACCGGCGACTTCGCTCGCGAGGCGTTCTTGCTGCTGCGCCCGATCGCGCTCATCGGCAGCGATTTGCCCCTGCCACAGCGCCGCACCAAGGCCAACTGCCAAAGCCGAGAACGTCAGTACCAGCGCACCGATACCGGTTCGGTGTCGCCGCACAAATTTGCTGGCGACGTAAGTCCACCGACTCCCCTGAGCAAGAACAGGCATACCCCGCAAATGCCGCCCAAGATCGTCTGCCATAGCTTCAACCGAGCTGTACCGATGATCGGGTCGCTTGCTCAGCGCTTTGAGAACGATCTGATCGAGATCACCACGCAGTTCACGCTGAAGCCTCTGCGTCGTCATCGCGTGGGTCTGCGTTGCGGTATCTGGCGTCGAGTCCATCACCATCGTGATGGCGGTACTCGGCCGAGTCGGTTCCTCCTCAAGGATAATGCGCTCCATCTCTCGAATCGCAATTGCCTTGTAGGGTCGACGTCCGGTTAGCAGCTCATACAACAACACGCCCAACTGATAGACATCGCTTGACGTCGTAATGGACTCGCCCCTGATCTGTTCAGGGCTTGCATACTCCGGGGTCATTACCCGAGCGCCAATTTGCGTCAGCGATGGTCTGGGCTGGGCGTTTTGATCCAGCAATTTGGCGATACCAAAGTCGAGTAGTTTCACCACACCATCGTCAGTCACCAGAATGTTGGATGGCTTCAGATCTCTGTGAACGACAAGATTCTGGTGCGCATACTGAACAGCACTGCACACCTGCCCGAATAGCTTCAACCGTTCTCGAACACCCAATTGTGCAACATCGCAATATTGAGTTATCGGCACACCATCGACATAGTCCATGACGAAGTATGGCGTGCCGTCGGCATTGAACCCCCCGTCCAGCAGTCGAGCGATATTCGGGTGTTGCAACGGCGCAAGAATCTGACGCTCTGCCTCAAACCGCTGCAAGTGATCCTCGCTAACACCCGTTGGCAGCAGCTTCAACGCAACCTCCTGCTCGAAAGTACCGTCATTTCGCGAAGCTCGATAGACGACGCCCATGCCACCACGACCGATCTCCTCGATCAGTCTATATGGGCCGACATCACTGCCTGCGAGGCTCGGCGCAGATATGTGCGTTTTCGTATCCGGCGTCAAATCGTCGGCAAAACTCTCGAAGAACGCTTGTGCGTCCGCCTGTTGGGAGAGCAGCGACTCGACTTCAACACGTAGCTCGCTATCGCCCGCGCATGCAGCCACGACAAACGCGGCGAGCTCTGCAGCAGGTTGATCTAGCGCATCTGCCAAAATCTTGCTGACTTGTTCCCATCGTTCGGGCGTCATCGCTACGGCCTCTCGAATTCGGGCTCGACACCCGTCTCTTTATTTCTACGTACAGAGCAATACAAACGGCTCACGAATCCGAACTCAAGAACTTGAACAGCAAAGCCTGCGCCGCGGTCCAGTCGCGCTTGACCGTTGCCTTCGACAGGTTGAGCGCTTCGGCCGTCTCATCCAATTGCATGCCACCGAACAAACGACACTCGACGACACGTGCCTGTCGTGGCTGCAGTTCATTAAGCTTCTCCATCGCATCGTTAAGGTCGATCAGCTCATCAACACGCGCTTCACTCAAATCAAAAAGCTCATCGATCTGGACACGCTCGAGATCTCCACCTCGCCGAAGCGCCTGCCTGCGTCGAGCGTAATCGATCAGTATGTGGCGCATCGCTTGAGATGCCACCGCAAGAAAATGGGATCGATCCCGATAGGAAGCGCCCGTCTGATCGATTAGCTTCAAATAAGCCTCATTGACCAGCGCGGTCGCGCCAACGGTGTAGTCACCCTGCCACTTCGAACGCTGCCTTCGGGCAAGGCCGTAGAGCGCGTCGTAAACCTGCTCAAACAGATCCGCCAGCGCAGCTTTTTCGCCCGCCTGATAGGCAGCCAGTAATTGCGTTGGCGACGATGTATCAGCCATACCCTGAAGTAATCCTGTCCAGTGGATTTTTTTTGGCGAGCGTGAGCTCTTTTCTGACGATCTTACGTGAATACCCATGAGCGTCACCATATTCGGCGACTGTGCCTGCGGAAACGCCTGGCAAAACGTGAACAAAAGACAAACAACGAGGACATGACATGTTGAAAAGACTACTAATGCTCGCAGCACTCACCCTGGCGCCCGTGTGTGCCTCCGCCGACGGATCTCTAACCATGGACATGGAACATCATGTCGACTGGGCAACCATTGAGTCTCTCGATGAACTTGCCACGTCGTTTTGCTGTGCTGACAAAGACGACCCGAAGGCGGCCGTTTCGTGGGAAGGTGATGGTGATATCGACGGGCTAGTCTTCTTCCTGACATTTATCCAGGATGGGGAGGTCGTAGGACAACTCAAGACAATCCCGGCGAACATGAGAAAGGTTGGCGTTTCCCCCAAGGACAACTACTCTTTTGGCATCCACTTCTTCCCTGGTGACATCTTCTTTCCCGGTGATATTTTCCGCGGGGTCAATGAAGGTACGCCGTTCCCGGAAGGGGTATATGGTGGCGAGCGTGCGGCGCGCGCCCAGCTCGAGCGCCTTTGGTCAACCATGGGCACAGGCAAGTCTGTCATGGAAGCAACCGCGGTGAGAAACGGAGAGACTGTGGGTTTGGCCCGTACTGAGATATTTCTGCGTAAGAGACCAGATAGAGTTTGATTTAGGACGAAATGCCGGCGCGGACCCAGATGGCCGTCCGCGCCGGCTTATTGCGAAGGGGAAAGATAGTGAATACATCGAAAATGGCTGGACTGGCTGCGCTTTGCCTTGCATTGGTGCTGCCGGGGAGCGCACAGGCGCAATTTCTCGATCGATTGAAGGACGCTGCGAAACGCGGTGCTGAACGCGCAGTCGATCGAGAAGTTGAAAAACGCACCGATGAACTGACAACCGATGCGATCGACGCCGTTATTTGTGCCGTCACCGATCTCGACTGCATTCAGCAGGCCAAGGACGACGGACGTGACATCGTCGTTACCGATGAGAACGGTGATGCATTGCCCGAAGAGGAACAAGCCGAAGCCGTGGCTAACGCCGGCAGCTCTGGTCCTGGTGCTGCACCTGCGACACCTGGATCGGACAGCGTCTGGGCCAACTATGATTTCGTGCCAGGCGACCGCCCGCTATTCATCGAGGATTTCGAGAATGAGTACGTTGGAGACGTGCCGAGACGCATCGGCTTCGTCAGCGGCAACATGGAAACGGTCGAATGGCAGGGCAGCCAGCTCATGCGCATCACCAGCGACTCGGGGTTTACGATCGATCTTGGTGAGGAGCTACCCACGCGCTTCACTGTCGAATTCGATATGTATGCGCCGCACTACTGGCACAGCCTCTGTCTTGCGACCGGAACGCTCGACGACAGCAATAACCCCTTCAGCTGTTTTCAAAGTCGGGCGAAGAACTACAGCGGCGCGTTTTTCACGGTGTCCGATTACTTCCAGACCGGTATCCGGGGGGGCAGCGGCGGTGTCAGCCATGCCCGTCAAAACCGTACGATGGAGCAGATCACACCGATTCGCATCATGGCTGACGGCAAGTACGTGAAGATGTATCTCGACGAAACGCGAGTGGTGAATGTGCCCAATGCGGATCTGCAGCGCAGCAACCAGCTGCATGTTTACGTGGTCGGTGAGGTCGATCAGGAAAAGCCCGTATACCTCGATAATATCCGTATTGCCTCGGGTGGACGTGAGATTCTCTATGACCGGTTGATGGCCGACGGTCGCTTTGCAACGCAGGGTATTTTGTTCGCCACGGGCAGCGCATCGATTCGCCCGGAGTCAACACCGACGTTGAAGGAAATCGCACGCACGATGGACCGCTATGGCGATCTGCGCCTTCGCATCGAGGGGCACACCGATACGACGGGTAGTGCCGCGACCAACAAAGCGCTAAGCACGGCGCGCGCTAAAGCCGTGCGCGAACACCTGATCTCAGCTTATGGCATCGACGGCGAGCGACTGGAATCGGCCGGCTTCGGTCCGGACAAGCCAGTCGGCGACAACGGCACCCCGGAGGGTCGCCAACAAAACCGTCGTGTCGAATTGGTGCGGTTGTAGGGCTGTCTCATCATGAGACGTGTTTTGTTGCCAACGATAACCGCGGCTCTGATTGCTGCCACCATTCCGGTAGCGGTGCCCGCATCGGACACAGCGCTGGCCAGAGCTGCAGCTGACTTGCTGGACAGCAGTCCGGCAGGCCCGCAAGACGTGTCCGCCGCCTGTGATTTGCTGACGGATCAACTTGGCGCTTTCACAGCAATCGAAGCGCCTGATAACACGGGCGCAGCTGGCTTCATGGGTGCACCGATCGCCTGCGCACGCACCTACGACACGCCGGGCTCACCGACCTCGGTTATGGTTTATACCGATCCGCAGTTCGTAGCTCGAGCGGCAGGCGGGCCACCCCCAGGACAGTCGGCGGAGCGGCGCACGGTACAAGGTCGTAACGTGTTCGTTCTGCAAGGCTCACAGGGCATGGCGCCCATGCTCATCGTCGATGCAGCGCCTGCCGGTGTCGTTTTCATCCGCATCGCCGATCCAGCTGGCGAACCTGAAACCCCGCTTTCCATGGTTAATAACATGGCGCTCGATACCTTTATCGACTCGGCAACCAACGCGCCTGGTTCAGTGGATAGGGAGTCGACCGAAGCAGAGCTGATAGCCACTGCTGAGCAGCTCAAGAAAGAACTCCAATCGATTTTGTCCGAGCAGTTCTCGACACCTGACCTCTCTCTCGATCCCGTCGGCACGCAACCCCGATGCCTGGACATCGGCGAGCTGCTATCCGAAGGTGAGTTTATCTACCTGAGCGTGCTGCTTGGTCGACAGTGCGTTGCCACCGTGCCGCTGCCCGAGAACCGGGAAGCCGACCTCAGTGGCTTCCAAACCTACCTGGAGGCGCCGGAACAAGGGTTTAGTGGCGAGTACAGCACACGTGGTGTCATCGTGCTATCAGACTACGCACTGATCAGTTTCCAAGTTGTGGGTAAAGAGTCCGCCGCAACGGATGCACTGCGAACACTACCGCTAGAGGCAATCAAAACGCTGCTCTAGCAGTGATGGAGACATCAAAGCGATTTGCACATGACCGTCGCGCTATCTGGACAGATCGACGAAAACTGGCGTGAGCGCTGGATAGCAGCGGGAACGCTTGTTCGATTCTGTTCCACGTACCCGAGATGCGTAAAAAATCGTTCGGCGGTTTCGGTCAACAGATAGATCGCGTCTATGCCTTTTGCGATGGCGAGCGCTTCGAGATCTGCAACGAGTGCTTTCGCTTTGCCTTGCCCACGCACACTCGTCGCGGTCGCCACTGAGCGGATCAATGCAAGATCGCCGTGTCGTTCGAGTCCGGCAACCGCAACTAATGAGTCTGAACTCAGGACGATCCGGAAAAGCGACAGATCCTGATCATCCAGATCATCGACTGGCAGGCCGCTAGTCGACAGCAAGCGGGCGATGGCTGGCAGATCCGTGTCAGTAGGTATGCTCATCCCTTCCCTCTTAATGTTTGTTAGTCCGAGACTCGATCCGAGAAAAACCGGACGGGATATCTCCAGGCGAGGAAAAGCATCAGCACATCGAACGCGAGCAGCGTGAACAGGCCGAAGAGCGCTGCGAAGCCGAACCCAAGCGTGAAACCTGTGTCGTAAATGACCGGTAGCAGATACAAGACGGCGATGTTGGACAGGGTGTTGATCATCACCGTCCACTGCATTAGGGCCGAAACTTCAGCCGAGTCGAGACGCCTTTGGTTACGGATGTAAAAAACCTGTACCAGGGTCATTCCAGCAAACGTGTAGTAGAAAAATCGCAGGTAGGTGCCAACCGGCAGCCCCAGCTCTCCCGCAAACGGATCGAGGAAGATTTCCTGCATGAAGACAAGGAATACATAGAAGAGCACGTAACCGATGAACGGTGCCCCCTTGAGCGCTTCCTGATCCGGTCGATCCGCCGACTCACCCCAGATAGCAGACCAGGGTGGCTCTTTTTGGTCGTCGATCACAACTCCGCACCAGCCTGTTTGCTGGCGACCCACTCATCGATAACGCGTTCAAGAATCGGAAGCGGCAACGAACCGTAGCCCAAGACTTGGTCGTGAAACTCCCGAAGATCAAAGTCGTCACCCAGCGCTTCAATGGCATTCGAGCGAAGCTCCAGGATCTTTCGCATACCGATCTTGTAGCCCAAGGCCTGCCCGGGCAAGACGAGGTAGCGTTCGATTTCTACGACCACATCGGCTTCCGAGATTCCGGTGTGCTCAAGCATATATTCGATGGCTTCCTCGCGGGTCCAGCGCTTTGCGTGCATACCCGTATCGACGACCAACCGTACCGCTCGCCACATCTCCGCCTGTAGCCGCCCAAGATTGTCCAGCGGGTCCACTGTAAAACCGATTTCCCAGGCCAACTGCTCAGAATAAAGACCCCACCCTTCAATGTACGCAACAAACGGAACCAGACGACGGAATATCGGCAGGCCTTCCAGCTCCTGCGCAATCGATATTTGGAAATGGTGACCCGGAATCGCTTCGTGGTAGGCGAGGTTACGCATCGCAAATCGCGGGTTGTCTTTCACATTGCGCAGGTTGATGAAGAACGCACCTGGTCGTGAGCCTCCGAGCGACGGGGGTTGGTAGTAGGCGGGTGGCGCCGTGTCCTCGGAAAACTCAGGCACACGCATCACCTCAACACCGACCTCTGGACGCAAATTAAAGTACTCATCCATCGCCGGATCGATCTCGTCGATGATCGCCTGATAGTCGTCGATGATTTGAGCGCGCCCTGCGTCAGAGTCCGGATAGATCTGATCTTCGCGCTGCGCTATCTGTCGCATACGCTCACCGATACTTCCTTCGCTGAGTCCTTCGTCACGAAGAATCGCATTCATTTGCGCGCCTACTCGCGCGACTTCGCTGAGCCCATATCGATGAATTTCATCTGCCGTCAGATCTGTAGTCGTGTTCTCGCGAATCGCAAACTGATAGTACGCATCGCCGTCAGGAAGATGCCAAACACCGTGGTTGTTCGTCGCCACACCTGAGAGATCACCGAGGTAGGACTGCAGCCCTTTGTAGGTTGGGTAAACCACATTCTCTACAGCTTCAACGACCGACGCTCGCAACTCGCCGCGACGCGCCTCTGAAATCTCGGACGCATCGATCTTCGCCATGCGTTCATCAAAACTCGTCACTAACGGATGTTCACTCGGTGCCGGGGCAAGAAACTTGTCGAGCTGACCAATGACTTTGGTCACGGCAAACGATGGTGGGTGGACTCCGGCATCCCTGCGCTCAGCCAGCGACGCGGTCACCTGTGCAAATTTCGTCTCAAACGCGTTAAGACGCGCGATGTAATGCTCCGCGCCTTTTTCGTCCTCGATAATGTGCTGCTGGATCAGCAAGTCCGGCACGCCGCTCTGTACACCGAACAGTTGATTGACCGGCAGACTATAGAGTCGCCACCGATCCGCGCCCTCGAGGGTGCTCTTGGCGAAATAATCGAAAATATCGTAGGAGAGCAGATCCTGACCGTCGTAGTCATCGCGGTCGTACCGTTTGAATACCTCATACTGACCTCGCCACCACTCAATCAGCTCAAGATCTGCTTCCGGAGACGCATCCGCGAGCCTCGCGTTGTGACCACGAATGCCGAATTGCTCGAACAAGCCAATTGAAGTGAGGAGCTCCGGATCTCTCAGACCGAACCGCACGAACACTCTCGTGTAGAACAAGTCGATATTGACAGGCTTGAAATACCAGACGTTGACAAACAACGCACCAGCACCGAGTAATACGACCAGCACGCTGATACCGAGCCACTTGAACAGTCGTTTCATCGCGGAATGCTCCTATAGACTGAGGTGGAGCATACCCGAACTCGGATTGCCGATTGCAATCCGGACACGGTCGATGAACTTTTCTCTGGTCACACCACGAGCTTGACGCTACGCTGGCGTTGGGGGCTAGACGGAGAGTATCAGGGTGGGAAAGTCGAAGCGCTGGTTCGAAAGAAGCGAAATGATCGTCGCGTCATCCGCCATGGTGGCGAGTGTCGCTGCCGTGATCGTCGCTGTGTACTCCGCGTCAATCGACCGTGCATCGGCGCGCGCCGCGACCTGGCCACATGTCGAGTTTTACCGCTCCTTCACCGGCACCGAACTTAGCTACGCGGTAAGCAATCGCGGTACCGGTCCCGCGTTGATCCGATATGCTGTGCTCGAAGAGGACGGGACCCGCTATCGCACATGGCGACAATGGCTCGAAGAGGGGTTCCGACTTCCTAAACGCGGGTTTGTCCAATCGCACATCTCAACGCGTGTCCTCTCCCCGGACCAGGAGATTCGAATTATTCAGATTAATGATCCAGAGCTGTCCGTCGAGATACGCGAGAATGCCTCTATCAATCTCATGCTGTGCTACTGCTCTGTTTTTGAGCAATGCTGGATTTCCGATCGCAACAACCGACCAGAAGAAACAGACGATTGCGACAGCCTGCCAGAGGACGCTTTTCTCCAATGAGATCGCTCGTCTTGGTGATGTTCGTCCTGCTCCTTCCTGTGCCCGCATATTCTCAGGATGCGAAGGATCGGAGTGCGGACGGGTCATCGGTTGAGGAACCGATCACAATAACCATCACGGGCGTCGACAATATGTCGGCGGATACAGTGGCGGCCATCAACAGACTGGCAGCAGTGCTGGAATCGATCCAAACCTCCGGCGTTGAACTCCCGGACGATCAAATTGCCGCATTGGATGAGCTCATCGCCAGTTTGACTCGCTTGGTCGAAGCAACCGGCGAGGCCGCACCCAAACTCGATGAGGCGCTGTTGCAGTCCCAGATTACACTCGCTGAAGTGACCCGGGGCGTTGCTGATGAAGTCAACACGACAGTGGTGGAACCTTCGCTGACGAGACTTGAGCAAATTACGCAGTCGCTCGCAAGCGTCGTCGCGAAGGCGCGAACCACTGCCTACATCGCTGGTGCGCTACTACTCAGCCTGATTATTGCTGTACTTGTCTGGCTCGGTCGTTATCTCGCTCAGATTCTCACCGCGCTTCGCGAAGTAACCGGACGGTATGTACTCGTCGACCGAGCCGAGTGGGATCGGCTGCGTGGCCTAAGGCATCAGGATCCATCGAAGCACCGCCGAACACCACTGACACCTCAACGTTAAAACTCGGGTCACTCACGAATGAAAAAAGCGCGTCAGATTCCATGGCCAAGAATCTCTGCTGAGGGTTTCGCCATCGTGATCAGCATACTGCTTGCCTTCGGCATCGATGCCTGGTGGTCGAATCGGGAAGAAGACAAGCTCACCGATGAGAGTCTTGCCGCTCTGCGTGACGAATTACAAAACAACCTATTGGAAATCCAGCACGAACGACGATTCCGCGTCGCAGTAATCGCATCGATGGATGAGCTATTCGCGTTAACGACAGCGGCAAGACCGCTCGACGAGTCCGAGGTCGATAGTCTGCTCGAAAAGATCACCTGGGGCGGGCGGATCGACATTTCGACTGGCGCCTTGGTGAGCATCCTGGAGTCCGGCGCGCTCACCACGATCGACAACGGAGCGCTCAAGCGCAGCATTGCAGCGCTTCCCTTTCTCATAGAGACGACCAGCTTTAACGAAAAGGGCGCCTGGGCTTTTCTGGAAGGCGAGCTCATTCTTTTCCTGAATCGTGAGGGGTCACTGGTACAGGTATACAACGCGGGAGTCGGTCAGGGTAGACCAGGTGGTGGGGGTGAAATGGCCTCGGGCACCAAGTTTCCATCACGATTCTCGGCCGAGCATTCGGTGCTATTGGATAACAACCAGTTCATTGGCCTTCTTGCAATCGGCCAAAGCAAGCACGAAAACGTGGTGCTCTACTACGACCGACTGGAGGCAGCGGTTCAACAAGCGATTGAGTTGATCGACCAGCACCTTGACTAGTCGCCGTGCTAATTTAGTTCTACTTTACGTACTTGTCGCTAATTAGTGCCGCGGCCTTCTCCGCATAGGCGTATAACTCCGATAGGTCCTGCTCGCATGTGCCTTCGGCATCGATCACCTTGGACGCACTGATCTCCGGTGCAACTCTTGCGTACACTTCAAGTGCACATCGACCCTCGGAAACCTCAACAGCGCCTGTAACGAACACGCGCTCATCCTTGCCCGGTAAGAATGCGGATTTCACATCCACGCTCACATCCGGCAACTGGATCTGGAACGGAATCACTCGCACATCCAGCTCCTTAGCGAATGCCTCTGCGATAACCCCTTCCGAGGCTTTCCTCACTTCAGCAACACCGAACTTCCCGGCTTCGCCGTCACGGTCAGTCTCCGTCACTGTGGTTCGAGACTCCGACACACGCTTTGATGCAAGCGGTTGGCAGCCGGTACCCAACGTAACCGCCACTAGCATCGCGACCAAGCCCGTTACTCGGATCGTCTTCACTCGGAGTCCTCTTCGGTTTCCGTCTCGACAGAATCGGACGCCTCGCCTTCCCAGTCATAGAGGATCGAGCGCTGGGATTCAGCACCTTCGGCATCATCAACGGCTGCCTCGTCCGGGATTTTGGCGCGGTCGGCGATCTCAGCACGGCGCTCGGCACGCTCTCGACGCATACGCTCTTCCACCGCAAGCGCTTCGCTAACACCGCGGTCGGCGCCAGACTGACACTCTTGCACCGATCTACCCGTCTGCTGACAAGCGCGAATCGCACTCCAGTACTCCGTGCCGTACTGCGGCGCCGGCAGCTGATCGTTGATAACGCGTTCGTCATCCAACCGTGGATCATCCGCCACATTCGAACTCGAAGCACAAGCCGAAACCAGAGTCAGCATCAAAAGCGATAGCACTACACGCAACATATTCGACCCTCCTCTGACTCCAGACGTCCTTAACCTTGTAACCTAGTGTAATCGTTGCCCCTGATTTCCGGGAGCATCAATTCAGCAATTCACCACCGCTCATCGCCGTCCTAACCTGTTGCCGATAGCGTCGGCTCACAGGCACACGCGCATCGGTCGTCAGTCGAAGCTCACCGTCGCCGGAATCGGATACTGCGAGCTCGGCGATTCTATCGGTGTTCACAATCGCCGAACGGTGAACGCGGATGAACCCCTGATCTGACAATCGGTCCGCAATCTGCACCATGGTGCCTCGTAGCGGGTAGACCCGCTTTTCGACGTGCAAATTGACATAGTTCCCGGCGCTCTCGATCCACTCAATGTCTTTTGTTCGAACCAAAAACTCCTTGCCAACCTTTTTGACAAGGAACCGGTCATTTGGTGCCGTGTTCTGCTCCTCAGAGTCGTTGGCGGCGAGGAAGCCGGCCTCTCCTTGCAAGCGGAGCAGCACGAACCGATAAAGGTAAATCAAGGACAGGATCAGGAGGTAGGTTCGGAAGTCTTTCAGGTATTCGTAAATGAATTCACCGAGGATGCTGTCCCAGCGGTAGGGATAACCCATGTAGATCGGGAACAGCACCTTTCGCCCCACATACATCAGTGACACGTGGACAGCGGAAAAAACGACACTGAAAAGGACGTGTGCGGGCAAACTGCGAGTCAGAGTTTGAAAGCGCAATGGCGACTTGCCGTCCAGCCAGAGCACCAGCGGGATCGCCAGAGCAAGACCCAAATGACTCGTCCCCTCAAGAATCCACGCCTGGACGGGACTCGGTCCACCGGGATTACGCGAATAATCGATGATTTCAGTCGCGGTGTTGGACAAGAGCCCGAGCACAAGCAACGCCACGAAAATCAGCGTTTCCCAGATTTGGCGGTTTTTCAGATAACTCTGGAGCATCATGCGCAAAGACTACCTCCCCGCTCATTGCGTTGCCCACCACTGGTCACTCTGGACCTACAACTCATCACAAACCCCGATCAATCAATCACTTGACCGCTGACCGAAGTGCGCGCGGGACGCAGCATGGTGCTCACACTGACGAGGAGCGAACGATGCAAACCGCTGAAGATACCCGCCGCCACGACATAGACGCCCTGCGCGTAATCGCGTTCGGACTCTTGATTCTCTACCACTGTGGCATGTTTTACGTCCAAGACTGGGAATGGCACATCAAATCAGCCTATACGTCTACCTGGCTCCGGGAGCCCATGCGCTTTCTGAACCAGTGGCGAATGTCACTGCTCTTCGTCATCTCAGGGCTCGCTGTTGCGTTCGTTCGCACGAAGTACAGCGGTGGCCAGTTAGCTCGCCGTCGGCTTTGGCGACTCGGGGTACCACTTATCTTTGGCATGGCCGTCATCGTTGCACCGCAACCGTATTTTGAGGCTCTGGACAAAGGCATCATCGAGCCGGGTTTCTGGAAATTCTGGATGCAGTATCTGAGCTTTCATGACTTCCCCGGTGAAGCCTGGGGTGGCGAGAATCGAGTCGTATGGACATGGAACCATCTTTGGTATTTGCCCTACGTCTTGCTCTACACGCTATTGATCATCCCGGCAGGTCAAGCCTTACGCGCTGTCGGTGCCCATACCGCATTCCGGAGTCTCCGTGGCGTCTGGGTCGTCGTGATTCCCGTGTTGCCGTTGATGTTTTACGGCAATTTTATCTTCCCACATTCCCCCTACATCGATCATGGTCTCACGAGCGATTTCTATGCGCATGCGTTGTACGGGACGATGTTTACCTATGGCTATCTGATTGGCAGAGACTCCGAGTGGTGGGCAGCACTCGCCGCTCAGCGTCGTGGGCTGCTTCTAACAGGATTGATCGCCTACGCCAGTTTGCGCTCGCAGGACTGGTGGGTGGGCGAAGATCCGAACCTGCTCATCGAGCAACTGAGCTATCTCTCGATCTATGTGAATCGCTGGGTCTGGATTCTCGTACTGTTCGCGTACGGCCACCAATATCTGAATCGCCCGAAACGCTGGGTCACTTACGCAACCGCCGCCGTTTTTCCGTGGTACATCTTGCACCAGACCCTGACCGTTGTACTCGGTGGCAACCTCGCACCCCTTCAACTTGGCCCGGTGGTCGAACCATTGCTCGTACTTGGTGGCACTGCAGGCGGGTGTTTTGTGATTTACGAATTCATCATCCGGCGAGTGCCTTTTCTTCGACCCTTGTTCGGCACAGCGTATGTGCAAAAAACAGAGGCCGGAGTTGAGGCCGCGCATTCACGGAAGACCGCCGCCGTGTGATACCTTCGACAACCCGGCAAAGAGGGCATTGGGGGGAAGACTCTTGTCGAATCACCTCGGTAAATGGCTAACAGCGTCTGCGATTGTTCTTCTTTCGGCCTGCGCGGCCACGGAAGTCGCACCGCTCGACCAAGTCGAAGAGATCCCAAAAGACGAGGCTCGCCTGTGGGAGCGCTCGGAAGCTGCAGCCGATGGCATCAAGCGAGCGCTGAAGTCTGGAGACGACGAACTGCAGACTTACGTCGACGAGATCCTCGACCGTCTGATCTCCAGTGGCACGCAGCTGGCACCGGAGCGTTTCCCGACAATCACTTTGCTCGACTCAGTCGAGGGAAATGCGTCGGCAATGCCACATGGGGATCTTTTCATTTCCTATGGCATGCTCGCGCAGCTCGATAACGAGGATCAGCTCGCATTTATTCTTGCCCATGAGGTAACTCATTACCTCAACCGACATTCTCTCACCGCCAATCGATACGCAACCAACCAGAAAGTGAAATCTTTTCTCGGTGACCTCGCGCTTGCAGCGATAGGAGTGCCACCGGTATCCGGTCCGAATGAGGCAGCATGGCAATTGGCATTGAACTCGCGTTATTCGCGCGAGCAAGAGACCGAAGCTGATCTACAAGCAGTCGTGATCATGCGCTATGCCGGCTACAACGACCGGGAAGCAATCGGTGCACTTGAAAAGCTGAGAGTGAGTGCGGGTGAGGTCAGGCAACCGTTGTTTTCAACGCACCCGAATGTGGGAACCCGGATCACCGCAGTCGCCGAGCTGATGGAGGTCGAGGCCAGTTTGATCGAGCACAGTCGAGTCGACGATGTGTATATAGACCGCATTGAGCACCTGCTCATGCCGCAGGCAGTCGCCATGATCAAGAACCGCGAGTATCGTGGCGCCAGTACCATTCTCGGACACTACCTGAAGCGCAACCCCGACGACGCGGACGCGTTGTTTGCCCACGCAGAGACAACTCGACTGGCTTCCTCATCGTTGGAGGCAAGCACCGAAGCTGCGAAGAGCTATCAAAAAGCAATCCTTTTGGGGGGCGCCCCACCAGCAGCGTATCGAGAACTCGGTATGCACTATCGTCTCGTCGGCGATCACGGCAAGGCGCGAACATTTTTCATGCAGTATCTCGAAGTGGCGCCGGATGCAATCGATGCGCCGATTATCAAAGCCTACGCAGAACAGGAGTAAGTTTGCGTGCGGAAATACACCAACAAAATCTGTCTTGGTCTGCTGATTAGTCTGATCAGTTTATCGTCGCCTGCTGCGGCCGAGTTTCTGATTCCAGAAGCCGATTTCAAGGAGAAAATCCAGCGAATTGCGCTCCTGCCCTCGAGAATCCAGATCGAGACCAGCGACGACTACGCGGCTGCGAGACGCATTGATGAACTGGTGGCGACGACGCTCACTGGAGCCGGCATCGATATTATTCCGGCTAGCGAGTTTCTCGAGATCGAACAAGCGACTGCTCGCACAATGGGTGGCAGTTACGACGCATTCACAGGTGATCGCGACATGGCGAAGGCCAAGACCATCAACGATCTCGCAATCCGGGAGTTCGAGCGACTACATGAGTTTGATGCGTACTTGATCGCATCAGTTGTCACAACGCCCAGTAGTTTCCGCGGTGGGCGAGCCCGCTGGGATGGCATCGAGGTAAAGACTAAGGGTAGTGGTGGCGATCTCTATGGTTCGCTCACCGCATCGTCCCTCAAGATTTCCGTCATCGATAAGACCGAGGCAGATGCCGGCTACATGGTGCAACAAGCCGGCATCCAGTTGCTGCTTGATATGGATGGTGGGTTTTGGAAGGCAGCGAGATTTGTTCCCGTGCCGTTGGAGGAACGTCTGACGGACGAAGCGACTAACGTCCGGGCCGTAGAAGCGGCACTGTCGCCGCTGATCGAGTTGATCGGAACACCTGCTACAACCGAAACGGCGGCGACCGAGGGAGCATCGGAATGATCCAACGACTGACACTGGTCCTATTGATTCTTGTCGCAACACCGGTCACGTTTGCGATGGGTAACCACAGCGCGCCCAAAGGCTCGAAAGATCACAATCGTTTCATTAAGGAACTACGTGAGACCTATCCAGTCATCGCGCTCGCACCGACGGAGCTGCCGCAGGAACTGCGGTCCCAGGAAGCGATCGACGCTTTGGAAGCCGAACTAACACGCAAACTGGGATTCAAGGAATACACCGTTATTCCCGCGGCGGTTTACGCCGAGCTCTGGCAAAAAGAACTCGAGGCACTGGGCGGAATCTACGATCCGATCACGGGACAGTTGATCCCAGAAAACCTCCTGGTCGCAAAGGCTCGCGTGCGCGCCACTATGGTTGAATCGCACGATGTCGATGCGTTCCTGGAAACTTCGGTGGTTGAACGAGATGCTGCCTATCTCGGGACAGTGATCACTTACGGCGGCGTCAAAGAGAAAGCGTATGTCAAGGGGCCATCCTGGGGGACTTCGGACGTCGCCATGGGCGTTTTGCGCGCGCTGTTCCTGACCGCAGAGCTCGTGACACCGGAAGGCAACGTGCTTTACGAAAACGCCGGCGGTATCCAGCTCCGATTCAAGGAAAGCCAAGATGACGTTGTCATAACGCCCGTCGAGGAACTGCTTGCCGTTCAGGAATACAACCGCACTGCTGCGCACCTCGCGTTACGAGGCATGCTCTATGACTACCGGACACTCAGTCGAGATATTCGCGCGCGCAAGACCGAGAACGCCCGTAAGTGAGGATCAATAGTAATCTCGCTCCAACTCCTCGCCTTCGGGATAGCTAACGGTGTAACGCTGGGTAATGCGCCAGGTTTCCTGAGCACCGAGTTCCTTGCGCCAAAGGATAAGTCCCGGCTGGTCATACACATCGACTTCGTCCGGCGGTGTTGCAGCGTCATCAATCGCAACAGTAATCGCCTTGTTCTCGGAGACTGGGTATCTCCCGTAGACCTCGATTGCAGATGATTCCGTGCGGCGATTGGTGATCTCGTAGATTGTGTGTTCTGTCTCAAACTGACGGCGTCGAATCACACCACGTTTTTGCTCGTACTCGCCCTGAGGCAACACACGAACCTGCAGGAATGGATCCTCACCGAGAGACAGAGACATCAACTCGCCGGGGCGTACATACAGCTTGCGTTGACTGCCTACGAATGAACCGTCCAGATAAACCCGCACAGTACTTTCCTGAATGGGCGCTTGCGCTGAGTGTTCAAAGCTTGCTTCTAGCTCTGCAAGCGGTGAAGTCAAGGGAATCAGCACCGTCGAGAAGCTAACCGCCTGCTCGTAACGATCAACGTCGAAGGTGTCAGGCGCATCATCACTGCTAGTCACATTGACCCGGCCGGGAATGTTATAGGTGACCGCGTAACTGCCTACGTCAGCGATATCTTCCGGTGTGATCCGAGACCCCGTAACGACAATTTCCTGTAACGAATCGGCATCCACACCACCGGCACCTTCAAAAAAACGTGATCGCGTTTTTTCGGAGTAAAGATTCAAGTATTCGCTGTCGGGCCACTCTATCCCGTCCTGATTGACCACCTCGCGCGCTGACAAGGTCAGTTGGACACCCCGCCAGTCTTCATCCGTCGACTGACCAACCCGCGCGATGTGGAGCATATCCAACGTCTCGGCATCACTATCGACTCGCGCTTCGTACTCCGATCCCCAGCCTGCATCTTCCGTCAGGTAGCTGAGCAACAGAGTCGTGGTCTGTGCCGTCGGGCTGTACAGGTCGACGGTCACCACGGATTCCCGTGATTGCGAGCGAACTAGCTGATCGCGTTCCTGCGTCAGTCGACGCAGCTTGTTCTGCGCGTCCACGCGCGCCAGAGTGTTGTCGCGAATTCGCTTCTTCGCAGCTTCCGTGCCTTCGCGCAGCAACGTCAAGGCGCTCTGCCAGTTGTTGGGATCAACGCTGGAGCTCACACCTTGAACACCAGCATCGCGCGAGTAGCCTTCGGCAAAGCCTTGAAGAAATCTCAACTCGAGCCTCGCCGCCTCATCCGAATCCTCGATCGCCTGCAGGACAAGCTGTTGTTCCTGTACGCGTCGCTCGGCTTGCGCAAAAGCGGTGTTATAGGCCTCACTTCTCGGCACGGAACGCGCACTCACCTGTCCAATCCGAACATCCGAAGCTTCGGCACTCAGTCGCACGTCGTAATCGTCAATGTTTGGTGGCAACGCAACCAATCGCACCGTCGTCGTGCCTGCCGGCAGAGAAACCTCACCACGTCGGGTTACATCGGCACCATCCTTGAACACGATTGCTGAGGTGACTTCGGTAGTGACATCAAGGGAATACGCCGAATTCGCACTTAGCATGCCGAAGAGAAGCAGTGAGAAAAGACGCCGCATTGATCATCACTCCAATATTTAAGCCCAGGTATGTGACATAACATATGTCACCAAGATTTCTTTTTGTCGTACCCAAATTGTAAACATAACGTCACCGACGTTTCCTACTCTTGCGGCTGCCTCGTCGCACACGAAACAACGGCGCGCTGCCGTAGGTCGCCCATCGCCAGAGATACTCGAGCGGCCCGTACCGGAAACGGCGCAGCCAGGAATGGCTCGCGAGCGTTAGCGCCACATAGAGTGTTAGCGCGATCAGCAAAGACGGCGCTGGACCGAGAACCCCTAACAGGTCGAGCCCGAACGGCATGTAGATCATCGTGAACACCAAGCCGTGAGCGACATAACAGGTCAATGCCATTCGCCCGACCGGTGCGAACCAAAACACGACCAAACGCCAACGCTCAGTCTGGAACAATGCGATAAGCGCAAGCGCGTAGCCCACAGCGGTTACCGGTGCACCAACCATGTGTAGCGTCGCGTCCAACATCTCGCTACCGGGAATGATCTCCATGAAGATCAGTAACGAGCCGAGTTCCGTGGCAAGACCGACGGCCAATAGCCAAACCGCCGCTTTCGCCGTTCCCGGAATATCGCGCAGCCGCTGAATCCACCCTTCGCGCATCACCCAGGCACCCAACAGGAAGCGCCCGAAAATATACAGGCCCCAACCCAAGAGACCAGCGAACAGGAAATCCCGCTGGAACATCGATGAGGCCATCATCGCAACCCAGGTGAGATACTCGCCCTGCTCGAATGCGGCCACCTGAATGTCGTCGAACCCCTCGAACGAGAGGCCCAACCCATCCAGTAAGTGCGCCGCGAGTGCCTGCCCGAGCAACGCAAGTGTCAGCCCCAGAAGCAGCATCGTCTTCGCAGACACTCGGCGCATGGTGAACAGCGCGAAACCGATCAATGCGTACTCATGAAGTACGTCTCCCGGAAAAATCAGAAACCAGTTCAACATACCGAGCACGAACAGAACGGCAAGTCGACGAAGATAGATTGCGGTGAAGTCCGCCTGACGCGCACTCAGTCGTTCCAGCATGACCCAGAAACCCATGCCGAAAAGCGTGGCAAAGAGCGTGTTGGCCTTGTTCTGAAAAAAGAGATCCGAGAAGAACAAAGCAGCTGCGTGATACCACTGACCTGACCACAGCTCTGACTGGTCTTCATCTAATGGCAGCTCGTAGAAGGCAGAACCCACAAAATGTACGATAAAGACGCCCAGCAACGCGAAGCCTCGAAGCACGTCGAGTTCTTCAATGCGTTCGGGCGTTTGTAGAGGGCTTGGCGTCACGGCTTATTGCTCGTCTTCTTGTGTCTCTTCTTTATTCTGCTGCTTGCCTGCCTCGATGGTTGCCTCTAGCGCCTCATCAAGTGCTTGTTGCTCCGCCTCAATGCGTTCTCTTGCCTCGCGAACACAGCGATCCACAACCGCCTGTTCCAGGGGATCGCGCCGTTGCAGAAAGCGATCTCGATCGGTGTCCCGACACTCGACTCGCGCCCGGTCGAGGGCTGTGAGCGGTTCGTCCTGCGCGGCGCACCCAGCGAGCGTTGCAAGAGCGACTCCAATAGTTAAGTGCTTCAAGTGATTGAGCTTCCCCGCGATTAAGTGCGGATTGTCGCGGTTGCCGCAGTGACAAAACAAGCAAAGAAGCATCTATTTCGGTTTTTTGTTGCAAATTTGACACAAAAAATTCAAATCAAGAGGGAACAAAAAATGCGAGACTATAGTCATACATCCCAATGGCCTGAGATAAACCGAGCGCTGATTACAGACATCCTAGAAACTGCCGCTAGTAAAGAAACAGGAATAGCAGTGCAAGAAAACAACAAAGTTCAGGAGGAACCTACCGTGGCGAATAAGGACTTTCCCGCGCGTTTTCTTCGGGAGACCGAATATCTCGATTTTTCGCACCCTGCGTTGCAGACGCTGATTCGACGCGTCCGCGAGGATCACAGCGACGAGCGAGCGAGAGCTGTCGCGCTACACAATCATGTTCGCGACAACGTGCGCTTCGGTTTCACTCCGGCGTTTTACGATATGAAGGCGAGCGAAGTACTGCTGTCGCGGCGCGGCTTCTGCAACCCGAAGGCCACGCTACTGACTGCTTTGTTGCGTGGCGCGGGTATTCCAGCACGCCAACGGTTCTTCGGGCTTTCGTCGAAGGTACTGAACGGCCTGATCGATCCGGGTTCAGACTACGTGGATCACGCCGTGGTGGAGGTCTGGCTCGACGACCGTTGGATTCGAACGGACAGCTACATTGTCGATGCAGAGCTATTTCGGGCCGGCGCCTCGGCGCACACAGATGTGCTCGGTTTTGGTGTGCGACGCGATGGCGGCACCGAATGGGATGGTGAGACCGACTGCTTTGCGCAGTTCCATCCAGACTTCGTTGCACGCGACTTCGGTGTCTACGACGACGTTGGACGCTTTTACCGCGATGCTCCGAAACCTTATAACCGTTCGAGCTGGATGGGCCGATTGTTGGCCAGACCGGCGACAACTCGGGCTAACGGCAGAATCAGCGAACTACGCAACAAGGCAGCCATCGCCGCCTGAACCCGCCTGCTAGCGTCCGTGCACTTTGAAATAGTCGGGTATGCCGGCCGACCAGTTCTCGCCGTGCTGCTGCGCGCCGCCATCAACGGATAACACCTCTCCGGTGATGAACTTCCCGGAGGGTGCGGCGAGGTAGACAATTGCTTGAGCAATATCCAATGCGTCACCAAACCGATGCATAGGATTGGCATATTGGAACATTCGAGCGACCTCGGGTTCGTACACGTTCAAACCCTCAGTGCTGATCGATCCCGGGGCGACACAGTTGACTTGAATATTGAGTGGCGCCCATTCCGTGGACACTGTTTTCGACAGATAGATCACCCCCGCCCGCGCCGCACAAGTATGCGCCACCTGCGGCATGCCGCGACCGATAACGGCGACGACATTAATGATGTGTCCGGGGCGGTCGGCATCCCGCCAGCGCTTGGCGGCGGCCTGCATCATCCACCACGTGCCGTTGAGGTTGGTGTCGATAACCGCATTCCAGCCTTTCACACTGAAGTCGATGGCGTCCTGAGGAAACTGCCCGCCACCGTTGTTGATAAGCACATCGATTTGTCCGAACGCCTTGTACGTCTCGTCCATAAGCATCTCGACCTGCTCGGGATCCCGAATGGTCATGGCTTGGTACGCGATTTCCTTGCCGGTAAGTCGCTTTATGCTGTCTGCAGTGTCCACTAGTCGTTCCTCACGGCGACCGCAGATCATGACGCTCGCGCCGAGTCTGGCCAAAACGAATGCTGTCGCCCGACCTATGCCTGAGCCACCGCCGGACAACACACATACTTTCCCTGCCAGCAAATCGTCGCGGTAAACGAGCGGCATGCTGGCGAGCTCCTCATCGCTAAAGCCCCATTCCGAACCTGCATCCTGCATTTCTTCTGCACCAGTACTCATTGCAGTCCTCCGAGAATCCCGATGCTCGCGACGTTGCGATTCGGAATACCACCCAGGTTGTGGGTGAGTCCAAATTCGATTCCCTCCAGCTGACGCTCGCCGGCGCGACCGAGTAGCTGAAGATAAACCTCGTACAGCATTCGAAGCCCGCTGGCGCCGATAGGATGACCAAAGCATTTCAGACCGCCATCGATCTGGCAGGGAATGGCGCCATCGGCGTCGTAGCGACCATCCATCACATCGGCAGGCGCTTTACCGTGGTCCGACAGGCCAAGGTCCTCCATGACCACAAGCTCAGTCACCGAGAAGCAATCGTGCACCTCGATCATGCCCAGTTGATCGGAGGGGTTGTCGATACCCGCCTCCGCATAGGCCTTCTGCGAAGCCAGACGCGTCGTCAGTGTGTGAGCACCGTCCCATGAATTGTGTGAGGCCTCGACACCATTTGAAATTGACAACTGCAGGGCCTTGACCGAGACGATGTCGGTCTTGCCGAGCGACCTTGCGATCTCCGGCTTAGCCACGATCGCACACGCCGCGCCATCGCTCACACCGCAGCAATCCAGCACACCCAATGGGTAAGCAACCGGCGGCGCATTCAGCACCTGCTCTTCATTGATTGCACGGTGGAGATGGGCCTTCGGATTCTTGAGCCCGTTGTCGTGGCTCTTTACCGAGATATGCGCCATCGCGCGCTTAAGGTCACTCATATCGATACCGTGTCGCGCGCTGTAGGCGCTCGCGAGCTGAGCAAAAGCACCGGGTGCGGTTGAGTTGGGTAACCACAAGTCCTCGAATGTGCCGTGTGTGCGCTCCGGCAAACCCGAGAACCCTGTGTCCTTGAGCTTCTCTACACCAAGCGCCAGCGCGATATCACACGCTCCCGATGCCACCGCATATACGGCACCGCGAAAAGCCTCGGTCCCGGTTGCACAGAGATTTTCGACTCGAGTCACAGGCACGTTCGGCAGGCGGAGCGCATTCGATAGTGGAATCGCAGACTTGCCGATGTTCTGCTCGTCAAAAAACACGCCCAGCCAGGCAGCTTCGATCTGATCTCGTTCGATGCCAGAGTCCGCAATGCCTTCCTCGAACGCCTCGACCATAAGATCGGCAGCGCTCATATCCCAACGCTCACCAAATTTCGAGCAGCCCATTCCGATCACGGCCACTTTGTCGCGAATACCCTCAGCCATACGCAACGTCCTCCTGTGGAACCGCCTTCCAGAAATAGCGACGGAAATCGCGCACGCGATCAATATCCTTGATGCGAAATTGCATGCTGACGCGATTCCCTACTTTGGTCTCACCCTCAGCGGTATCGGTGAACTGCATGAGAATATTGGCACCACCCTCGAACCCAATGTTTCCGTAAATCAAAGGAGGGGCTGGGGAGTACGCCTGCCAGTCTTCGGTGAAACTCTTGACCGTGCCCGTGAGATCGGCAAATGGATAGGGGGTTTGAGAGTCGAACGCTCGGCAATCGGGATTCACACATGCGCGCGTTCTGGGAAATTGGATCGTGCCACACACACGGCATTTTCCACCGACGAATCCGGAAACCTGATCGCGCTCGCGGTAGTAAGCACTCTGTGCTGTTCGGACATCTCTTTCCGCCCGCTTGCCCCAGTCCATTTGCAGCAATCCGCGGTGACTCAGGAATCTCAAATAGTTGTCATCCGACTCGCCGCCCTCAATAGCTTCCAGCACCCGTCCTGACGGCGACTTGCCAGTGGCGCGAAACAGCATGACGTCCAGTCCCTGACCAAAACTGATGGAAACGACGATGTCACCCGCTTTTGCTCGCGCTAGCGATTCGGCGAGGGCCATAAAGGGATCAGCACAGCCACAATTACCGACCTTGGACTCATAATCGAAGTCGGATTGCGCGTTCGTCAGACCGACTGTTTTGGCAAGCTTCTGACGCACACGGGCTGGCGCATTCATCGCAAGCCACTGGACCGAGTCCGGAGCAATGTCGTACTCGGCAAGCACCTGCGGAAGCATGTCCGGCAATTCTGCAAGCTGACCCTCATCGCGAACCCAACGTGCTTCGAACCCGTAGTCGAAGTCAGCATCGCTGGAGCGGTAGTGGTCGACGAAATCTGTGGCTCGGCTGGCACCGCCGATGTAATCAGCTACGCAGTCGCCTGTGCCGGTGCGAATCGCCACTGCTGCATCGCCGTAGCTGATTTCCTCGGCACTACCTGGCTTTGCCAGGCGGCGTTCGGACGCGACGACGAGCGCATTTTGGTGGCACATCAATGCCGCCATCAGTGCGCTGCTACCAGCCCTTGCGGATGCACCGACATCCATAGTCCGCATGCTGCCCGACAGCGTCAGGGCTTCTGCGAGCAGGGCCGCGTGGGAGCGATCGGCGAAAGGCATGGAAGTCGAGCAAAACCGAATACCGCAAACCGTGTCGTCGACGATTTGCCGGCAGGCGGCGTGCGCCATGGTGACGCTGTCCTCATCCCAGTTGGCCGAGGCCAAAGTGCCGCGGGCCTGACCCTTAAGCGACGGAACTGCCCAGGCGTGCGCGTTCGCAATCGCCGCGCGCTGCAGGCGACGGTGAGGCACGTAGACGGCAATATCGGCGATACCGAGCGTCATGAGTTAACAACGAAGGGCTCAAGCTTGGGGGCTACTCGAAGATATGCGGGTACTTTGTCCACACCAATGCGTCGATCGAGTTCCTCATGCCAGTGATAGATGCGCCGTTCCTGGTAGTTCAACGGAATACCGCGAAATCCGGGTGACTCGACAGAGGCCTGAATCTGCGGCGCGAACTGGGTGTCCTCTTCGAGGATACGATCGAAATTGGCGATTCTCGTATCCCAAAGTGGATCGCGTTCTCCATCCCCCCAGTCGGGTGCGAACCAGTGCACATCCAGCTTCATGGTGTTGTCGGTATCCGGCCAGAACAGGATAAACGGCATGCCCGTGTGAGCCGTCGGCGTCACGATATTCGGGAAGATGTTGTAGCTGAAATTATTCGTGCGCACGATCTCGGGCATGCTTTCGATCTCCTGCATCCCTACGGTGCCAGGATCTACCCAGTCTGGGCGACGATTGGGCGTGACCATCAAAGAATGGCCTTGAGGCCACAGGTCGATCGTCGTGCCGTTATGATCGAGAAACCGGTCAACGGTCTTCTGGTGGATCGAGCGGAGGTGGTAGACCTCCAGAAACGCGTCTTGAATCACCTTGACGTTGCAAGCCACGTCGAATGACTCCGATTCAACCAGCCGCAGAGTGCCAATCTCGAAATTCGCGAAGTGTGCAGGCACAGGGCCGAGACTCTCGAGCAACGGCGCTGCCTCCGGGTCTTCGCTGACGAACAACCAGTTACCGAACCGTTCGCAGCGAACGCTTTGGAGTCTGTGCTCGTCGTCGACGAAATCGGGAAAATCCCGACGATCGCGAATGTTGATCAGCTTGCCTTCAAAGTCATACGACCATCCGTGATAGCCGCAAACGAGCGCACGTGTCTTGCCGCAGTCTTCTTTGACGATGGGTCCGCCACGGTGCTGACAGGTGTTGTAGAACGCTCGCACCACGTCATCGCGGCCGCGGATCAGGAAGATGGGGGAACCTGTGCGAGTGAACATCTTGAAGCTGCCCGCGCTGGGGAATTCGTCGATGTGCCCCGCATACACCCAGGCCTTGCGCCAAAGGTGCTCTCGCTCGAGCGCCTGGAAAGCCGGATCCACATATCGCCCCCCTGGGATACGCGGCAACTCGGGAAACCCATCGGGTGGTGTCTCTCGTGCGGCCTCATAGGCCATGCCAGCAGTGATGCGATCAATAACCGCCTGATCCATCAAAGGCTCCCCCCGAAGCGTACGGAAATCATTGAATTTCCAGTATAGAGACGCCCCTGTCGAAAATAAACAGGCCTGACTGTTTTTTTCCAAATAGGGCTGAGCTACACTCCGGGCGGTTCTGACGAGAGGGTAAACCATGGATTTTTCACTGACTCCGGACCAACAAGAGATGCAGGACGCCGCGCGGACCTACGCCCAGTCTCGCCTTCCCGAAATTGCAGACGAGATAGAAAAAACCACCGTGCCGCCGTCTCACGAGTTGATCCGCGAGTACGCGGAAATGGGTTTTCTGGGCATCAATATTCCGGAATCCTTAGGCGGGCTCGGTCGCAGCAGTCTGGATGCGCTCATTGTTCTCGAGGAATTCGGCAAGATTTCATCGGCCATCGCGTTCCCGGTCTTTGAGTCCTGCACAGGACCGGTCAAAGCGATCGAACACTTCGGCAGTGACGCGCTCAAGGCGCGCGTGGTGCCCGCCGTGTGCAGCGGTGAAATGGTGGTCGCGATCGCCATGTCAGAGCCCAATGCAGGCTCTGCGCTGACCGACCTTACAACGCGGGCGGAAAAGTCATCCGGTGGTGTTGTCCTTAACGGCATGAAGCGATGGTGCTCGGGCGGCGGGCACGCGGACGGCTATCTCGTCTATTGCCGAATGAGTGATCAACCCGGCGCCAAGGGCATCGGAGCGGTATTCGTCGACAAGGACACACCGGGCGTGAGCTTCGGTGAGCAGGAAGCACTCATGGGGTTCCGCGGTGTGCCCAGTTCCGACATCTTCTTCGACAACGTGGAGTTACCTGAAGAGAATATCGTTGTCGGCGCCGGTGGATTCGGGAAACTCATGCAGGCGTTTGACCTCGAGCGCTGCGGCAATGCGACTATGGCCATGGCGCAGGCTGCGGGCGCGCTCAACGAAGTTCTGGCGTACGTGCAGGAACGCAAGCAGTTCGGAAAGCCGATTGTCGACTTTCAAGCCGTCCAGCTCCGACTGGCCGAAATGCAAATGCAGGTTGATGCCGCGAGGCTTTTGATTCACCGTGCAATCTCGGAGGCCGAGGCGGGCATGCCGAGCATCCAAAACAGTTCGATCGCAAAGTGTTTTGCCAATGAGATCGCCCGAACCGTGACGGGCAACGCCGTGCAGCTAATGGGCGGCTATGGTTACTCCAAAGAGTACCGAATCGAACGTCGGATGCGCGATGCATGGGGCTGGGGCATCGCCGGTGGCGCCATCGACATTCAAAAAACGAATATCGCCAGCGCGATGGTTGGACGCCGATTCAATCAGCGAGCGCAGTAGCTTATATGGCGATCAAAATCTATCGGAGGACCTGACTCATGGCGTACTGGCTGATGAAATCCGAACCAGATGGTTACAGCATCGATGATCTCGAGCGTGACCAAAGAGAGCCTTGGGATGGGATCCGCAATTATCAGGCCAGAAACTTCATGCGCGAGGAGATGAAGATCGGTGATCAGGCGTTTTTCTACCACTCCAGTTGCCCGGAGCCCGGCGTCGTGGGACTCATGTCGATCGTGAGTGAACCCTATGACGATCCGACGCAGTTTGATCCGGAGGCGAAGTACTACGACCCGAAATCCACTCCGGATAAGCCACGCTGGCAGCTGGTGGATGTCCAGTTCGAGCAAAAATTCGAACGTACGATTTCGCTGGCCGAGCTAAAGATGAACCCCAAGCTCAAGGGCATGCGCTTGCTCCAGCGCGGTAACCGGCTCTCGATACTGCCGGTTACCGCTGCTCACTGGAAAGCTATCCTGAAAATGCTCTGAAGTCAGGAAGACTCCGGAACGTCGACTGAGACTTTGTCCAAACCGAAAATCTTGAGTGCGAACGCATAGTTGTGCGCCCGCTCTTTCAGACGCTCGAAACGTGCGGCGGATCCGGAGTGTCCAGCACCCATGTTCATCTTCAGGAAGAACGGTCCACCCTTCGCTTCGTCACGCATTCTCGAGACCCACTTGGCCGGCTCCCAATACGTGACTCGATAGTCTGCTACGCCACCGGTCGCCAACACCGGCGGGTATTCGATATCGCCGCGAATATTGTCGTACGGTGAGTAGGCAGCGATGTCCGCGTATGCCTCCGCACTATTGATGGGGTCGCCCCACTCCACCCACTCCGGCGGCGTCAGCGGCAGGCTGGCATCCGAAATCGTATTGATAACGTCAACAAAAGGTACCGCAGCAATTACGCCACCGAACAGGTCTGGGCGAAGGTTCAAGGTTGCGCCGACCAGCAAACCACCAGCCGAACCGCCATAGATCACCGTCTCACCCTTCTTGCCGTAACCCATCTCCTGGAGTGCCTCTGCGGCGTTGGCAAAGTCGGTGAAGGTGTTTTTCTTTTTGTCCAGCTTGCCATCCAGATACCACTGACGGCCCATCGCAGCGCCGCCACGGATATGTGCCGTCGCGTAGATCACACCTCGGTCAACGAGGGACAGAACACTGGTGCTAAACGATGCCTGCATGGTGGCGCCGTAACTGCCGTAGCCGTATAGAAGCAGAGGCGCGGTGCCATCGACGGCGGTTTCCTTGAGACGCAAGACTGTGACCGGCACCTTCGCACCATCATCGGCATCAATGAACAAACGCTCTACCATGTAAAGGGCTGGATCATGACCGCTAGGAATTTCCTGTGTCTTGCGTAGTTCACGCTCGCGTGACTCGAGGTCAAAGTCGAATATCTGAGTCGGTGTCGACGGTGACTCGTACGAGAAGCGTAGATTGGCGGTGTCGTATTCGTAACCAGACGAAATGCCCACGTCGTAAGCCGCTTCTTCAAACTCGATGTCGTACTCATTGTCGCGTGCGTAATCGGACACAACGATGCGTGGCAACGCGTTGCGTCGCTCCAGACGAACGATGTAGTCCTTATACGGGATGAAATCGATCAGGTAAGTACCCGCACGGTGGGGCAACCAGTCTTTCCACTGGTCTCGACCGGGGTTTTCGACCGGTGCAGTCACGATCTTGAAGTCGATCGCACCATCGGCATTGGTGGTCATGACGAAGTTGTCGCCATGATGCTCAACGTAATAGAGCTGGTCGTCCAGACGCGGCGCGATGAGCGTCGGCTTCGAACCGGGCTCGGCGTCGAGTTCGAGATAACGGTACTCGGTAGAGGTGCTCTTGGCGCTGCCGATCAGCAGGAAGCGGCCGCTTTGCGTCTCACCCGTGAACAGGAAGTAACTGTCATCCGGCTCCTCGTAGACTAGTAGGTCTTCGCTCTGCTCAGTGCCGAGCACGTGATGCTTGACGCGTTTGGGACGCTGGTTGTCGTCGCGCTCAACATAGAAGAACGACTGGGAGTCGGCAGCCCAAATCACATCCCCATCGGTCGACCCCAGGGTCTCCGGAAACTCGTCACCTGTCTCGATGTCACGAATTCGGATGTCGTAGTACTCGGAGCCCGTTCGATCGATACTGTAGGCGAACAGCTTGTGATCGCGACTGTGATCGACTGAGGAGATGCGGAAGAACTCGCTGTCACCTGACTCGCTATCGCCGTCGAACAGGATGGTTTCGTCGCCCCCGTCACGCGGAATGCGGTAGTAGATCGGATAGTTCCCGCCCTCACGATACTTCACCGCATACGCGAACGGGCCGTCCGCACTCGGTACCGAGCTGTCGTCTTCTTTAATGCGACCACGCATCTCTTCGAAAAGCTGTTCACGCAACCCGGCAAGGTCGTCCGTTGCAGCTTCATAGAATTGATTTTCTGCGTCGAGATGAGACTTGATGTCGTCGTCGAGCGTTTCTGGATCGCGTAAGACTTCCTGCCACTCGGGGTCGCGCATCCAGGCATACGGGTCGACACGTTCGATGCCGTGCTGTTCGATCGTTACCGGACGTTTTTCGGCGATCGGCGCTTCGGCGGCCAGTGTGTCAAAAGGGTTGGTCTTGGTGGCGGTCATAGCGGTTGCTTCCGTGGTTGACTGACCGGCATCCGTGCTATCGCCGCCGCAGGCGACAAGAAAGGCTGAGAAAGCTACGCCGATGAAGCGGCGAAAGTTCGTGACTTGCATGACAGCTCCCGATCAAAAGGAACCGTCGATTGTGCCGGGACGGTCAGACTTTGCAACCGTCCCGACACATTATTTTCGTACCCGTTGCGACGCCTTTCTCAGACGCGACGTCGACGGACGAGCAGCCCCGCGAAAAGCGCCAGCAACCAGGTCACGGCGCCGCCGCCACCACCGCCGCCACCGTTGTTAGGAGGCGGCGGCGCGGCTGCAGTGTTGATCGTCACTGTCGCCGCGCTCGTGTTATTTGCCGTGTTGATATCGGTGGTCGAGGTTGTCGCCTCAGCAGCAATTGAACGGCTGCCGGTTTGGCCACTGGTGACATCCAGATCGATCGTTGTCTGAGCCGAGGCACCCACTGTCTGGGCAGTACACGTAGCAACGCCCATATCCAGAACGCAGCTACCCACGCCCGACCAGCTTGCGCTTTCGATCGTCAAACCACTATCGGGCGTCAATACCACCACCACGTCGTCGGCCACGTCATCACTGAGGTTGTTGACCTGCACGGGGACGTCGGCTGTCGTCGTAGTGGTAGCCGTCGCGCTGCCGCCGTTAACGTCGATATCCACCGCAGCCTCAAAGACGACGCGACTAGTCGCCGAATTATTGCCAGCGTTCGTGTCTTCTGTGCTAGAGACGGTTGCGGCGATATCTCGAACACCGCCGGTACTCGCCTGTACCTGAATCGTCACATCGAACGATACGGTCGATGCCAGCACGTTCAGAGTGCACTGAGCGGCCGTAGCTGAGCTGGTGCAATCGCCATCGGTTGATGACACTGACTGCAACACCAGGTCACTCGGAATGGGGATGTCCACCACAATATTGGTAACGGGCTCTGTACCCTCGTTCAGCACCGTGAATGCGGTCGTCACCGGTGTGTCAGCCAACACGCCCAGCGGATCTGGCTGAGCGCTGATGGAGATTTCCGCCACCGACAAAGTTCGGATACAAGATGCCGCCGCTGCAGCATTCTGCACGAGGTTGAGCGTACACGGAGAGAATGTCGTGTTGCTCGCAACCCGCGGCGCCATCAGGAACGTCTCGGGTTCGGATACGCAAACGGATCCGTCTTCTCCATCGTGTTCTGCCGAGAAGTTATGGCCGAATTCATGGGCTGCAATAATCGCGTCGGTGGCAGCACCGAACGTCGACTGTGTCAGGCCTACGCCAAAGTTCCTGCCACCGGTACCGCGGAACTGGAAACACACAACGTCAAGAAAAGCGATGCCCGCTGTCGAGCCATCGAGGTTGCGTCCCGTGAACAAGTGCGTGAGACCCTGACCTTCACGCTGCGGTGTACTCGCACGGAACACGGCGACTTCATCCAAAAGATCACCCGCATCAGTCTGGTCCGTGAACGGATCATTCGGACCTGTCAGAATTTCAAGTTGAGCAACGTTGAACTGCAGCTGCAGTTGGTCGCTGTAGATACCGTCCACGGTATTCATTCTGGCGAGCACGGCGCCTTGTGGGTCAGCGTTGTTCGCCGCGAGGTCTGTAAACGAGGTGTCCGCAACAACGCCAATGTCGATTTGGCGGGTTGCGCCAAGCGCTCGTCCAACCGGCGGCTGCTGGACCTCAAGCGTTCTGTTGAGATCGCCGATCAGTTCTGCCGCAGTGTGGGTAGTCTTGTGAACCGGGCATGCCAAAGCGCCCTCAGCAAACTCAAGATCCTCAACACGGAAGACGATGGGCGTATCTGCCCCCCCGTGCTTTTCAATGGCATAGAGCTGCTCGCCATCGGAAATCATGCCTTGCGGCGCCCCGTCGATAAAACTGATACGTGCCCAGCTGTTATCGATACCCTCGAGCTTGCCTTTCCAGGCCACAAAAGCCGAACCGCCGTTCTGACGCTCCAGAGACAAGGATCGGTTGGGCGTTAGTGCGACGTCAAAACGCTTGCCGAACGCATCGAATTGAAGCCGCCGGCTGTCGGGAGCTCCGTTTATCGCCAGGCGCGCGGGTTCCTCAATCAACCGTAGAGGTTCGGAGTATTTCACTGTCACGGGCGACACGGGCTCTGCGGCGGCAGCCGCGCTTGCCAGCATGCCGGCGAGGACAATAATTCGTTTCAACATCTGCTCAACCATCGTGAGGTAACTCGTTAGACGTAATACATAACATGCAGTTCACAGTGAACCACAAGACTTGCGTCTCATTTGCCGATTCGACGAAAACTAGACTGGTGGTCGGTTCGAACCGCCATGGTTAGTTGTCAGAGGCGCTCTCTTGCTGCAGCGCGCAATCCGGTAGTGCGCCGCCGTCAGCGACGGCCTTGTGTTCTTCTTGAGTCAAAAGGTAGCGCTTGCCGCCGTTTTGAAAACTCACGAAAGTGCCGACAACCGCGCCGGAATCATCCACAAAGCGCATCACCGCGTCATCAATTTCCACAGTACCGGTGCGGGGATATCCCGGATTCGCATCGATCTCGTTGCCGTCTTTATCGACCCGTCGGGTATCCGAAAACCGATCCCATGAAAAACGGTCACCCGTTACCTCAATCTGATCTCCAGAATAAGCCGCACACCCTGGGCTGTAGGTTAATGTGCCGGAACAACCACTGAGCAGCGCAAAACTCGCCGAAATTGCAATATATCTGTACATGAATCGAGTATCGGTCATGCTGCCCCCCATCGTTAAAGACCTGCGTCACATAAGTATGGCCGTTGCCGGGTACAGCGAGTCAAGCCAATAAGTATTTTCAGTGACCTGCATCTGTTTGGCGATTCCATCCGTCTATGTAGGTAGGAACACGAAAAAGGGAGTAGAAAATGGGCGATATAGGCGCCTTTGGATTTTGGTTTTTTATCGCGGCAGCTGTCGTTGGCGGGATTTGGTATGACGCCAAGGAAAAGGAATCCAAGCAGGAGACCCTGCGACGCGTGGTGGAGAGTGGACAGGATATTGATGCGGCGCTGATCGAAAAGATGCTCGGTGAAGCTCAAGGTAACCGGAACGCAGCTCGCGACCTGCGCATTGCCACACTGATTATGATCGGCGTCTCCGCAGGCATGTTCGTGTTTAGTCTATTCCTTGGTGTTGCGTCACCGGAAGGACGAGCGGTGCTGATGGGGGTTTCCGGTCTTGTGATTTGTATCGCAGGCGGACTCTGGGCTGCCGCAAGATACCTTGAGCGAGAAAGCGCAGAATAGCGACTCGCATTCATGTCCAATGCACCCGCCTATTACGCCGAAGGGCCAGAGGCGCTGATCGTGAGTCTGGCCGCAAGAGGCGATCGCGATGCGTTCTCTGAGCTCGTGCGTCGAAGGCAACCATGGTTGAGAACCCTAATGCGGCGTTTTTCGGGCGACCCGGCACTCGCCGATGATCTGGCACAGCGCGTGTTCCTCAAGGTGTGGCGTCGGATTCGCAAACTGAAACAACCCGAGAAGTTTCCTGGGTGGATCAAACGTATCGCGGTTAATGAATGGATCGACCACCAGCGCAAGGAAGGCAACAGGTGGCAGCAAGCGTACGACGACGAATTGCAAGCGGCGCCAATAGCATCCACAGCAGAGGCCATCGACCTGGATGCTGCACTCGCATTGCTCCCTGACGTAGTACGAACTTGCGTTGTGCTTTCTTACAACGAAAGGCTATCTCACCCAGAGATTGCCGCACTCACGAAGCTGCCACTAGGCACAGTGAAATCACATATACGACGAGGCAGTCTCGACCTTCGAGAATTACTCGACGGATACGGAGCGCAACAATGATCGAACAAAGAGACTCCAGGATCGAAGCGCTGTTCGCTGACGCTGAGCACGCACCGCCCGATCCTGAATTCACACAAAGCATCACCCGCGAGATTCAACGACGGCGCTGGCGGGTTTACGCAATTCGCGCCTTGGTTGTGGTGATGATCGGTATATTGGAACTTGCGCTTGAATCGCCCTTGCAGCAATCGCTTGGCACCGTAGCGGATTTGCTCAGTACGCCGGTGATCGCGGTAGAAGGCGACTGGATCGAGTTCGTTCTAGGCCCGATCAATACTGCGGCGGGCGTGGTCGGTATCGTGCTCCTCGGCTTGCACGTGTTCATCCGACGTGTGGTGCACTAACGGGAAGTGGTCGCACCGGCTCTCTCGGCAATCGCGAGCTATACTAGTTGCTCGATCTTTTGGGGAGGTTCGAGCAATGAAAAATGCACTGGCAGGAATCGCGCTGGTTGCGCTCACCATGACCGCACTCGCGGCACATCACGAAGCAGAAGAAAACAACGAAGCAGAAATGATGGCTGTCATGATGGCAGCTGCGAAGATCAATGAACCGCATAAGCAGTTCGCCGAAGCCGTCGGCACTTGGGATGCCGTCATGGCGTTCTATATGGGTCCAGACGCGGAGCCACTGAAGACCACGATGGTGGTGGAGCGCAGTGTCGAGCTCGGCGGCAGGGTGATGGTTGACCACTGGCGCGGCGACATGATGGGTGCGCCATTCGAAGGCATCAGTCGCACCGGCTATGACAATGTGAAACAGCAGTACTGGTCGACCTGGACGGACAACATGTCGACCAGTGTGTTGATGATGCGCGGTGAGATCGACTCGGAGACGGGCGCTCTGGTCATGACCGGAGAGGCGTTCAATCCGATGACGAAACAGCCATACATCAGTCGGTCTGTCGGCAAAACCGTGTCGCCGGGTGTTGAGGAAATGCAGATGTACGAAGATCACGGCGATGGTGAGTACCTCAGCATGAGCTTCACGATAACCAAGCGCGAGCCGTAGGGGTGGCCTGTAACCCAAGTTTCGGTAGACTGAATGCTCTCAGTACGCTCGCAGGGATTTTGAGATGAGATCAATCAGGACGTTGCTGGATAAGAAAGGCACACACGTTTGGTCGATTCGGCCGGAAGCCACGGTTTTCGAGGCCGTGCAGGAAATGGCGAAGAAGGAAATCGGCGCATTGCCGGTCATGGATGGCGAGGAGCTGGTCGGTATTATTTCCGAGCGCGATTACGCACGACGCATCATCCTAAAAGAACGCGCATCCAAAGAGACCCGAGTCGACGAGGTGATGACCCGCAAAGTTGTGTGCGCCAAACCCTCGCAACAAGTCGAAGAGTGTATGGCCATCATGATGAACGGCAAGTTTCGTCATTTGCCGGTGATGGAAAATAACAAGGTCATCGGCGTCATCTCTCTTCGCGATTTGGTCAAGACCGTTATCGCCGAACAGCAGTTCACGATCGAGCAACTGGAAAGCTACATAGCAGGCTAATGCTTCACCCGCGCCGCAGGCGATTTTGACGGGGATCGACAATCCAAAATTCGGATACTAAACCCGCCGAAGTCCCAGCAGCGCAGGGGGCGTTCGTCTTTCTCGTCATCTCGACGTTCATTGGCTCCATGGGCTTCGGTCTGGCGACACCTGTGTTGCCACGTTTGGTCATGGAGCTGTCGGGTACTGATCTCGCGCAAGCCGCTCGTTGGGGTGGACTCGCGTTGTTCGTCTACGCGGTCATGCAGTTCATATTCTCTCCGATTCTCGGGGCTCTGTCGGACCGCTATGGACGACGACCGGTACTGCTACTTAGCCTCGCAGCATTCGCGGTCGACATGCTGGTGCTTGCCTTTGTGACCACCATCTGGGCCTTCATGCTGGTCCGTGCGTTCGCCGGCATCTTCGCAGCCACATTTTCCACAACCAATGCCTACGTAGCCGACGTCACACCGAGGGATCAACGCGCTCAGCGTTTCGCCTGGATTGGCGCCTCCTTCGGCGCAGGCTTCATCTTCGGGCCCGCGCTCGGTGGCTTACTCGGTGAGATCGATCTTCGGCTACCTTTTCTTGTCGGCGCCGGACTGGCGACCGCAAATACGATTTTTGGCTACTTCGTTGTTTCCGAATCACTTGCCGAACACAAGCGCAGGCCGTTCACATGGTCACGCGCTAACACCTTCGGCACTTTAATCCGCTTGTTTCGGACACCCGGCCTTACGGTGCTGCTACCGGTATTCTTCTTCGCCACGCTGTCCTCCTGGGTGTATCCAACAGTTTGGTCGTATGTCGCCATCGAGCGATTCCAATGGGGAGATCAGGCCGTTGGTCTGTCGATTGCGTACTACGGCGTTATCGCCTTCATCTCATCGGCGGTCGTCATACAGATACTGCTACCAAAAATCGGAATCGTCAGGGCTATTTGGATTGCACTTATCGTTGAAGCGATCGCATTGACTGGCATTGGATTGGCGACTGCCGGCTGGATGGTCTACGCGATGATCACGCTTGCCCTCATATCTTCGATGCAGGACCCAGCGATCCGACAAGAACTCTCCAATCGGGTGGCCGAAGATTCGCAAGGCGAGTTGCAAGGTGGGCTGTCAGCACTCACCAGCGTCGCCATGATTCTGGCGCCGCTAGTCTACATGGGCCTATTCACGGCAACAGCAGGCGAGCAGGCCGTGATTTATCTTCCAGGCTCCCCGTTTATCGCAGCCGCCATGATGTCGCTGCTCACACTCGTGCTGTATGTGATCTCTATGCGTACTCGGCCCGCCGAATCTTCGCCAGACTCATAGTAGCCCGAGCTCAGGGCGATTTTGATAGGACTCGCGTTGTCTAACGATTTCAGCGTTTACCGCTGCAACGGACTGATCCCACGCTTCAGAGACCGAACCTCGAGAGAAAACCGGTGCTCGCAACAACCACCAACGACTAAAGCGACCGGATTCCAAAGCGCGATCCAAGGATGCCGCGGCCTCGTCGCTCTTGTCCTGTGCGAGAAAGGCAAGCGCCGCATCAAACTCCGCGCTCTTGCTGTAGTCAGCAAGTTTCGCAGCCTCCAGAACCTCGGCAGCACGCTCAGGTTCACCCGTACGATTCAACACGACACTCGCGAGCAGACCAATATCCGAATCGTAATCTGAGAGATTCGGCACCGGACCGGAATCGAATAGACGAGGCTCGATCGATCCCAGAAGTTGTTTTGCCGATACCGGATCGTCGCTCATCACATAAGCCGCCGCGATTCCAATTTTTACCGAGGTACCCAATTCCAGCGCGAAACCAACCGGCACCAGGAACTCCTCGAGTCGGTTTTCCATCACCATCAGTTGGAAATGCAATGACGATTGCCCTACGGGCATCCGGTTGGGGAAGTCCTCCGACAGCCGATCAACGCAAGGCTTGCCGAGCGCGAGATCATCCATCACTAGAAGGGTCTCGCATTGTCCGATTCGCGGGTCCGGCGCGGTAGGTTCCAGTCGGACCGCCTCATCAAACCAACGCAGTGCCTCGGCGAATTCTCCCTGTACGAAAAACGAGTCACCGATCAGCTCGTAATATAGATAAAAGTCCGGGGTCGCCTGAATCGCACGACGCAGCATTGCGCGCGCCTCTGAGTACTCGCCATTCAGGATATACATCGACGCCTCCGCACCGGCGAGGATCGGTGCTAATGGATCCGCGTCGCGCGCGCGGCGCATCAACCGTTTGGCCTCTTCCACCCGTCCGGAATCGCGCAGCAGCAGCGCGTACCAATGCAGCGCATTCGTATAATTCGGATTAATTTCCAATGACCGCTGCAGCGCCTCCTCCGCTGCTGGAATCTCGCCCTGGTGCCAACGCAGTAACCCAAGCGACGCATAGGCAGGCGCGATCTGACTATCCAGTGCCAGCGCTTTATCAATCGCCTCTTGCCGCGGCACGAACGTGCTCTGCATATCCACACCCGCGTACTCGGGCTGCAGAGACAATGCATCAGCTACGCCCACATAGGCTTCCGCGTAGTTGGGATCGATTTCGATGGCGCGCTCAAAAAGCTCAAGCGCTTCGGCCAACTTCGGGGCATTGCGCCACTCGACTTTTTGGCGCCCGGCTGCGTACAACTTAAACGCCTCGAAACTATCAGTCGGCTTTCTCTTCATTGCCGACATCTCGAGATCGGACAACACCCCGTCAAGCGCAGCGACCACCTCCTGCGTGACCTCATTCTGAATCGAGAAGAGGTTGTTTAGTGTGAGTTCCTTGTCCCATGTCTTGGTCCACAACGCAGCGTCACGCCCTGCATCGTAGAGCTTCATGTTGATCCGGACGCGCTCGCCCGCCCTTTGCACCGATCCCTCCAGCACCGCCGCCACCTCAAGCTCGGCGGCAATCTCGGGGATCGATAGTTGAGTCTCGCGGTAGCGTTCGATCGTCGTGCGCGATATCACGCGCTCAAGCGTCTGTAGGCCCGCCAGTTGCGTCAGGATGTCGTCATGCATGCCCTCAACAAAGTACGCGTCGTCGGTCTTGGCGCTCTGAGTGCTAAACGGAAGTACCGCCACGGTGCGTGCCAGAGTGGCCTCCGAGTCTCCGTCGTCCTTGAATCGATCGAACGCCAAGACGCCGACGATCACCATGAGCACCAGGATGATCATTGGCTGCAAGTAATTGCCTGAATCACCCTGTGTTTGCGACTCGTCGGGACCAGGATCGACTCGCAATCCTTCTTTGGTGCGTTCGAAGACCCATGAAAGTGCCAGGACTATCGGAAACCCAACAACGACGCCCGTGAGCAAACCACGAAACATCCAATCGGGCAGGTCCAGATTGTCACCAAGAATATCGGCGAGCTGCAGTATCACCCATGCCGTCACCAGATAGGCGATGCCGGCGCGATAGACACGGCGGCGCTTGAGTTCACTGAATAAGTCCAAACCGGAATCCTCTGTGGATAACGAAACTATGCCCGAGCACAGGCGCAAAGTCGCCCTTCCCACTCATATGACCGTGATATCGTTTCGGTCCTGGCAATCAGGAGTATGACCATGCGAATACCGGTTTTGCTTACACTGGCGTGCATTTTTCCGACGCTGGCGAGCGCCGAGCTCGACATCAAGGAATGGGAAGTCCCCTACGAGCAATCCCGTCCGCGTGATCCATTCGCTACCTCCGCAGACAGCGTTTGGTTTGTGGGCCAAAAAACGGGTTACCTTGCGCGTCTGGATACCGAGAGCGGTGCGTTTGAACAAATCGAACTCAAAGACGGTTCCGGGCCACACAATCTCATCGTCGCCAGCAATGGTGACGTGTGGTATGCCGGCAATCGCACCGCACTCATCGGCCGCTACGATCCCAGCGATGGCAGCATCGAAGAAATACCGATGCCTGACCCCAAAGCGCGTGATCCTCACACATTGATTTTCGATGCGGATGAGTCGCACATCTGGTTCACCGTTCAGGGTGGCAACATGATGGGACGCTTGCGCCTCGCGGACCGCAAAGTCGATCTGATCGCATCAACCACCGCCCGCTCGCGACCCTACGGCATCAAACTGGCGCCGGATGGTTCGGTCTGGGTCGCGCTGTTTGGTACAAGCAAACTCGCTCAGGTTGACCCGGAAACGATGCAGCACACGGAGATCGATCTTCCGCGCGATGACGCACGTCCACGCCGCCTTGAAGTGCTGGCTGACGGCACCGTGTGGTATGTCGACTATGCCGGCGGGATGCTCGGGAAGTACGATCCGAGCACCACCGAGTTTACCGAGTGGCAGATGCCACAGGGCAAGCAAGCACGTCCGTATGGCATGGCTTCCGATAATCAGGGTCGGCTCTGGATGGTTGCGACCGGCGTACAGCCGAACGTGTTCATGGGCTTTGACCCGGTTAGCGGTGAGTTCATCGAGCAGACGGAAGTCGGGTCGGGTGGCGGCACGATCCGTCACATGCATTACCATGCGGCTACCGGGTCGGTCTGGTTTGGAGCAGATGCCAACACGATAGGTCGGGCTATTGTCGAACCGGTCGAGTAATTGCGCGGCGGTGCTCGCGCTTCTGGCTGCCAGCGGCGCTGGCACACTGGCACTGGCCTATCCAGAAGGAGCTCCGTGGGGCGCTGCCGACTCTAGCGCCAGCGAGCACTGCGCGAGTTGTCACTGGGAACGCGATGCCGTGCCCCAATCCGAGTCGATTGTGCTTCAGGGGTTGCCCGCGACACTAACCGCCGGTGAGCAATACACCCTGCAATTGTCGCTCGAAGGTACGACGTTCGAGGTCAGCGGCTTCCAGGTCATCGCGCTGATGGAGCGCGGCACCGCCGGGACCTTTACACCGGCCGACGATGACGTAGAGACGTCGGTGCATGGCACCGCGATTCGCTCTACCGCGGTACGCCCCAGCGAAGGGGGCTCTGTGCAATGGCGATTCGATTGGCGTGCGCCGATCGGCAAGCTTGAGAGCATCACATTCCTGATCGCTGCATCTGCTGCCAATAATGATCAGTCACCGTTTGGCGATCAGATCCACTATCGAGAAATCACCGTACCGGCGGCTCCTGAGTAGTGGTTCTGTCGAGCATGATGGAGGTTTGCGGCTCGTTTTCCTCGTCGCTTTCATCGCTATCCGCCATGAACGCCTGAAAATCCGCTTCTAGCGCTTTCTTACGTGCTCTAGCTTCAGCACGCTCTCGCGCAGACGCGACTCGTTCCTGTTCGGCCTCGCGCTTGGCCTGACTGGCGGCGTCACAGAATACGTCGCGCTCCGGAGCGGGCGTGCAGTCATCTCCCAGAAGTGCGTCGCCCACAAACTCCACTAGCCCCTCGGCAACCGCGACTCCAACGGTTTTCGCGACCGTCGTTGCGGCAGGCTCCGGCTGCACTTCATCATCGGGTGTACCTGCACAGGCCGCGAGAAGCGAGAGCAAAGCAACACCACACAGTGTGTGCAACTTCTTCATAGCGTTTTCCTCATGTGAATCACCGTGTTGAGTTCGCCGTTGGCACCGGTGTGCACTTCACGATCGAACTCTACGTAGCCACGCGCGACGTATAACGGCTCGCCCGGCACCGTAGACCCCAATTCGATCGTCTTGAACCCAGCCTGGCGTGCCGCCTGTTCGCCGAGGTCCAGCAGCAGTGTACCGATGCCTCTGCGAGTCCAGTTGGGATGCGTATACATCGCCCGAATGCGAGCGGCCTCTGTCGCGGGGTCGCTCAGCGAATCGTCACGGCCCACCGTATGGTTACCGCCGTACAGCGTGCGACGTTTTCCCCAACCGCCGCAGCCGACCAGCACCGTCTGGTCATCGACGACTGTCTCGATCAAGTGGTAGGTACCATCGTCAATCAGGGTCTGATCCACACCCATAGTTTCTTTCGCCGCTTCCACCTCTGCGGCAGAAAGAAAATCGCGCATGTTGACCTCGATCGCTGCGAGCATCAGATCCTTGATCGCAGGAATATCGTCATTGCCGGCGATGCGGTGCGTGAAGGGCGTCGACGTGCTTGCACTCATGCCGACGATCATACAGTTTTGGAACAGAAGAGCAGAACCGGGTGCTGGGGATGAATCGACGTACGGTTGTGATAGCCGCAAGTTGCGCACTGTTGATCTCGGCGGTCGTCGTGCTGGCGCTGCGTTCCAGTGAACCAACGCCCGCGAATTCGACAGTTCAATCCATGGAAGATGGGATCGCGCAGCCGACCGAGCAAACGACAATACCGAAGCCAGAACCATCTGTGCTGTCGGTGGACACTTCGGTAGAAACGGAATCGGTCGCACCTACTCAACCGGAGGTGTCTGAAAGCGCTGACGCTCCTGACTCAGATGAGAGCGAACCGTGCATTCCACCCGAGGATATTTTCGCGCAGCCAGTCTTTGTTGAGGAGCTGAAAAGGATGGAACCGGTGTCGATTATCGGTAGCGACTACGAAGTCTTTCTCGATGTCGACAAAGCAGGGTTGCGGTCATTTGCCGAACAGGGAAACTCGGCGGCCATGGTTTTGTATGCGATGTATCTCAGTGCCGAGGCAAAGGGTGAGGACCCAGAAAGACTCGTCGCTATGATGACGCAATTCAGTATTACCCCGAGCAACCCGGGCTTTATTGCCATCGGTGGCGCTGACCTTAGGGAGGCGCCTGCCAACGCTAAAGCACTATTTGAAGAGTCAGAGTATTGGTACCGAGAGGCCGTGGCGAGAGGCAGGATCATGGCGCTAGTTTTGCTGGGTGAGGTGCGATCCAAACTCGGCAGAACCATAGAGGATCTTGAACTCGATCTTAGCGATGAGGCTCAGGCCATCGTGGAAAAAAGCGGATATCCAGCAAGCACAATGATGGCCCATATGAGTGCCGTCGCGAAGTTAGTTCCAAACTTGGGCAACCAAGTGTCCGCTGCCACCTCGACTAACGAGGAAGTCCAACTACTCAACGAAGCAGTAGCAGAAGCGCTAAGCAACCAGGTCATCGAAGACGCGGCCGCACTGGGTCTCTCCATCCCGGTGATCCCGTCAGCTAACCCCGAGTTCGCCAAACTCGAATCCAGAATGTGCAAACCTGGAACTTACTAGCGACCCGAGCTACTTCTCGCCGTTTATATAACGCTCGAGCTCGACTTCGAAATGGCGGACGCGTTGCTCCTGATCGCCGTATAGCGCACCACGGTAGCCACGAGAACGTACACCCTGCTGCACGATCGGCAGCAACTCCGCATCCTGATCCAACACCTCGCCGAGATTCGGGCTTTCACCGGCAGGAACCCAGATCGGCTCCGGACGTACATCACCCGAGCAATCGGTGCCTTCCGGCAAACCCATCCAAGCGGGAACGTCGTAATCCGGATCGTCCACCGGGCGGAACAGAATCATGGTGTCGTAGACAAACTTCTCCGGGTCCTTTGCATCGGGGATAAACCGCATGATGAATACACCCTCCGGGTGCATGCCCATCTGTACGTTGGGGAACAAGCCCGTGGCCCAGCTGTCGGTCAACTGACCGTCGGTGAAGTTCGAGTAGTGATCAAGGCCAAGACGTTCTGCGCGCTCGCGTTTCGCTTTCTGTACGGCCTCACGGACCTCCACAGCAGAACCCTCGAACGTCGCAGGATCCAAGCCCGCTTCCATCATCATGTGCGCCTGATAGGGGTCGACCGATTCCTGATCTTCAACCCGATGCGACTTCACACAGATCGGAACGATCATCCGCGACGCGCCATTCGGATACAGATCGTTCTGTGAGAAGTCTTCCATCACACCCTGTGTCTGAGGATGTACGTAAGGGAGGTGGTAGGTCTCGTAGAATGCGTCAACGCCGATTTTCCAGTTCGCGTTCCATTCGCTGCGCACATGATGCACAACGTGCATCTTGTCGACCTCGTACTGCTCGATGTAGCCCTCCGGCAGACCGAGGTACTCCTTCAACGGCGGCGCTTTGCCATCCATGTTGATGAAAATGATGCCGCCGACGCTGTCGCAAGCGACTTCTGTCAACCCGGGACGATGGGCGACCAGACGCGGGTCGAATGTGTCTTCATCGGTGATCTGGTCCAGCGAACCATCAATATCGAAACGCCAGCCATGGAACGAGCACGCGAAGCTTGCGGCTGCGCCACTGCGCGCCAGACAGACCCGGTTCCCGCGATGCGGGCAGACGTTGTAGAACGCCTTGATGCTCTCGTCTTCCTGACGCACGACGATGAATTCCTCGCGTCCGAAGGAGAACACGAAGAAATCACCATCCTCGGGAATATCTGTAGTCACGCCAGCGAGCAGCCAGACTCTTGGCCACAAATTCTGCTCTTCGAGTTCCTTGAACTGGTGAGAGTAGTAGCGCGAGGGGTGATAGACATCGAGCCCGTTGTCGATATCCGGCTGCTTCGCCTCCAGAGACTCAGCTGGTGCTCCCAGATCCATCGGCCACTTGGCTTTGTACTGTGCGCTCATTTCACCCCCCGGTTGCAGATTCGCGGAATCGAAAATACTAGCAATGCGAATACCGCAAAACAATCAGCGCTGACGGTTTTATGCAATATCCGGTATCTCGGCGAAGACCTGCCCGTCTTCAACCGTCGTCTGAAAGACGCAGATCGGTTTGTCGGCGGGCGCCCCAAGCGCCGTCCCATCTCTCATATCGAACGGGGCGCTGTGCAGTGGACAAAAAATCTTGTGCCCTCGGAGCTTGCCGCCGGTCAGCCTCGCCATTTGATGGGAGCACTGGTTTTCGATGACGTAGATTCCTGTCTTGGAATGGCAAACCAGAAGCTTTCGGCCCTCGACCGTAACCGGCCGAGTCTTGCCGACTTCAACCGCATCCGCCTCAATTACAAAGGCTTTCGCCATCCCTGTTCCCCTTCGAACACTCTGAATTCCCTAGATTTACACCCTCTTCGAGAAAAAGAAACAGTTCTGACTGTTTTTTTTTCAAAGGGGACGCTATGCTCCGGTCAGTCGCAATATTCCGGGGGGAATCCAACATGGCGATCGTTTCTTTTCTGTCGCGTATGACCATTCATGCAGACAAAGAACAGCAGTTCATCGAAGCATGCGAAGCACTTACCGAAAAGGTGCTCGCACACGAGCCGGAGTGCCTCTACTTCCGCTTTTACAAGCTGCGCGAGGAACCGCTCGGATATGCGGTCTTCGAGAGTTTCCTCACCGACGAAGCGGAAGAGGCACACCAGAAGACGGACTACTTCCTCAAGATCGTGCCGGGACTTGTTGAGTGCCTCGACGGACCCTACGTTCGTGAGTATCTGGACCCACTCCGGAGCTGATCATGGACAAGGCGCTACTTCGCTCAAATCGGATCAACGCAACGACGCTCGGCGACCTGTTGCTATCGGCGGCCGATGACTACCCGGATTCTCCGGCCATCGTGTTCCCGGACTTCCGCCTGACCTATGCCGAGTTGCGCGACAGGGCAATGACGCGGGCGAAATGCCTTATGGCGCTGGGGGTTCAGCGTGGAGAGCACGTAGGCATCCTGTTGCCGACGTGTCACGACTTTCCGGAGCTCTTTTTCGGGGTGGCGCTGGCTGGCGCTGTGCCGGTGCCGGTCAATGCGCGCTATCAGGCGCATGAGCTCGCCTACGTCATCGAGAACGGGGATCTGGTCTGCGTCATCACGACAGACCAGATTGCCGAGCAGGTCGATTTTGTTGAGCGCATGACCCGAGGCTTACCGGACATCGCCGAACAGCAGGACACGCTTGCGCTATCGGTGGGCGCCGCGCCGAAATTGCGTAGCCTCGTGCTCCTCGGTGAGAGCACACCGCCGGGTTTTATTCCGCAGCAAAAGTTCGAAGCATTGGACAACACCGTCACTGATGATGAGGTGCATGAGCGGCGAATGCGCGTGCAAGTGCGTGACCCGGGGTTGATGCTCTATACCTCCGGGACGACGGCCAGCCCGAAAGGTGCGGTGATCAGTCACGAAGCAATGGTGCGTAACTCGATCGCACTCGGACGCCAGCGCTACAAATTGACCCATGAAGATCGTTTCTGGTCGCCGCTTCCGATGTTCCATATCGCCGCGATACTGCCGATCGTTGCATCGTTCGACGTCGGTGCTGCGTACCTGACGATGTCCTACTTCGATGCAGGTGTGGCGTTGAAGATGCTCGAAGAGGAAAGAGCGTCTGTCACCTACCCCTGCTTTATCACCATCATGTCGGACCTGATCCATCACCCGGACTTCGAGAAGACCGACTTGTCTGCCGTTCGACTGATGAATTCCAACTTCGCTGTGCAGCCCCCAGGGATCGCAGAAGCCATGCAAAAAGCCATGCCGAATACGATTCAGGTTGGCACATTCGGCATGACCGAGACGGCCGGTACGGTGTGCACGAGCGAACTCGATGCCACGCTCGAACAGCGAACCACAAAACTGGGCACGCCGCTGCCTGGTATGGAAGTGCGGATCGTTAATGCCGAGACCGGAGAAGACCTACCCACAGGTGAACGCGGCGAAATTCTCGTTCGTGGTTACAGCTTGTTCGATCATTACTACAAGGACCCGGAAAAGACGGCGGCTGCAAAAGACGGCGATGGTTGGTATCACACCGGCGATGTCGGCTCACTCGATGAAGACGGGCAGATCATGTTCTATGGACGCACCAAGGACATGTTGAAAGTCGGTGGTGAAAACGTAGCTGCTGCCGAGATCGAAACGTTCCTTGCACGCCATGATGCAGTGAAGATGGCGCAGGTCGTCGGCGTGCCGGACGCGCGGCTTGGCGAGGTTGCCGCCGCCTTCGTCGAGCTACAGGATGATCACACCGTGGAACCCGAAGCATTGATGGCTTTTTGTAAGGGAGAAATTGCTAGTTTCAAAATCCCCCGCTACGTACGCTTCGTGACGGAGTGGCCGATGTCCACCAGCAAAATTCAAAAATTTAAACTCCGCGATCAACTCGTAGCGGAACTGGAGCAAACATCATGATGTCATTCGTTGCCACCCTGGTTGTAAAGCCGGAGCGCGCTCAGGAATTCGAAACGTTGCAAACGCGTTTGACGAACCTCGCAGTGGAGCACGAACCTGATCTGATCGCCTATCATGTACTGAAGCAGCGAGAGGCTGAAAATACGTATGTCGTATATGCAGCATTCAAAGACCAGGCGGCATTCGATTACCACATGGGTATCGATTTTCATGATGAGTTGGTGCCACCGATCCTGGATTGCCTTGCCGAGGAAATGGACCTCAAGCTGTTCGACGGCGTCTAGGCCTCGCGTGCACCGTTCTCGGTGCGAACTCAAACACCTATGACTGAGACCTGCGCAAGTTGCGGCGCGAAGGTCACGGGCGAGTATTGCTCGGTATGCGGCGAGCGACGATTGAACCCATCAGACCGCACTCTGGGAGCACTGACGCGAACCTTCTTCGAATCGATCACTGATCTTGATTCGCGGCTCTTCCGCACGCTTCGCATACTGGTACTCAATCCCGGAGCGCTAACGCACGCGTTTTGTACCGGTAAGCGCAAGCCGTTTCTGGGGCCAGTACAGCTCTTCCTTCTGGCGAACATCATTTACTTCCTGTTGCATCCTTTCGCGACTCACGCCGGATACAACACATCGCTGGATATACAAATTAACCAGCAGGCCTATTCAACGACGCTACCCATTGAAAGCTGGGTCGAAAAGACGGCAGCAGACAGCGATCTCTCACGAGATGCGTTTGAAGCGGTCTACAACAACCAGAGCGAAGTGCTGGCGCGCTCATTGATCTTCGTTATGGTCCCGATGCTGGCGTTGACGATCGGCATACTGACCCTGGGCACGCGAAAGCTCGCAGCCGACCACCTCGTATTTGCACTGCACTACTACGCTTATGAACTGTTGGTACTGCATTGCGTATTCATGATGGTGTGGCCAAGGCTCGTGATTGGTGCGAGCCAATTTGCGTCCGCTTGGTTCACTTCGCCGACAAGTGCGGCGTTCATCAACAGGACCGCCTACTTCGCGATCGAACTGATCGGACCGCTACTCACCATCGGCCCCTACTTGTACCTATCGATCCGACGGTTCTACGGCACAAGCAAACTGCGAGCCGCGGCAAGCGCAACGATCGTTGTATTCAGCCTGTTCTGGAACGCGGTGGTCTATCGACTCATCCTGCTATTCGCCACGCTCGGCTCAATCAGTACGTAGCCGGGCAATCCACGTTGTCTGGAAAACGAACGTTCTTGATCTTCCCGTCGTCGTTTTCGTAGGTGCACGTCTTCAGCGTAGCACGCATATTGACTTGTCGGCCTTTGCGTCCCGCGACACCCGTGCCGTGGGCGGTGCCAGATGGTTCAGCAGTAGTAAATCGATTGGATGCCGGGGTTGTGCTGATCAGCTTGTATGTACCGCCGGTATAGGCTGGTGCCGATGAATTTGTGTTTGCACAGCCCACCAGGGTCATCGAGGTCGAAGCAATGGTGACTAATACGGCTTTGCGAATCATGAATGCACTCCTGTTACTTACACAACCGCCCCCGAAACTTGAACTTACGCTGAACAAATCGAATGCTCAAGCATATTCACGTCGGGATTACCGAGGCTTTCTAAGTCTCACAGATTCGGTGGGCATGGCATGCCGCCTGGATATCGACGGATATCGCGAGCGCCGGTTTCACGACTGACGTAGGTGCACACGGTGCTGCCGCGCGCTCTGGGACCCGCACTGCCAATAGTGTCGTTTGGACCCCGGATGTATTGCTCACTGATGAGATCGTAAACGCCGCCACTCGGTGAGTCTTCCTCGAACGAAGTGCTGACACAGCCGACGCAGCCAAGGGCTGTCACCAGCAATGCCGCGAACCGGACTGGACTAGCGTGGCGCAATGCGTTGTCGTCGTTGAAGCCCCATCAGCCATATCGCCGAGAGGAACAACAGAACGGCAAATCCGACCGAACCACCGCCCGAGCCGCCGAATGGACCCTGCTGCGGCGGCACGGGAACGATTGGATCGAGATCCATCTCTGTCAAGATCGTGAACTCCGCGGGGATATAGGTGAAGTCCGTGATGTACTCCTCGCCGAACGCAACCTCCTGCAAAGGATTTTGCGAAGACACGTTGTTGGAGTTTTGAATGCGACCAGTGCCGTCGGCACGCAGCTCTAGTAAAGCGGGATGAAATCTTCCGTTATCGACCTCGCGGCCATCAAAACGAAACACGACATCCGTGCCAGTGCCCACAAGCTCCGAAGCAACGACGCCATCGTCAATAAACGCATCGGCGGCGACCTCAAATCGTAACGAGCTACCCTGTGCGTAGAAGTCAGCACCGGTAATCGTGCGCTCAAGAGCGAACGATGGGAATCCTGATGGTGTTCCCATCATCAGATTGCCCGACACAGAGTAGACCACCTGCACGAGGTCAGGGTTGTCGTAGACACCCGTTCGGATCGGTTCCACAAACTCAATGCGTATCTGAAATGTGGTGACGTCACTGAACACGGCGGTCGTCACAATATCCGAACCGTTTGAGTCAATGGAAAAAGAAGGGTTCATCTGCGCGCCGGCAGTACCACTGGCTAGAATTGCAGTCATTGCAAGCACAAGGTTGCGCATGGGTGGCTCCTGTCGTTACCCGAGGATTATGGTAACGCGTCGCAGAACCTGCGGCCTGCGCCAGATCACATTATCAGTGATCGGCGAACAGTACTGCAGGCACTTCAAGCAGGGCCTTCAGATCAGCCAGAAACGCCGCACCAGCGGCGCCATCAAAGGCTCGGTGATCACAGGACATCGTAATCGACATCTGCTCTGCGATGCCCAGTTCGCCGTCCTTGACCGTGGGCGCCGACTTCGCAACACCGACCGCAAGGATCGAAGTCTGTGGCGGGTTCACAATCGCCGTAAATGCGTCGACGCCATACATGCCGAGATTAGAAACGGTAGTCGCGCCGCCTTCCAGGTCGCTCGCCTCAAGCGACCGATCGTTGGCTGCTGCAGCAAGACGACGAATCTCTTGCGCCAACTCCGTTAGTGGCTGACCGGCCGCATTCTTGATCACCGGCGCCACCAATCCATCAGCTGCAGCGACAGCCACACCGACGCTGGCGCTAGCCGCGTAAAGCTCATCATCACGTAGCTGCACGTTGACGGCTGGGTGTTTCGTCAGAGTCTCGGCGACCGCGCGGACGATGACATCGTTGAGTGTCACCTTCACACCATTATCGTTGTTGAGGCTGCGCCGCAGTGTCTGTGCACGCCCCACGTCGACAGCGATGTCCAAGTAGAAGTGCGGTATCTGTTGTTTGGCTGCCTGCATCCGAGCAGCAACGGTCCGTTGCAGCGCACTGCGCTGGATCGGCGCACCACTTTGTGCGGCCGCCGCCGCAGCCTCGACGTCCTGTTTGGAGATACGTCCATTCCGACCCGTGCCTTGAATCTCTTGCCACGCGACACCTAAAGACTCAGCTAATCGCTTCGCGATAGGAGAGATTCGAGGTTCACCTGCCGCAGGTGTTGCCGGTTCGGCCGCGGGCTCCGGCGCTTCCGCCGGCGTTGTGGACTCACCACCGCCACCGTCAAACGAAGCATCTACCGGAACGAACGAGTCGACGAATGCGTCCACATCTGTATCGCTCTCGTCGGCATCGCTAATTACGCCAATGAGCTTGCCAACTTCGAAGACATCGCCGGGTTCGGCCAGAATTCGACGCAAGACGCCCGCTGCCGGAGCTTCGTGCGTGTTCACAATCTTCTCGGTTTCCATGTCGACGATTTCATCGCCTTTGGAAACCGCATCGCCAACACCGACCTTCCATTCGGCAAGCGTTGCTTCTTGCATTTCAATGCCCCACTTCGGGACTGTCACTGCATGAATGGTCATTTCGAATACGCTACCACTTCGCGTATCGTCTTTTCGATATCGTCCGGGCTTGGTACATACGCGCGTTCGAGCTCGCGAGCGAATGGGACAGGCGTGTGCGGCGCTGTCACGAGTTTCACCGGAGCCTGCAACAAATCGAACGCCTCGCTCGCGACCATCCCAGCGATATCCGAGGCGATGCTGCATCGTGGATTCGACTCATCAACTATCACGAGTCGACCGGTTTCCTCAAGACTCTCGAGAATCGTGTCGAGATCGAGTGGCGAGGTCGTACGCGGATCGATGAGGTCACAGGTGATGCCGTCCGCTTCCAACTTGTCGAGTGCCTTCTCGGCAAAACTGACCATTCGGGCGATCGCGACAACCGTCGCGTTCTCACCCTCGCGAACCAACGCAGCTTCGCCAAACGGAATCAGGTACTCACCCTCAGGCACCTCGCACTTGCGGGGATACAGCGCTTTATGCTCGAAAAAGACCACAGGATCATCCTCGCGCAACGCGGTCGTGAGTAACCCTTTGGCATCAGCGGCATTTGAGGGGATCACACACTTCAGGCCAGGCACGCTCGTCACAATCGGATAGATGGTCTGCGAGTGTTGTGCACCCATGTTCATACCAGCGCCGGTTGGCATGCGGATGATCGCCGGGCAGCGCGTCTTGCCGCCAAACATGTAACGAAACTTCGCGATCTGGTTGTAGAGCTGATCCATCGAGACACCGATAAAGTCAGCGAACATCAGTTCAGCAACGGGGCGATAACCGGCGAGGGCAGCACCCGCGGCCGCTCCAACAATTGCCGACTCACTGATTGGTGTATCAATAACGCGGTCCTTACCGAACTTCTTGTACAAGCCGCTACTGACGCCAAAGATGCCGCCAGCAGCCTCTTCAACGCCGGTACCGCCAGCACCGCCCGCAACATCTTCACCGAGAATGATGACCTTTTCGTTGCGCGCCATTTCGGTGTGCAACACTTCGTTCAGCGCATCGCGCATCGACATGACAGGCATACGCGGATCCTCAGTAGTTGATGTAAACGTCGGTCAATACGTCCGACAGTGCAGGCGCAGGCGCGCCCTGAGCTTCGCTGACCGCGCGATCGATCAGCGCTATCACTTCCTCGTCGATGGCGTCGAGCTTGCCGACATCCACGTCGCCATCCGTGGCAACTCGAGCTCGGAAGTTCTTAAGACAATCCATTGTCTCGCGGAAATTCGCTACTTCGTCCTTGGCGCGATAGCGCTGCGGGTCACCTTCATAGTGACCGTAGAAACGGGTGATCTTGCATTCGAGCGCGGCGGGACCTTCACCACGTCGCGCACGATCAATCAGTTCGCCTGCCGCCTCGTAGACAGCGAAGAAATCAGCGCCGTCGCATTTGACGGCGGGCATACCGAAACCGGCGCAGCGACCAGCGATGTCGTTGCTGCCCACGGAGTACTCGGTGCCGGTGTGTTCGCCGTAGCCGTTGTCTTCGTAAACAAAGATCGTGGGCAGCTTAAGCACAACAGCGAGGTTCATCGCCTCGAAGACCGTGCCCTGATTGGAACCGCCATCGCCATTGAACGACGCAGTGACTTTGCCCTTGCCATCCAGCTTGGTCGCGATGGCAGCACCGGTGGCGATCGGCGGACCACCGCCCACAATCGCATTTGCGCCCAGCATGCCTTTGTCGAAATCGGCGATATGCATCGAGCCGCCCTTGCCTTTGCAAAGACCATCTGCACGCCCGTAGATTTCTTTCATCATCCCGATGACATCGCAGCCTTTCGCGATGCAGTGCCCATGACCACGATGGGTAGAGACGATGTAATCGTCGTCGGCAAGATGCGCGCACACGCCGGCGGCAACCGCTTCCTGCCCACTGTAGAGGTGGGTGAATCCGGGAATGGCGCCTGTGGCGATTTCGACGTGAAGACGTTCCTCGAATTCGCGGATCGTTTTCATCACGCGGTAGGCGTCGAGCAACTGTGTTTCCGTCAGCGCCATACATATCCCCCCGGAACTGGTGCGCCAAAATGAACACGGAGTGTACAAACTGGGCTCGTAAAAAGAAACAGTCTTGACTGTTTTTTCGAAAAACCCACTTAAAAACCGCAGCTTGAGTTGGAATTGACAAGCTCTAACGAGCCCGCAAACGGAGTGTTCGGCCCACGAGCACAATCAGGAATAACAACGCCGATACACCGAGGGCCCCGCCACCACCTCGATACGACACCTGAATATCATCAGGCTTCGTCTTCATGCGCTCCTCAAATCTCACCAATTCGACTGCGAGGTTTTGCTGCATTTGATCGGTCGCCATCTGCATCGCACCCAAACTTGTCCGGCGAATCGACTCGTCAGCGCGCACCAACGTCACATCGCCGCGTCGCTCGTCGAATCCCGGCGCGCGCAACAGCAATTTCTGCGTCTTCACGTCAACCACCGCGAGATCCACAAAGGTGCGCGTATCGTGATCGGTGCCTTCAAAGATATAGGCGCCCACAATCGTCCAGTACATAAGCGACTGGTTGTTGGCGCGTGTCGTCGTGATCTGGTCGTACGAAATCAACGCCATGACATCGACATCAAATGCACGTGCAACCTGCTGCATACCGCTGGCACCACGTGCGCCGCGCAGATAGGTCTCGGGTATCACACGGATCTCGTCAACATAGTCCAGCCCAACAAACTGTTGGCGCACATCCTCGAGTAACCTGGTTCGGTCAGCCATCGACGGGCCCTGGTAACTGAGGCCACGCGAGGGCACAAACGCGAGACCGACTTTCAAAGGCAGCTCGAGGTGCGGGACCCGGGTGGCGACGTCCGGCGGAATCTCACCCTCTGGATACAGATACTCAACGAGGCTCGTGGAGCCTCCTGCACGTCGCTCACCACTGAGGTTGTGGTCCAGGAACGCGCAACCGGCTAAAGGCACCAACACCAATCCGATCACTATCCGTTTCAGCAACAACATCGATCGCTCCTTTTCATGCATATCGAAGAACGGGCTCGAGACTGCGAACAAGGATCGTCATAGGCAACCTATTTCTTCTGAGTTACTCTATTTTCAACTCCGGTATCATATTTTGATACTTTTCTGCATATTTTTTGGATGTCTGACGATGCAACGCGCCGGGTTGATCAATAGCCTCAAACAGGCACTCAAAGCCGCAAACAAGACCTACGCCGACGTTGCGCACGCTCTGAATCTGAGTGAGGCCAGCGTGAAGCGGCTCTTTCACCGAAAAGACATGAGCCTGTCTCGGCTGGAAGCGGTCGCGCAACTTGCAGGCGTTTCGCTTACGGAATTGATCGATCAGGTGAAATCCGCCGCACCGTTGCTCAGTGAACTCACTCAAGAGCAGGAAACGGAACTAATTGGAGACCCCAAATTACTGCTAATGGCCTACATGCTGGCCAACGGTTCGAATCCTGATGATGTGGTTTCCCGGTTTCGCATTGAGCCCGAAGAGCGAGATTCTATTCTCCGGCGACTGCGAGACATCGGGATCATCGAACTGCTGCCTTTGGGTCGTTTCCGAATGCGCACAGCACGAAACTTCCGCTGGCGACCCGAAGGACCGGTACAAACCCTATTTCTCGAGTACATTCAGCGAGACTTCTTTAGTGACAGATTCGATGGCGACGATTCGGTGCTCTATTTTCTCGGCGGTATCCTCTCGCCGGCATCCCGACGGCAGCTCGCCATCAGCGTGCGTCGGCTGGCTATCGAAATCGATGAGATGTCGCGTCGCGACGCGCAACTGCCTCGCGAAGAACGTCAGGCAAGCGGTGCTGTGCTTGCGCTGCGAGAGTGGGAGTTTGAAGCGTTTGCCAAACTTCGACGTGAACAAACTCCGGAGTGATCGCATTTGGGGGTTACACTCTACGCGCCAACCATAACGTATCGAGAAATGCTCATGTTGAAACGCACGCTGCTTACTCTGTCCTTGCTTACCCTGATCAGTGGCTGTGCCTCGACCAGAGGTACACCGGACGAACGAAGAACGGCAGTCCAGGAGATGCGTACCGATGTCATTGGAAAGCTCTACGAAGAAAAACCGAGTTCGCGTGAGGAAATCGCGTCGTCGCCAGGCTATGGCGTGTTCAGCAACGCCAACATCAATCTACTACTTGCGAGCTTCGGTGGTGGGTTTGGTGTGATTCGTGACAATCGCACGGGCACTGACACCTACATGAAAATGGGTGAAGTCGGCGTTGGACTCGGGGCAGGCGTAAAGGACTACCGCATCGTCATGGTGTTCCATGATGCGGAGACGATGAGCGACTTCGTTGAAAAAGGCTGGTCGTTCGGTGCACAAGCCGACGCCGCTGCGAAAGCGAGCGACAAAGGCGCGGCCGCAGGAGCCGAGGCAATCCTCGACGGTGTCACTGTCTATCAGATTACAGAGACTGGCCTCGCACTGCAGGCGACGATCAAGGGCACCAAATTCTGGAAGGACGACGAGTTGAATTGAACTCAGTCAGTGCCAAGGTAATCGTCCAGCGTCTTGTGGAAGTGTCGGATACGCACCTCAAGATCGCCGAGCCATAGACCCTCGTAAGCCGCCGAATTCATACCAGCCTGAACGTTCGGCAGATTACCGCCGTCCTGGTCGATGACCATTCCAAGGGTCCTTTCGCCGCGTGCGTAGTGTTTATGGCGAGGTCGGCGCTCGGGAATCTCTTCTTCGTCGACGATGTACTCGAGCATCCAGGTATCGAACAGCATCTTGTTCGGGTCAGTGGGGTGCGGCCGATGTCGGAATAACATCAAGTGGTCCGCGTGCGTGTTGAACGTCAGGTTTGGGAACACGAGATAGTTGTAGTCATCGGTGAGCTGATCGTCGTTCAACATCGCGTAGTCCCGACCCTCATCGCCCGCTGTCTTTCGGATGTGCTCCTGGACGGTCTTTCGAATGCCGTCAACCGGTCCTTCGTAGGATGCCGGGTCGAGTCCTGCCTCGGTCAGCATGTACTTCAGCGGCGGCGGAATTTCCGGAATCCGCTTGATGTGCGGACTGGTCATACCGAATGGCACCAGATAGCGTGAATGACGATCGTAGCAATCGATCTGTACGTCCATCTCGTTCAGATACCACAACAACTGCGGATGCGTAGCCGCAACGTGATAAGTCTCGTTGAACGCATCGACAGACGCCTTCCAGTTGCAGTCCCACTCCATCGTGACATCGCGCGTCACATACATCCGATCAAACCGATAAGGTTCGAAGTGGCCAAGCAAGGGGCCCATGTACTCCTCGAACGGCATCACGTCCTTATCGAGCGAGAAGAACACCAGCGAATTCCAGACGGCACAGGGCAGCTCCACCAGTCCGGCGCACGGCTTGCCTTGTGGGAACAGCTCCGCATCCGGAATGTTGATGAACTTGCCGTCCAGTCCATATTCCCAACCGTGGTAGGAACACTTGAACGTCTCTGTGTTGTCGATGCCCTCGTCCGTCAGCCGATTACCGCGATGCATGCAAACGTTGAAGAATGCGCGGACCTCCCCGTCGTCCTGCTTAACAACAATGACCGACTCACGACCAATAGTGGTCGAAATAAAGTCACCGGGTTCGGTCAGATCTTGTTCGAGGCCAGCAAGCAGCCACACCTTGCTCCACATGTGTGTCCATTCACGCTCCATGTAGTCGGTGCTGGTATAGCGCGACTTCGGGATACTCTCGTAGCCGAGATCTTCTGGCGCAGGAGAATGCTCGACCGGCGTCCCACCAGGAACCGGCTCCGCCACACGCTCAACATGTTTGTAGCTGCGTTTCGCCACGATCAGAACTGAACGCGCTTGGTAAACCCGCCGTCGATTACGAGGTTCGCGCCGTTCACCCAGCTGGCGGCCGGGCTTGAGATGAACACGACACACTTCGCCACTTCCTGCGGCTTACCCAGCCTTCCGGTCGGGTGATCGCGCAGCGTCTTTTCATAAAACTTCGGAATGGTGTCGCGAATCATGTCCCAGCTGCCGCCAGGAAATTCGATCGGACCCGGTGACACGATATTGCATCGAATACCGTCGGCACCGTGAAACTGTGCGAGCTGGCTTGAGTAGGTATACAGGGCGCCCTTCATTGCGTTGTAGGCCTGCGGACCTGCGAACATTTCCAGCGACGCCGTGGTGCCAATCATCGTGATCGCGCCGCCACCGCCTTCTTTCATATGCGGGACCACCGCTTCGACACCACGAACGGTGCCGAGCACATCGGCTTCGAAGTTCTTCCACCAATTCTTCTCAGAATCCATCCCACCACCGGCGGAGACGTTCGGGATGAAAATATCCACGCCGTCCATTTCCTCGACCATCTTGTCGATCCAGGCCGCGTACTCATCCTTATCGCGAACGTCGCACACGTCCCCATAGACCTTCGCCTTGCTGGTTGAGACCTTCTCTTTCGTCATTTCGACGTCTTCGATTGAGCGCGAGCAGGTAGCAACGTTGCACCCTTCTGCAATCAAAATTTCGAGAATCTGACGACCGATTCCCTTCGTGGCACCAGTGATGATGGCGCGCTTGTCGCGAAGTCCAAGATCCACGGTCTACTCCTTACTGAACGGTCAATGCGTTATCGATGACAAGTTCCGCGCCATTGACGAATCGCGACTCATCCGAGATCAGGTAGACAATCATGTTGGCAACATCCGCGGGCTCGCCGATGCCGACCGGATCTTCCGGGTCCGGTTCGATGCCGAGCGCATCGTTTGCCGTCTTGATCATCGGCGTATCGATAGCACCGGCATGCACGGAATTGCAGCGGATATTCATTTTCATCATTTGACACGTCACCGCGAGACTCTTGGTCATTGCGCGCACCGCACCTTTTGCCGCTGAGTAGGCAAAGAAGACAGGATATCCGAGGTGAGATGCCACGGAGGACATGTTGACGATGGACCCACCACCACTCTTCTCCATAAGCGGCAGGGCAGCTTTGCAACCGAGGAACACGCCTTCGGACATCACCGCGTTGACGAAACGAAACTGATCGAGTGTGGTGTCCTGCGGCATCGCAATCACGACAACGCCCGCGTTGTTCACAAGTCCATCGAGTCGCCCAAATCGAGACTCCGTTTCCGCGATGACTTCGGCCCAGCGCTGCTCATCGCGAACATCGTGATTCATGTAAATGGCTTCATTGCCTGCCGCCACAATACTGTCGGCCAGCGCCTGACCTGCGGTATCGTCGATGTCGGTCAGCACAACCTTCGCGCCTTCGCGCGCCAGATGTTCGGCGTCGGCCCTTCCGAGCCCGGATGCCGCGCCTGTAACGATGACTACCTTTCCTTCACAACGCCCCATGCGCCTTACCCCCCGGTTTCCATGCAGGCGGGCATGGTAACCAGTCAGCTCATCCGGTTTCAATCTGCTTTGACTTTTTTTCGACAAACCGCGAGTATGGAAGGGCGAAGATCAATCTATTCAGGGACTAACATGGCGAGCAATATGGCGCGTTCGACGCGCAATTCCGGCCAGAATCCGGACAGCTGGCAGGCGCAGAAGAGTGCGTCGACCAGAAGTCAGATCGTAGAAGCGGCGATTCAGGCGTTCGTCAGCCGCGGCTATGCGAACACCACTACGACCCATATTGCCGCAGAGGCCGGGCTCTCGCGCGGCGCGATGCTGCACCACTTTCCATCCAAGATGGATATCGTCAAGGCGGCGATCGAGCACCTCCATAGCAAGCGTTTGTCGGCATTCCAACGTGCAATTCACGAGATCCCGCAGAAAGAAGATCGCGTGAAAATGGCGGTGGAAGCCTTTTGGCGACATGTTCAGCATCCGATGTACGTGGCCTTCTTTGAGCTGTCCGTCGCAGCGCGTACTGACGCTGAGTTGCGTGAAATCCTGCACCCGGTGCAAAGAGAATTCGGCGTTGAGTGGTATCAGCTGGCCAAGCGACTGTTCCCGGAATGGGACGGCAAACAGGATGCTTTCGACCTGGCTCTGGACCTTTGCGAGTACGTCATGGACGGCATGGCCGTGAGTTACATGACGCACCACTCACCCAAGCATGTGGATCGCCTGCTCGTGTATTTGGAGCAGTGCGTTCGGGACCTTCTGAACGGCTAAGCGTTTTGGAGCATCGCTCGGTGCTCCGGGTCTGCAATCGCGATCAGTCGTGATGCACGCTCTACAGCGTCCGGCGTTCGCAAGTCGGCCACGCCATATTCGGTGACAACGTGGGTGACGCTTCCGGATTGCAGCGTCGGCGAATCATGGTTTGCCAGCCTCGGGACGATGCGTGAAATCCCTCGTTTGCGATTGGAGGCGGGCAAAGCGATCATGCTCGCGCCCCCGGCACTGTGTGTGCCACCAAACGCGTAATCGGGCAGCCCGCCCGGGCCGCTGACAATCCTGCTGCCGAGCTGTTCGGAGTTGATGCTGCCGTCCAGTGCGACCTCTAACGCACTGTTCACGGCATGAAACCCATCGATCGATGTAAGTACATCGCGATTATGCGTCTCGCTACAGTCGGCAACCCGGAACCCACTACGCCCGTTCAGCCAGGCATAAAGCGATTGGCTGCCAAGCGCCATCCCGAAAATCTGTTCATGGCTTGGATCAAGCGCACCGGATTCCGCCAACGGCACCAATGAATCACTGACCATACCGCTCATGATCCGAAGGTTCTTGCGGTCCTTGAGCAGCGCGAAAACCTCACTAGGAATGACACCGAGGCCCGCCTGCAGTGTCGCGCCATCGGGGATCATGTTTGCAACATGCCGTGCGATCTCCAGACTAACGTCATCTGCACGACCACCGGGAAGGTACTCAATCAATGTTTGTTCCAGCGCGAAGCGATAGTCAGGTTCGCGAAGCTCGCAACCGACCGCTGGCAATGACATGGACTGGTTATCCAGAAGACAAAAGCGTTCAGCGCGCGCAACCGCTGCACGGAGCAATTCACCCGTCAGCCCTGTGCTGACACGGCCACCCCCAATTGCTCGCCCATGAATAAACGCAAGATCCAACTGCGGAAGGTTCGTGAGGTAATCGCTCAGCGCCGAATAGGGTAGGCGCAACGCCTCGCGCGGCCCCGGCGCATCCGGCTTCACGGCACTCGCCATAAAGCTCGTATAGCGTTGCCCTTCTGCAAGTCCAGCGATATCCACCGTGTTAATGCCGGGGATAAAACTCGTGATGATATGAACGTCGCGAAGCCGCTCCGAAGCGGCATGCAACGCATCCACCAGCGCCCGCGGCTCAGTCGCGCTACCATGAACGAATACCGTCATACCTGGCTTGATCAATTCGATAGCGTCGGTCAGTGTCATCTCGGTCAAATCACATCACCGGTTTTGGGGGAGCAAAATCGTGCCTGACTTTATCCTGCATCATCATGATCCGTCACCTTTCGCCGAGAAGATTCGTCTCGTCTTTGGACTAAAGGACATTCATTGGGGTTCGGTACAGATTCCGATGATCATGCCCAAACCTGATCTGACCGCATTAACCGGTGGGTACCGAAAAACGCCGGTTGTCCAGTGCGGGGCCGACGTCTATATCGACTCACTGCTCATCGCGCAGGAGATTGATGCCAGGGTTCCTTCACCGACGCTCTTTCCCCACGGTCCGCGCGGCATGACACTTGCGCTCGGTCGCTGGAGCGATAAAGCATTTTTTGAACCTGGCGCTGCGCTATCGATGGGAGAAAACCCGCAGGTGCCCGATGCAGTGATCGAGGATCGAAAGAACTTTTTCAACTTCATGGACTTCAACAAGCTCGCCGAGTCGTTGCCTGCGGCACGCTTCCAGCTACAGGCGCAGCTTGCCATCCTCGAATCTGCTTTTGGCGAAACACCGTATCTTGATGGCCAAACGCCGGGCTACACCGACGTGCTCGGATGGTTCCCGGTCTGGATGGTGAAGAACAACGTCCCGAGCGCTGAGTCCCTACTCGCTCCGTTCCCGAAAATTGCTGAATGGGCATCGCGGATGATGGAGATTGGTCACGGCCGACGAGAGGACATCGAAGCCGACTTGGCCATAAGTATCGCCGCCGACACCCAGCCGGATGATGGCGGCACTGTCGCCGACAACGAGTTCGCTGTTGTGAAAGGCGATCAGGTCGCGGTGTTCGCCGACGACTACGGCAAAGACGAGATGATCGGTGAGCTACTGCATCTTGATCACCACCGCATCAAAATCCGGCGACAGGATGACCGCGCGGGTGCACTTAACCTTCACGCACCAGCCAGCGGATTTCTGGTGAAGAAAGCATGACGCAATGGCGATACCTGGAAGACCTGGTTGTCGGTGAGACGCTCGACTCCGAGACCTTGGTAGTTGATCACGATCATATGATCGAGTTCGCGAAGGAGTACGACCCGCAGTACTTTCACACGGATCCTGAAGCTGCAAAGAAGTCACGATTTGGCGAAGTCATTGCCTCAGGGCAATACACGATGATGCTTTGGCGAAAGCTCGATCATCAGCTCTCGCACAATATCGCGTGGATTTGCGGGGTCGCATGGGATGACGTGCGGTGGCCGATCGCGGTTAGGGCAGGAGATAGACTCAGAGCGAGAGCGACGTGCCTCGAGAAACGAGTCTCGAGCTCAGATCCGTCACGGGGCGTGACCCGTTTTCATTACCAGTTATTCAATCAAAATGACGCACTCGTATTCTCCGCGATCTCGACGAATCTCATAGAGCGAGCGCCTTCCGCTTCCAGCGAGCACGCATGATCAGAAGTGGCAACAGCATCAACACGACACCCGCAGCGAAGCCTTGCATCTTGAAGCGCAGCGTCATGCTGGTATCGATGTCGTGCCGGTGATTCCATAGCTCGACGATCTTACCGTCCTCAACCCGAAACACGTTGATGATGGGGATATCCGGGCTGCTGAGAAACACCTTGCCGAATAGTGTTGTCGGCTCATATTTCCAAATCCATCGCGTCGCCACGAGATCACCATCGGCGACCTGATAGTCGTACTCAACGCTCATCTCACCGTTGTTCCAAAAGAAGTCCGCGATGTTCTTCTGCTCGATCGCAGGCTCCTCAACGCCTTTGCGATCACCGATATCATGGGCGATGTAGGTCTCGGCCATGTACTTGCCGTATTGATCGGTGTTGTTGCTGTTCCAGAGGTCTTCGTAGAACGCTTTCGCCAATGCCTTATTGACGACCTCCTGTTGTTCTTTCGTCAGCTCGACCTGCGCCACTGCAGAAATCGGCAGTAAGAACAAAGCCACCTTCACAAATTTCGACCGCATCGCCAATCTCCTTGGGGTGCCATCTCAGCGAAGTGACTAGATGGCTGAATCGTTGGAGGCAAGATAGCGCGCCACTTCTTCTCTGGCGCTCTCAAGACCTGAATTCCAGACTTCCAGACCTTTCCTGATCGCCGCATCCTCAAGCAATGGTCTGGATACATCGAGACTCAAAATGATCCGTTCGGGATGCCGAAGCGTTCGGAACGGACGTGACGGCAAAATCGTATCCCGGTAGTGCGCAATCGCGCCCTCGATGTCGTTTTCCAGTAAGAACAACACGGCTTGGGGAATACGGGTTTCACTGACTTCGATTCGAAATGCTGCAAGCAAAACGCGAAGTTTGTCCGCCTGTTGTTTTGCTTGCGCCTCTGAATACTGCGACAGGAGCAACACCTCGATACCAGCACGAGCAGATCCAATTTTGGGGGGTACACCCTCGCGGTACGGGTCTGAGAATTCAGGGTATCGACTTTCAAGAAACGCTAATGCTCCTTCGAGTTGAGACAGCTGACTAGAGGCCAGCACAAAGTTAAAAACCGCACTGCTAAACGCGTCGTTTCTGTTTTCAACACCATCTTCGATCAGTTGACGGGTCAATGCCTGGACGGTCTCGGTTTCGCCCAAAGCCAATGCACGCTCGACTTCTAGTATGCGAGCTGACGGTGAGTTTTCATCGATATCGCGGACATATCCAAGATACTCATCTCCAGCCTCCACGAAATCCATGCGGTAAAGCGTCGCAGCAACCTCGAACGGAAGCTCAGGGTCCTGGGGGTCAAACTCCATGGCACGCTTGTAGTTCTTGATGAACCCAACATGATTGCCGTCACGATAGTCCAGATTGGCGATGGAAGCCCAGATATTGGGTTGTGCCTCCTCGAGATCGAGCGACTTACGAAACGCCGCACGAGATTCTCCATATTGAGCGGTGTTTGCGTACGCACCACCCAACAATTGGAAGACTCTCGGATTTTTTGGATCGATCAAGGCAGCTCGTTGGAGCAGCGCGAGCGCCTGTTCATCCTCGCCATCGAATTCCAAGTATCCGGCATAAGACATGATGACACGCAGAGAATTGGGTGAGCGATTCAGAATCGCCAAAGCTTCCTCGGCGATCTCGGTTGTGCTCTCGTAAATTCCGACGGCGAGATCTGCGCGCGACCTTGCTTCCAACTCTAGGATTGCAGCGTCTGCAGAATCCGGTCTTTGCGCTAACGCACGGGCGGCAAGATCAGCCGCTTCGCTGAAACCCGGTGTCGGTGGTCTGAGACCAGTCGCAATCTGAGACAAGTAGATCGAGCTCATCTCAATTAGCGCTTCCACAAAGTTAGCGTCACGCGAAAGCGCTTGCGACAGAAGCTGTTCCGCAGTTTCGAGCGCTTCAAAGGAACCCGGTCGTGCGGCGTTCACCGCCCGCAAGTAAAGATCAAATGCTGTGACATCAGTTGTGCCGATACGCTGCGGTCGCGAGTCCTGCGCAATGCCCAACATTTCGCTGACGACAATCGCAAACACCGAGTCTGTGATTTCATCCTGGATCGCGAAAATCTCATCAACAGGCTTGTCGAACTTTTCTGACCAGACGGTATTGCTGTTGCGGCTGTCAATCAGATTCGCGGTCACACGAAGTGTCTCTCCTGCTTTCTGTACGCTGCCACGCAATACGTAGGCCACCCCAAGTTCTCTGGCGATCTCAGTCGTGCTCTTGCGTGCGTCCGTAGCAAAGGCCGATGTCTCGCCTGCAACGCGCAGGTCATTCGCAGAGGACAGCATGGTGATCAGAGTCTCCGTCAGACCGCTTGCGAGATAGGCGTTCTGCGGATCCGATGAGAAATTATCGAACGGAAGCACCGCGATCGAATTGGGTTGCAGATCGGTAGCGACTGCCGCTTCCGTCCGCTGACTCGATGGCGCATACCAAAACTGATTTACGAGTAATAATGCGATCGTCAGGCACAACAACCCGATGATCGTCAGATTGAGCTTATGCGCCGTAGCAGAGGTCACCGAATCGCCCGGCTCGACCTCTGTCTCACGCCTGATACCTTCAGGGGTGAGTTCATACACCCACGAAAACACCAACACGAACGGAAAGCCCAGGGCAGCGACCAGCAGCACGAACCGCAAGGTCCAATCCGGCAAACTCAAAATACCGGCGAGTACATCGACCACCTGCAAGACGAGCCACGTACCAACCGCATACACAGTGGCAACGCGAATGACGTTCCTGCGTTTGAGTTCGGAGAGAAAGCTCATGACGTCGCCGACCGGTTCAAATTGATTGCCGACTGTCCAGATACTTCCGGACGTTCGATTTGGCACGTTCTAATGCAACATCCCAAGCCTCAACTCTTGAACGAACTTCAGCGTCCTCAAGCAGCTGCTCACCAAGCTCGGTATCGAAAATACGTCGCTTGTGATCGCGTCGCGATACGAATGGATGTTTCTGGAATATGGTGTCGAAGTACAACTCACGAATTCCCTCCAAGTCATCCTGAAACATCAATTCGACGAGCTGTAAATCATCGCTCCGCGTGGCCTCAGCACCAAAGAAGGCATTATATTTCTTGAATCGCTCATACGCGGCCATCCGCTCTGCTTCGGTGTAAGTCTCGAGCAAATATGTCTCAATCCATTCACGCGCCAACGCAGACTTCGAACTGGCCCCTTGACGATAGGGATCTGAGAAATCCGGGATGTTCTTGTTGAGGAACGCCATTGCTTCTTCGAGATTTCCCAACGCCAATGCCGATTCAACACAATAACCCGCCGCACGCACGTACAGACCGTTGCGATTACGCACATCATCCAGAATAAACTGTCGAACTATCGAATCGAGAAGTTGATAATCGCCGCGCGCAGCAGCACGCTCCATCTCGAGATCTTTTAACTCGGTGGAGTTCGGCGCAATTTCCGCAACCCGTTCGATATACGGTTGCGCTTCGTCCACCAGGTCCAGCGTAAGCAACTTGAAAGCGACAGAACCCGGCAGCTCAGGGTCCTTTCGATCAAACTCAATCGCCCGATCGTAGCTTTGGATATAGCTAACAACGTCGCCTACCGCATTATCGATCGCTCCAAGCGCCGCCCAGGCTAACGGTTGCGCAGGTTCGATCTCCAATGACCTCCGATAGGTGATCCTGGCCTCGCTGTACCGCCCTTCTGCACCCAAAATGGCGCCGCGCCGATTATGGATATCCGGGTTTAGTGGATCGAGATCAATAGCACCATCAAGCAGCTCTATTGCCGCGTCGGTTTGCCCATAAAACTGCAGGTAACCTGACAAGTGGTAGCGTGCCTGTGGCGGCAGGTTTGGTAGCTCCAGAATCTCGGCTGCTTCAGCGGCCAACGCATCCACGCTCTCGAAATCATTGGTTTCATACGCTCTGCCGACCCTCAAACGGATACTCAATACACGAGCGTTGATCGACTCTGGTCGCACCAAAAGCGCCTGCCGCGCAAGAGCCAGGGCCTCTTCTCCATCCGCGGTGGATCGCATACCCGTACTGATTTGCGCCAAGTAGACCTCTGAGAGCTCATAAAGCGCCTCGAAGTAATCGGGGTCCAGTGCAAGGGCGCTCCTAAGCAGAGTCTCCGACTCCTCGAGGGCCTCAAAGGATCCTGGCCGCTTGGCTTCGAGCGCCTTGAGGTACAAATCATAGGCACCGGTATTGGCCGTACCGACGCCTTCGGGGGTGGCCACCAAATCCGTCGAGACAATATCGGCAGCGACACGCGCAACCACGGTATTGGCGATCTCGTCCTGGATGGCAAAGATATCGGCGGATTGTTTATCGAACACCTTTGACCATACAGTCGCATCGGACTCAGAATCGATCAGATTAGCCGTAATTCTCAGCCGCTCGCCAGAGCGCTGCACGCTGCCGCGGAGCAGATAAGCAACGCTGAGTTCTTCTCCGATTTCCTGCGAACTCTTGTTGGCACCGAGGAATGAAAACGCAGAAGTCTGTCCAGCGACCTTGAGGTTCTGCACCGAGGTCAACATGCTGGTCAGGGTTTCTGTAAGCCCATTCGCAAAATAGCGATCCTCCTCACCGGAATAGTCATCGAACGGCAGAACCGCGATGGAGGCAGGGTCGATAGTGACAATCGTTTCGGGAGGAACAGCAGCCACTTCTTCGCCGCTCAAGAAACGATCCGCCAACAAGACCGCCAACGCAATCGTGAGCAGTCCGATGATGACGGTGTTTAAACGCCCACCAGTTTCGCGGGTGATTGACTGGGAACGATCAATTTCCGACTCGCGCTTGATACCCTCAGGCGTGATCTCGTAGACCCAGGAAAAAATCAGCGCGAATGGGAATGCGACCCCCGCAATCATAAGAACGAATCGTAACGTCCAGTCGGGCAGACTCAGCAACCCCGTGAGGACATCCACAACCTGAAGCACCAACCAGGTACCGATCGCGTAGGCGGTCGCCACGCGAATCACATTTCTTCGTTGTAGTTCGGAAAAGAAACTCACAGACTCAGCCACTATCGTTCACGCGTACTAACGCTCTGCCAAATACTTCTTGGTGTTCGCACGTACGCGTGCCAATGCGATATCCCAAGCCTCTACGTTATCGCGGATGTACGGATCCTCAAGCAATTTCTGACCAAAATCGGTGTCGAAAATGGCACGTTGGAAGTCTCTCGGCATCAGGTAGGAGGATTTCGGGAATAGTGTGTCCCTGTACATCCGCTTGATGCCTTCGATATCGTCGCGGACCATCAGCGTCCGAATCATCGCATCGTTCCACAAGAGCTCCTCGCCACCGAATTCGTCGTTATACGCTTCAAAGCGCTCAATCAACGTTGCTCGCTCTTCTGCGGAATACGTCGGAAGCAAATAAACCTCGGAAATTTCGCGAGCATGGGCGATTTTCGAATTAACGCCAGCGCGGTAAGGGTTGTCGAAACCCGGAAGCTCCTCGTTCAGAAATTGTAGCGCCTCATCGAATTCCCCCAACGCCTGCGAAGACTGAATGAAGAAACGAACGGCGTCCTCGAAAAACCAATTTCTATTCGAGACGTCGTCGATAATCGACTGTCTCGTCAATCTTCGGATTAGTTCATAATCCTGAAGAGAAAGCGCACGGTTCATCTCCAGTAAACGCTCGATTTCGGACCCGGGAGCCAATCCTCTGACGCGCTCTAGATAGGGTGCTGCCTCTTCGACGAGATCAAGATCATAGAGGATGAAAGCAATAGCTCCAGGTATTTCTGGATCAAGTCGGTCGTATTCCATCGCACGCTCATAATGCTTAATGAACCCAACCACATCGCCCTGCGATTCATCGATCTTACCGAGCGCGGACCATGCATGTGCCTGCGCTTCCTCAACATCGATCGATGCACGGTAAGCTTCGCGCGCTTCTGTCAGGCGCCCTTGCGAGCGGAGCAGTCGCCCGAGGCCATTATGTAGCTGAACATTTAGCGGGTCCGCCGCGATAGAATTCTCAATCATCTCAATCGCTTCATCGTATCGCTTGAACTGAGCGAGATACCCCGCCAAATAGCCACGCGTCCTCGGCGAAAGATCGTCGCGCTCGAGCAGCGCATCAGTCTCTTGACGTAGGCGCTCCAATGCTTCGAAGTCGTAGGGATCGAAAGCCATCTGCACTTCGGCCATGATTCGAGTCATCTGTACATCAGGTGACTCTGGCCTTAGGTCCACAGCTCGCTTCGCCAAAACCAGCGCTTCGGCATAGTCAGATTCAGGGCGCGCGCCTGTCCATATCTGCGCAAGATAGACATCGCTGAGTTCCATATTTGCCTCAACGAAATCCGGATCAAGCGTGAGCGCCGACTTCAGCAGTACCTCGGCGGCTTCGAGCGCTTCGAACGTATCAGGACGACGCGCTTCGACCGCCTTTAGGAAAAGATCATAAGCGCCTGTGTTGTCAGTCCCGATGCTCGCGGGCTTCAGAATCGCCCCGCCTGAGACCACATCCGCGGCAACCCGCGCAACCACCGCATTGGCGATCTCATCCTGAATTTCAAAAATGTCAGCAGATTGCTTGTCGAAGACTTTCGACCACACCGTCGAATCGCTGCTCGATTCAATCAGGTTTGCCGTGATGCGCAGCTTGTCTTCCGCCCGCTGCACACTACCGCGCAGCAGAAACGTCACACCCAGCTCAGTGCCGATTTCCTGTGAACTCTTGTTCGCCCCGAGAAACGCGAACGCAGATGTCTGACCCGCAACCCGCAGGTTTTGAACCGACGTCAACATGGTCGTGAGCGTCTCGGTCAAACCATTGGCCATATATCGGCTGCCGTCTCCCTCCGAGAAGTCATCGAAAGGCAGCACTGCGATCGAAGCACGATCAGTCTCAACAACTGCCGCGGACGTGGGTGCCGAATCACGCTTTGGCAGAATCAGAAATCGATCGACCAACAGGACACCGATCGTGACGACCAGCATGCCGATGATGACCGTATTCAATCGACTGCCCGTCTCTTGGGTGATTGACTGCGTCCGATCGATTTCAGACTCGCGCTTGATGCCTTCTGGCGTGAGCTCGTAGACCCAGGAAAAAATCAACGCGAAGGGGAAGCCCAACGCTGCGACGAAGACGATGAAGCGCAATGTCCAGTCCGGCAAACCGAACAGGCCGGACGTGATGTCACCCACCTGCAGCACTAGCCACGTGCCTACCGCGTAGACGGTTGCCACACGAATCACGTTGCGGCGTTTGAGCTCCGCGAAAAAACTCATCGCTGCGGCCTATTCCTCAGGTCGCCAAGGCGTCCAGTCACAACCCTCGCAGAATGGATCAATGTCCGCGCTCTCGAGTGTTGCAAGAATGTAGTCAGTCCAGGTTTCGTTTGGCGTCCACACCGAGTTCATATCCGACTTCGCATCTGCCACGGGCACACCAAGTTCGATAACGCGATACAACATCGCAAATGCGCTCGCGCGGTAGTTGGCCTGGCAATGCAATAAGGTCGGCTTCTCCGGGTCAGCTCGCATCACCGCGGCAAACAGCGCGTAGTCACCCGGTCGTGGCGCATCCCAACGCACCGGTATTTGGATGAACTCCGCACCAAGATCGCTGACGATACGATCCTCGTGCTCGAGCGAGCCTTTGTGGTCGCTATACGCCACATAGACGATGCGTTCCACACCGTCTCCGATGATCCCGTTCAGATGATCCTCTGTTGGCTGCCCGGCACTCGCGAAGATGTCCGAGTATTCAAGATAGTTTCTTGGTTGATGGTCATCCGCGAACACACCGGCGGATACTGTTGCCAGCCAACAAAGAACAAGAAAACCGCGCATGCGCCAGACCCCAATGTTATCCCGACCCGATTGTAGCCTGAGTCGGCCCGGCGCCACGAACTTAGCGACAGGTTTGGGCCATCCAGGCAACCACCGTACGTTGCATGAGCATGCGATATCCAGAGAACGAGTGGTCACCCTCCATCTCCAGCGCAGTGAGCTTGATCCGCGGATTTTGCTCGTAGGTCGCTACCAGTCGCCGCTGCACGTCGATCGGCACAGCCGTGTCCTGCCGGCCGGTGATCAACAATACCGACTTCCCAGCGAGCCCTGCCGCCGCATTCCTCAAGTCGAATGCTCTTTGGTTCTCTGTCAGCTCACGCATGGCTGTCCCACCATCGAAGCCCTCCAGCATGAACAATCCGTCCGTGTACGCCGCAAAACCGTCTTTGGCAGCCTGGTCGCGATCCGCGTACTCACCGGGGTTCGAAGCCGCCAACCCAACAACACAGTCCAGGCGCGCGTCCGAGGCGCCCGCCCTCAGCGCGGCATAACCGCCCATGGAATGACCGACCAACGAAAACCGCAGACCATCGACTCGGTACTGACGGCCTTCGGCACGCAGCCAGCTCAGGGCCGCAGCAACATCCTGATGCAAAGTGGTCAGCGAATAGCGTCCCTGTGCACCCCATGCGCCGCGGTAGTGGATGAAGAACACATTAAAACCGGCGCGTCGGAGCGACTGCCCAAGATCCAGGTTCTTTTCATTACCCGGATATCCATGCAGCAGCACGATAGTGGGGTGTGGACCCCGACCGTTTGGCACCATCAGGTAGCCGGGCAGTTGCCGACCCGCACTGGAGAATGAGACCTCCACGTTCTGTGGTGGGAAAGCAGGATCGATTTCAGGCACATCCTGCGCCACTGGATCGAACGCGTTGCGCGACCCACCGCCTGCCGCGCACCCCGCCAAGGCGAGGATCGGAAGTAGCAGTGTCAGTCGCCTAAGCAGACGGACCATACAACCGGTCCAGCCACGGGCCATGTTCGTGGTAGTGGTTCACCGAAGCTTCGCAAGCCGCCAACGTGCGTTGGTAGTTCCGTTGAGCCGTTCGCAGTCCGCGCTTGGTGCCTTCCGGGTAGCGCCCCATGCCTGCGAGCAGGCAATACCAACTCGCGCGCTTGTAAGGGTGGCGATCGAGCTTGCGACCCACACTGTCGTCGAAACTCTGCGCGCCATCCCAGGCAGTCATGATTTCGCGAAGGCTGTCCGACATGTGATCGTTAGTGCGAACATCACGCCAATACGCCGTGTCGTTGCGACTGCTCGCCAAGTAATGCGCTTGCAGGTAATCGCGAGTGCCGTCGACCAAACCATTCACCGTGTCGTTGAAGTCACTAGGTGGCTCGACGTTGAAATCCTGAGCTTCAAACAGTTTCGCAAAGTGTTCGACCGTGAACTGAATGATGTTCAACATCGGAGCTTCCAGCGGCTCCAGGAACCCCTGCGATAAACCGAGCGCGAGGCAATTCCGCTTCCAGTGTTCGGGAATCGTTCCTGGCGTCCATTTGAGGTGCAACGGTTCTGCATCCGCAGCACTCGGGCCGAGTACTGCACGCAGCTCTTCAGCCGCAGCGTCGCGATCCAGATAGTCAGAGCAATAGACGTAGCCGTTCCCGAAGCGGTGGCTCAACGGAATGTGCCACGCCCACCCGCATTTCATCGCTGCCGACACGGTTTCCGCCGGAATGTTTTCGCGATCATCGATCGCTGTCGGCATGGCGACTGCGGAGTCGTTGAACAAGTAGTCGCGGTAGGAGATGTACGGAACGCCCAAAGTCTCCCGAATGAGCAGCCCTTTGAAGCCGGAGCAATCGATAAAGAAGTCCGCATCGAATGCGCCGTGCTTTTTAGTCTCGACGGATGCAATACGACCGTCGTCGTGCTGGTTCACCGTGTGGATGATGTCGTCGATCAACTTCACCCCGAGACCGGTCGCACGCTCGCGCAAATACTGACCGAGCAATGCTGCGTCGAAGTGATAGCCGTAGTACTTCACATACGGCAGAGGATCCTTGCCGATCGGTGCTCGGCAATTGCGACCGAGGTGACTCGATACAAAAAAGCTGTCCGGGTGCGCCGAGACGTCGTAGCCCTCGCGGCGCAGATTCGCGTTCTGGAAAAACTTGGCTGCACCGTCCTCATCCAGCTTCGAGTAGAACGGATGGCAGTAGGTCTCGTAGCCCTCGTTCTCGGTCCAGCCCGGAAATGAAATCCCGCATTTGTACGTCGCGTTACAGGCCGGCATCCATTCGCTTTCCGGAACGCCCAGGCGATCGAAATAGTCTTTCACTCGCGGGGTCGTACCCTCTCCGACGCCAACAGTGCCCACAGCCGTCGATTCGATTAACGTGATGTCGACGCCTCGATCGGCCCACAAGTGTTGCAACAGGTTTGCGGCCATCCAACCGGCAGTGCCGCCGCCAACGATGAGAACTCGCGGCGCTCTTGTCGTTTCGGTGTTCATGCCGAAAGCTTATACGAAACGGGCGGCTTGATCAGCCGCCCGTCTCGCTTGCGTCCAGCAAAATACCGGAAAACTTCGTCAGGCCGCCTCAGCCTCGGCTGCTTCGACCGCGGGCGCATGCATCACCAGGTATTCAAACACGGATAGCGCAGCCTTACTGCCCTCGCCGAGTGCCACAACGATCTGCTTGTAGGGCACCGTCGTCACATCACCACAGGCGAAAATTCCAGGTGCACTCGTTTCGGTCTTCTCGTTAATGATGATTTCACCATAATCCGACATATCGACCACGCCCTTAAGGAAGGACGAATTCGGCACCAGACCGATCTGAACGAAGACCGCCGCCGTATCGATTTCAACGGTTTCGCCAGACTCGCGGTCTTGGTAGACAAGACTCGAGACCTTTCCATCGGTGGCTTTGATTTCCTGCGATGCAGCGTTGGTAATGATGTCGATGTTGTCGCGCTCGCGAGCCTTATCGACAAGCACCTGGTCAGCCTTCAATTCGGGGAGGAACTCAAGCACGGTCACGTGCTTGACGATACCCGCCAAATCGATTGCAGCTTCGATGCCGGAGTTACCACCGCCGATGACGATCACATCCCGCCCTTTGAAGAATGGCCCATCGCAGTGCGGGCAATACGCCACACCATTGCCGATGTATTCTTTTTCACCGGGGATACCGAGCTCACGCCAGTTCGCCCCGGTGGCGACAATGATGCTGCGGGTACGAATTTTCTCACCAGATGACAGCGTGACAGTCTTGATATCGCCCTGCTCGACCGAGTCGACACGCAGATGCTCCTTCAGGGTGATGTCGTAGTCTTTCAGGTGTGCCTGCAGGCCTTTAACCACCTCGGGGCCCGTCGTTTCCGGAATTGAGATCAAGTTCTCGATACCCATCGTGTCCTTGACCTGACCACCGAAACGCTCGGCGATAATCGTGACCGCAAACCCCTTACGGGCCGCATAGATCGCAGACGATACGCCGGCCGGACCACCACCGATGATCGTGACATCCTGCAACGGAAGTGACTCGCCGCTGCTCGTCTCGTTCGCGACGTTTGGATACTTCTCGAGAAGCTTCTCAATGATCGTCGCTGAATCGATCTTGCCGTTGGCGAACGGTTCACCGTTGAGGAAGACCGCGGGAACGCCCTGTACGTTTCGATCATCAACGACGTCGGAGTAGACACCACCATCAATCATCTCGGCGCTGATCGACGAGTTCAACGTCGCAAACTGATTCAGTGTTTGTACGACGTCGGGACAATTGTGGCAGGACAGGCTCACCACGGTTTCGAATTTCAGCGGCTCGCCGACCGCCTCGATGATGCGCTTCAGCCCATCATCGAGCTTCACGGGCGTGCCCGCGTTGTTCAGTACCGCCAGAACAAACGAATTGAACTCGTGGCCGCCCGGAATACCCGAGAACACGATGCCCGTCGACTCGCCATCGGCTTCAATGACGAAGCTGGCAGGTCCACGCAACGCATCATGAGTGCGCTCCTCGACGGACATCCGCTCCGAAGTACCGGCGAAGTCGTTGAGAAATTTTACAAGTTCAGCACGCGACTCATGTTCGCCGGGTTGCACGACAAGCGTGAGGTCACGCGTCAAATTGGCGGTGTAGCCCTTAACGGCTTGCAGCAGTTCCGGTGTCAACATGAGTCTCTCCTTCAGAGCAATCGGGGCGGCAATGCCGCCCCGATCACGGTTTGCGATGTAGCTATGGCTTAGATTTTGCCAACAAGATCCAGCGACGGGGTCAGGGTCTCTTCACCCTTTTCCCAAGCAGCCGGGCACACTTCGCCGTCGTTGTCGCGCACGTACTGCGCCGCTTTGACTTTACGAACCATGTCTTTGGCTGAACGACCGACACCCAGGGTGTGGATTTCGTATACCTGGATGATGCCGTCAGGATCAACGAGGAATGTTCCACGAAGCGCCTGTCCAGCTTCTTCGATCATCACGTCGAAGCCGCGTGTGATCGCACCGGTCGGGTCGCCGATCATCGGGTACTGGACCTTGCCGATCGCTTCACTGGTTTCGTGCCACGCTTTATGCACGAAGTGTGAATCTGTCGATACCGCGTAGACTTCAACGCCAAGCTCCTGCAACTCGGGGTAGTGCGCTGCCATATCTTCGAGCTCGGTCGGGCAAACGAACGTGAAGTCAGCAGGGTAGAACAAGAAGATCGACCACTTGCCCTTTACGTCTTCTGAGGTCAAGGTCTTGAACTCGTTCGCGTGGAACACGTCGGCGGAGAATTCAGGGATAGGCTGTCCAATCAATGCCATGGGATTAAATCCTTTTTTCTTGAGATAGAGGATGAGGAATCTTTACACGGCATTGTCATGCACATGCAAAAACTTCGGAAGTTGAATCTATCTATGACGCCAATAGGTGGCATCAATAGAGATAACACGATAAGAAACAATAGTTTACCGCGTTATGGACTTTGTGTCTCGCGCGCGGATTTAATCGATGTTGACCGCGGGGCATAAATCTAGACAAATCCACGACTTCCGAGCCCTGGCACATTACGTTGAAATCAATTTTGCTTTCAGAAAATCGGTAAAACAGCGCACACGCATGGGCGTCGATCGCAGTGATGGGATCACTAGCCAGATGCACGGGTTAGGGTCACTGCCCCAGAACCGCAAATCCGGGAAGAGCTCGACCAATCGTCCTGCGATTCGCGATGGCGCTGCGAGCCACTCCGCTAGCAACGCCGGCCCTAACCCATGCTCTGCGGCTGCCCGAACGGCAAGCGCGCTGTTGAACTGACAGCTGCCCTGGACCGCCACTGAGTGGAGTTTTTCATTGCGATCGGCCCATTGCCAAGTCTCTCGAAATCCAGGGATCGCGTATCGGCAGACCTCTACCTCACTTAGTTGCGCCGGCGATGACAACGGACCTTGTTGCTCACACCAGGCTGGACTGGCCATGACGCAATATCGTGTCTGCACCAGTCGTCTGGCAACCAGTCCTGAATCGCTCTGGGGCCCATGGCGAATTGCAAGATCGAGTCCGTTCCTTAGGAGATCCAAAGGTTGGTCCGCACTGACAATTTCCAGTTCGATGTTTGGAAACTCTGCTCTGAAATGCGGCAGCAGCGGCACCATGACTTCCGCAGCAAATGCCGAAGACATGGTGACCCGGACAATGCCCGCTGGTTTCGCAACGGCGTCACGCGCCTGGGCTGCAGCCGTCTCTACGGTATCAACGACCCCCTCGATCGAATTGAGGAACCGAAGTCCTGCATCCGTCAGGGTCAAACGCCGCGTGGTGCGTTCGAACAGTTTCACGCCGAGCTCCTGCTCGAGTGACATGATGGTGCGGCTAATCGACGACGGGGCGAGGTGCCGTTGGCGTGCAACCTCCGAGAAGCTGAGCGTTCGGGCTACAGCGGCGAATACCGACAGTGCTTGTATGTCCATGGATCGAATTATGCATAACTCGCAAAACTCTTTTGTCTTTTCGAGTGTTTACCGCAATAGTTGAATCCACGAGCATCGTACAATCTTTTATTGGGAGAGAAGATATGAATGATCAATCCTCAAGAGTGGTGCTCGTCACAGGCGCCAGTCGCGGCATCGGCGCGGCCGTCGCCGAGCATTTTGTATCTCTCGGCTGGCAGGTGGTTGGGGCTGCACGTAGTGAGACCCACCTTCGCGCTGTGGCCGATGCGCTGGCCGGCGGCAAGGGTCAGTTCCACCCCGTGACGTGCGACGTCGCCACCGCCGCGGATGCCGACCGAGTCTTCGAGACCATCGATCAACTCGGACGTATCGACCTGCTCGTCAACAATGCAGGGCTCATCGACCCGATCTCACGGATGGAAGACGCGGACGCCAGGCAATGGGCGAGTGTTGTGGACGTGAACCTGACCGGTGCCTTCCGGTTTATGCAGAACGCTGGCAAGCGCATGATCGATCAGGGGGAAGGTATGATTCTCAACATCAGCTCCGGTGCGGCTTACGGCCCGCTCGAGGGCTGGTCTCACTACTGCGCCACGAAAGCGGCGTTGCTCATGCTGACCCGCTGCGCCGATAAAGAGTGGCGGCAGCATGGGATTCGCGCGGTCGGGCTGAGTCCAGGCACCGTAGCCACCGATATGCAGACCTCCATACGCGCATCCGGCATCAATCCGGTGAGCCAACTGGATCCCGATGTGCATATCCCACCCGAGTGGGTTGCGATAGCGATCGAGCGCCTGTTCAACGACACCACCGAAGAAGACCTGGGACAGGATTTCTCGCTGAAGGATGATGCCGGGCGAAAACGGGTCGGTCTGCCGCTACACTAACGCCGCCCCGCCATCGGAGAAGCTGTTGTCATCACCTCGGCAAAAAAAATCCTGGCTGCCCATCGCTGGCTGTGCCGCGTTGTTCGTTGCGTCCGCAGCAGGTCTCGCCCTGGGTGGTGAGACGACGCTGACGCAGAACTGGCTTGGCGTCCCTGCGGGACAATGGTTCACCATCGCAGGCATGGTCTCCGGCTCCGCAGCGGGATTCTTTGCGAGCACGTCAGGCAGCGTGACGCGCCTGCTATCGCTCGTCGCACTTATGGTAGCCATCGGCTGGCTGCCGCTCGGCACAGCCATGTCCGGGAACGTCTACCTCAACTTCACCGATCGGGCGGTCAGCTCGGCCTGGTTCTGGCGCTACACCTACTTCGCTGGGGGTGCAGCGACTCTGCTGCTTCTGATCTCCCCGTTTATTCTGTGGCGATCACGTAGCGCTGCATCAATTTGAGAATACGACGGTATTCATCAAGCCAACTGTCGGCGTGGGTAAATCCATGGGGGTCCAGCGGATAGATCGCGATCTCGAAGTCTTCCTTTTGGAGTTCCAGCAACCTTTGGACGAGTAATACCGAGTCCTGGAAGAACACGTTATCGTCCTGCATGCCCGCTGCGATCAACAGCGGCGATTCGAGACCCTCAGCGAAATAGATCGGCGAGCTTTTCTCGAAAGCGACCGGATCGACCAGCGGCGTGTTCAAAATGTTCGATGTATAGCCGTGGTTGTAGTGCGCCCAGTCAACAACCGGCCGCAGCGCCGCGCCGGCAGCGAACAAATCGGGGTCGCGGAACAGGGCCATGAACGTCATGAACCCGCCGTAGGAACCGCCATAAACACCAACGCGCTCCGGGTCCACGTTGTAGTTATCGACCAGGTACTGAACACCGTCCTGGAAGTCCTCGAGCTCCGGGTGACCCATCTGGCGATAAATCGCTGTGCGCCAATCTCGCCCATAACCTTTCGAAGCACGGTAGTCCATGTCGATGACGATCACACCCTGTTGCGCTAGCAACGTATGAAACATGAACTCACGGAAGTAATACGGCCAGCCCGCGTGAGCGTTCTGTGTGTAGCCCGCGCCATGCACGAACATCACGGCGGGATAGGACTTCGCTGGATCGTAGTCCTCCGGCAAATAGAGTTTGCTGTAGATGGGTTGATCCACATGCGTGGACGGCACCGCAACAATCTCCGGAATGACCCAGTCGATCTCTTTGAATGCATCGGACACCGTATCGGTCAAACGCTGCGCACGAGGTGCAGAATTGACGTCAACTGCAAACAGATCCTCGTGGCGATCAAACTCACTATGAATAACCAGTATCCGCTCACCGCTGGGTGACAAGTTGAAATGATTGACACCACCGAGATCAGTCAGCGTTTCAATTGCGCCACCATTCGCCGCGATGCGATAAATCTCCCACGTACTCGGTTGCCCTCGGTTCGCGCGAAAATAGACAAACTCACCTTCAGGATCGGGCACTGGCTCCTCGACCACAAATTGGCCCTTGGTCAGTTGCTTCGCCCTGCGCCCCTCGATCGCTCGGGTGTAGAGGTGTGAGTAGCCGTCCGCCTCGGACAGATACCATAGGGTCCGGCTATCCGGCATCCAGCCGAAATCGTTGTGTGCGTAGTTGATCCAAGCCTCATCGGTGAGTCGCTCGATCAGACGCGGGTTCGGCGCATCCGGATCGACGGTCACGAGCCAACGATCTTTGTTATCACGCGAGTGCAGCTGCAGCGCCACCTGCGATGCGTCCGGTGACCAGGCCACACCTTCGATGCCGACCGAACGCTGGTCTGGTGCCTTCAGCAGTTTGGACACGGCTTGTTCATCAGCGCCGTGCTCGACGTGCCAGCTAAGCGCGTCATTTCGCAACGACTCCAGTGGGTCCTCGTCCATACCATCAATGTCAGAAAAATCGAGCTGTGTGAGCGCTGCGCCATCGATATCGAATAGCCAAACGGTGTGCACTGGTGGTTCGTTCCTGCCAACTCGCGGTCTCAATGAGCGGGTTTCGGTGTAGCCGCTCTCGGTCATGTAGTTCGGCATCACGCCGCGCTTGCCGCGGTCGTGGTCCTTAGGTTGTGTAATCAACAGCACCTGATCGGCACTAGGCGACAGCACGGCGTAAACGAGTTCAACCGACTTGCCAAGATAGAAAGGTTCCGGTGCTGAAAAGCCACCAGCAATACGCTGGGACTTCGAGTGCGCGTCACGCGCATCCCTGCGACGGGCATCCTCACCGACAGACTCATAAATTCGACGCTGATTCTCTCGAAGCGAGTCGAAAGACTCTGCCGTATCGGGGTCATCCGCAAATTGAAAGTTGGTGAGTTGAACGACCGCACCTGACTGCAGCTCATGCAGCATAAAACCGGCATCAGACTGATACGTGATCGCGTTGCGCCCGAGAACAAATTGGGCATCACGCTCCGTGTCGACCGAGCGCGTCAGCTGCTGAATATTTCCGTTCGGCAGCGAACGCCAAAAGACATCGCCCTGTTCAATCCAGACCACCCCGCTTCGGTCAGCGTTATACGCATGCGAGCTATTCGAGGTCGTCGGTATCCCCGGCGTAATCGGCGCTATTTCTCCGTCGAGCGAGACGCGGTAGCGATCCCGAATAATTTCCCCCTCGCGCTTCTGCTCGTAGTGGATGTATTGACTGTCATCGCTCCAGAAAGCTGACTCAGGAGCCGACCCGATCCAATCCGGATCCGCCATGATGGTTTCAAGCGTGATTTCGGCACTCGCGCAGGTGCACAAGCCGATCAATATCAGTAGAGCTCTTGATCGCATGGGGTTCTCTCGTTGGTCAATCCGCGCCTATGGTAACAAGGCCTGCGGACGGCGGTTTAACGCACACGGGTCCGATAGAAGATCGAAAATCGAGTATCGCCGCTTGTGGCTGGGTTCATCACGCCACTCAAATTGATCCTCAACGCGCGCACCGACGTATCAGAGCCATCCGGTCCCGGGATCGGAGTGTAGGTGAAGCTCACCCCATCACTCGAGAACGCGAGACCGTCGCCGGCATTCGACAGGCCGGAGAACGTGAGCGACAGTCCACTCGATTGGGAACCTGTGCCGTCCTCGAAGCGCACCGGCCCGCTGCCTGGCGCAAGATCGTCAACGATCAGCGCTAGCGCTGCCGACAGTCGATCGGTGATGACCAGGCTATCGAGATCGACAGCGCCGCTGCCCTGATTCACGACCTCAATCTCATACTCCACGATTGAACCAGGAATCGCGTAAGGGTTGAGCGCACCGTTGATCGGATCGGAAACACTGCGCACCGTCTTGAACACGGTCAGCTCCGGGCTAGCAAATAACTCTTGTGCGCCCAGCACCAGTGCAGGCTCAGGTTCGACGTAGCGACGCACCAGAATATTCCGGAGCCTCGCTTCGTCTTGCGCAGTCATTACCGCCACAAAACCACGACCTTCGACATCATTGCCGTCGTCACCGCCGACCAGCAGGTTAGTCGTATCCGGGAAACCCAGTGCAGCCCAGGTAATCGCATTGTCAGCATCCCAAAAGCGCAGCCTGCTCGGATTGACTGAGAACGCCGCCAACGCCTGTCGACGCCAAACACCGTTGATGATGTCTCCGGGATTTACGCCCTGCACGGCGATCTGCCCGCGTTGGCGTCGCATGATGGCGCCATCGTGGTTGTACCCGCCCGACGTGCACCCCGGCCGGGCCTGCTCGCCCCGGTTGGTGGTGTAGTAATGGTTCGATTGTTCAGACTGGTTGTTACCACTCGCGATGATGCCGCGCACGACAACGCCAGTGGTCATATTCAGTGCATAGCAATCGGTGTGGAAAAACTCTGCCTCGATGAATACGTCACGTTCATCGACGGCGAGCCGATAAGCGCTCGTGAAGTTATCGCCGTTATCGTAGGTGTAGTATCCGGCGGAATTCCAAACGAGACTGTTGTCCCATCCGTTGCCATGCCACGGATCGACCCGGCCGCGGATATAACTTGAGGCACGGTTAGTCGTTGCATCGTCAAACCACAAATACACGTTGCTCGTGGAGACGGCTGCTGGCGCCGCAGCCGCGGAGTTTCCGTAGTAGAGATAAAAGTCGTCATCCGTCGCCCCGGTTGCCAGACCTACGGGTGACGCAAATCGAATATCGGAATTCACGTCACCACAATCGATCACGTGGCGAACAAGCTCCTGCCAACCGATGCCATCGAAATACAGAACACGCAGATCATCACAGTCCGCCTGCATTTGACCCGACGCGATCAAGGCTTGCGTGTTGAGTGCGGCGATCCGGAGTGTATATCCGGAGTAACCGCGATCGGGTTGAATCGCACCGGTGGTGACCGCCACGTTCTGCCGATAGAGATAGTCGGTATCCCACCACTCACCCGTCACCGCGAACGCATTCGACGCCAGCGCGCATCCGGCCACCAAGACACCCGCAACAAGCCGACGCCACCGGCCTGGTTTTTGCCAGTCGGCGCTCACGAACTACGGCAAGCCGGCGAGCCAGTCGTCATCCGATCCTTCGTTGACATCCGCAAACAATGGCGTGGTCAGATAACGCTCACCGGTATCTGGCAACATCGCGAGGATCACATCACCCTCGGCGGCCTTCTCCGCCACTTTTAATGCCGCACAGAGCGTGCCGCCTCCGGAAATACCGGTGAAGATACCCTCGTTTGCAGCCAGCGCTTGTGCGGTAGCAATCGATTCATCATCGCCGACCGGCACCAGCGTATCGTAGACATCGGCATTCAGCACTTCTGGAACGAAGTCCGGCGTCCACCCCTGGATCTTATGCGGTTGCCACTCCTTGCCGGCCAGCAACTGGGCGCCTTCGGGTTCGGTCGCCACAATATTAATTTCCGGCCGTGCCTGTTTGATGACCTCGCCGGCACCTGTCAGCGTCCCGCCCGTGCCCCAGCCGGTGACCCAATGATCAAGTCGTCGATCGGCGAAGTCCGAGAGAATCTCCGGACCAGTAGTCGAGCGATGAAACGCCGGGTTCGCCGGATTGGTGAACTGCGAGGCCCAGAACCAACCGCGCGACTCGGATAGCTCCTGCGCTTTCTTCACCATGCCGGTACCGCGCTCGGCTGCAGGCGTCAGAATTACCTTGGCACCCAGGCCGCGCATGACTTTACGCCGCTCCAGCGAGAAAGACTCCGCCATAACCGCCACAAAAGGATAACCCCGCGCGGCGCACACCATCGCCAATGCGATGCCGGTATTGCCGGACGTCGCCTCCACGACGGTCTGACCCGGCTTAAGCGCACCGCGTTTTTCGGCGTCAAGAATAATGGCGTAGGCGAGTCGGTCTTTCACCGAACTCATCGGATTGAATGCCTCTACCTTCACGTACATCGTCACGTGCGATGGCCCCGTGCGGTGAAGCCTGACGACCGGTGTCTTGCCGATTGTGTCGAGAATGCTGTCGTAGATCATTGTTGTCCCCCGCGAACGATCTGTGTGATTCGAGTTTACGTCTTCATTGATCCAAGGAGTGTTTGAAGGTTCTGCGCCGCGCCCATCATATAGCCGCGCATTTCATTGATGATGGCCGACTTCGCGTCGTCACCGCGCGCACTGGCAACCAGTTTGCTGAACCCATCCAACCGATTCTCACGGACCCAGCGCCTGAGCTCCTGATCCTGCGACCATCGCATCTGGTTGCGCATGAACGCCATGGTCATAGGCAACCAGTCTGTCGAATGATTGGGCAGTGGCACGACATGGCACAGATCGTTCTTTGTCGCTTCATCCTCATACGCCAGTTCCACGTGAGCGATGAAGGCCGCACTGAACACTGGCTGATAAGAGCGCACGGTCTGCGGCGTGATGGTGTCTCCCGTGAACACCGGCTTGATTTCCAGATTGGGTATCGCACTGGCGGTGCAGTCGATGAACACCTCATTGCGATCCACCGCTACTTCACCCTTCTCCAGGAGAATCCGATCCTGTTCCAGCGCGGTGACGCGCCCCATTCTCACAACGTCTCTGATTCGCCGCATCTCCTCGAGCTCCATCCGACTGATGGTCGCGCCATGGAACATCTGCGGCCAGACTTCGGTGTCGATGCGCAGCAACACACCATATTTCTCGAGGCGCACAAACAGGTCCTCGACATCTTCTGCCTCGGAAATCGCTTTCATCTGACGCGAGACATTGCCGATGGAGTCTTCGAAAAACTCCTCCTCGGTTTGGGTGTTTCTGCGGTCGATGAGCCAGCCGTCGCGCGGTGAGATCCAGCGGATACGGTCCGGGTCGACACCACGCTCTAGCAGCCAGATACACGTGTCGATCCCCGTCTTGCCGGCGCCGATGACGGTGTAGCCCTCAGGTGCTTCAGTTAGGTGTGGGAGTCCGTTCGGAGGGATCAGGTTGACCCTCTCTCCGATGGAAAACTGCGGCGTATGTGTCGAGGGAACCGAAGTCTTGAGCCACGTGCAATCGACAATCTTACGGCGAGGGTTCACCTCGAACGTTTCGCCACTCATGACGTTAGCGAACTTGCCATCGCCCTTGTAGTCACAGAGTGGGAAGTAGCGGACGCGACCGCTCGGAAGAAACCGATTCTGCATCACATCGTCGAAATAAGCGCTGACTTCCGCACCACTTGCAAGCTCGGCAAGCCCCTTGTTGAGGCCCACCTGGTCGCGCCGGCCCTTGCTGAGTTCTGCCGAACTCACACCGTAAAACGCGGAGGGTTGGTGCAATCGAACAAAGGGATAGGCGTCGTTCCAATGCCCGCCCGGCTTGTCATGTCGATCGACGATGATGACGTCTGCGTCCGATTCCGAGAGCAGAATGTCTGCGAATGCCATGCCGACAGCACCGCTGCCGACAACCAGATAATCCGTTTCGAGTGAATGGTTCATGCCGTGGTTATAACACGGCGAAATCAACGCTGTTACAGAATCAGGCCGGCTGCGCAGCGCCACCCACTATGGGGTAGCGCTGGCGATTGCGGATCACGAGGGCGAGTAGCGCCGACCAGGCGACCACTGCCATGACAAACAAGGAAATTTCGCCACCTTCAGCACCGCCGGGGAACTCGACCGCGACGCCCAGAGGCGTGAACAGGTGGAAGAAAATTGCGCCGCTGAGCACGCCGAGCCCAAGCAGAGCGCCCCAGTGACGAGTTGCGGGGATCAGTAACAGGACGCTCGCAATCAGCTCGGTCACGCCAACGCCGTAAGCGCCGTAATCGGTGAAAGGTTGTGCGAGAAACGTCAGTCCGATACTGCCGAGCCAGGTGCCGATCGTGCTGAAGATGTAGATCGTCTCGGGCGCGCCGGTGAACTTGAACGGCAACGATTGCAAAAATACGAAAACTGGGATCAGGACCAGAATCCAGGGAAGTGCTTTTTTCATTTCAGTGTCTCCTCTTGAACGCTAGCTATTGCGCGTTTGCCAAGATGACCTCACTGATCCTGTTTTCATTACGAGCGTGCAGCGCGATAACCGATTGAATTCGGCTATCGCGCTGATCGACTGTTTGACTAGTCACCCGACTCGAACAGCTGGTCGCTCAGGTACGTGAACTCCAACGCCGTACGACGGGCGCGCTCTTTCTGGTTGGCTGCGGCTGAGTGCCCGCCATCGATGTTCTCGTAGTAGAGGAAGGGCTTTTCGGCCGCCTGGAACAATTTGGCCATCTTGCGAGCATGGCCTGGATGCACTCGGTCGTCTTTTGTTGAAGTCACAAAGAACGGCGTTGGGTAATCCGCGGTTTCATCGAAGTTGTGGTAGGGAGAAATTGTTTCCAGAAACGCGCGTTCCTCAGCAATTTCTGGGTCACCGTACTCGTCCACCCACGACGCGCCCGCCAATAGCTTGTGGTAGCGCAGCATGTCGAGTAGCGGCACCTGGATCACCACTGCATTCCAGAGGTCCGGGCGCTGGGTCAGCATCACACCCATCAGCAAGCCACCATTCGACCCACCCATAATCCCAAGGTGTTCCTGAGAGGTGATTTTGCGGTCGATAAGATCTTCGCCAATCGCGATGAAGTCATCATAGATGCGCTGCCGGTTTTGCTTCAGACCAGCCTGGTGCCACTTGGGACCGAACTCGCCGCCACCGCGAATATTGGCCAACGCATACGCACCGCCTTGCTCGAGCCACAGGCGACCAATGTTGCCGGAGTAACTCGGGCGCAACGAAACTTCAAAACCACCGTATCCATAAAGCAGCGTGGGTGTCGTGCCATCGAGTGGGATATCGGCGCGGTGAACAACGAAGTAGGGAACGCGCGTACCGTCTTTGGATACCGCTTCAAATTGCGACACCGTAAGACCTTCGGTATCGAATTTCGGTGGCAGCGACTTCAACGGTGTCATCTCACCCGAAGCGGCGCTGTAGGACAACAGCGTATCCGGCGTGAGGAAGCCCTCGAAATTAATGAACACGGTGTCCTCGTTCGAGTCTGCGAAGTAAATGCTCGCCTGGCCGGTGTCCGGCAACTCGATATCTTCCGTGACCCAGCCTTGTTCACCCTGCGACAGCAACAACAGGCGGCTCGCTACATTGTCGTTGATCGAGAGAATTGCAGCGCCCTTGGCTACCGCCACGCCGTTGACGGCCTGCCGATCATTGGCTCGGAATACCAGTTCAACTTCCGGCAGCTCCAGGGTTTCGAGATACGCGTCCAGATCAAATGCGACCAGGTCACCGGACTCGAACGCCTTGTCCTGTACGTTCCAGTCTTGTTGGAGTGTCACAAACTGCTGGCTGCCCAGTCGACCACTGAGCGATGACTTCTGCGGCAACGGCATTGCCTCAGGTTCGCCCTTGCTGAGTAGCCACATTGTCGATGTGAAGAACGTATCGGCTTCAACAGCACCGTAGATGACTTCGCCGCTGTCGAGCTCGCTAGACCACGGCCACACGCCAACATCGGTCTTGTCACCCGTGTATAGCGTTTCGGAATCGTTCCACGGCTGTCCGCGCCGCCACAATCGCACACTCGACGGATAGCCCGATTCGGTCAGGGTCGCTCCGTCGCTGTCCCAATCGGTCGCCAGGAGCACAGTGTCATGATCGATCCATGCGGCGCCCTGCTTAGCCTCGGCGGTGACAAAACCACTATCGACAAACGCTTTCTCGTCGAGGTCGAATTCACGCAGGATGACCGCGTCCTTCCCGCCATCCGAGAGGCTGATCAGACACAAAGTGCGTTCGGCGTCTTTAGGGCGGAAACAGTTCGAGCCCTTGAACACCCAGTTCTTGTCTTCAGCTTTCGCCAACGCATCGAAATCGAGCACGGTCTCCCATTCCGGATTGTCGGACGCATAGGACTCGAGAGAAGTGCGACGCCACAATCCCCGCACGTTTTGCTCGTCCTGCCAAAAGTTGTAGACCTTGCCATCCCGAATCGAACCGTACGGGATTCGGTCGTTGGAGACCGCGAGCTCCATCGCCTTTTCAAGGTTGGATTCGAAAGCGGGCTGGGCTGTCAGACCTGCCAGCGAGCGTTCGTTCTGCTCTTCCACCCAGCCGAGCGCTCGCTCGCCTTCTACCTCTTCCAGCCAGACGTTGGGATCCTCCGCCGATTCATCAGCCGCCATGGAGGTTTCCGTTGTCGACACTTCCGTACTCTCCGAAGACTCTTCGCTCGAACAAGCTGCGACCAAGGCCACAGACAGGATCAATGTCCACCACTTCATGCTCCACTCCCAATGAATTCAAAAGCTCTCGGAGTCTAGCAAAGCCCGCCGGACGCGCCTAACGTATAGGGCGGGCGTGCGCCGCGCCGCGAATAATCGCGTTCATGAAAATCATATTAAGACCATCGAGATATGCGCGGACCGTCGGATCGTAGGTAAAGCCTATGATCTCGCCGCGACCTGCGGAGTCGTGCACGACAAACGGTTTGTAGGCGAGTTGATCCGCGTTTTCCGCCCACAGATAGCCGCCTGCGAGCAGCTCATCGGGTCCTTCGAACCGCACCACATTGGTCGCCTCACCGAGCTTGGCCGGTGTATACACATCACTGCCCCGAACGAGGACGTTCAGCGTTTCTGCTACACCCGCCGCCAACCAGTGGTCGGGGTCACTCTTCGCACGAAGCAGAACACCCGGCACCGAGTCCGGTGTGTTCTCATTACCCTCGATGGCCGCCGCGTAAGCCTCGTCATCCTCGATAACACTGCCTTCCACCAGCGCTTCCTCGGTATCGGTTTCCGACCCAGCTTCAGCGTCTTCATCGACAGCCGCATATTCCCGACGGATGGGTAACCAATCGACATCCGGGTCCGCCGCAAGCCGCGTTGCGTTACCCAGCGTAATCAGCACACCACCGTCAGCGACCCAATCGGTCAGATTCTCGATGCCACTGGTGCCCAGTTCGCTCCGATAGCTGCCATAAACCTCAGGCAGGATCAGCACGTGGTAGCGGCGAAGATCGGCACGCCCCAGACGGGAGAGGCGAATTGGCGTCACCGGTAGGCCGAACTGCTGCTCGATCACAAAACGCGTGTTGCCAGCGCTGTAAGGCGAAACGGGATCATCCCAGGCGATCGCCACTTCGAGTGAGGGTAGGCGTTGGACATTTTCGCTACCGAAATTAGGGCCATCGGTAACCCAGGTGTCCGCCACGGCAACCACATCCGAGCCGGTGGTCGCCGCCGCTTCGCTCAGCCATGATCCTAGCGAGGCGTCATTGTCCGCGACGTCGATAATGACCGTACCAGCCGGATACCGGACACTCTGATGTGTGAACGCTTTATCGGTCGTCTTGATGACATAGCCCGCCTGCAACGCGGAGACAGCCAGTCGCACAGCGCCGGCGCCAGTCCACGGAACCAGATAGGTGACCGCGTTGCTCTTGGCGGTAAACGTACCCGGTTGCTGAAATTGCGGCGCGACCGCCTCAAAGTCTCCGGCAACACGTCTCGTGCAGGTATCCGTGCGCACATTCATCATCAAGGGAAGTGACCAGGCCGTGACATCGTAGAGCTCGGCATAGAGCCCTTTTGCACGCCGACGCTCCTGCTCTTCCATGAAGCGCTCATCGATGGGCACATCGCTATCCATCAGAGTCCGCAGCAAGCGTTTGGCCGGTTGATCCAGATTGATCACATAGCTTCCCGGCGCATATTCATTGCCACACGTACGAAGCTCACGGGTTGTCTTGCCAACTTCGACACCCTGCATCACGAGCAATCCGGCGAGCTTGTCCGCGGCATCCTGATCGCTTTGAGCGGGAATCACGTATGCCTTGGTGCGCTCACGACGCCCTTCGGCAATCGCGCTCACCTGATAGTCATAGAACTCCTGCAGAAACTTGCGGCGATTCACCTGGACGGTCTCCGCCGTTCCCATCGATGCAACAAAGTGGTTTCGGACGGTCTCCGAGTAGTGCATGTCGTTGCCATCGTATTGCCTGACGCGTAAGCCCCTTGCTGAAGCCTGCTCATACGTCATTGCAATGCTGCCGAAGTACAGCGGCCAGCTTGCACCGTAGCCGGGATAAAGCGCATCGAAAATCTCACGCGTGAAATAGTCGATACCGAAGCTGTCAAACAATCCGGCGTTGGTGAGTCCAAACAGTTCGAGGCTCGCGCGCTGATCGGCTGCGATGTGCGGATTGAACGGTTTTGCCTCGGGTGAGAAGTAGTACGTACTGTCCGAACCCATCTCATGCGCATCCACAAATGCGACCGGGTACCACTCTTGCAGTGCTGCGATTCGACCGCGTGTCTCCGGCTGAGTCAGGATGAACCAGTCCCGGTTCATATCGAAGAGATAGTGGTTGGTTCTGCCGCCGGGCCACGGTTCATCGTGTTCGGCCGCGATCCGGTCGTTCGAGGCAACCAGTCCGGTGTTGTTTTCAAAATGACTGACAAAACGCGCACGGCCATCCGGGTTTTGCACAGGATCGATGACGACCACAGTCTCGTTCATGATCGCGTCAACACGGGCGTCGCCTTGTGCGGCGAGCAGATGGTAAGCCGTCACCATGGCGGCATCGGCAGGACTGATTTCGTTCCCATGCACGCTGTATGAAAGCCAGGTGACGGCAGGCAGCGAATCGATCAGTTCTGAAGCAGCATCAGCCGGCGTCTTGCGAGGATCTTGCAGCGATTGCATGCCCGCCTTGATCTCATCGATCCGGGCAAGGTTTTCCGCATCGGTAACCACTGCATAGATCAGCGGTCGACCTTGCCAGCTGCTCGCGTACTGCTCTATTTGAATACGGTCCGGCACTGCGGACGCAAGCGCCTCGAAGTAGCGCATCACCTCTGAGGGGTGGCTGATCCGGCTACCCGGCGCATACCCCAACACTGATTCAATCGTCGGTACGGACGGGTCGTAGGTGGTGTCCGGCCATAGCGGTGATTCGTAGTCGCCACCTGCAAAGGCAGAGGCGCCGACAAGAGTGGCAGCAAGCGCTAACAGACGCAGCATAGGTGGTATCTCCGGGAAGGAACGGCCGACAGAGTATCAGACCGGCCGTGGTCTCTCAGCCGGAGACGCCCTTGTCACGCAGAAACTGCGCGACTTCCCGGATGCTTGGCACATCGAACAGATCGCTGATATCCAGTTGACCGGGGAACTGCTCGTCGATGCCCAGAACAATTTCTGACAACGTGAGCGAGCTAACGCCGACTTCGAACAGGTTATCGTCTGCGCCGATTTTCACGTCTTTGGCGTGCTCTGCGCAGATCTGCAACAGCGAAGCAACGAGCGGATCATCGTCCTCAACAGAAACGCTCTCATCTGCCACGACGAGTACATCATCGAATTCACCTTCCATGAACTGACGAACGAGCGCAGCACGTTGCACCTTTCCGCTGGTTGTTTTCGGGATTCTCGCGACCGGAATCACATGATCCACCTGCAATCCCACCTGCTCGCCAAGTCGACGTATCACGGCGTCCCGCATTTCCTCCGGCAACTGGGCATCGCCGCGATGCAGCACAAACACCAGAATTCGCTCGCGTTCCTCGCCACCGATAATCGGTGCGCTAGCAACCACGACCTTATTCAGATCAAGGCCAGGCAGTGTGCTGAGCAAATCTTCGAGATCATGCGGCAGATAGTTCTGCCCATTAACAATGATCAGATCTTTCTGGCGACCGGTCACAACCAGCTCACCCTCGATCATCGCACCGCAATCGCCCGTGTGTAGCCATCCATCATCACTGAACAAGGACTGCGTCACGTCCGGATCACCGTAAATGCCGCTGGTGACACTACCGCCCTTGAGCTGGATATGTCCCACGCGCCCATCAGTCAGAATGTCGCCGGAGTCATCGACGATGCGAAGCGCAACGTCGTTGATCGGACGGCCTACCTTGACGAAGGTCACCGCATCTTCATCACCTTCTGTCGCAGACTTCCACGGCTCCCCAATCACCACGCTGTGACGATCAACGACTACGGTCTGGAATTCGCTGCCTGGCGTTCCCACGGTGACCCCCACCGTCGCTTCGGCAAGCCCATAGACCGGGAACATGGCACTGCGCTTCAAGCCCAGTGGCGCTAACGCATCAAGAAACTGATTGCACAGCTGCGCAGAGATCGGTTCTGCGCCGTTCAGGATCAGGCGCACGCTCGAGAGATCGGTGCCAGCCGGTAGACCCTTGCGCTCAAACAACTTTAGAAAGTGCTTGTAACCAAAGTTTGGCGAACACAGCTGCGTGGCACGCAGCTCATGCGCCTTTTCCATCCACTGTAAGGGGCGTCGCACGAACTGGTTGGTATCCATTACCGCATGCTCCGCGCCTGCCGCCATGATTGAAAGGTGATAACCGATCAACCCCATGTCGTGCGTCAGCGGCATCCAGCTCAGACTCATGTCATCGGATCGCCAACCGGTCGCGGCCACGATGGCGTCGATATTGGTACACACGTTGTTATGCGTAAGACAAACGCCCTTAGGGTCGCCCGTTGAACCGGACGAGTACTGAATGAAGGCCAGCGCATCGCCTGCCTGCGTCGCCCGAGTGCCTGGTGCTGAGAGGTCGACATCATCGAATCGCACACTTCGAGTCAGAAGGCTGGGCAAGACCTCCGAGCGTCCGTTGGCTTCGGCAAACCCGATCAACCGGCTATGCAGATCACCGTCGGTGAGCAGGAAACCCGACTCGAGCTGATCCAGAATTCGCAGCAACTTATGTCGATGCTCGTCACTGATTCCAACCGCTACGGGCACCGGTACCACGCCCCCCATCACCGCTGCCCAAAAGCCGGTCAAGAACTGTCGGTTACTCTTGGTAAAGATCACAACCTGATCCCCGGCCGACACGCCCTGCCGCTGAAGACCACCGAGCAACAGACTGGCGTCCTGCCAAAGCGTGGCTAGCGGCACTACGTCGTCGGCGCTCGACTCTACAAATCGAATACTTCGGTCCGTATCTTTCGCGCGCTCGAGCACGTCGATCAGTGATCGGGTCATTGCGGTGGATTCTCCCGCGTAGTCAGTGTCAAAAAAATGGGATCGCGAGAGCGAAGATTGATTGCAAACTCACACTCGGGCGTGCGTTCGGGGCAATCCAAAACAGGCGTCAACAGCGGTAGTATGCGCGCGAGCTGGATTTTCATTTCGAGATAACTGAAATGTTCACCAACACAGCGTCGAGGACCCAACGAAAACGGGAAGAACGCGAGGCCCTGTGCTTTTTGCCCAGCAGATTCGAACCGTTGTGGCATAAACTGGTCCGGTGACTCCCAGTACCGCGCACTGCGTTGCGTGAGGTAGGGCGAGAGATAGATCTGCTCACCCTCCGATACGTGAAAGTCGCCAAGCTCAATGTCTTCGTTCGCCCGGCGGGTATAAAGCCATACCGGTGGATACAATCGTAAGGTCTCTTGCAGCACCTGCAGCGTCAGCGGCAATTGCTCCACCGATTCAAGCGAGACCTGATCTGGCGCTCCCGATCCAACAAGTTCATCCCGCACGAGCGTGGCGATCTCTGGATGACGGGCGAGTTCATACCAGACCCAGGTCAGCGTATTGGCAGTCGTCTCGAATCCGGCAACGATCAGCGTGATCATCTCATCCAGCAGCTCACGTTCCGAGAACGGCTCATCGTTCTTGTCACGCGCATCCAGATACAGTCCGAGGAAGTCCTGCCGCGATTCAGCGGATTGCACGCGCTGCTCTACAACACTGGTGATCCATTGCCTGAGTGCACGCGCCGCCTGCACCATGGATAAGTCTCTTGCGGCGTCAGGACGCAGAAACGCGAATCGGCTGTCCGGTGCTGCCGCATTTCGAGCGTCGACGTCATCGCCAAAAATGCAATCGACAATGACACCCAATCCGAACTGCGTTGTTGCTTCAGCCAGATCGACCTGGGCACCCGACTCAGCAGCACTCAACCAGTCAGCGGCCATCATTCGCGAGTGCTCCAGCATCCGATCGGCCATGCGCTCGATAGAGCGTGGCTTGAAGGCAGGTTGCACCATTGTGCGGCTACGACGCCAATGATCACCGTCGCTGACGATCAGCCCATTACCCAGCAGCATTTTGACGCGCTCAAAACCACGGCCCTTACTCGACTGGCCGTGCTTACGGACCAGCAGCTTCTGCGCAAGCTCGGGGTCCTCGACATACACCGAGCTTCTGCCGGACGCCGACACGAACCTGACGACCGGACCGTGCCCTTCGGCCGCCTCGCGCAAAAGCTCGAGTGTCGGCTGATCGATGCCCAGATCCGCTGGTTCGACAGGCCCTGGCGGCCGGATACTTGACATGGTTGATGCTGACATCGAAAACGTCGTGCGGAAAATTTATCCCTACAATTGTACATTGCCCGGGTTGTCTAGGATATTGCACGCGCCATGCCGGAATCCCCTGATCCCAAGTCGATCGAATCGCGCCGCAGCACTGCGTCTCAGCGACGCCTGACCGTCGGTCGGCGAATTTACTATGCGCTGGGATTACCCGTAGCACGTTTTCTCCTGTGGCTCTTGCACAAGAGCTATCGATACCAGCCAGTGATCGGTGCGGCGCACCTCGAGTGGCTCGAGCAGCAAGACTCGCCGGTGGCTCCGAGCTACTGGCACCAGCATCATATCTTGTGCTCAACCGAAATCGCTCGCTGGATACGGGGTGGCTTCAAAGGCTGCTATCTGGTTTCCGGTTCAGTGGACGGCGACGTACCGGAACGCATCGCCCGGCGCTGGGGTGCAGAAGTCATCCGGGGTTCGGCGAACCAAAGCGGCGCGCTCGCGCTGCGCGACATGCAGCAAATGATGCGTCGCGGATACTCCATCGTGACGACTGCCGATGGCCCGCGGGGCCCACAATACGAGTTCAAGGAAGGTGCGATCCTCATGGCGCGAATCGGCAAGGCGCCGATCGTTCCAATGGCCGCAGCAGCCAGTAGCGCCTGGTATCTCAATCGGTGGGATCGCTTCATGATTCCCAAACCTTTTGCCAAAGTGGTCGTGGGCATTGGGGAGCCTTGCTTCATCGATCCAAAGACTCCGGTGAATGCACTGGAAGCCGAACGCCAACGCGTTCAGGCTGCAGTCATGTCCGTGATGGCACAATGCGAAGCCAGTTTGAGATGAAGCGGGAAACAGCGATGCTTACCCGATGGATTGCCCTTGCCGCCACCTTACTGGCGATGAACAGTTATGCCGAAGCACCGACGCTGACCCCGCATCAGGCTGAATATAAGGTCAGCATCAGTGGTGTTAGCGGCCGCCTGAATACCGTTCTGGATGTCGACGAGCAGGGCAACTACACGGCCATTCACGCCATCAAGCCAACCGGCATCGCACGACTGATCGCCGGTGGCGGTCGGATTCGCGAGCAAAGCGAGTTTTCGATCGACGATACGTTTGTCGTGGTCAGCGAGTATCACTCTGTCGACCAGCTCAGCCGCGAGAAGGGCGAAATACGAATTGCGTTTGATCACGACGAACAAACGCTGACGGGAAGTATTGCACTGAAAGATCAAACACCGGTCGAGGTCGATACCGATTTCGCGGCTCCGCTGTTTGACCGAGTATCGGTGCAGTATCAGTTGATGCTCGATCTGGAGACCGAGAGTGAGAGGAATGATCGCTACGCGATTTTTGATCCCGATGGACAGAAGATTCTCGAGATCACGAATATCGGGCAGCGCAACGTCAAGGTCGGGCGCAAGCGCTATGACGTCGTAGGTGTGCGACACCAGTCACCTGGTTCGTCGAGAAAAACCGAGCTCTGGCTTGCGCCAGAACTCGATTATCTTCCGGTGCTGATCGAGCAGTACCGAAAAGAGAAACTACGCCTGCGCGCTACTCTGCGCGAGTACCGACCGGCCGCCTAAGTACTAATCAGCCTTGGCGTCACCATCAGGATTAACTCCTTGCGCGTCTCGATTGTGTAGTTCGATCGGAACAGGCGACCAATAAGCGGAATCCGCGACAGTACCGGCACCGAGCGTCGAGCCTCTGTTTCCTGGCTCTGGATCAATCCGCCGATCACAATCGTCTCACCACTTCTCGCTCGCACCAGCGAAGACGTTTGACTGATATCGAGATTCGGCGCCGTTGATTGCACGATACCGTTATCGTCAAGCACCTCGCTGACACTGGACACTCTCGTGACGACTGGCGACACGTCGAGAGTGATCCAACCCGCCTTGGAAACCTGCGGTGTGATCGAAAGCACGATGCCTTCCGTCACAACCTGCGGCACATCGGTAGCGAATGTCTGGGCCCCGGCGGCCGTTGTACCCGTGCTTTGTTCGCGACGGAAGAACGTGCGGTCAGTCCCGACCTTAATCAAAGCAGACTGATTGTTGAGCGTTCGAATGTGCGGTTGAGACACGATGTCCACCTTGCCCTGCTCTTGCAGCGCTTCCACGACCGCCGTGATTCGATTCAGACCGCCATCGATATCACTGAAAGTCAGGTTGGCAGTTCCGGACAATGCGTCGAGTCCACCCGCGGGGCTGACGACGATGGTAGAAAGACTGCCATCCAGAAACTCACCATCGCCGTCACGGACAAGCCGTGACCAGTCGACCCCGAGCGCCTGATCGTTGTTGAGTTCAACTTCGACGATCTTGACCTCGATATCGACCTGCCGATAGATCGCCTGGTTAAGCTGTTCGATAAAGGAGGCGATTTCCTCAACACGCGGATGCGCGTCGGTCACCTGAACAGTGCCGGCCAGTCGATTGATGACAAGGCGTCCTTCCTCGGACACCAGTTTCTCGAGCTGACCTTCCAGCTCGACCCAAAAGTCCACGCTATCGGATTGCATGATGGAGATTGCACCCGCCGCGCCGCCATCAGCGCCGCCACCAACTGCACCACCACCGCCCAGTCCGCCAGCAGCACCCCCGGCGCCTCCAACCTGAGCGCTAGAGCTGACCTGAGCCATGCTTGAGCCCTGGCCGGAGCGCACTAATCGGATGTAGTCGATCGTGAAGATACGCGTCTCCCATGATCTGACATACACGATGTTGCCGCGGCGCTCCCAGAAATAGCCGTTGGCACCCAGCAAAGACTCCATGACCTCGGCAAACGGCAAGTCCTGCAGATCGACGCTCACGGTGCCACTCACATCAGGCTCAACCACCATATTGAGGTTGTAAGCCTTGCCAAAAAGTCGGCACGCCTGCGCAACCGGAAGCTCATTGGCCACAAATGTGTAGAGGTTCTCCGGGTCTGGATCGGCCACCGGCGCCTCTTCAGGCTCCGGCGTCATGCGCGGTGGCGCGGGTGGACGACTCCACAACTCATCACGTACAGCGCGCTCGGCTTCGTAGTCTCGCGCTTGTTGCTCAGGTGGCCAGAGTGCAGCACACCCTGTCATCGTAAACAGGGCGATCAGGCATCCTGCCCGCAGAATCATTCCTTTCATTTTGTACTCACCTTCACTTGCTTTGCACTGCGCGTTGCGGCGTGTGCCAGCCTCACTGATTGTTGTTCGATACCGACCAGTTCGAAGCCACCGAATCGATCGCCTGGCTTGCGGATCTCGCCATCGACCACCGCGTATTGATGCCGACGGGAATCGACGACCGCGGACACGATTGGCCAGCGCACCGAAGTCGGTGCCATTACTCTGGGGGCGCTCTCGACCGCAGCCTGTACTGCATTGAGGGCCGCTTCAGACACGGTTGCACTCGGCACGTAAGGGTCTCGCGCCGGGCGCTCGTCCCAATGCAGAGCGGCTACATTGATACTAGAAATCGCAAGCTGCGCGGAATCGAACTGAGCGCCTTGCAGTGGCGTGTCGATACCGGTGCCCGTTAGGTCGTTCTCGATGTCCACATCGTAGTAACTCGGGTCATCAGGCGGCACCCAATCCTCCTCACGCGCGTCGAGTAGCGGCCTGAGCACATTCATGCCGATCAACAGCACCGCGAGCCCGGCGAGACCGAATACAAGCCAGCGATTATTCAGCATCGCTTGCCGCCTTAACCGTTGAGTGAACCCAGACCCGCAACGTCGCATTCAACTCGCGTGCGCCTTTACCTTCACCACGCAGTGTGGTTTCCGACAGCTCGACATAGAATGGAGTGCTGACCACACGTTTAAGGAATTCCAGAGCGCGCAGATAGACCTGTTCGTTGCTGATCTCACTCCCCAGCACCATCATGATCGGCACCTCTAACATGCCCTCAATCGCGGACGCCTCGCTATCACCCAACGTGTAGCTGAACTCAAGCCCCAGTTGCTCGGCGAAGCTCGCCTTCTCGCTGAGCCAGACCGCGAGCGCACGGTAATCCAGGAAGACCCGTCGAGTATCGGCACTCTGGACACTGTCTTTCAGGGACTGCATGTCCTGTGACAGAAACTCGCGCTCGAGACTAAGTACTCGTGTATCGAGCTCACCTAACTCTTGCATCAGGATCAGGTTGTCGTCGATGTGCTCGATCCGATAGGTCAACGTCAGGTAGAGCGTCGCAATCGAAGCGATAACGATCATCGCCCAAGTCGCCTGCAAGGCACGACTACGTGCGATCTGGTAGGCAAGTCGATTCAACCAGCGCTGCGCGCGAACGTTCGCGGAGACCTTGTGGCTGAAAGTTCGCTCGATGGGGGAATCGGTCGCCAGAGCCGCGTCGCTGTTGGCTGCGCCCGCATCCTTATCGACATCGTCTTCGAGGCTCAGCTCGAACAGACTGGAATCGATCCGGTGAATCGCGGAGGAGTTCAGCGGAATGTCATTGGGATCGTAATCGTCGCGCAGTGTAGTCATCGCAATAGCCCCTGCACTTCAAAGCCGACCGCCCCGCCGTTTGCTGCGAGACCCTGCTCAAGCTGACTCATCCACGCAGCTTCCCAAGACTGGGCGATCGTCGCGTTCCACGGCTCTCCCGTCAGATTGGACTCGAGCTCGGAAAGTAATGGCGCAATTGCACCTAGCGACTCGGGCGAGACGCCCTGAATGTCCAGTGTCCAGCCCTCACCCTCGCGCTGGATGCTGACCTCGGTCACAATCAGGCCTTGAGGGACAATTTCCCACAATCGACTCAAAAACAGGCCGGGCAGATTAAAGGCATCCAGGTTCAGGATGTCGAGCTTGCGCGCCTCGGCATCCATCCGAACGACCTCTTGCTCCAGCACCTCGATCTCTTCCTGCCGCTGCTCGATTTGGGCGGATAACGAAACCACATCCGGGCGGTGGTTCCAGATTGCAAACTCGACAGCAGCGGCAACACCTATCGCAGCAGTAATCATGACCGCTGTCGCCATCAGTGCTGCGCGAAAAAGCGTTTTGCCACTGATGGACCCACGCGCCAACAGAGAAACAAAGTTGCTGTGCAAAGACAGCGGTAATGCGATGACCTGGTGCATCCAGAAGGCTGGCTTAGCCGCCCGGTCGTCGTAGAGCACCTTGGCATCGATGCGCTCTTCCAGCGCATCGGAAACTTCGGCCGCGTTCGGCCCAATCACCCAAGCCTCGGAGATCATGCCGCCGATCCGCTGCTTGGAGTAGCCAATCGTTCGGTTGATATCGAGCACCAACCGGCCATTGGTTTCCGCCGTCCACGGATAGCTAAGCTCGCGAACGAACAGGATTTCGCCTTCAGCATCGGAGATCAGCATCTGTGTGCGGTTATCAAACAGCGCGATCAGCAACAACGCATCGTCAGAGTCCCGATCCAGTGATGGTACGAACCGCGACATGATCTCGGTCAGCGGCACCATCAATTTCGGAATCAGGTAGTACTCTGCGCAAACTCGCATCAACCCATCGAGAACGTACTTCGGCAACAGGTGCAACAACACCCCGTTGACCTTGTTTCGGCGTACCGGGTGCGCACGCCAGGAAGCGGCACCGTCGAAGGGTTTATTGCTATCGACATAGCGCTGCAGATAGCGCAGTCGGTCACGGCGTGACATCGGTGGCAATTCGAGGAAATCGTGCGTGTGCAAATCGTCCTCGTAGGCGATGGCCACCGAACCGCCGCGTCCGAGATCGACAACCTCTGCAGCGGCAGCCAAAGCATCGGAGAGATCGCTAAGGTCATCTACCGAGGTTGGAGACTTCCAGGACTCAAGCACTTCACCGCCACGAATCCTCGCGATACGAAACTCGCCATACGCCCATTCAATGGAGAATTCGATACTCATGGCTGCAACCACCCGAAAGTGCCGCCGAGGTCGGTGTACCTCAACCCCAAATCTTCCGTTGCTTTGTAGGCGGTCTGGAGACCACCAATCGGAAACGGGTCGGCGTAGAGCAAGACGCGCGAGTCCTGTAACACGAAGCGCGATAGCACACCCTCGCTCAACAGCCCGGCGGCGGGAACCGCGATCGCCGGCGCGTTATTGAACGAAATCGCCGCCTGATTCGGTGCCGCACTGGACACCAGCACTTCCTTGAACAAACGTCCGAGATTCAGGCGCTGAACGAACAGTGTGTCCGACTCGAACAACGCCGCGGTCGGACGCTGATTCCAGATGTCATCGAATACAGCGGCGTTATTGGTCAGACCGGTGACATTGCCACGCAGGTTTGAAATCAGCATGACCCGGGGCGACAGCGGCGGTGCCGTCAGACCACCGGTTTGGAGATAACCGGCAAACCCACCACTGGCAACGAAGAAGTTGGGATCGAAGTAGAGCACGCGCTGGAAGCCACGACGATTCAAAGCGAGGTCATTTACCGGAGCATCGCTGAGCGTGCCGACCGCTGCGGTCCAGTCGCCGAGTGCACCTGAGGGAATCTGCGAGTTACGGCGGATAAAGAGCTCGAGATCTTCAGCGATCTGTCGAAGATTTGCTGCCTCTGCGCGGCCGTACGCATCGTTGACCGTACCGACGATACTCGGCGCGATCACCGCGGACAGAACCGCCAAAATGGCCATGACGCCGATGAGCTCCATCAAGGTGAATCCGCTTTGCCGGCTCATGCGCCTAACCCCGATACGAGAGAGAACATCGGCAGGAACAGCGAGGCTGCGATCAGGCCCACAACGACAACCAGTGTCATCGTGATCAACGGCTCGACGATGGCGAAAACACGTTTGATCTGGCGCGGAATCTCTTCATCGAAGCGATCCGATACCTGTTGAAGCGTCGTATCTAGCCGACCGGAGTCCTCTCCGACCACGATCATGCGCAGCGTCAACGAGGAGACCACCGGGTGATTGCGTAGCGCTTCGCTGATTCGGCCACCCTTCTCGACCGTAGTCGCCGCATCCTGCACCGCACGATCCATAACAAGGTTGTCGCTAACGCCCTGCGAGAGTTTCAGCGCCTCCAAAATGGGGACGCCCGCTTTCAACATGAGCGCGAGGTTATGGACAAACTGCGATTGCACGAGCATGCGACGCACACTGCCCAGAATCGGGATGTTGAGCTTTGCCGAGTCAAGACGGAGCGCGAGCGCTGGATGTGCGGCGCGCATCCCCCGCAAGCCGACGATCAGGCCAACAATCGCAACCACACCTACCCACCAGTATTGCTGCGTGATCGCCCCGAGTCGGACAACACCCTGCGTCAGCGCCGGTAGAGCCATATCGAGCTCAGCAAAAATTTGTGCGAAGCGAGGTACAACAAACAAGAACATCAGGGCGACTAACCCTGCGACTGCCGAAAGGATCATGGTCGGGTAGATCGTGGCCTGCTTGACGTCAGCCATGATGCGATCAACCCACTCCAGATGGTGCGCAATGTCTTTGAACACTTCAGTCAGACTGCCGCCCGTTTCGCCCGCTCGCACGAGGTTGCAAATCTGCTCAGAAAACACGTCCGGGTAGGCCCGCATACTCTCGGAGACCTCGTTACCGGCCTGGACATTGATGCTGATGTCCTGCAGCACTCGACGCAAAATTGGTTGCTCGGTTTCCTCCGCCATCGCAGAGATGGTGCTGGCAATGGGTATGCCGGCGATCAACAAGGACGTCGCACCCATGAAGAAGTCAATCAGCTCGCGGCGCGGCACTTTGCCGCGACCATGACTACGCGTCGGCGACTTTTCCTTCGCGTCGACGAGCCAATAGCCGATCTCTCGCAGCTTGTTTTCGAGTACCTGCTCGTTGTCGGCAACCATCGTGCCATCGGAAATTCGACCAGCTCGATCCACACTGTGATAGGCGTATTGGGGCATATCGATTCCCTACCGCACCACGCGCAGGACTTCATCGAGAGAAGTCACACCGGCCATTGCTTTGGCAATGCCGTCGTTCAGCATCGGAATCATGCCGCTCTCGGAGGCCAGACTTTTGAGGTCACCGGCGCTCGCACCCGAGATGATTGGTCCATGAAAGCGCTCATCGACGGTGAGAATTTCGTAGATAGCGGAGCGGCCCTGGAAACCAGTACCATTGCAGTGCACGCAACCACCGGGTTCATACAGCGTCGCGTTGGGCGGTACCATGTCCTGCAAGCCGAGCGATTCAATCAACTCATCCGGTCGTTGAACCGGCCGACGGCAGTGATGGCACAGCATACGTACTAGTCGCTGGGCAACAATCGCCGATAACGCCGCGGGCAACATGTAACGATCCACGCCCATATCGACGAGTCGCGGGATAACACCAACAGCATCGTTGGTATGCAGCGTCGAGAGCACAAGATGACCGGTGAGGGCTGCTCTTGTCGCAAGCTGGGCCGTCTCGAGATCACGAATCTCGCCTACGAGGATCACGTCAGGATCCTGCCTCAAGAGCGCGCGCAGTCCCGCCGCAAAGTCCATGCCGACATCGGGACGCACCTGCGTTTGACGAATGGATCCGAGCGAATACTCCACTGGGTCTTCGAGAGTAAACACGCTGCGCTCTTCGGCCTGTACCAGCTTCAGCGACGCGTAAAGCGTGGTCGTCTTACCGCTACCCGTTGGTCCGGTGACCAACACCATCCCGTACGGCAGGCCAACGAACTGTTCCATGTCGTCTTTGTGCTTGGCCGAAAAGCCAAGATCACCCAGCGACAACTGTGCCGCACTGCGGTCGAGAATACGTAAGACCACACTCTCGCCGACATTGGTCGGCAGTGTCGAAACACGCAGATCGACGTGGTGCTGACCATAATCGAAGCGGATACGACCATCCTGCGGGACGCGCTTCTCCGTGATGTTCAGATTCGCGATCAGTTTCAATCGAGCGGTAAGCGCCGGTTGGATCAGCTTCGGAATCAGCACTTCCTGACGCATTACGCCATCGATACGCATGCGCACCCGTACGACCTTGTCGGCGGGCTCGATATGGATATCGGTTGCACCCTTTTTGATGCCGAGGGAAATCAGCTGGTCGACCAATCGAACCAAAGGCGATTCATTGACCGCTTCATCTTCGGCCGCTGCACTGCCCTCGGCCATAATCTGGTCGATGGTGTCGGCAATGGAACTGCCTTGGGTGTAGTGCCGCGCGACAGCATCGAGGATGTGTCCTTCCGGGGCCGTCACAACCGTAACGGTATGACCCGTTTCACGCTCAATGTGATCGATCGCGACGACGTTGAACGCATCCGCGAGCACCAGGGTCAACATGCCGTCGACCAAGGAGTACGGGATCAGCTTGTATTTTTTGGCGGTCTCGTAGTCTACGAGCCGTAAAACGTGTTCGGGAATCTCTGCCGACTGGACATCGACAACTTCCGTTTGCGCTTCATTCGCGAGGTTCTGGGTAATGACCTCCGCCGAAACGAAACCGAGATCGATCAAAACCTCGCCGAGCAACTTTCCGTTGCGCTTCTGTTCTCGCAAAGCGAGATCCAGCTGCGCGTCGGTCAGCAGTCCGGCGGCCTTGAGCCGGCCACCCAGCGTCATTTTCTTACGCTGGGTAACCGCGATCTTGGAGGTCAACTCACTCCAATAGGCCGCCGTCGAGTCTGTGCTGCGAGCACTCATTGCACCGCTGCTTCTGAATCGCTTATTCGCGCGACAGGAAGATCAACAAGCGACGATCGTTTTGCCTTGCGCCAAACTTCTTGACTCGACCAGATGCAAACCAAGCGCCTGTCCCTGAGTCGACATCTCCGTCACCGTCCATGATGTCACTGATCTTCCGTGCCTCTGTCTCGCTGGCGCCATCAATCCGCAGCACCGCGACCCGACTGGTATCAACGGTCCCATCGCCATCGAGATCGAACTGATAATTCGCGTTGTTGCTGTTCAACACAGCGCGATAGCCGCCATCGACGAAGGGGTTTTCCAGGTCAGTTTCAATGTACGGACCGTTCCAACCGCCGATCGGGTTGTTATTGGAGTTCGAGATGAGAGCACGACGACCATCGCGAGCATCCGTAGGGATGTGCTGCGGAAAATCGCCTGTGTCTTCGTAATAACGAGCAACCGCCGTACGCATCACATTGACGTCCTCAAGAAACGCCGTTACCCGCGCATTGCGAATCGCATCAAAGATCATCGGCGTCGCCATCGACGCCAAGATGGCGATGACGGCAACAACGCCGATCATTTCCATCAAAGTAAAACCAGCCTGACGCTGTTGCATGTGTATTCTCCCACTAGCCAATCCTGCTAGACGGAATATGTAGCGTCGCTTTAGGCGGGAGCTTTAATAATCTCTGCCTGTATTCGCAGGCGAAAGCGGAAAAACTGTGACGCAGTTCACTCTAGCGCGAGATTTCGCAAATTTAGAGTGCCCGCGTCGAAGTTGACTTCAGCAACACGTGCGTCGAGTCGGGCCGAAATTTCGCGGATCTGCGCCTGCGCTACGGTCTGCTCACGTAAATTGACCAGGAAAAAATCACTGGCACCATTACGGAATCGCTCGATTTCTGCCAGTTCCAGCTTCTGCGACAACACCACATCGGTGGCTGCAAGGTCGGCGACCTGCTCCGCAAAGGTCAATCCCAGCACAATGCCTTGTAGCTCTAGCGCGATGCGCTCTTCGACCTGCTGGCGGCGCAGTTGCAGGGCGTCGAGCTCCGCACGCGCCTGATCGACACGGCCTTGGGCCTGTCGGCGCTGGATCGGGACCGAGAATTTGAGGCCAAATATTGTGTCTGTGCTGTCGCGTGAGACACCGCCCTCACCGACGCCACCGATCCCGGACGCGAGCTCCAGACTCACGTCGAATCTGGGTTTCAGCGCGTTCCTACGAAGCTGCAATCGGTTACCCGCTCTTCGGATCTGATTTTCCAAGCGCATGAGTTCGGGGCGGGCGCTTAGCACCTCAGCAGCAGAATCCAAAGCTCTTGGCACAACGCCCGGAAGTGCCTCCATGCCGCCCGGTAGCCGGTCGTCTGTCGGCAACTTCGGTTGCCCGGCATCATCTCGAAGATAGAAGGACAACTGGTTGGCCGCCAACATGAATCGAGCCTGTGAACTGGCGACAAGGCTTTGGCGGCGGGTAATGATCTGTTGGTTTTCAGTAAGAAAAATTTCTGCGCGTGCACCGCTGCTGACCTCACGAATCAAAGCGGCATCGCGCTCCTCTGCATTGCGGAGCAGTTCGCGGTAAACGGCAAGCGTTTGTCCGGCCGCACGCCATCGCCAGTACGCCTGAGCGGCATCACGCTGGACCTCGATCTGGGTCAACAATAGATCCAGATCCGCCTCGCGCACTGCCAATCCCGCATCGACCTCGGCGAACCTGCGATCGTCGATGTCGCGATCCCGAAGCAAGGACAGAATTACACCGGCTTTGGCGGTGCCCCCGCGATTGGTGAAATTGATGTCCTCGTAGATGGGGAAGTCGCCCTCGGAGACTTTGTACTCACCGTAAATGTTGGTGCCAAAGGCACGCAGCGGTTGGGTGATGGTGCCTTTGGCCGCCTGACCATCGTAAAAGCCGCTCGCGTAGCTACTGGATTCCGCCTGCACCAGCGTATCGAACCCACCTGCAGCTACCGTGATCTCTCCAAGTGCCTCGCGTCGATTAGCCTGGGCTTCCAGAATCGCAGGGAAGAACTTCGCACTCGCCGACAGCACTTCCTCGAGCGTCAAGGGCGTTGCCGTATCGGGCTCGCGCGAGACCGACTCCTGTGCATTGGCCGACGCCACGACCATCTCCAAGAGCATGATCGCAAGCGCAAGGAATCGAGAATTCACTGACTCGGACCTGGATTGATCGCAAAATCAGGTGGGAAGTTGTTTAGCAATCGCCAAATCTCGTAACCGACGGTCACAGTCTCGAGCTGAATCCAACCACGAACGTTGGCGCCAAATCGAACAAACCGATCTTCCGGCCACGCATGCTTCTCATCCGCATTCGGGTCCTCGCCGATGAGCACCCGGAACAAACCATTAGGTTGGGCGGAAGCATCGACCGCGAGTACCACGCCGCCAAAGGTCCCAATTGCCTGCGAGGGCCAACCGCTGAACTGAACGGCGGGCCAACCTTCGAACTGAAGCCTCGCAAGGTTACCCGGTTGCACGAGCGCCACATCCCGGCCATTCACAAACAGCTCGACCGCTCGTGTCACATTGCTCGGTACAAAAGTCGCTACGGGCTGCCCGGCAGTGATGAACGTCGCAACATCCCCTGCATTGACGGAAAGGATCACACCATCTCTGGGTGCCGTCACGGTTTGTGCAGCCAGACGCGAAATCTCGATCTCGATACGGCTAAGCTCGGCTGACGCTTCGGCGACAGACGCGCGTTGCCCCTGCACTCTGATTCTTGCCTGCTCCGCGTTGCGACTCGACTCAAGTCCTTGCTCGAACAAATCCTGAGTCCGCCTGGCATCAATCTGCGATGTCTCAAGCGCGCTCTCTGCAGCAGACAGCTTCGCCTGCACCTGGTCACGCGCCGCCTGCAATCGCTGCAGCGCCAATGGATCGTTATCCACAATCGTGACGATCGGCGCACCGGCCTCTACCAACATACCGTCCTGCACGAACCACTCGGCGATACGACCGGAAACGAGCGCGTTGATCTCCTGCTGGCGATCGTTTGGATTCAAGGCCGTCACACGCCCCGGGCCGGACGTGGTCTGCACCCAGGGCACGAAATAGAGAAACGCGCCCAACATGATGGCGAAAAACACCAGGAAATAGGCGACCGTCCGCGACGTTTTCGGCACGTTGATCTCATTCAACGTATGGAAAAACTCTGAGTGTGGGCGCGCGTCAGTCACTGCTCGCTACCTCGGTCCCGGTGCCAAGAAACGGAGATACGTAGTTGCGCGCCTTCACCTCGCCATGCTCAGTTCGCGTGCGCGCCTTGACTCTCGAATCGAAGTGCTCGCAGAACGATACCGGCTCGGAGAATACGCGCTGTTGGCTGCGCCCCATATACAGGAAGTGACTGAAATCGCCCGTCGGCTCGCGGTTTGAAAAATAGACGATCGTAGTTTCGGTTTCCGCATCGTCGATCAAAGATCCTAAGGCGCCCATCAACAACCGGTACGGCAAGACATCGTAGAGCTGGCTCAACACCAAGACTCGGGGTCGCGCCAAAATGGCAGATGCGAGCTTCAGCTGCATCATCTCGGCGAGCGACAATGGCCAGCCCGTAATCGCAATACGATGGTCCAGACCATCGTCGAGCTGAGCGATGATCGGCTCGAGACCGACCAGTCTCAGCACCTCGAGAATATCGACACTATTCACGCCGTCACGGCTGCGGGTCAGATACTGCCGGATGGACATGCTGGTGGTATTCGGCCGATCCAACACAATGATCTCCTGGCGCAGGGAATGCGCGGAGATCGAATGGGTATCGACACCGCCGATGGTGATGTAGCCGCCATCGGGTTCGGCATGACGTTTCATGAAGTTCGCAAACAAGCGCTGTACCGCGTAGCTGGGTGCTCGTGCATAGACCAGCGCGCTCGGCGGCAGTTCCAGATTGAACGAGATATCAATGCCGCGGGTCTCGCCGCGCGCTTCCACCATGGCAAGACCCGATCCCGGCAGTTGCTCCTCAACGCCTTTTACCTCTTCCTGTTCGATGTCGTAGAACAGCGAGAGCTCTTCGATCGCAGCGCACAGATCATAGAAGTAGGAAAGGTAGGTGCCGAACTGGGAGAGGCCAACAAACACCGCCGAGAGCACCAACTCGGCCGCGACCAACTGCCCGATCGAGAGCTGCTCCTGAATCACCAGCCAGCCACCCAGACCCAGCAGCGTGCTGCTGGCGAGCGCCCACAACATGAGGAACGCAATCGCCTGAGAGAAATAGTGGCGGAAATGCAGCTTGTGCGAAGTCATGTAGGTATTGGTGACTTCATCGGTCCGCTCGAGCGCCTCCTCCACATGGGAGTGCGTCTTGAAGTAGCCATTGGAACTGCCAAGACCTTCCAGCCACGCTGCAGCCGAGTGCTTGTCGTGGGATAGCTGCATGGCACTTCTGATCGCGCGCTTGCCGTAAATAATCCAGATGAGCCAGATGAAGACAATGACCACCAGATTGAACGCGAGGAACGCCGGATGATAGGCCGAGGTCAATGCAAAACCGACGACCGCCTGCAGTAGGATCGAAAAACCGCCTACTAACAGATAAGGCACGCGCTTCATTACGATAATGATGTCGAAATAGCGGTTGAAGAGCGGCCCGATACCGCGATCTTCAAAGTAGGGGTTCAGCGCATAGACCGACCGCAAAGCAATCTCCGACACCATGCGCGCATAGAAACGCCGGCCGAAGACGTCAACGATATGCAGGCGCAGCGCGTTCAACACGCCGGCAAGCGCCAGCAGCACGAACAGGGTTGCGGAGAGAATAAAGAGCTGTGTCGTGAGACCCGTGTTGATGATCGTATTGATCAGCATTTGCACGGAAATCGGCGTCGCCAGTGACAGCAAGCTGATGCCGATGCCGTAGACGATTGCCAGCGTATAGAACGGCTTTTCCGGGCCCAGAATCTTCGAGAAAAACCCGAAAAGCTCCGGCAGCGTCCTTTGCGTCGTTATTCCGTGTTCGGCCATGCTTCAAGCGCCCACAACAAAAAAGCGCGGTGCGCAGAGCCCACCGCGTTTAGCAAGTGTCTAGGCTACTCAATAACGTGTCGAAATGCATGTCGAATTTTGTGATCTGTCGATCAGGGCACGACGAACACAGCATCCGAAATCTCGTCCTGAATCAGCGTATTGCGCCGGATGATGTCTGCGAGCGTCGTGTTGCGGATGATTTCGAGCTCATCGCCACTGAAGGTCTGTTCATACCAGAAACGGTCTCCATCGCGTAACCGTTCAAACTGATCCTTCACGATGTGATGAAACAGCTCGCCCAGCGCTGACGCACCCACTCGAGGTTCCGCCAGTCCGCCTACCCAAAGATCAATATCATCGACGGACGTGTAGACCGACTGCAATGACGCCTGCAAGTCCACATCAGGCGTAACTTCGGCAAAGCTCGCCCGCATGGACATGCCAAGCTGTCGACGAGTCTCGTTGTAGCTCGGTAGCCCATGATCCCTGCCACGCTGGATGTTCAATGACGCAAGATCGAAACCGCCAGCACCCGGCGCACCAAACAGCGCATTGCGAACATCGTCGACTACCTGGGCATCAATCGACTCGCAGATCTGGCTCGCCAGCCCCCGGAGCACCGGCTCAATGCCACCCTCATTCCTGACACGATCTGGCTGGAAAAAGGCATCGCGCAGTGCGAGGTGACCCTCGGCGATCTCGTTGCCACCTGCATCGATGCGACGAATATGGCTGCTCAACATGCTATGGCCCAGGCGATAAGCCGCCGAGGAAAACACGTTGACGACGCTCGCATCGACCGTCTCGTCGTAGCCCGTGTAGGGGCTGAGCGCATCCTGCCCCAACAAGACCGGCAGGAACTCGTTGTAGGTGATGACCTGCATCTGAGCGCCCACGATACGGCGCGCCTTTTGGTAGATGGTCTCACCGTCCAGATATGGCTCTGCCGTTGCAATCTCGACTGCCAGGCGATTGTGTTCACGCACGAACAGGGTGTGCATTACCGCAAGGCCGACCTGCTCATTAGCGCGTACGTCCCCAGCGACAAACAACTCGGCACCGGACCCGCCCGCGTTGGCGATTCCGTCGGTGTTGTAGGGCAAGTAGCCGCCCTCCGAGGTCTTGAGCATCCCGGTGCCATCCATCGTCCTGAGCGCCCGTGCACGCGTTAAGTCAGACCCATAGACATTGGACGCGTCGATCCAACCGGTAATCTCGTTGATTTGCTGGCGTGGGTTCAGCGCGTGGTCACCCGTCGCGGTGTCGAAAATCGAACGGTTGAGCGCGATGGTCACAGTGCCGGTGTGGCCTGGATCAAACCATGGATCGCCCATCGGCACATCGATATCGGCAGCTTCAGCCGGTGACACACCATCGGTGAGGTCGAGGTCATGATCCAGGAACTGACCCCATTGCCAGAGAAAATCGCTCGCACGCCGACCATTCGGATGATTTCCCTGTTGTGCGGAAATCGCATTACTCACCATGCGGGCGCTCGGCCGGTGAGCCCCGGCGGGCGTTGCCGCCAGATCCCCATAATCAGACGTCACCATCCGACCTAGCTGGCTGTGGGATTTGTTCATATCGACCAGAAGCCGATTGTTGCCGGTGCCATCCAACGTCCGGAACTGCACGGTATCGGTAAAGGTGTCGGGCGCGCGGTCATCGCTGCGCTGGATACCAAATACCGGCGACACACTGGCCGTGTCCGCATCTCCAGCCGCGGTATCGTTCGTCGTGTTATCGCATGCCACAAGTGCGAGCCCAAGGCAAAGGCTCGACGCAATCGTTCTGGTTTTCATTCAAGTCCCCGAGCATGTTGGAGATACCGGCGGCGTCCCGACCGCTTGCAGCATCTCTATTTATTTTTCTCCGTATTTTAGTCGACCCCTAGACAGACGTCGCTCGGAAAAGTCCGAGCTCAAGTGTGAATTACGTCACATAATGTGATCGTAAAATTCTACAAATCTGCGTCTCGCCTGCCTTCGCGCAAGTTTTTGCTAGCATCTGCCTAGGACTCTGGGGAGAGGACCTACGAAGTGAAGACCGAATACCGCTGGAATGGTGCGTTCCTGGGTGCAATTCTTGGCCTCATCGTGGCGGCCTGTGGCGCTGCGCGCGCCGACGTTTCGATCGATGATCCGTTTTCGCTGAACGGTGTTATCGACACCTTTGTTGAGCGCGGTGACTATCCGTTTATCTACGTCCGTCTCGAGAGTTTTGAAGGCCGTGTGCTTTATGAACATGGCAGCGTGAACCGCGATCTGCTCCCCGACTCTGATATCGATGGTCAAACCTGGATGCGCATTTGGTCGATGAGCAAAATCGTGACGATCAGTCTCGCCATGGATCTGATCGAGTCCGGCGAGATTTCACTCGATGACCCCGTCGCCGACTATCTGCCGGAATTGGGCTCCCTTGCTGTGGCGAGAGGCCCGGACGGTACCCGGCTATCGACGCTCGCAGCAGGCGAAGCGGGTTGCCCGCTGCAAAGTGAACCCGCTGAGACACCCATTACGCTCCGAAATTTGATGAACCACACCGCAGGGTTCTATTACGCCGTCACGGGTATCGAATGTTTGGACAGCCTCGCAGCGGCGCAGGACCTGCCCGGCGCTGCCGACAGCGACGAGTTCCTTGAGCGGCTGGTGGAATTGCCGTTAATCCAGCAACCTGGCGCCGCCTACTACTACGGACTCAACACAACGCTGCTCGGTCTGGTGCTGGAGGCCGCGACCGGCGACTCACTGGAAACGCTGGTCGCCGAGCGCATCACAAAGCCGCTGCGCATTCGGGGACTGCAATACACACTACCGGACCAAGCGTCGCTGCTGCCCTACTTCACCGGCACCGACGGTAGCATTCGAGTTGCTGACCCGGCAGAACTGGATATTTTTGGTGGTAGCTTGCCGCGCTACGACCGGCGAAACGAACTCCGCTTGGGTGGTGAAGGCATGCTTGCGACAGCGGACGGGTACGCCGATTTTCTGCGCATGCTCGGCAGCGGGGGCATCCTCCGTGGGCAACGTTTTCTTGAGCAAGCATCCATCAATGAAATGACGGCACCGCATACACTGCTCGACTCACCGGCCGGCCATAATGGCTACAACATCTGGGTAAGCAACGGCTCTGCACCGGATGGGCAGGCGGGTTTATGGATGGGCGGCGGGTATGAAAGCACCCATTTCTGGGTGGACCCAAACAACCAGTTTGTCGCCGTCATCATGTCGCAGATGCACGCATCGCCGGACACGGAGCGTAACCGCGACCAGGCCATTCGCAACGAGGTCTACTCGCAGATTTCGCCCTGAGCCGCTGGGGCCGGGTGTCCGCGCTTGCTGCGCCGGCTGAGTTGCGCCGCCGCGAGCGCCAACACCGCACTGACAAGAATGCAGTAAACCGCCATTCCATACATTTGCGAAGGCAGCGGCACGCCGAGATCAATAAAGGTGCCGGTGACCCCCGGCCCAGCCGCTGTTGAAAACACCATCGCCGCCATGACCAAAGAACGTATCGCACCGAGGTGCTCTGTCCCGTAAACCTCGGGCCACAACGCACCAAACAGCGTGGACGAGATTCCGTAACTGATACCCACCAACACCATAACGACGATCAGGCTCTCCGGCGTATCGGTCGCCGCCATCGCGAAGCATGCCGCGGTCAGCGGAATCAGAAAAAACGGTAAAACCCGAATCGCCCCGAGTCGGTCGATAACACTGCCAAAAATCAGCGCGCAGATGACGGTCGATATCGCCAGCACAACCAGACACCGGGCAAACCAATCCGCGGGCCACTGGTTGAGTGCCGTCATATAGTCCTGATGATAGAAAATTGTTGTACCGATAAAAGCAGGCGCAAGCACCCCGGCCAGCACTCCATAAAATGCCGGATCACGAATGACTTCAGCTCTGGTCCACTGCCGTCTCGCAGTGTGCAGCGCTACCACCTCGGCGTCGGCGCTCCTGGGCTCGCGCGGCGCACGATAACAAAGATAGGTCATCGGCAGGCCTGCAATCAGCAATGCCGCGATCGCGCTATACCAGCCTGCGGTGAGACCGTGCTGCTCGGAGAGCGTCACAAACGCGAGCAGCAAGGTTGCCTCGCCGCCCTGGTGTCCGAGCACCACAAGTGACACCGCCCGACCTCGCCCCGCGACGAACCAGCGTCCGGTCATGGTCAATGCGATATGCGTCATCATGCCCTGCCCGAACAGACGCAACAGATAGATCGCAAAGAGCAGCGTGGTCGGAGAGTTCGCTGTGCCGGCCAGCAAGGCGGCGAGTGCCAGCATCGGCATGCAGAAGAGCACGAGCCGATGCGCGCTCACCGTATCTGCCAATTTGCCGAGAAACGGAAGAGTCGCAGCGCTACCTAAGGTCGCCAGCATGTACAGGCGCCCGATTTCACCGTGTGAAAGATCGAACAGCATCTGCCAGTCGCCGATGGATGCGGAGATGAAGTAGGTCTGACCGAACGTAGAGCAATAGGTCAGCAAGAACCCGCCGGCGATCCAGCGGAAATTGGTCACAATGAAAGAGAGCACAGTGGCTCCGGCAGTGTCGGGGGGTGGCTGCGCATCCCTGCCTCAGCAAGAATGCGCAGCAGCAGTTCCTAGAACTTGTAGCTTACCCCAAGCGACAGCATGCTGACGTCGACGTCCTCGAATTCGTAGAGCTCGTATTCGCCGCGAATTTGCACCGGGCCGATACCAAAGGCAGCGCCCAGGCCGTAGGCCAGATCGTTACCATCTTCGGAGTCGCTCACACCCTGAAGGGACACGTCGGCCTCCCATGAGGCGTAGCCGACTTTGCCGTAAAGATCGACCAAACCGACATCAACGCCGAGGATGCCCCAGAGATTCAACGCGGTGGTCTCGACGGTCAGCGGATCACCCAGGATATCGAGATCGGGCGCACCAAAATCGACGTAGCCAGCCTCAACAGCAAGCTTCACGACCGGGAGATCGAAATCATAGCCGGCGAACACCTTGAAGGCCGTGTCGTCCTCATCGATGGATGACGGCAGACCGGGAATGGATACGCCATCAAAGTCAGCTTCGATCGTCGCCCCACCGGCACTGCCGCCGATGTAGAAGCCCGAGTCCGCAGTTGCGGTTCCGGCAGCCAGCGCCAGCGTAACGCCGGCGAGCAGCGCCTTGCGCTGCAGCGAATCAGTAATCGTCATAGTAATGCTCATCCAGTTGCCCAAGCGTTATGTCAACAGCAATCCCTGCTGACAGTCGCTTGATAGCAAATTCCCTCGATCACGTCTGCGATAGCCCTGAAAAACTGTGACGTATCACCGCGTTAGCGCTGCGAGACTGGCTTGAGCGCGCGGATTCTACATTTGTGTTCACTTGCTAAAATGATATAAAAGTGATATCACTTTTATATCAATACAGCGGAGGCAAAGAATGAGTAACGTCCACGAAAAGAAATACAAGGCCGTGTCGGGCTGGTTGCCACTGATTCTCATGCTGGGCGGCATCGCTTTCGGCGTGTTTACACTGACGCGCGGTCTGCCCTTGGTTGGCATTCCCCTGATTCTCGTGGCGACGATCATGGTGGGCGGGTTCATGGCGATCGCGCCTAACGATGCGCGCGTGCTGTTGCTGTTCGGCGCATACAAGGGCTCCGTTACCGAGTCGGGCTTCTATTGGGTCAATCCCTTCTTCTCGAAGAAGAAGATCTCGTGCCGCGTACGCAACTTCGAAACCGGCTCAACCATGCTGCCGGAAAAGAAGAACTCCAGCGGTGCAGTGGTTCAGCAAAAGTCGCGCTCCAGCGGTAAGCCCTCGAAGGTGAACGATCGTGACGGTAACCCGATCGAAATCTCGGCTGTTGTTGTCTGGAAAGTCGTCGACACCGCGGAAGCGCTGTTTGAGGTCGATGACTTCGAAGACTACGTCGCAGTGCAGAGTGAGGCGGCGCTGCGTAACCTCGCCAGTCGTTACGCTTACGATGGCGAGACCGACGACGAGTCACTGCGAGGCAACACCGATCGCGTTGGCGATGAGCTGCGCAAGGACATTCAGGATCGACTGGGTACCGCCGGAGTCGACGTCATCGAAGCACGGATCAGCCATCTGGCCTACGCCCCGGAAATCGCTGCTGCCATGCTGCAGCGCCAGCAGGCTCAAGCGGTCGTTGCAGCAAGGACCAAGATTGTTGAGGGCGCTGTGGGCATGGTCGAGATGGCGCTCGATCAACTGAAGACCGACGGCATCATCGATCTGGACGAGGAACGCAAAGCGGCGATGGTATCGAACCTGCTCGTGGTGCTCTGCAGTGATCGACATACTCAGCCCGTCGTGAATACAGGTTCGCTCTACAACTGACGGACCATGGCACGCACCTCCTTTCTTTTCCGAGCCGACCCCAAGGTCATGGAAGCGCTCAAGCGCTGGGCGGACGATGAGCTACGCAGTGTCAACGGACAACTGGAGTTTATCGTTCGTCAGGCCCTGAAGCAGTCGGGGCGGTTAAAGCCACCGCCCCGCGATCAGGAGGAATAAACCCCATCAACGGTTGTTGACAGCCGCTTCGGGCAGGCATCATCACGCTCCCGGTCGACGGCGCGGAGCGAAGCGTGAGCAAAAACCCGATTAAGACAGTGACTCTTCTGGCAACGTTGTTGCTGGCAGGTTGCGGTGATAAGGCAACCGAACACCCGGCAACGCAGTCAGCCAACCTCGAGTTGCCCACGACCGCCGGAGAGGATGTCCACTCCTATTCGCTGCCGCAGGTGCACACCGTTGAGCACCTCGACCTTGATCTCACCATCGACTTCGATCGCAAAGTACTTGATGGCGTCGCGACGCTCACGCTTGCGACCCCTGCCAACGGCGATCTGCCACTGGTGCTGGATTCGCGCGATCTTGATATTGCCAACGCCTGCGTCCCAAACGGCGAGGACTGCGACACAGTGGCGTTTCGTATGCTGGAGGCCGATGAGATTTTGGGCTCGGCGTTGCTGATCGACATCCCGGCAGGCGCCCAGACGATCGCCATCAGTTACAAAACCTCACCCACGGCGACCGGCGTGCAGTGGCTTGAACCGCGCCAGACAGCGGGCGGGCAACACCCATTCATGTTTACGCAAGCGCAAGCGATTCACGCCCGAAGCTTCGCCCCGTTACAGGACACACCGGCAGTCCGTCAGACCGTTTCTGCAACGCTGCGTGTGCCATCAGAACTGCGCGCGCTCATGGGTGCCGACAACAGTCCGGAGCGCAGCGAGGACGGCGTCTACGAATTCGCAATGCCGCAGCCGATTCCGTCCTATTTGCTCGCGATCGCCGCCGGTGATCTGGAGTTTCAATCCATGGGGCCGCGCACCGGCGTCTATGCGGAAGCCGAGTTGCTTGATGCAGCAGCAGAGGAGTTTGCAGACACCGAACGCATGCTGGAGATTGGCGAATCCGACTACGGACCTTACCGCTGGGACCGCTACGATCTCTTGATCCTGCCACCGAGTTTCCCATTCGGGGGTATGGAAAACCCTCGACTGTCTTTCATCACGCCGACAGTCATTGCGGGAGACCGCAGTCTGGTCGCATTGATCGCGCACGAGCTAGCGCACTCCTGGTCGGGCAACCTCGTCACCAACGCCAGTTGGAAAGACCTCTGGCTGAATGAAGGATTCACCACCTACTTGACCAACCGCATCATGCAGAAGGTCTATGGCGATCGACGTTACGAAATGGAAAAGGCCCTTGGCTATGCAGACCTGGCAGAAAGCCTGAAGACTCTGCCGGTTGCCAACCAACCCTTGTCCTACGACGTGACCGGCACCGACCCTGATGCCGTGTTCTCCGATATCCCTTATGAAAAGGGATCATTGATGCTGTATGAAATCGAACAAAAGATCGGGCGCGAGGCATTCGATGAATTCCTGATCGTCTATTTCGATCACTTCGCATTCAAGAGTCTCGATGATGAGGCGTTTCTTGCTTATCTCGACAGCACGCTGATCGCCGACCATTCAGAGGTGCTGTCGCGGGAACGCATTGAACAGTGGATTTATCAGCCGGGTATACCGGAGGGCGCACCCAAGCCCACTTCGGACGCCTTCGAGATCATCGATCAACTGCGTGCCGAATGGCTGATCGGCACACAGTCCGCTGAGCGTATCGATACGGCGATGTGGACGTTTCACGAGTGGAAGCACTTTCTTGATGGCATGCCCGAATCGCTGACCCAGACGCAACTCTCCGAGCTGGATACCGCATTCGATCTGACCGCCTCGAACAACAACGAAGTACTGTTCAGCTGGCTGATGATCACGATCCGCAATCGCTATGAACCCGCCGAAGCGCGCGTTGAAGAGTTTCTGATCCGGGTCGGCAGAAACAAGTTTATTCGCCCGCTGTATCGTGCACTTGTCGCCCGGGACGACATTGAACAGGCGCAGGCAATATTCGAACGCGCCAAAGCGGGATATCACCCGCTTTCAGTAAAACTCAATAGCGCGGTCGTTTATCCCGAGGGATAGACGACCCGTCTATTCAAGACAGGTAACGATCGAGGCCTGAGTGCCGGGCGAGGTCTCGGTGTAAGAACCGTCACACACCAGCGCCACCTCAACCGAACGACAACTTTCCGGTGCATCGCGACGGCAGCTATTGCATGCGACACCATCGTCCGGATCCGTGCAGCTCGCGCAACACCAAGTCGCGCCGATACTGATTTCTCGCTCGATGATGATTTCGTCCGGGGCTGCATAGCGTTCGTCGTTCTCATTGTCGCTGTCACCATCGCCAACAGCGAGCACGCAGCCGGTCAGCAAGAGGAAAGGCAGGAGAATCAGCACGCGGATGTATTTCATGGATCGACGAAACCTTTGAATTCGTTTACCTCGCCAGAGCTTGCAATAGTCTGGCATGTTTGACCAGTCGTCAAAACTGAATGTTGTCGACGGCAAGCGCATCCACCGGAGCCTCGAACACACGGGTGAAGACTGCGGTCATCCTAGCCTCAACCGTATCGAGAAACTCGGGCACATCATCTATCGCCCGAAAGATCGTGTAACCGCGTACCAGGAACTCATGTAGGTCTGTTACGCCCACAAGCCCGGCCGGTCCTCGCATCATTCGGAGTGTGCTGCCGATCATTGGGATGCGCACGATGCGCGCCAGGCTTTCGCCGGCGTTCCGGGTCATCGCGATCAGTCGCAGGCAATCATCGAGCGTGGCAGCTTCACGACTCGCAGCGCAGTAATCCCGCTCACTGATCGCGGCCCCACGTACAACCTCATCGCGTAGCAACGTCTCGATATCCAGGTTGATACGAAGAATCGTGGCGTTGAGTTCGAGCGCAGTCGCCAACGCTTGAAGCGCACCTGATGGCAAGACACGACTCATCATTGGCACAACCTTCGCGAGTTCTGCATCGCGGGCCGCGATGGTCGGCCCAACCATATCGGAGATGATGTAGTCGATCGCTTCCGAATAACCCGGTCTCGACCTGAGGTCCTCATACTTCGGCAGAAAGTAAGCTACTTGTAAATCAACAAAGCGCCGGTATGCATCAAGGCGATCCGGGTTTTCGAGATACGTCTCGTGTAGCTGGTTGCTGAGCGCCAGATGCTCTCGCAGTCGCGCTGCGTCTGCTCTCATTTCATTCCTCGCGATGCTCGTCGTCCGGGATCGGCGCGATCGACACGAGGCGCACTCGCCGCCGATCCGCGCGCAAGACCCGGATACGGTGGCCGTGCCAATCCAGCGTGTCGCCACCCACCGGGATGCGCTCCAGTTGCTCGATCAGCAAACCGCTCACGGTGGACACATCCCAGTCGGGATTCCACGCGACGCCGAGCTTGGCGCAGAGCTTGCGCAAGTCTACCGAGGCGCGCGCCAGCAACGCGCCGTTCTCCAGTTCACGGAAATCGGATGACGGCGTGTCCTTTTCATCATCGATGTCACCGACAACCTCCTCCAACACATCCTCCATCGTCACGAGACCCTCGACATTGCCGTATTCACCGACGACCAGCGCCAGGTGTTTTCTCGCATCCTGAAACGTTCGCAGCAGCTTCGGCAGCGTCATGGAACTCGGCACGATCAACGCCTCACCTGCGAGCGCATCCCAGTCGACAGATTCGTCGTCATGCGTCAGGAGCCAGTGCAGCAGGTTCTTTGCAAGCACGACTTCGGTCGCATCATCGAGGCTCGCGGACGCGCTAAGCGGGAAGCGGCTGTGCCCGCTCTTGTGCAGTCGTTCGATAACCGCGTCTCTGGACATGGTTTTCGAGAGAAACTCGACGCTGTCACGCGGTAGCATCACCGCGCCCGCGTTGAGGTCCTTGAGATGCGTAGCGCCGACGATCAGACCAGCAGTGGTATCACCCACTGCGCCCTCACTCTGCCCCAGAACCGCGAGCAAACGAATCTCATCCGCGGATGTCACCGGCGCTTCCTTATCGGCCCGCAGCTGTCGCGACAACAGCTCAGACATCACCACGAGCGGCTTCAGCATGATGCTCAGATAGTGAATGCCATGCGCAACGGGAGAGGCTAGCGACTGCGCATAACTGACACCGAGCGTCTTCGGAATAATCTCGGTAAACAGTAGAACTGCGAGCGTGAATAGCAGCGAGAAAATCCACAGCGTGGATGGATCGAACACAGCGCTATAGCTCGCCCCGGCAACGGCAGCACCAACAGTATGCGCCGCGGTGTTCAGGATCAGGATCGCCGCGATCGGTACATCCATGTTTTCTTTGAAGCCGGCCAGCAATGAGCCAGCGCGCCGGCCCTGCTGATTCAGCACCTCGATCTGTGGGCGCGTAATCGACAGCAGCACCGACTCAAAAATCGAACACAGGAATGAAACGATCAGAACAACGGCGACTGCCGAAACAAAAAGCAGCATGGTCGTACTCCAAAAACGGATAGCCAATATTGTCGGTTAGCGGGCACAGGACAGCAATTCGTCATCACCGAGACAAGGTCGGTGCGTTACACTGTTGCACAGAAGCATTTCGTATAAGAGGTATACCCGGATGATGAAGAAGACTATTGCTGCGCTTTTACTCTCACTTGGTCTGATTGCCGGCACCGCTGTTGCCCAGATGGAAGAGATGGCCGAGACCATGGGCATGGTCGAATCCGCCGAACCTGTCGTGCTTTCAGAGTCAGACGTGGAGAACTGGATCTCAACGGTTGAGGCGCTACTCGCGGCGGATTTGGAAGTCATGGATAACCCATCAATCCCCGACGCCATGAAGGACCTTGCTGCCAATAGTGAGGCTATGAGCATCCTCGATGGCAAAGGCTACGACATGTCAAAGTTCCAATCGCACTCGATCAACATTTTCATGGCAGTCGGAGCTGCGCAAATGGCGGATCAACGCGAGCAGATCGAAACGCAGATGGCGATGCTCGACAGCATGCGCGAACAGATGCCTGCTGAACAGGTCGCTATGCTGGAAGCTCAAGTAAAAGGTCTGATGGCTATTTTTGAAAAGACGCCGGAAGAGAACATCGACACGGTCGGCAAGTATGCTGCGCAAATTGAGGCACTCGGCGAATAAGCTCGCTGAAGCACCCAGGATGCTGGTGTCGGTAACTCGACTGGCTGTGGCGTGCTGCTGCGCGTTAGTTGTCTCCATGGCGAATGCCAGCGCGGAAATGTCGCTGCAGGAGTGGGCGGATAAGACTGTAACCGATGGGGACGCCCTCTCGGTCAGCGTGCTAACGCACGAGGGCGACGCTGCGCGCTTCTTTAGCGCCGGCAAGACACACCCTGACGAGGGCGCACCGGGGCCGGACACCCAGTATGAAATCGGTTCCATCACCAAGGTGTTCACCAATCTCTTGCTGGCGGAAATGGTGGCAACGGGCGATGTCACGGACACGACGACCCTCGGCGATGTCTTCGGTGATGAGATTGCACCTCTGAATCCTGCCGTGCGTGACATCACACTGCTGGAGCTTGCGACGCACACCAGCGGCTTACCGCGACTTCCGGTCAACATGATGTTCTCGAATGCGGTGGACCCGTACGCCGGTTACGACGCTGAGAAGCTCAAAGGTGGCATCAACCTCACCCGGGCACTGCAGCCGCTGGTCAAACGCTATGCATACTCAAATTTTGGCGTTGGGTTGTTAGGTCACTCGCTCGGCAGAATTGATGGTGAGGGTTACCGCGCCGCGCTTAAGCGGAGGATTCTCGATCCGCTTGAGCTCGAACATGCGGCTTTCGCGATCGGAGACGACAGGGCGGTCGGCTGGCGCGGTGGCGAGGTGGTCCCCAATTGGACGATGACCGATGCACTGACCGCGGCGGGCGGACTAAGGGCTTCCGCAAGTGATCTCGGCCGCTTTGGGGAAATCATGCGCGGTGCTGCGCCCTGGCCACTAAAACAAGACCGGGACGCGGGGCGAAAGATCCTTGCAGACGCCGGCGGCAATTTTGATGTCTCGCGAATCTGGCACATCGCCCGCGCTGATAGCACGCCGATTTACTGGCACAACGGCGGAACCGGCGGTTACTTCTCGTTCTTCGGCTTCCGGCCCGACAATGGCGCGACGATCGCTATCCTGGTCGCCGGTGGCGAGGATCCGACAGCGACGGGCCTCGAATGGCTCGGGCGTACGGACACCGAAAAAAAAACTGATCCGCCAGACACGAGTGTTGTCGGTCAATACCAGTTCAACCCGAGTGTTGGATTAGCAGTCTTCGAGGCGGGAGGCGAGCTCGTCGCTCAGATGAGTGGGCAAGGCCCGGTCGGACTGCTACCGGGAACCGACGACTGGTATGCGCTCACATCGGTAGACGCCAGCCTGCACTTCGTCCGCGAAGCCGGCGAGGTCGTCGCCGTAGAGCTTGCGCAAAACCAACGCGTCCAGCGCGCTGCCCGAACCTCCGACCAACCCACACGGAAGACCCGCACGGCGATTGAATTACCCGCGGAAGCGCTTGCGGCATTTGTTGGCGAGTACCCGATTAACGATTCGGTGAAATTCACCATCAAGCAAGGTGACGACGGTCTTCTTGCTCAGCTGACTGGACAATCTTTCTTTCCGATCTACCCGAGTGGCGACGACGTGTTCTTTTATCGGGTGGTGGACGCGGAACTCAGGTTCGAGAGAGACGATTCCAATGAAGTGACCGCGCTCACCCTGCACCAGGGAGCGATTCAGCAACGCGCGGAGAAGCAGCGATAGCCTCAGCGCCATTTTTTGCTGCACTGCACACTAGATTCATACGCCTAACGCACTGAAATTCATAACTTTCCGGCTGATTGAATTTTTCTATAGCCCCCATTAGACAGTTCAATTCGATCGCCTGATGAAAGGCGTATGCTTTGTCGCGTCACTTAACCGTAATCCGACAGGGGGTACGCATGGACTTTGTACGATCCTTACTCGCCACCGCAGTGGTGTCAGCCGGCGCATTGGGCGCGGCGGGCTCAGCGCTGGCGCAGGACGAACCTAAACCCAACAGTTTCTGGTGGCCTGAACAGGTCGATTTAAGCCCATTACGCGCGCACAGCGACGCATCTAATCCTTTGGGCGCCGATTTTGACTACGCAGCTGCTTTTGCCACGCTGGATCTCGACGCCGTCAAAAAAGACATCGAAGCCACATTGACCGACTCGCAGGACTGGTGGCCAGCCGACTATGGCAACTACGGACCGTTCTTTATTCGCATGGCATGGCACAGCGCAGGCACCTACCGCACCCTCGACGGGCGTGGCGGCGCTGCCGGCGGACAGATGCGGTTTGAGCCTCTGAACAGCTGGCCGGATAACGGCAACCTCGATAAAGCGCGCCGGTTGCTGTGGCCGGTAAAACAGAAATACGGCAGCAGCCTCTCGTGGGCCGACCTGATGGTTCTGGCCGGCAACGTCTCGCTCGAGTCGATGGGCTTTGAAACCTTCGGTTTCGCCGGTGGACGTGAAGACGACTGGGAAGCTGAACTAGTCTTCTGGGGGCCGGAAAAAGAGTTCCTCGCCGATGAGCGCTATTCGGGCGACCGCAAACTGGCCAAGCCGCTAGCGGCAGTTCAAATGGGTCTGATCTACGTGAACCCGGAAGGACCCAACGGCAACCCGGATCCGCTGGCTGCAGCGCGCGACATCCGCGAGACGTTCGGTCGCATGGCGATGAACGATGAGGAAACCGCGGCACTGATCGCTGGTGGCCATACCTTCGGCAAGGCGCACGGGGCTGCGAAACCGGAAGACTGCATGTCGGTAGAACCCGCCGGTGCAGAACTCGAAAAACAAGGTTTCGGCTGGACCAACAGCTGTGGCAAAGGCAACGCCGAAGACACGATCACGAGTGGCCTCGAAGGTGCTTGGTCGGCTGCGCCAACCGCATGGACCATGCAGTACCTGCAGAATCTGTACGGCTATGAATGGGTGAAGACCAAGAGCCCTGCAGGCGCGACGCAGTGGATTCCTACCGACGAAGCTGCAGCGAACCTGGTGCCGGATGCGCATATCGCAGGCAAGCGTCACGCACCGATCATGTTCACCACCGATCTGGCACTGCGTGAAGACCCGAGCTACAAGGCGATTACTTCAGCCTGGCTCGAGGACCCGAAAGCATTCGAACTTGCGTTTGCGAAAGCCTGGTTCAAATTGACGCACCGAGACATGGGACCACGTGCTCGTTACGTCGGCGCCGATGTGCCGGAAGAAATCTTGCTGTGGCAAGACCCTGTGCCGGCTGTTGATCACGCACTGATCACCGCCCGCGATGCGGAGAAGCTAAAGACCGCGATCCTCGACTCGGGTTTGAGCGTGTCCGACCTCGTCGGAACCGCATGGGCTTCCGCCTCGAGCTTCCGCGGCACAGACATGCGCGGTGGCGCTAACGGCGCGCGTATCCGCCTGGAGCCGCAACGCAGTTGGGCCTCCAATGACCCGGCTATCGCAGCCAACGTCATCGCCAAGCTTGAAGCGATCCAGAGCGATTTCAACCAGCGCGCTCGCGGCGGTAAGAAAGTGTCGCTGGCTGACCTGATCGTGCTCGGCGGTAACGCCGCGATCGAGCAGGCAGCGAAAGCGGGTGGTTACGACGTCACCGTTCCGTTTACTGCAGGTCGCACTGATGCGACGCAGGAACAAACCGACCTCGCCTCGTTCTCTGTCCTCGAGCCAGCGGCAGACGGTTTCCGCAACTACTACTCGGATGCCAGCCGTCGCTCACCGGCTGCAGCGTTGGTCGAGAAAGCAAACCTGCTGACACTGACCATTCCCGAAATGACCGCACTGGTCGGTGGCATGCGGGCGCTTGGCGCAAACGCGGGCGGCACAAGCCACGGTGTATTCACCAATCGCCCGGGCACCTTGAGCAATGACTACTACGTCAATCTGCTCGATATGACGACCGCATGGACTAAAGGGGACAGCTACGGCGACGGTATTTACCAGGGCGTAGATCGTGTCACCGGCGAGCCGAAATACACGGCAACACCTGTTGATCTGTTATTCGGCTCACACGCTGAGCTCCGCGCTATTGCCGAAGTCTACGGCGCGGGCGACGGAGACGTGCGTTTTGTCAGCGATTTCATCGAAGCATGGGACAAAGTCATGATGCTCGACCGCTTTGACGCGACTGAAGCGCAGACGCTGACAGCATCGGTACGTCGTATCAGCGACAATAAGACGCTGTCCGGCGACTAGACAACGCCGATCCAACCGTAAACTACGGTCGACAAGGCCTCGCAGCGACACGTTGCGGGGCCTTTTTTGTTATTTTGTGTAGCCCCCAAACCCCGCACCTCACCGGTATTCGGAAGTTGATGATGCCCTTTCGTCTGATTCTGCTCGCGATCGTTCCCTGCTTGATCGCATCGACCAGCCAGCGCACTGTTGCCCCGACAATCGCAATGCAAATCGAGAACGCAGCGCTCCCGCATCTGGCAAAGACCGACACCGGTCACGTTGTACTGAGCTGGGTGGAGACCGATTCGACAGGATCAGAACTCCGATTCTCCGTCTTGGGACCGAACGGCTGGAGCGCAGCAGACACGGCTGCCGAAGGCAGCGACTGGTTCATCAACTGGGCGGACTTCCCGTCGGTGGTGCCGCTCGGACAATCACGTTGGATGGCCCACTGGCTGCGTAAGCGACCGGGTAACAAGTACAGCTACGACGTCGTGGTCAGCGTGTCAGATGACGCCGGCCAAAACTGGCGATCCGGCATCACACCGCACCTTGATAACACGCCAACCGAACATGGGTTTGTCAGCTTGTTTACGATCGAGGGCGCCGCTGCCGCTCTGTGGCTCGATGGGCGAAACACCAGCGGCCACCATGGTCATGATGGCGGACCCATGACCGTGCGTGCCGCTACGTTCGACGAGCATGGCGATATCGACCGGAGCTATCTCGTTGACAGCATGGTTTGCGATTGTTGCCAAACGGACAGCGCGGTAACCGCCGAAGGGCCGGTCGTTGTGTATCGCAACCGAACGGCCGAAGAAATCCGGGATATCCATATCAGTCGTTTCGTGGATGGCGGATGGACTGAAAGTCAGCCAGTCTCGGACGATCGCTGGCAAATCGACGGCTGCCCCGTGAACGGTCCCGCAGTCGCCGCTGAAGATCAACGAGTAGCCACAGCCTGGTACACGGCAGCGAACGACCAGCCGGCGATCCGATTGGCACTGTCTACTGACAACGGCGCCACGTTCCCAACGACGGTCACCGTCGATAGCACACGTCCTCTGGGTCGTGTCGACGTTGCCTATCTCAACGCTGACACCATTGCGATCTCGTGGCTGCGACAGACGGGGGCCGGGTCCGCCGATATCGTACTGGGTCTGTTCGATCAGGAGGGTCGAGCGCTATCGGAACGAATCGTTGAAGAGACCAGCCCACTGCGTCAATCCGGCTTCCCACAGATGGTCGAGTATGGCGATGGGTTGCTGTTTGCATGGACCGAACTGGAAGGCAGTAAGACACGAGTGCAGGTTATGCACCTGTCGGCCGATAACCGGAAATGACCAAAGAGCTGCAACCGGCTTACCGCAAGACTACGCTCGCACTGAAACCGCCGACCGAGGGTAAAGGTCATCGCGGTGTCATGAAGGACCTCGATGAGGCGGCACCGCGTGGCGTCATCGCCAAGCCACAGCCGCAAATCCTCGCCGAGTTCTTCACATCGATGCTCGTGCTCTCCGCGAAGTTCAAATACAAACCCGCGGTGGGCGTCGCCAACTATCTGTACTTCATGGATGGCGAATGGTCGCTCAGTCTGATCGCACCCGACCAATGGTCAGAGTCGCGCAGAAATGCATTTGCGGGCCTATGTACGCTGCAGCATGACCGGACCTGGACAATCAAGCTGACCGACGAATGGGACGACAAGCCAGACGTCGTGACCGCCATCCGTATCGCCTATGAGGCCTTCGCGAGGACGTTGGATCACGACGGCACCCTGGAAGAGATTCTGCCGTTTTACGTAGCAAACCTGCCTTACCACCAGCGCGTGAACGCACATGCTCTTGGCATGTCCATCAGAGCCACGATGACGCTTGGCGACCAATCCGATATCCCTGCAAGAGATTGGCTGCCCGCATTGCCAGACATGAGCGCGGCGGTCTCCGACGGTTCTGATCCTGAGGAATGAACTTCAATTCCGCGATTTCTTTGACCGTTTCCGGAATCGTCAGCCATCCGTAAGGCAACCGTAAGGTGTCCAGGGTTGCGCTCGTCTCCAATGAGGGTGCGCCTCAGGACACGCAGACACATCTTGCGAGGCCCGAAAATTGATAAACAGGGAGCGATAACGACAATGATGCGAAATACAGCGATTGCTGCTGCCCTACTCGTCTCGGCAGCACTCATCTCGACCAATGCCTCAGCCGAAGGGTCCATCGGACTCAAGGCGGGAACGTTAGGAATCGGTATTGAGGGTACCTACAAAATTTCCGAAAAGTGGGGCATTCGGGGTGGGATCAACCAATTTGACTATAGTTTCGATGACGATATCGACGACATCACATTCGATGGCGATCTCGAACTGAATTCCATCGCCTTGCTCGCTGACTTCCGACCTGCTGGCGGTGGCTTCCGCATTACTGGCGGCGCTGTGATCAACAACAACGAAGTGACCGCCGTCGCTGACCCATTTGCTGACTACGAGATCGGCAACAATATTTACACGCTCGAAGAGGTTGGCACCCTATCCGCCGTAGCGGATTTCGACAGTGTCTCGCCCTACCTGGGTCTCGGTTTTGACTGGGGCGTCGGAGAGCGCGCCACGATCAGCTTCGACTTGGGTGTGCTTGCGCAGGGCGAGGCCGGTATCGGCATCGACTCAACGGGCGGCACCTTATCGAATGATCCGGCATTACGCGCAGACCTCGATATCGAAGAGGAAAGCGGCGTCGACGACCTTGACGATCTGGAGTTACTCCCGGTCTTGTCCCTCGGCTTTCACTACCGGTTCTGAACCGTTCTCGACGCGACCGCGGGCGGCAGTTGCAGGTCATAGATCTCGCATCGGCCGCTTGTGGTGCCGACCATCGATACGCGATCACCAGCACCCGACTTGTTGGCATCGATGAGTTCCCTGATGGATACAAATTCAGGACTTGCGCGCAGATCGGCTAACGCCGGATCGAGATCCAGATACCACCACGCATGGACATGCCAACCCTCCTCAGCCGCTTCAAGCAGCTTTTGCAGCGCGAGTTCCCGATCTCCCAGCACTTCCGCCGCAACCACGTCCGATAGCTGCCGTCCACGACGAGACAGTCTGGACAAAGCAGGCATCAACTCGAGCGCACGGCGGGCTAGTGCGTGTGCACGCTCGGTCTGACCGTCCTGTAGAAATGCAAATGCGATATCGGCGAGGTAGCGAGCGTCGCCCGGCGCAAAAGTACTCACGTCCGCGGTCAGGAAAACAGCGGGATAGACCGACAGCGCCTCATCCATCACACCACGTGCCAGCGCGGCATCGCGCAGCAACCGAATCGCCATATGATCAACCGCGTAGCCGTTCTGTCGTCTGGCCAGCGCCAGCGCAACTTCCTCATCGCCAGTGAAGGCCGCTAGTGCCATACGCGACCGACGAGGCCAATAGGTGTCCGGCGCACGCTCCCGAGCGGTTTCTGACAAGGCGCGTGCCGCTTGTACGTTACCCCGATCCAACTCCATAAGAGCCAAAACGGCGGGTGTAATTGCACCACGCTCATCCAGCGACATTGCTGTCGCCAGTTGTGTTGCAGCCGTCTCAAAATCACCACGCACCCGCCAGTTGAACTGGCCCAGTCCGTAGTGTGCATTCGGCATGTCTGGCTTCAGGACGACCGCGCGCTCGAATAGCTGAGCGGAACAGTTATAGTCGCTAAGGTTCTCGGCGTTCATCGCCGCGGCTACATGCAAAATCGGTGCGGCCGGATCGATTTTCAGTACTCGTGCATAAAGTGGCACTGCGGCATCACCGCGATTAGAGGTCACGTACAGCCAGGCCAGCGAGGACAACGCTGATGGATCATCCGGTTCAATTTCCAGAGCTGTCTGGAAAGCCTCCTCAGCCTCTGCCGCCAAGCCCTGGATCTGTTTTGACCGGCCGACGGTGACATACGTCGCCGCAGCGCGCGGCTGCAGCTCCATGCTACGTTCGATCCAGGGCCGCAGCGTCGCTAGCGCTTCCGGCGGCGTGCGTGCGCCATAAAACACCAACGTATACTCCACCGCCGACAACTCTGCGATGGCTGGCATTAACTCATCATCGAGTGCCAGTGCATGCAGCAACCACCGTTCGGCCTCCAGTTTCTCTTCAACGCCGCCCTGTTTGCCGAGATAGCTGCCGCGGAGAAAAGCCTCGTAAGCCTCGAGGTTGTTGCGACCGGGGCGATCAGGCTCAGCGCGCTGGCCCGGTTGGCCCAACCACGAATTCAGCGTCGCCTTCAGTGACTCCGATATACGCCACTGCACATAAGAACCGGACCGCACCGACTGTTCGAAGGTTTCCGCCCATCGGTGGGCGGCAACCTCGAGGTCCACGAGCTCAACCTGAACGACCAGTCGATCGTCATATTGGCTGGTCACTCCGGAGAGCACAAACCGCGCGTTTAGCGACTCTCCGATCTCTTCTGGATCCTGCAAGCGAGAAGCGATCAGCGTTGCCGATGTGCCCCCGATAACGCCGAAGGCCGAATCGCCAGAGAGGCTCATCGCCACCGCCTGCGCCATCCCAGAACCGAGGAAGTCGGGCGCTGCAAATGCGGCATCCGAATCAAAAGGCAAGACCACCAGCATGGGCTTTTCGGTCGGCGCTTCAACCAGACCCGCGCCGTCCGGAGCTTCGCGCAACACCCAAAATGTGGCAAAGGCGACAAGCGCCAGTAACCCGCCCACCAACGGGAGGCCGCGCCATTTTGCGCTGCGCTGCTCGCCGTCAGCCACAGGCACGTCGGTAAACGGTCCGGTAGGCTCCACCTCTGCCTGCGCCCGCGTCGATGCGACTGCCTCGACTCGCGCAATAAGCCTGTAGCCGCGCTTGCGGATGGTTTCTACATAACGCGGTGATCCACTGGTATCGCCAAGCGCCTTGCGCAAGGTTGCCATCGCCTTGTAGATCGGATTGTCGCTGACGATGCGGTCAGACCAGACGGCCGCAACCAGCTCATCTGCGCTAAACACGCGCCCGGGCTCGGACACCAACACCTCGAGTAGCCGTGAGGCGATGGGTTCGAGATCGACGTCATCGATACCATTCGATAGTCGGTTACGAGAGGGCGTGAAATACCAATCCCCCACTCGCAGAGTCTGGTTGTTTTGCCCTGCTGACAAGCCCTGGTGCCTCCCTTACATCAGGCACGGAACGCTGACAGCGTTCCGCGAATCCAGCCTTTCACGGTATCGAAACCGATCCTGAGACCGCTGGCAAGCAAATAATTTCTCCTTGGAATCACCAATTTGAATTTGACATAAATATCAATCAATTAGCCCCGAACAACACCGATTGAATTGTCGAGTTGCCGCCGAGCAAGAAAGTGCTCATTATGTGCGCTGCGTCACAAAATGAGTGTGGCGTGAAAACAGTTAGCAAGCGCGCCATAAGCTGACCGGGGGGTTGAGCGACACGCGCAGGGGGGTTTACACATGAAGCTACGCATCATGCTGCTGATTTCGGCAGTGTCTTTACTATCTTTCACTGCCAACGCCGAAGCGAATCAGCGCAGCGTCCCACAGGACGATCGTGTTTTCCCGCTGGGTGATTCCGGATCGTTCGATCCGATTCCTGGCCTCACCGACGTGCTCGTTGAGGACATCGACAGCGAAGGCGCCATTTATCGCTACGAAGTACCGATCAATTGGAACGGCGATCTCGTCATGTACGCACACGGTTTCCGTGGCTGCGTTGCCGACGAGGCAACGGGCGCGCTAGTGCCGCTGACAGTCGACAATCCGCCGCTCCGTCAGTACTTCCTGCTGCGCGGTTATGCCTGGGCAGCTTCCAGCTATTCGAAGAACTGCTATGACGTCAAAGACGGCGTAGAGAGCACCAATCGCCTGGCGCGCATCTTCAGCGAAGAAGTCGGCGAACCGGAAACCACGTTGATCACCGGATTCTCCATGGGCGGCCACGTCACGGGCGCTGCCATCGAAATGTTCCCGAACATCGAATGCCCGGAAGATGCACGTGACAGCCTCTGTCGACGCTATAGAAAAGTGCTGGATTCGCTGTCTGGCGGCATCAAGTACGACGGTGCAGCACCGCTGTGCGGCGTCATGGGCGATGCTGAGCTATTCAACTACTTCGGCGACTACACGTACGGTGCGGAGGCACTGGCATCTGAGGTGAACCCACTGGTCGTCTCGCAGTTCCCACCGCCAGAAGACTACGCGCTAACCACCCTGCCATTGACCATCGGCACGCTGTTTAGCAACAACGGGGCTGACTTCCCGGTAGGTCTGACCGCACAGGGTGAAAGCCTGAAGGACCTGCTGCGCGTTATCTCCGGCGGGGATCGTCCGTTGTTCGAAGAAGGTTTCCCGGTATTCCAGCCATTGCTGTTTAGTTTCGCCGGCGCCGATGGCACCGTTGACGGCGTGGTCTCCGGCAACATCTTTGACAACAAACGCCGCATCTATGAGCTCGATGGCCAGCGAGGCATTAATTCGGCCGAAGCCGCTTTGAACGAGATCATCATTCGTCTAAGCCGCGATCGTCGTGCAAACCGCAATCGAGGCCCTGAGCTTGAGCGCATTCCGCTGATCACCGGTCGCATCAGCATTCCGGTATTGAGCGTCCATACGCTGGGTGATCTTTTTGTGCCGTTCAAAATGCAGCAGATTTACGCAAAGGAAGTGAAGCGCAAAGGTCTTGAAGATCTTCTGGTGCAGCGCGCAACCCGCGCGATCGGACACTGTGAGTTCTCATCGGAAGAGCTTATCCGCACATTTGACGACCTCGTACTCTGGGTCGACGAAGGCGTCCGTCCTGAAGGTGATGACGTACTAGATCCAGAAGTGGTCGCTGAACCAACTTACGGATGCACCTATACGGAAGGATCAACGGGTTCGACTCCGGACATCCTGCGCACGGGTCTCTGTCAGGCGGGCGGTAGCTAAGCGCTAACGATTCTTAGAAATAAGAATGGTGCCCCGCAGCCTATATGGCTGCGGGGCATTTTTTTGCCTACTGACCGCCGTCGAGCGCTTTCTTCGCCTCTGCCAAAGCGGTCTTTGTTGCGTCTTCGAGCTCCTGCGCCGCCTCGAGCGCAATCAAGCCGTCCTGATATTTGAAAAACGAGGGCTGAAACAGCTGCAAACCCTCTTCAGCGTAGTCCGCCGGATCCTCACCACGCGCTTCGATATCCGCGATAAAGGCCTCGAGTTCTTCAACTTCCGATTCCAGCGCGTCCAAAGCTCGCTCCGCCTCCTCGCGGCGCTCGGTAGCCAAAGCGAGCGCGCCCTCGAGATCCGCAACTCGCTGCCGCGCATCCACGTCAGGCGAGGCGCTTTGCCCATCTCCCGATGGGGACGGTTCCGCCAAGGCGCTATCGGGAACACTATCTGTCACAACAGGTGCTTGCTCCACCTGGCTGCCCGAAGACCAGATCCACAGACCGACTGCAAGCAGTGCCGCTGCGGCTATTACTACGATCGCTTTCATCCGTTTGCCCTGTCCTGGCGAATCCGAGGACATGAACGATATAGTGAAATGCCTCTCTGCCCTAGCCCTGTTGGTCATGACTGTGAACTCGTCGGATGCAGAAATACCTGAGTCTCAATCAGCAGCGACGGTGCTTGAGTCTTTTTCGGGCCCATCTACGCAGTTCGACTGGTTCGTCGTCAACGACAACGTAATGGGTGGTCGCAGCAACGGCGGCTTCACGGTTGAGGACGGCACGCTCCGATTCACGGGGGCTACAAACACCAACGGCGGTGGATTCAGCTCCATTCGCTCGCGCGGCAAACGGTTAGACCTTTCCGCGGCAGACGGTATTCGGCTGCGCGTTCTTGGCGATGGACGTCGATATACCTGGCGGCTATCCAATGGCAACCGCTGGCGCGGCATACCGGTTGGCTACTGGGCGGAATTCCCAACCAAGGCCGGAGAATGGATTACCGTCGACTTACCCTTCGATCAGTTCTACCCGCAAGCATTTGGCCGAAAACTTGAAGGCCCCGACGTCGATCGGACGAGCATCCTAGAGATGGGCATCATGATCTATGACGGTGAGGATGGACCATTCGAGCTGCAAATCAGCGAAGTGGCCAGCTACAACAATCAGGCCGACGATTCCGACTAGTAGCGCAATCCCATCTGCCGGTATGCGGCGGCGAGAATCCACAATGGTCCAATCATCAGAAACTGCACATCCTCAAAGAACGAGGGCTTCTGACCTTCGATATTGTGACCGATGAACTGACCGATCCAGGCAACCACGAAAATCGCCACCGACAATACGAGCAACGAAACGGACAGCGTTGCCATCCAGCTGACCAACAAGCCGATGGCGGCCACTATGGGAAGCATACCGAGCGCTAACCGAGGCGATAGCGCGAGGTAGTACGCGAACGCTGCAACGAGAAACAGCGTGCCCCAATTGAACCAGCTGCCTACCACCGTCATCGGCTCTGGCACCGGAATGGTCCACAAAAGACCGATGAGGCTAACCACAATCGCCGGAACGCAAATCCAGTGAATTCGCTTGTTGACGACGTTTTGGTGGCTGACGGCATATGCGTCCAGCCATTGATGTACACTTTTGGACATCTGGAATCCCCCCTCGCGGAAGCCTCCGATAGTATCGTTAGCGTCGGCACGGCGCAGCATTTGATAGAGTTTTTGCGATGACCAGTCACAAACTACCCAAGGCTTTCGATGCCGAGTTGCATCGCACCGGCACGAGTGCCGGTGAAATCGCCTACTACAAGGCGGGCACAGGTGCGCCTCTGTTGTTGATACACAGCATTAACGCTGCGGCGACCGCCTATGAAATGAAGCCGTTGTTTAACCGATTTGTTGGCGAGCGCACGGTGTACGCGATTGATCTACCCGGTTTCGGTTTTTCAGAACGCAGCGACCGCGACTACTCAATAGCCCTGTATACCGAGGCGATCCAGGCACTACTGGACCAAATCAAAACTGAACACGCTCGCGCAGCGGACGTGATCGCACTCTCTTTATCCTGTGAGTTCTTGGCACGCGCTGCGGTAGAGTCACCAAAAAGCCTGCGCAAAATGGTTCTGCTGTGTCCTACCGGCTTCATGAAACGCGATATCGCACGGACCGGCCCGCGGGGCGCGTCACGCGAAATCGCCTGGGTCAGTAGGTTGCTATCAGGACGATTGGGTCGCAGCGCATTCCGGCTACTGACCAAACCCGCAACGATTCGCTATTTCCTTAGACGCACGTGGGGCTCGGACCAGATCGATGAAGGGCTTGCGGAATATGATGCTGTAACCGCGCAGCAGCCGGGCGCACGATTCGCACCGCTCGCCTTTATCAGCGGCAAGCTCTTCAGCAAAGATATCTTCAGTCTGTACCAGTCGCTGACGTTACCGGTTCTAATGCTGCACGGTAACCGCGGTGACTTTAACGATTACCGCGGCGCGAGCTGGACCCGCGAGCAATCCAACTGGCAGGTCACCGAATATGACGGCGGTGCACTGATCCATTTCGAGCACCCCGAGGCAATCCACCAACAGATCCGACAGTTCCTTGGTGCTGACTAACGATTGACCTTGTTGTGCATCGGCGATTGATGTCGAGACACGCCCTTGGGTCGCAAGCTGCCATGCTTGGTTTGTCTGCCACTTACGCGTGCACGCCATCGTTTGAACGCCGGTGCGCCCAACTCGCGGCGCATCAATTTGATTACCTCTGACTCGCTCAAACCGTACTGGGCTTCAATGGCATCAAACGGCGTCCTGTCCTCCCACGCCATTTCGACGATCCGAGACACTTCGGCCGCTGGCAGACGATCACTCATTGATCATGAACTCAAGGCCAGCCTCCACGTGGAGTGCAGTGGTATCGAATGCCGGCACACTCAGATCATCTTGCGACAGCAACAGTCCAATCTCTGTACAACCGAAAATCACGCCGTCGGCACCTGCGCTAACGCTCGAATCAATGACACCTTTGTACGCCTCACGAGAGGCCTCAAGCACCTGCCCCTGACAGAGCTCGTCGTAGATGATGCGATGGACCACAGCGCGATCCGCCTCATTGGGAATCACCACATCGATGCCGTGGTGTGATTGCAGTCGACCCTTATAGAAAGCCTGCTCCATCGTGAAACGCGTACCGAGCAGCAACGGCGAGTGACAGCCGTGCTGCTGAATGCCTACCGCAGTGGCATCGGCAATATGAAGCAGTGGAACGTCAACTCGCGACTCGATGTCGTCCGCCATCCGATGCATGGTGTTCGTGCAGATCATAAGACCGTCGGCACCTGCGCCGGCGAGCCGCGCTGCAGCGTCAATCATCAAGTCCGTCGCCTGATCCCAGTCGCCGCGCATTTGGCAGTCCTCGATCACGGCGAAGTCGAACGACCACATCAGCAGTGGTGCACTGTGCAGACCACCCACACGGTCTCGGACGCCCTCGTTGAGCGCTCGATAGTACGTCGCCGTACTCTCCCAGCTCATGCCACCGATCAAACCCAGTGTCTTCATTCCAGACGACCTAGTCCGCTCCAAACTCCCCGTCGACGCCATTGATGACGTTCTCGTCGAACGACGTCATCATGACTTTCCACCAATCGAAGGTGTCGTCGAGGTTTTCATAGGCAACGCCGCCATTAAGGTTTACGAAGTAGGTCAGCACGGGGTCGCCATCGGTGTCGATGTAGGCTTGGCCGAATCGATACTCCTGATTCCAGCGATTGACATCGCGCAGTGTCACATCCGTTTCGGTCCAGTAAGCAACGAAGTGGATGTCCTTACAGTTCTTGTTTTCTTCGCAAAGGTAGAAGTACAGCGAGTACTGCAAACCCTCCATCCGACCTTTGATCATCGGGTCGCCAGTAGGGTCCTCGGACAATCGTGCGCTTCCGTGTCCCTTGGCGATGTTAAGGATCTGCGCAGGATCTGTCGCATCGACCATGTCGGCCGCAGACGCTGGCTGCAGAGCGGAATAGCAATACAGAAAAAAACTGAGTGCCAGTATCTTGGTTTTCATTATTTTCTCATCAATCACGTCATCGGTTCCTGCACTATCGTATACGAGTGGTCAATTGAGTCCATCGGTCAGCGCGCCCACAACAGCCAACGAACATTCAGCTAACGCTGAAACGTCATACCCGCCTTCGAGCACCGCAAGCACACGTCCACCAGCATACCGCTCAGCGATTGCGACCATTTGCGACGTCGCCCAGGCGAAATCCGCCGCATCCAGCTGAAGCCCACCCAGTGGGTCGTTACGATGCGCGTCGAATCCAGCGGAAATCATCACAAGGTCTGGCTCGAATCGGTCGAGTTCCGGCAACCACGACTCTGTCACCGCTTGCCGAAACGACGCAGAGTCAGCGCCCGCCGGTAACGGCACGTTGACCTGGCTCTGAGGTATCGAGGGCAAATTGACGCCGGGATACAGCGGATGCTGATACGTCGAACACATCAGTACATCGGATCGCTCACGGAAAATTTCCTCTGTCCCGTCACCGTGATGCACGTCGAAATCGACAATCGCGAGACGGGAGACATCCGGATGCGTAAGCGCCTGCGCAGCGCCGACTGCGATATTGTTGAAAATGCAGAATCCGGCAACCGAATGCGAGCGCGCGTGATGCCCAGGCGGACGGGCCGCGCAAAACGCTCGCTGTGTCTCTCCTGTGACCAAGGCATCGACGGCCAGACATACGGCCCCAGCTGCGCGTTCGGCTGCTTCCAGCGAATGTGGTCCCATCGTGGTTTCGTGGTCCAGTTCGACGAGAGTGTCCACCGGCGCCATTCGATAGACCTGTTCGACGTAGTCTTCGGTGTGCACCGCGAGAAGCTGCTCACGTTTCGCACGAGGTGCATCTTTTCGTTCGACGGTGCCATCGTTCACCAACGGCTGAATCGCAGCCCAGATGCTGCGTATTCTGCCAGGGTGTTCCGGATGTCCTCGTGGGACTTCGTGTTGCTCGAACACCGGATGAGTCACGAAGTGAGTCTTCATTCGGCATACCAAATCGAAAGAATCACGAATTCGCGCGCAGCACCGTCGATGTTCACCGTGACGGCGTCATCTGCTCGTTTGCCAAGCAGCGCTTTGGCAAGTGGCGAATCGACACTAATCAACCCAGCCCCGGCATCGATCTCGTCTGCGCCTACAACCCGAACGCGCATAGTACTTCCATCCTCATCCTCTAGCTCCGCCCGTGCGCCAAAGAAAACCTGATCTGATCCAGCGTTAGGTTGGACAATATTCAAGTCCGGCATGCGTTTTTGGAGGTAGCGGATTCGTCGATCAATGCCACCGAGCTCCTTTTTGCGATAAATGTACTCGGCGTTTTCCGACCGGTCACCTTCCGCCGCCGCAGCCGACAATGCCTGCACCACCTCGCGTCGACGCAGCCAGAGCCCATCCAGTTCGCGTTCGAGCATCGCAAACCCAGACTGTGTGATGTAGGGCGCCGACTTCGGCGCCGGTGGACGCCATCGTCCCATAACGCAACTACCCAGATATTGGCTGCAACCGAAACCGTATAATTAGAAGGATGTCTCTGACCAAACCCGCAAAGCTCTATCTTGGTCTGCCCGCTTGGGCTTACCCGGGATGGTCGAATCGGTATTTTGTGGATGAACCCAGTCGCCTGGCAAGCTATGCATCCGTCTTCAATACCGTAGAAGGCAATACTACGTTCTATCGCACACCGGACGAAGACACGATCGCTCGATGGCGTGATGCGGTTGAAAGCACAGACTTCCGTTTTTGCCTGAAGCTACCCAAATTGGTGACACACGAGCCGAAGCCTGACATGCGCGCATTACGCACATTTCTGGACGTGGTGAATCCACTCTCGCAAAACCTCGGGCCGCTTTTGGTTCAGTTTCCGGCAAACGTTGGTCCCCCAGACCTACAGCGAATCGAACATACGCTCAACGTCGTATCTGAGCATCATGAATGTGCGCTGGAGGTTCGCCACCCGAAGTTCTTCGAACATCCTGAGCTCCTGCTCCCGGTACTCGAGCGAACAGACAGTTGTCGAATCACGCTTGACGCCCAACCGATCCATCAGGGCAATCGAGAACACCCCGAAGTACTCGCGGCGCTGCACAAAAAGCCCGATCTGCCCATACTCACCGGTACGGTGGGCGGACGGGCGTTCGTTCGTCTGGTTCTACACCCAGACCTGGAAAGCAATGGTCCATGGATGACCGAATGGGTTGCCCAAACCGCCGGATACCTCGGAGCAGGTATCGAGACCTGGATGATGATCCATTGTCCGAACAACCAGCACTGCCCGCCACTGGCACGAGAGTTTCACCAGCAGCTCAGCGCCTTCGTCGATTTGCCGCCGCTACCAGCGTGGCCACTTCCCGAACAGATGTCGCTGGTTTAAAGCAGGTCGACCCGTAAATTGAGATTCCACCATTTTTCGATCAGGAAGGATTGCCGAACTCAATGGCCGCTCTCAACACGATACCGGAAACTAGGACGGTCAAGGTCAAGATATACTCAACGGCTGCAACTGACCCATTGCTGCCGCTCGAAATAGTTCTCAGCTCACGGAGAGAGCCGTCAAATCGGAAGTACTCTTTGGCCGTAAGCTTCCTTGCTAAGTGGGCAATGCATAAGCAGAGGCGCCAGGTCTAGGACGAGTCTCCACTGGACTGCGTCCTAAGTCCTGGCACCTTCGGTACGGAAATTACCGCTCGATCAACCATTCACCCGGGAAGGTTAGATATGAAATCGTCAATATCGGTGTAGTCGTCCGACCTAGCGCTCGCCCAAGGACGGCCCTCGAATAGATAGCGGCTGAATGGTTCTGCTATTACGTAAGACTTTTCAGTTAAGGATGCGTAGATCGACAACGGGCCGAGCACTTCAACCGGAAACAAAGCAGAGAAGATGTGACGATGGAACAACAATGAATTCTCGCCTCCTTCGTCTTTGAGGTGAACCCAGGCTCCGTGCTCGACACGCTCGCTAAGGAAACCATCGAGCCAAGGGACATCGATATCGTTGCGTGCCAGTCGATCAACAAATTCAGAATAGCTTCCAAAGTCACTGTCGGACAAAGAATCGACTGCAGAAATGCCTTGATGTCTCATTGCTATCATCAAGTCCATCAATAGTCCGATTTCCGGATCTAACGCATTATCGCTGCAAATACGGGTTTCCTTATTTGTGCTGTAGAGGTCTAGAAAAAAGTCGGCATCGGCTTCTCGCCCCACTATTTGACACACGAATCCGTAAGCAGCGACATCGATCACAGAGCCAATATACTGTCGCCGATCCCCCGTGGCCTTGAGAAAACGCTCACTAGACTCAACACCCAATCTGTATAGCGAGATCATTTCGGATAATTGACTGCCAAAAGCCTCGGCACTAGCGCCTTCGAACGCGCGCTTTATAGCCCAAATCTTCTTATTGAAATGCGCACTGATGAGATTTGGACCCACTTCTGATTCTCGCCAATCAGTCTTCTGATCGATCACATCGCGAACGCCTCGGAGGAACACTTGATGTTGCTGATCCAAACGTTCATCTGTCCACAAGAGCATCTGCCGCCTCAGGAGCTGCACAGAGGTCATTGATTCGGTATTCAATGTAGGGCTCCTTCGTTCCTTGCTCTTAGTCTTCCTTTTAAAGAGGCCCATCACCATTCCGACTTCCTCCTGCACTCTGCACCGCAAACACTATCCGAAGTTCCGCTTGCCGACCCGCATATGCTTCGTGTGCGACCTGGCTCGAGTTTTTTTGCTCGCCTAAGCGTCTCTCACCATGCTCCGGCAATTCTGATCAACTCTCTTCAGAAGGGTTGGTATTCGGTGAGAACCGGCCATTTTAGAAACGCCATCGATCGCCGCGTTGAGATCCCCTGTCGTGGTCACATATAGCGGCTTGGCGCTTTGACCACGCATGACTGCATGTAACTCCGGCATCCCGTGGAATCGACTCTTGGCAACCCCCACAACTTCAATCGACTGATTCATAGCCCTATAGAGGACCGCGCCTAATCCAGGGCGACTAGCAGCATCGAGATACACGTGTCCATCAATCACGATTGTAGTGATTTCATGATCGACCTTTTCAATGAGTTTCAATAAGCAAGGAAGCTCTCGACGGTAGAAAGCGCCAGGTTCGTAGGGTTCCACGTCGTGGCACACTACTTCGTAACGCCCAAGTTCCTCAGAAGAAGACCATGCCTCAAACAACAGGCCCGCAGCGTAGCCCGTTGAGTCTACGTAGTGTACGTCCGTTGCGAGAATCAAAGAACTATCCTCTACAAAACTGCCCGGTATACGGTTACGTTGTTTCGTCCGAAAGAAAGAATCTATAGTTTGATCGGGTTGCCGAGGTGGGTTTAATCCGCAGCTTTGACCGTAAGCTCATAAGCAACGTCGCAGCTTGCGAGCCCTCGGACTTCGGATGGACTCAACCCGTCTGTAGTGATCTCGAGCGCTTGCCCATGGAATCTCGAAATCAGCGTTCGTAGAGTATCTGACGATAGTGAGCAATTCGAGATTTCAAGGTATTCACTTTGTACCAGTCCGTCCAAGAAAACGCCCAGTCGTTCCCCTATCCCTCGACCATGAAGCCTGACCCGACTCGAAAACTCGAAACCAAATAGGTCTTCCTCGCTACGAATAACCTGGACGCGGAGCAAGTTAGGCACAAAAACCTCTGGGAGTCGGAGCAATAGTGCATGAAGGTTAGCGTCTATCGATAGACTGGTAATTTTTCCTTTTGAATCGCATCTAATCCTAAGCGAAGTGGTGCCAGGCTCAAAGAGATCAAAAGTCTTAAGGAAACCATCCTGATAAAACTGAGCCCTAGACACCACAGTGCTTGGCAGGAAACGGTATCTTTCAAGTGATCCGTCCTCAAAATATCCGACATAGTCATAAACCATGCCGTCGAGTATTCTTGCTTCTCGGTAGCAATACTGTCCGTCAAACGAAAGTACAGCGCCGCTGATTTGCTTCCCATCCATACAATAGACAGGCTCCGGATAGATCAACTCATCCAACGCATCCTCTTCAAAGATTGATGCGATTTCCGAAAGTCCTAGCAAATCGTACGATAGGAATGGGATCTCCTCGCCACCCTCGAAGGCGCGGATATCGCGGCACACTTCTTCATCGATTTCATAGGCAACGCCACTGTAGGGCACGCCGTCGAGAAGTGGTTTTCCGTCTTTCCAAAACAAGCAGTCTGCACGTAAACGTTGCATGGTGTGGGGTCAACAGTTCCAGTGTCCCAAGTATGGCAAACTGCAATGCGATGTGCCTAACGCTATCGCGGGCCAAACCTAGTTCTTTCTGACCGCGCGAAACTTTACCTATGCGCTGTCGACTTGATGGGGAAGCAAACGGGGGTTAACCCACAATCACGAAGCTCTCGCCAAGCTAACAACAGATCCAGATCTTCAGAAGTGGCCTTTGATCAATTGCAGGTAGGTCTTCTGCGCGTTATATGTTCCGGTCAAATCGAAAGCCTCGATGGCATCCAGAAACTCTCTCGGCGGAAGGTACTGATGATTTTTCATATAGTGATACACCAGAGACGGCGAGGCAAAGTACTCTGAACCTGACGCGGCGGGCAACCAAACCTCTGATCCCCCAAGCCAGACGCGCCTGCCTCCGTGCGAGGCAAAGACATTTTCTTTGCCAGATAACGCACACTTATCGAAACTCCTCTCCCAGTTAACGTGGACATCGATTGCGCCGTCCTGCACAAGGATCTGAGCAAACTTCTCTATAATGGCACTATCTACCTGACCCTTTGAATAGTCTTGCTCGCTCGAAAGCCAGCCTATGTTCAAGACTGTTTCAACTGGTGTTCGCAGATAGTTGCGATACTTGGATCTATCCTCAAGTTGCATAGTGGCGCATCTCCCGTCCGTCCTTAAAGCGTGGACGAGCTCCCCAGTCTACGCAACTAAAATCGGGTAAATTACAAATGTACACCCAGCGGAATTGAGCGGCCGCTCTTGGCCGGGAAACGACACCCACATCTCTTCGGCCACGATGACGGTTGTTGACCAAAGTTAAGCGGCGCGTCTCCGGCATTTTTTTCAGGTTTTTGGTGGTCGAACTAAACAACACCGGAAGGAACCAATAGCCCATCACTCTGTCAGTGTTCTTGAGCTGCAATTATCCAGCGACTGTGGGTGAGGCCAACATCAGTATTGAACGACGGGTAAAGTTAGTGGGCAGGGCAACAGCCGTTCTCGGGGTCGTGCTCGTCGCGATATTCTGGCTCTGGTCGAGCGCCAACAAATCCACCGTCTCCCAGGAGAGCACCCAAGGAACTCAAGAAACGGTCTGGTTGGCATTGCCGCCGAGCGAGCTAGACACACACGTATACAATCAACTAATTGACGGTACAGAGCAATTCGAAACTCTCGATGAGAAAGTTCTCAATGAATCCGAGATAGATGCCCTTTTGGACGATTCAGCTGCGACTGCTGACGAACTGTCCACCGTTCAAGAGATTATCAGGAAAAATACGGGTTCTGATAAATCGCGCTTCTTGGCCGCCTTCCGCTATCACCAGAAAGAAGTCTACATGCGGTATATGGAAGATCGTTTTCTGGCGGGGTTGACCGATGAGCAAAGTACCCTTGAGACCGAGCGCGCCCTGAACGAACACCTCTCCAACAATGCTTATCTCGGCGGTTTCGAGCACGCTGAGGTGACCTGCAGTGCAGATGTTTGCTTCATTGATGTCTTCGACGGTAACGACTTCAGCAAAGTGGCGGAAGTCTTGAGGCGTTTCTTACCGGGTTGGCCGGAGAACGAGACATTCATTCAGGTTGTTCCCGTCGAACGTGTGAGCGAAGGAATTCACAGGATGTACATCGTGCGCGAGGATATCGATCTATCAGATCTATCCAATGAATAGCCTGACTGAAATTTCTATTTCTTGATTCTGGAGAGTGGATTTAATTGATTTGCCTGATCAAGTCGTCAGCGTACTCACGAGCAGCGCTGAGTTGATCTGCCGTCAATTCTGACAATGCGATCTGTACGCTTGACCCCTCTTCAACTGGCAAAAGATCTCCCATACGCATCGCAGTGAGCAACATTCCATAGCCCTCAACCAGACGATCCTCGGTAGCTTCTGGTAGCCCCACTGGGCCCATAGGATCAGGATCTAGAAACATAAACACCTGACTTCCGTAAGAGAATAGACCGAACGTCCTCCCGTTCCTCGCGGACGACAGTGCAATCTCTTTTCGCGTTTCATCTGGGAATAAATGCATCTGAGATACGACCGAATATTCGGCATAAGCATCGCCATTTCGAGCTAGAGCTAGGATGGTCTTGTTATCGTAACCGGTATAACCGCGTAGCTCTGCATCATCGAAGTCGAAATAACCAAGTCGGTTGCGCTCACGCCGCATCGCCGCTAGTTGCTCTTCAGTCGG
>JBCCKF010000005.1:0-263319 GCA_039027435.1 Pseudomonadota bacterium | reverse complement strand
CGTGCCAGGCAGCGAAGAGATTCTTCCGGCGGATGCCGTCATCATCGCGTTTGGTTTTCGTCCGAATCCTGCCGAGTGGTTTGGCTCACACTCGGTGCTTACCTCAGAGGACGGACGTGTTCAGGTATCCAAAGACGCGATGATGACGGCATCCGCCGGAAGAATCTCTTCGCTGCCTGGCACGGGCTCCGGTCGCCGGCGGCCGCCGGCGTCGGGTGCACCAAGCTGGGTCGTCACGACCTTCACGCCGGTCACATGGTCGGTGCCGATGATTTCCACTGGCTGACGATTGAACAGGAAATTCGCCCCTTCCTCGCGAGCGTTGCGGACCTCGCGTCGTGAGCCCGGCATGTTTTGTTCGTCGCGCCGATACGCACAGGTGACCGAAGCGGCGCCCTGTCGCAACGCCGTGCGATTACAGTCCATGCCCGTATCACCGCCCCCGAGCACGACCACTCGCTTGCCCGCAAGGTTCATACCTGGAATGACGCGTTTGTGCTCCTCCATAGTGCGATAGACGTTTGACACCAGGAACGGCAGCGCGTCAAAAACACCTGGCATGTCCTCGCCAGGGAAGCCGCCACGCACATAGGTGTAGGTGCCCATACCGAGGAACACAGCGTCGTACTCCGATTCGAGCTTTTCGAACGGAATGTCCTCGCCGATCCGCGTGTTCAGCACGAACTTGATGCCCATACCTTCCAGAAGCTCACGACGCTTACGCACAATTTCCTTCTCGAGCTTGAAGGGCGGAATGCCATAGGTCAGAAGACCACCGATTTCCGGGTAGGCATCGAACACCGTCGCTTCAACACCATGCCGCGCGAGGACGTCGGCCGCAGCCAACCCTGCCGGCCCGGCACCGACCACCGCAACGCGACGCCCCGTGGGAACGACATGCGAAAGATCGGGTTTCCAACCGAGCTTCAGTGCCTCGTCAGTGATGTACTTTTCGATGTTGCCAATACTGACAGCACCAAGGCCATCATTGAGCGTGCAGGCGCCCTCACACAGGCGGTCCTGCGGACACACCCGACCGCACACTTCAGGCAGAGAGTTGGTCTGGTGCGAGAGCTCTGCCGCCTCGAGGATGTTGCCCTCACGGATCAGGTTCAGCCAGTTGGGAATGTAGTTGTGGACCGGGCATTTCCATTCGCAGTAGGGGTTGCCGCAGTTCAGGCATCGCCCGGCCTGATCGGAAGCTTCTTCCGCACTAAACTGACCGTAGATCTCGTTGTAGTGATGCACGCGGGACTCTGCAGGTTCCTTGTCCGGATCACGCCGCGGAATCTCAAGAAACTGAAGCGGAAACTCTGCCATTACGCTGCCTGCCTCAGTGAAGTAATCAAGGATCCGAGCTCAGTCGCTTTGGGTTTGACCAACCAGAATCTGGGCAGCATCTCGCGGTAGTCATCGAGAATTTCTTTGGTCCAAACGCTACCCGTGAGTTCTTGATGCTCCGTCAAAAGTCGACGCAGATGATGCAAGTGCGACTCCATGGTTTCTGGCGATATGCGGTGGATATCGATCAGCTCATGGTTGTAGCGATCCACGAAATCGCGTTCGATATCGAGTACATAAGCAAACCCACCGGTCATCCCGGCACCAAAATTGACACCCACATCACCCAGTACCGCGACCACTCCACCCGTCATGTACTCGCAGCAATGATCGCCGGCACCTTCAATGACCGCGGTCGCACCAGAGTTGCGAACACCGAATCGCTCGCCGGCGCGCCCAGCAGCAAACAACTCGCCGCCGGTTGCTCCGTATAGGCAAGTGTTGCCGATTATGGCTGTGTCGCGCGCCACGTAGCGCGCGCGCTCGGGATGCCGAATCACAATACGTCCGGCCGTCATACCCTTTCCGACGTAGTCGTTAGCATCACCCTCAAGCGTGAGATTCAGACCCTTGACGTTCCAGGCACCAAACGACTGCCCTGCGGTGCCGCGTAGCTTGATATCCAGAACGGCATCACCCATGCCGAGATTGCCGTGATGACGTGCGATCTCACCCGCCACTCGTGCACCAATCGACCGGTTGAAGTTGCGCACCTCGTAACCGAATCGCCCGGACTCACGGCGCTCGATGTGACCACGCATATCGGACACCATCTGCTCCGCGAGTTCGCCTTTATCGAACGGGGCGTTTCTTGGGTCTGTACAAAAACGTGGGACGTCCTCGGCGAGCCCCCCCTGAGACAGCACCGGCATCAAGTCGAGCGCCCGTTGTCGTTCTGTATCACCTTCGATCTGAGCCAGCAGATCGGTACGACCGACTAGCTCCTCAAGCTTGCGTACGCCGAGAGCGGCCATGTGTTCCCGGGTCTCTTCGGCGATAAACCGGAACAGGTTCATCACCATCTCCGGTAAACCGACAAAGTGCTTGTTGCGCAGCGTCGCATTCTGTGTGGCGACGCCGGTCGCGCAATTGTTCAAATGGCAGATACGCAGGTATTTGCACCCGAGTGCGACCATCGGCGCAGTGCCGAATCCGAAACTCTCGGCACCCAGCATCGCGGCTTTGATCACATCCAGGCCCGTCTTCAGACCGCCATCGGTCTGCAACCGGACCTTGTGCCGCAACTGATTGCCACGCAGCACCTGATGCGTTTCGGACAGCCCGAGCTCCCACGGACTGCCGGCGTACTTGACCGAGGTCAGCGGGCTCGCACCCGTACCGCCGTCATAACCTGAAATCGTAATCAGATCCGCATAAGCCTTGGCGACGCCAGCGGCGATCGTGCCAACACCCGGTTCGGCAACCAGCTTGACGCTCACGAGCGCCTTCGGATTGACCTGCTTCAAATCGAAAATCAGCTGCGCGAGATCTTCGATCGAATAGATATCGTGATGCGGTGGCGGCGAGATCAGCCCGACGCCAGGACTCGCGTAACGCAGTCGCGCGATCGTGGTGTCGACTTTGTGGCCCGGTAACTGACCGCCCTCACCTGGCTTGGCACCTTGCGCAATCTTGATTTGGAGTACGTCGGCATGCACCAGATACTCAGCTGTGACGCCAAAACGTCCGCTCGCTACTTGCTTGATGCGCGACATGCGCTCCGTGCCATAGCGTGCCGGATCTTCGCCGCCCTCTCCCGAATTGGAGCGCGCGCCCAACCGGTTCATCGCGATAGCCAACGCTTCGTGTGCTTCTGGCGACAAAGCGCCTAGCGACATACCGGCGCTGTCAAAGCGACGCACAATGTCCGCCACCGGCTCCACCTCTTCGAGCGGCACATGGTCGTCAGACCACTGCACATCCAAAAGGTCGCGTAGCGTCGCGACCGGACGGTCATTCACCAGCGTTGCGTATTGCTTGTAGATTTCATAATCGCCGGCACGTACGGCCGCTTGCAGCGTCGCGATGACATCCGGGTTGTAGCAGTGGTATTCACCACCATGGACGAAGCGCAGCAACCCACCCTGGTTCACCGGCACACCCGGCGCGAAAGCGAGTCGCGCCAGAGTCTGCTGATCTTCAAACAATGCGTCGAAGTTCGCACCGCCAACCCGGCTGACCGTGCCATGGAAACACCGAGCAACGACGGTATCGTCGAGCCCGACAATTTCGAACAACTGTGAGCCGCGATAGCTTGCGATCGTCGAAATACCCATTTTCGACATGATCTTGAACAGCCCTTTGCGGATACCGCGGCGGTATGCGCGGCCGTACTGTTGAGCGCCGTCGATACTGCTCGATACTTTCCCCTGGCGCGCAAGGTCTGCGAGCACCTGATAGGCGAGGTAGGGATAGACAGCCGTGGCACCGTAGCCGATCAAACAGGCGATGTGGTGCGGGTCCCGCGCATATCCGGTTTCGACCAGAATATTGCACTCGCAGCGCAGACCTTTGCGCACCAGGTGATGATGCACCGCACCTGTGGCAAGCAACGCGTGTACGGGGAGCTTTCCGGATTCGATATAGCGGTCTGACAGGCAGACGAGCATGGCGCCCTCGCGAACTGCGACCTCGGCCTGCTTACAGATGTCATCCAGCGCGGTTTGAAGATCAACCGCTTCCCGGTAGTTCAGATCGATTTGAACATGACGGTCGGCAAACAACTCCGGGCTGATGAGTTGGCGCCATTTGCGTTGCGAAAGCACGGGCGAGTTCACGATGACGTGTTCTGCATCGCTCGCTGACAGCTCGAAGAGGTTTGCTTCTTTACCGATATTCGTCTGCAGCGACATCACGATGCGTTCTCGCAGCGAATCGATCGGCGGGTTGGTCACCTGTGCAAACTGTTGCCGGAAGCAATCAAATAACGACCGCACTTGTTTGGACAAGACCGCCATGGGTGTGTCGTCACCCATCGAACCGACAGCCTCCTGTGAGGCTTCCGCGAGCACACGCAAAACTTCGTTGCGCTCCTCCGCGGACAGGTTAAACATCTTCTGATAACGCGCGAGCGTGTCGCGGTCCATCGGCTCTGCCGCCATCTGCACATCGACCAGATCGGTCTCAAGGTAGCGGATACCCTTCTTCAACCATTTTCGGTACGGCGCCCGCGCCTTGATGCGCTCATGAATGTCGTCGGTATGCAGCAGCTCGCCATTCTCGAGGTCAACCGCCAGCATTTGTCCGGGGCCCAGACGACCCTTGGCAATAACGCTCTCGGGGTCATAGTCGTAAACCCCGGTTTCGGAAGCGATGGTCAGATGCCGATCGTCGGTCAACACATAACGAGCGGGCCTAAGGCCATTGCGGTCGAGCGTACAGGCCGCGTAGCGACCGTCGGTCATCACGATACCCGCCGGACCGTCCCACGGCTCTATATGGCAACCAAAGAACTCGTAGAAGGCACGGATGTCTGCATCGAGCCGCTCATCTGCCTGCCACGCAGGAGGAACGACAATGCGAAGCGCCTGCAGAATGTCCATCCCACCGGCGAGCATGACTTCGAGCATGTTGTCGAGGCTCGAGGAATCCGACCCATCCATTGAAACCAGCGGTTCCAACGACGACACATCCGGCAGCTTGTCCGACTGGAAGTTGCGTGCCCGGGCGAGCGCCCAATTCCGGTTCGCACGGATCGTGTTGATCTCGCCATTGTGGGCGATCAGTCGAAATGGCTGAGCAAGTCGCCACTGCGGCCAGGTATTCGTTGAGAACCGTTGATGGAAAACACACACCGAGCTTTCAAGGCGGGGATCGCGCAAGTCCTTGTAGAACTCAGGTAACGCCGCCGGCATCACCATGCCCTTATAAGAAAGCGTGTTGGCACACAGACTGGTGACATAGAAGGATTCATCGACGTCAGCGAGCGCCAATTCCGTGCGTCGACGCGCAATGAACAACAATCGATTGAAAAGCGCGCGGGCCATCCCCTCTGGCGCTGCCACAAACACCTGTTCGATGCGTGGCAGCGTTCTGAGCGCCTCTTCACCGCAGACTGAAGGGTCCACGGGCACCGCTCGCCAGCCTGCGGTTGAAAGACCGACCTTGGTCAGTTGCGATTCCAACTCGGTACGCGCGCGGCGTGCAACGGTGTCGTGTTGATTCAGGAATACGACACCCGCCGCAAAGCGATCCGGTAGATCGATACCCGCTTCTCCGGCGACGGTCCGAAGGAACGCTTGAGGCGCGCTCATGAGCAGCCCACAGCCGTCACCCGTCTTGCCGTCGGCGGCAACCGCCCCGCGATGGGTAAGACGCGTTAACGCCTCAATCGCGGTTTTGACCAACCAATGACTCGGCTCATCGTCCACATTGGCAATGAGACCAAAACCACAGCTGGCTCGCTCGAACGAGGGGCGGTAGAGGCTGCTGGCGTCAGGTGCTGGCATAGGCTCCTTCAATAAAACCGACGGACACGAAGGCCGCACGCGCTTCTCGATCATCGCGTACTGATCGGCCCTCGGATAGACCCGCTGCTGCAAGCGCAGCTCCGGCGCACGAGTGTGCGGGCGCGGGTTACCGCATAGTTATGCCATTAAATGGTGCAGTGCGCCAACGGTTACGAACGCAACCACTGCACTGAATCGGTCAGGATTCGTCGTCTGACGGCGTTGCCTGAATGACGGATGCCGGATCGTCAGCTTGTTCAGGCACAGCTTCAGTCGTCACTGGAGCCTCCATGACCTCTTGCTCGCGGCCGATGCGACCGACCTGATCGATCGTGTACTCGGGCTCCGGGGCTTGTATCTCGACCACATCGGTAGGCGCTGCGTCCTCGACAGTGGTTGACGCAGCGCTAGGCGCCTCGTCGCCACCACAGGCCGTAAGACCGACCGCCAGACCTAACACCAAGAAACCTCTCATCGTGACACCCTCGGGTAGTGATGATTTCGCAGGGTTGATTAAGTACTGTCGAACGCTCGCAAAAGCAAGCACGCGGATCACAACCTCATAAATTGAGCCGACGTGTTCGCGCTTGAGACCAACCAATCGTCCCCGTCAAGTACGAACTCCAACTCGAACGTCAGGCCCTCACCGTCGATCTGGAAACGACGAATATCGACATCGGTCACGAGCACTCTAACCGTCGCCAGCGCGAACTCATCGGAGACGATTTCAATCGACTCCACAAATGTCGTCACCGACAGAGAGTTTGTGATCAGAAAAATCTGGCGTATCTGACGCACGACATCGTCCCGGCTGTTGCCATCGAGATCGCGGTAGTCCTCCGCGATTCCCGAAGCAAAATCCCCAACATCACGTTCCTCGACCGCCTCGGCCATCTGGTTGATTCGCTCTCGGATCAACTGCTCTGGCGTCTCGCCGCCGCCGCAGCCAACCAGCCACATCGCCAACACACCTAGCAAAATCCTTGGCATCGACAGTGCTCCTTATCCCATGCGCTTTCTGTCAGAATAACGGAATGGACACCGATGACGACCAATCGATCATGGAAGATGTGCTGGCGTTATGGTTCAGCGCGAGAGAACACGACGCGCCGGGCATCGATGCACGGATGGAATTCTGGTTCGGAGAAGATCCGGAGCTCGATATCCAGATCCGCCATAAATTCGGCAAGCTGATCAGCGATGCCTCTGAAGGTAAGTTGAACCGATGGGCCGAAACCGCTGAGGGTCGCCTGGCATTGATCCTGTTGATCGATCAGTTTCGGCGCAACATCTATCGCGGCAAGCCCGAAGCGTTTGCGCTCGACCGGGAGGCACTCAAGTTGTGCGTCGAAGGCGCGATCGCCGGTCATGACAAAGAACTACCGCCGCTGAAGCGCGCGTTTTTTTACATGCCCATGCAGCATGTCGAGTCTCGAAAAGTTCAGGAGAAGTCGGTCGCGGTGTTCCGCAGTCTCGCCGAATCCGTCAGTGGCACGGAACTCGATACGTTTGAGACTTTCGCAGATTTTGCGGAGCTGCACCGCGACATCATCGCTCAATTCGGTCGCTTCCCGCATCGCAACGCGATTCTCGGCCGGGAGAGCACGGAGCTCGAGCGCGAATACCTGCAGGATGCTCCAGACTTCGGTCAATCGGCGTCCGATTAAGCCTGCTCCGCCAGCGCCGTGAGCCTGTCTGTTTGCTGAGATACCCAGCGATAGCGACTGACCAGCAGCACCGCCGAAACAGTGAGTCCGACGACAAAGCCACTCCAGATCATGGCGGGCGACAAGCGCATCGTCAGAGCCGCCGAGTAGGCTAGCGGAAATGCGATGACCCAATATGAGAGCGTCGTCAGGAACATGGGAACCTTGGTGTCCTGCAAACCACGCAGCGCGCCCGCCGCGCCGACCTGGATGCCATCAGAAATCTGGAATACCGCGGCGACGAACAGCAACGACAGCGCGATTGCTTGCACTTCACCATCGCGTGAATAGAGATTCACAATCGAGTCGCTGAACACCAGCATGAAGGTGGCAGACACAGCCATGAAGGCACCGCACACGCCTATCCCGAGATACCCCCGCATGCGCGCCAGCGCGATCTCGTTGCGGCCGATCGCGTTGCTCACGAGCACGGTAATCGCCGAATTCAGTCCCATGGGAATCATGAACATGGTGGACGCGTAATTCAGCGCGACCTGGTGGGCTGCTGCGATGCTTGCCGAAAGCTTGCCCATGATCAGCGATACCGCTGCGAACAAACCGGCCTCGGCGAGTACGCTCACCATGATCGGGACACCAAGCCCGATGATCTCGCGCAAATAGCCGCCCCGCGGTCCACCGCCAAACGCGAATAAACGATAGGGCCGGTAGTGCCGGCTCGTCGCCATGTGCAAGAGCAAGAAAATCAACATCGACCACATCATGATCGCGCTCGCAATTCCCGCCCCCTTCGCACCCAGAGCGGGCGCACCGAGATTGCCAAACATGAAGGCGTAGTTGCCGACCACGTTAACGACCAGCCCGATGATCGAGACCACCATGATCGGTAGCGTGCGCCCAACCGCTTCCGTGGTGTAGCGCAGCACCAGGTACAGGCATATGGCCGGCGCGCCAAGACAAATCGCTTGCAGGTACTCGACGGTGAGGTCGCGAAATTCCGGATCAATACCAATCGTGTAGACGAACGGGCGCGCGCCAAAGCGAACGCTCACGAAAATGAGTGCAGCTAATCCCAAAGCCAGCCATAGACCTTGGCGGGCATAGCGCCCAACCTCAGTCGGTCGTCCGCCGCCGACGTGGCGTGCTCCGAGCGGCGAAATCGCCATCAGAATTCCGAGCGCCATCAAAAAGCACAGCATCCAGACGCTGGATCCAACGCCGACGGCCGCGAGCGTCGTCGCTCCGATCTCACCGGACATTACAGTGTCTGCAAAACCCATCCCGGCCAGAGCGAGATTGTTGACGATCAACGGTGCCGCGAGCTTTATCAGGCGCAGCAATTCGTTCGCAAACGCGTGCGACTGTGGGCCTTGGTGGGTAGACATGCGCGAAGCGTAGCACGCGTAAGCCATACGCTGGCAGCCGCTTTTGGTACGCTTGCGCCGGGACAATCCAACGGAGCACAACATGCTGCACGACGGAACATCACGACGCGTCGCGATCGTGGGTGGCACACGCATTCCCTTTGCACGTAGCCACACCGCATACAAGGATCAAAGCAATCTGGACATGATGTCGGCCACGTTGAAAGCACTGGTCGACAAATTTGACCTCGAAGGCAAGCTGCTCGGTGAGGTTGCGCTCGGTGCAGTGCTGAAGCACTCGCGCGACTGGAATCTCGCACGCGAGGCAACGCTTTCATCAGGTCTGGCACCACAAACACCCGCGTTTGATTTACAGCGTGCCTGCGGCACCAGCCTGTCCGGATGTGTGATGGTGGCCAACAAGATCGCGCTCGGGCAGATCGAGGCCGGCATCGGCGGCGGCTGTGACACGGTTAGCGATCCACCGATCGTCTACCCCGATGAGTACCGCAGCATCATGATGCAAGCTTATCGGGCCCGCTCACTCGGCGAGCGCATCAAACCGTGGTTAGGTCTTCGTCCACGGCATTTCAAACCGGAGCTACCAGGCGTGGGCGAGCCGCGCACCGGACTGTCAATGGGTGAGAGCACGGAAATCACGGCGAAAGCGTGGTCGATCAGCCGCGAGGAACAAGACGCGCTTGCGCTCGTTAGCCACCAGCGAGCTCATGAAGCCTGGGAGTCGGGATTCTACGATGACCTCGTAGTTGCTCACTCAGGTCTTGCGCGCGACAACAACATTCGCGCGGACAGCTCGCTCGAGAAGCTCGCCAAGTTGAAACCAGCATTTGACCGTTCATCGACGGGCACGATGACGGCCGGCAACTCGACACCGCTCACCGACGGTGCGTCGGCCGTTTTGCTCGCCAGCGAGGACTGGGCGAGAGCGCACAACCTGCCAATACTCGCCTACCTCGATTTCTGCAAAGTTGCAGCGGTGGAATTCGTGAAGGACGAGGGTCTGCTGATGGCACCCGCCTACGCGGTTTCCGAAATGCTGAAGCAAGCCAATCTGACGTTTGATCACATCGACCTGTTCGAGATTCATGAGGCATTTGCCGCGCAGGCACTCGCCACGATGAAAGCGTGGGAGTCCGACGAGTTCTGCAAAGAGCGACTGGGAAGGGAACAGGCCCTCGGCCCCATCGATCGAGACAAGCTGAATGTTCGCGGTGGCAGCCTCGCGATGGGACACCCGTTCGCAGCGACCGGGGGACGCATTGTCTCAGCTTTGGCTAAGTTGCTGAGTGAGCGCGGGAGCGGTCGCGGGCTGATTTCAATCTGCACCGCCGGCGGCATGGGTGTCACGGCGATCCTGTCAGCGAGCTGAGGCGCAGCGTCGGATTTGTCGTCTGCTACACTCTGGCGCTTTGTGATTTCAACCGCACGTTCATTATGACAAGGCTCACAGCGGCCGCAGGCGTGCGCGCGCTGCCATCTGGGGAGAGGAATGGAAGGACTGAGTAATTTTCTCGCGGTGTCGAATGGCATCCTTTGGGCTGAGCCGGTGCTCTATACCTTGCTCGGCACGGGAGTGCTGTTCACGATCTGGAGCGGCTTCGCCCAGTATCGCGCACTGACCCATGGCACCGCGGTCGTTCGCGGCAAGTATGACAACCCGGACGACCCCGGCGCGATCAGCCACTTTCAGGCGTTGTCGGCAGCACTGTCGGCCACCGTGGGGCTCGGCAATATCGGTGGCGTCGCACTCGCGATTGCACTGGGTGGTCCAGGGGCCGTGTTCTGGATGTGGGTTGTCGGGCTGGTTGGCATGGCGATCAAGATCACGGAAGTCACGCTCTCGATGCTCTATCGCAACACCGACGATCCGGACAATCCGCATGGCGGACCGATGTGGGTCATCACCAAAGGGCTTCCGGAGATCGCCCCAGGGTTGGCAGGCGTTGGCAAAACTATCGGCGTCATTTTCTGTCTGACCCTACTCGTATCGACGGCCACCGGCGGCAACATGTTCCAGGCGTGGAACGTCGGCGAGATCACCGAAGCGTATTTTGGTGTACCGAGCATTGTCACCGGCATCATCCTGGCGATCATCGTGGGCTCTGTGATTATCGGCGGCATCAAACGTATCGGCGCCGTTGCCGGCACGCTCGTGCCGTTCATGGTCGCGCTGTATCTGATCGCAGGGACCTACGTGCTGGTCGTGAACGCGGATCAAATCCCAGCGATGTTTGCGCTGATCATTACCGGCGCATTCAATCCGCAAGAGGCGACCGGTGCCTTCATCGGTGGCACCGTGGCCTACGGATTCTTGATCGGCATGAAACGAGCACTGTTCTCCAACGAGGCCGGGCAAGGCTCCTCTCCCATCGCTCACTCGGCGGCGAAAACCGACGAACCTGTGCGTGAAGGTGTTGTCGCTGGCCTGGAACCCTTCATCGATACAATTGTGGTGTGCACCTTCACTGCGTTGATCATTCTGTCGACCGGTGTCTGGAACCGCAGTGCAGATGGCGTCATGACGACAGAGCCCTTTATCGCAAAAGTCAGTGAGGGTGTCTGGCAAATCGAATCGACGCCTGCGCCGGTCAATGAAGTCCTTGAGGTGGGCACGCAGGTCTATGTAATCGTCGAAGCGGATCCGAATCAGAGTACCGGCAACAATCTGCACAAAGTTTCCGGGACGATCGTCGAAGGACCCACCGGACCACTGGTTGAGTTCGATCCTTTTGAAAGTCAGGGCGGACCTGCCATGACCGATCTTGGTTTGTACACCAGCTATGTTGGGGCAACGATGACGGCGGCGGCGTTTGACTCGGTCACACCGGGACTCGGCATGTGGCTGGTCACCATCGCGTCGTGGCTGTTTGCGATCTCGACGATGATCTCGTGGAGTTACTACGGCGAACAGGGCATGGTCTATCTAGCGGGTGAGAAATCGGTATTGCCCTACAAGATTGTTTTCTGCGGTCTCATTATTCTCGCCACCTTCGGGCTGATCGAAACCGACGTCGACCTCGACAACATGACGGGCGTCGGCACCGGCGTGATGCTGTTCGCTAACGTGCCGATCATGTGGATCATGGGATACAAGGCGATGAACGCGTATCACGCTTATATCGCACGCCTGAAGTCCGGCGAAGTCGACGCGGAAAACGCTTCCACGACGTCATGAGACTGTTCGCGCTCGCTACATTGCTGGTTTTGCCGGACGGTGTAGCGGGTGCGGCTGATATCCCCGGTTTCTCGCCGGACCGTTCCCCCGCGGAAAACGGTCGCGCGATTGCCGAGGAAGCGGATCGCCGTGGCGAGGGGTATGGCGACACGAGCGCCGCGTTATCGATGACCTTGTTTGACGGGCGCGGCAACAGCGTCACTCGCGCAATGCGCAGTCGCACACTGGAGCGCAGCGATGACGGCGATCGGACCTTGTTGTTTTTTGAGGATCCGGCCGACGTGCGTGGCACCGCGTTTCTGACGCACGGTCATCCGGACCGCGACGATGATCAGTGGCTCTACCTGCCCGCCGTAAAGCGCGTCAAACGCATCGCATCTCGAAATCGTTCAGGCGCGTTCATGTCGAGCGAATTCTCTTATGAAGACCTTGGCAACGACGATATCGAAAAGTACCGCTATCGGTACCTGGGCGACGAAACCATCGATGGCCAGAGTGCGTTCAAGCTCGAACGACTGCCCGTCGGCACATCAGGCTATTCGCGGCAGGTCGCATGGCTTGACCAGCAGCACCTGCGCATTCTCAAGATCGACTATTACGATCGCGCTGGAGCGCACCTCAAAACACTGAGTGCCGGACGCCATGAGCTTTATGTGGATCGATTCTGGCGACCCTTGCGGATGGAGATGAACAATCTCCAGACCGGGCGGCGTACCGTCCTTGAATGGGCTGACTACGTATTTGGTTCGGGTCTCGATGCGCGCGACTTTGAACGTGAAGCGCTACGCGACCTGCGCTAGTGCACTGCTGATCGCCGTCGCATCAGCATGCCGGGCGGATACCCAGTCGACCGACTGGCGTTGGCAGGGGGAAGTCACCGCGGAAGCTCGCTGGTTTACGGAGTCATCCTTCGACCCACGTCAGGACCGCCGTGACTTTGCACTGCTTGGCCAGATTGAGGGCTTTCGCGATTTCAATAACCGGAGAGATCGTGTCGCTGTAAAGCTGCGCGGTCGCGCAGACGATCGCGATACAGAGCGGAATCTGACCGACATCACCGAGCTGTACTGGCGCCGACGGTGGCGCGGCGGCGAGCTTCTGATCGGCCTGAATCAGGAGTTCTGGGGCACAACCGAAGCCCTACATCTTGTCGACGTCATCAACCAAACCGATTTTGCCGGCAGCCCGGACGGCGAGGATAAACTCGGCCAGCCGATGATCCGACTCTCGCTCTCACCCGAGTGGGGTAATTGGGATTTCTATGTATTGCCCGGGTTTCGCGAGCGCACGTTTCCTGGCAGCCGAGGACGGCTGCGAGGCCCACTGCCAATATTGGCGGATGCTGCACGCTACGAGGCCGGTAAGCAGCAAGACCACGTCGACGTCGCTATTCGATTTAACCACTACATCGGGCCCATTGAATTCGCGTTCTCGCACTTCAGCGGCACAAGTCGACTGCCCTTATTCACACTCGCGGATGGCACGCCGTTGGAAGTCGCCCCCGGCGCTGTCGGCGCATTGCCACCCGGCATCGGCCTCGGAATCACGCCGCTGTATTTCCTGACCGATCAAACCGGTTTTGATGGGACACTCGTGAGCGGTGGGTGGCTTTGGAAACTCGAAGCGATCCGCGGCCGCGACCCGCGCGGTGGATTCAACGCTGCGACGGGCGGGTTCGAGTACACATTTGCGGGTATTGGTGGCAGCGGTGTCGACGTCGGACTGATTGTTGAATATCAGTACGACTCACGCCCCACGGATTTGCTCATCACCAGCAATGACGACTGGGTCGCGGGCGCCCGCTTTGCCTTCAACGATTTTTCCGGCAGTGAGCTGCTGATTCTTGCGAGCACGGATGCACAAACCCGTGCCGGCGTCCTATCGCTGGAAGCCTCGCGCCGATTCGGCAGTCAATGGAAAGGTTCTCTTGAGGCGCGTTATTTCAGTGCCGGGGATGGCACCGATGCGCTGTCTCTGTTCTCGCGAGAGGACTATTGGCAATTTTCGTTGACACGGTTTTTCTGAACTCACCAATGCCCGGTGCCAGGGGCGCCCTTGAATGGCCCCGTCAGCTCAGGAGTAATCCAGCCGCCGTAGAACCCTCCCGGTTGCGGTCGAACCCGATGATCGCCGACATAACACCCGTCCATCGCTGCTGGCATGAACGATAACCATCCGGCGATCGCGCCGAAGGGCCGAAACGGATTTGGATAGCACCATACTGCCGCAGGCGCACGCCGCTCACTACCTACGACATCAAAGTACGCGGCCTCACCCTTCCACTCGCAGACACTCGAGCGTTCAATCGGCTGGAGCCACTCGAAGTCTACGTCTTCGCGCGGCAAGTAATACGTTGGTGGACTCGCGGTTTCGCAGACTCGTTGTGCGCGCGCAGACTGGGCGATGACCGTGCCCTCAAACTCAACTCGGATGGTGCGGGATTCGCGCTCAAGTCGGGGTGGGCGTGGATAGTCCCACACCGACTCCTGACCGGGCCCTGGAATCTCGATGTTGCGTGGACGCACGGCATCCGCCCAGCGCGCCTGAGCGGCCAGAATCCACTCGGGTGGCTCGCGACCGGAATCGTCACGGGTACTCACGATAAAGGCTCATCCTTGTCGCTGTCGGCGGGTTTACGCGCTCTGACTTTTCCGTCGATCGTGTCGATCAATCCTTGCAGACGATTCCGAACACCATCGAATTGGCCCTTGTCGTATTGATCGCGCATGTAGTTCTCGACGTCGCTCACGAGCCCATCCAACTCTGGAATCTGGTCGTTGTCAGACGACGTTTGCATCCGATCTGCGGCTTCGAACAGGTTGATGCTGCGCTCGGTCTGTTTGCCGAAAGTGACCACTTCGTAGAACTCGGCGCCGGCGTCCCTACCCGGTTTCAGCAAACTCAGTATGCCGGCCACCAACGACACCGGAATCAAAATCACATCGCGTAGCCCGTCGATAAATAGCTTGAACTGGAACACGATGAGATCGCGAACCAGTTGACCCTTGCTGACCGATGGTGCGGTTTCGACCGGCGCGGTCGACTCGGTTTTTTGTGCTTCGGACATTCTGGACTCCTGCTGGCAAGCACTTCCTCTCGTTGCTACTGTAAACTACGATTTTAGTGGTTGGGTAGCCAAGGTATGGCACGCTACAACGGCGATCCGGAATTCGATCACGGTCGCCCTCAAACGCTCGGTCTGCTGGTCGTCAATCTCGGTACTCCTGATGATCCATCGCCTGCCGCAGTCAAGCGTTATCTCAAGCAGTTTCTGTGGGACCCGAGGGTGGTAGAGCAGCCGCGCTGGCTGTGGTGGTTGATCCTGAATCTTGTGATTCTCAACATCCGCCCCAAGCGTTCGGCTGCCGCGTATCAGGAAATCTGGACAGACGACGGATCACCGCTGTTGTTGTTCAGCCGCGAGCTCTCGCATGCCATTGCCAATAAGGTCGCTGATGACACAGGCGTCGAGATAGCGGTTGAGCTGGCGATGTCCTACGGCAACCCGTCCATTGAAGATGCCATCGGACGCCTGCGCCAGCGAAATGCGCGTCGTCTCGTCGTACTGCCGCTGTATCCGCAGTACTCCGCAACTACGACAGGTACCGTTTTCGATGCCGTCACCGATGCCCTTTCGCGGTTGCGATGGGTGCCGGAGTTTCGCTTTATTAACCAGTATCACGATGCCCCTGGCTTGATTGATGCGCTGGCTGATAGCGTGCGCAAGCACTGGGATGAGCACGGACAGGGGGAGAAGCTGCTCTACTCTTTCCACGGTATCCCTCAGCGATACTTCCGGGCGGGTGACCCCTACCATTGCCAATGCCAGAAGACCGCGCGATTGGTATCGGAGAAACTCGGCCTCGGTGAAGACCAATACTTCGTTGCGTTCCAGTCTCGAGTCGGCCGAGAGCCATGGTTGATGCCCTACACAGACTTCACGCTCGAAGACTGGGGCAAGGCCGGCGGCGGCAAGATCGATGTCATTTGTCCTGGCTTTGCTGCCGATTGCCTCGAGACGTTGGAGGAGATCGCGCTCCAGAACCGAGAGCTCTACCAAGAAGCCGGCGGTGAGGACTTACGCTACATTCCGTGCCTTAACGCGTCGGATGCACACGTCGCCGTACTGTCAAAGGTGGTGACGGACGCAATATCCGGTTGGGCAGAGGCCATCAATGCGGTCAACGCGCACCGCAAAGCGACGGCAGAGCGTGCCAGTGCGCTGGATGAAGCCAGCCGGGCATGAGTAATCGTTTCGTTGAACTGGCATTGCCAGTCGACGATCTACTGGCTGCACGCACCGAACTGACACATCTCGGTTTCACCGAATGCCCGGTCACCGATGCGTGGTCCCACGGTTACACCGCCCTCAGACTCGGCACGATCACCGTCGGTTTACACGAAGCACTGATCGAGTCGCCGACCATCGTCGTAACGCGGTCCGCTCTTGCCGAATCGGTTCGCAGCGATGCGGACACGACCGACTGGCAGCGACTCCAGCTCGATGAGGACGAATTCAACTACGCATTACGAACCGCGCCGGAAGGGCAGCCGCTGCTGATCGTCGAGGCGAGCACCCACGCAAGCCTTGAGCCGATGCCCATCGGCGAGCTCGAATGGGTCGAATATCAGCGGCCCACTTCGGACTTCACGCGCAGTGTTGGCTTCTGGGCGCCTTACGCCGAAACAACCTCTGCGCTCAGTGAGTCACCGATGCTGCGACTCAGGATGGATATCGGTGGCCTGCCGATGGGACTGCAAGACTCGAAAGGCGAGCCTGCTATCGTCTTGTGTGTTACCCAGGTCGAAGCACTGATCGCGCGGCTCGCACAATACTCGCTGGCGTTACTGCCGGCCGAACACCCCAACGAGGTCGGCAGACTGCGCCTTGGCAATGGGACTCTTGTGGTGTTGGCTACCCAACAGCCTCTGGAAGCGATGTCCTAGCCGATCGACTCGAGCTGATCGCTGAGTCGCTCGCCCTGACGACGAAACGAAGGACCAAAACCCGCCTCGTCACACAACGCATTCAAATGACCGAGATCCGGGGACTTACGGTGCAGCGATGTTGCGTCAAAACTCAACGGCACATCTGTCGGAATGATGGTTAGCGCCCGCGATACATGCGCAATTTCCCGATGCATTTCCAGTTTTTGCCCCAACTTGGAGGCACCTCTGACCTCTACATCGCAAACACGGTCAAGGTTGGCATACAAGACATCCAGACTGCCGAAGTGGCGCAGTAGCGCCGCAGCTGTCTTGCGCCCGACACCGGGCACTCCGGGAATGTTGTCCACACTATCGCCCGCGAGCGCCAACAAATCCGCGATCTGCTCCGGGTAGACGCCAAAAACTTCGGGGATATCTTCGTAGCCGAGCTTCTTGTTATTAGCGAAATCCCAGAACGTGTCAACCGGCGACAGCAGCTGCGTCAGATCCTTATCACGACTCATGATCGTGCATGGCACACCGTGCCCCCGGGCGTCATGGGCAAGCGTGCCAATGATGTCGTCGGCCTCATATTCGTTGCTCGCTGCCTCGCGAAGACCGAGCGCCGCCGCCATCCGACGGCATTGCTTGAATTGTCGATCCAACTCGGGTGGCGCTGGTTCACGATTGGCCTTGTACTCCGGATAGATCTGGTTGCGATAGGAAATCGCGAGACTTTCATCGAAAGCGACCGCGACCTGATCCGGACCAACGTACTCAAGAAAGTCAGCCAGAAACTTTGTGAACCCATACAACGCGTTGGTCGGGTTGCCGTCGCCATCCACCATGTCGTCCGGGACAGAAAACCATGCCCGGAACACGTAAACGCTCGCGTCGATCAAATACACCATGACCTCGGAGTGTACCGAGGTAGGGCCCCGGCGTCAGAGGTACTTGCCTCCGTCCTGGAGATGTTCCATCACGCGTTTGTGCAGCGGACTGGACCGGGGGAAGTGTGCGAGCAAATACTCCATCTGGTCTGCCAGCACTCGGCGGCCCTTCAGGAAAATGTACTCCGCGTAGGTCGGCGTGAACGGCACTGCGATCAGCTCCATACCCGCCTGCTCCGGCGTTCTACCGCCTTTGTGGTTATTGCACCGCCGGCAGGCAGTGGCGACATTGGTCCAACGATCCTCTCCCTGTTGGGAAATCGGCGTTATGTGATCGCGCGTAAGCTCGCTGTTGGCGAAACGCCCACCGCAATAAAGACAGATGTTCGCATCACGCTTGAATAGCGTTCGGTTATTCAACGGGGGCGTGTAAGCATGGCGCTTCTCGGCCAGCCCTTGGTGGGCGCCGAGCGTGGCGATAATCGAATTAACCTCAACGATGCTGCGCGAGCCATCCCGACCGCTGTAACCACCCCTGAGTGTGTACAGGTGTGAGCCGCAGGCATAGGCAACCTGACCCATGTGATAGAGCCGCGCTGCCTCTCGATAATCGATCCACTCGAGCGGCATACCCGCCACATCCGTACGGAGTACCTGCTGTCCCAAACCGGGACCTACCGGTGTTTGCGTCATCGGTTCGCCTCGCGTTAACGACTTGTGACCAGACTCTATGCTCTGACACCAATAAAATCAGAGCCCACGGAACCGCGTCAAGTCATCCGGAGCGCCGTTCCTTGAACCGGTTCGGCCATGCCATAATGCCCAACCGGGTCTGAGTCTTGCTCCATCGGGTTCGCTCTGGAGCGATTCCTGTGTGACGAGTTATACACACAACGAATCACACTTTTGTGACAGACGGGGATATTTGGTCAAAATTCCGTCGCAGAACTCAAGTTTCTAAAAAATATAGCTTTTTTGTTGTTTTGACCCTGAGTCCGGCGAAATAGCGGTTTGGCTCGTTGCACCGGGAGCGGGCATTGCCACACACAATCCACAGACTTATCCACAGGTTTCACAACGATTGAAGGAAAAACAAGGGGATAAGGGCCGCGCAATCCCCGTGGTTGTGGATGTCCCGCTAAATCAGACTTTTGATTATCTCGCGCCTAGTCCCGCGCCGGCTGCGGGAACGCGGGTGCGCGTCAGTTTTGGAAGGCGAAATCTGATCGGTCTGGTTTGGAGCCACAAGGTCGGTACCGCGAGTCACAAGGGCGACCTCAAAACCGTGTCTGGATGCGTCGACGAACAGCCGTTGATCGACGCATCGACCATGCGGATGCTCGAATTCGCAGCTCGCTATTATCACCACCCACCCGGAGAGGTCTTCGCGGCTGCATTGCCTGGCCTGTTGCGAGGCGGTAGCGATGCAGCGCTCGAGCAAAGCCACTGGTCCATCACTGAGATCGGTCTTGGCGCCAACGATGAGAGTCTCGAGAAGCGCGCACCGGTGCAGGCTGCATTATTGGGTGCGTTGCAAGACAAGAAGCATCCGCTCGATGAGACGAGTCTGGACAGTTTACTGGGCACCCAATGGCGTCGCCTGCGCAACCCGTTAAAGGAGCGAGGCTGGATCGTCGAGACGCGGCGGATTCCGTTCGCGCCGGCGCAGACTACGCCACCCGAACCCGGTCCGGCGCTCAACGACGAACAGACCAACGCTGTGGGCGCGATTCTCGACGCCAAGGGGTTTTCCAGTTTCCTGCTCGACGGGGTCACCGGCAGCGGCAAGACAGAGGTCTATCTGACCGCGATTGCGAAGGTGCTGGCAGATGGTGGGCAGGTCTTGTTGCTCGTACCTGAAATTAGTTTGACCCCACAGCTAGCTCGCCGAATCGCAAGTCGACTCGGCGTTAAACCGACGCTCTTTCACAGCGGCTTGTCGGAGCGAGAGCGCGCGATGGCATGGCTCTCGGCTCGCAACGGCACCCGACAGCTGTTTATCGCAACACGCTCGGGGGTATTTCTGCCGCTTTGCAATCCGCGACTATTTATTGTTGATGAAGAGCACGACAGCTCGCTAAAGCAACACGAGGGGTTTCGATATCACGCCCGTGATTTAGCGGTTTGGCGAGCGAGCGACGCTGATGTACCGATCGTGCTTGGCAGCGCGACCCCTGCTCTCGAAACACTGGCGAATGCGAAAGCCGGGCGATATCAGCACCTGCGACTGACGCGCCGCGCGGGCAATGCGCGCCCGCCGCGCCTGTCTGTCATCGACATGAACCGCTTCAACGTGATCGATGGACTTGCACAACCAGCCATCGATGCCATGCGAGCACACCTGGAGCGTGGCAAACAGGTGCTGGTCTACATCAATCGTCGGGGCTACGCGCCAACGCTGATCTGCACCAATTGTGGACATATCGCTGAGTGCTCAAATTGCGATGCGCACATGACCGTGCACCAGAGCGCCGGTCGACTGCAGTGCCACCATTGCGGTCACCGCGAAGCGATACCATCCGGTTGCACCGTTTGCGGCGCGCTGCTCAAGCCACTCGGCGAAGGTACGGAACGTGTAGAGCATGCGTTGCGGTCTACGTTTTCGGAATACAACATCGCGCGTATCGACTCGGACACCATGAGCAATCGCGGCGCACTCGAGACGGTGCTCGAAGACGCGCGTGCCGGGCGACTCTCGATCCTGATCGGCACTCAAATGCTAGCCAAGGGACACCACTTGCCGAATGTCACGCTGGTCATCATCGTCAACCTCGATCAAGGATTCTTTGCAAGCGACCTGCGCGCAAGTGAACGTCTCGCTCAGTCGCTGGTTCAGGTTGCAGGTCGCGCGGGTCGAGCCGATGAGCCCGGTGAGGTTCTGGTGCAGACCGCGTTTCCCCACCATCCTCTGCTCGCCACCTTGGCGACGGAGGGTTACCCGGCGTTCGCCGAGGCTGCACTGGACGAGCGCCGCAAGGCCGCATGGCCGCCGTATATGCACCTCGCGGTCTTGCACGCTGCAGCCAAGACCGAGCAACGTGTTGTGCAATATTTGCGGGCCGCTGGTGCTGCCGTGAACGCCGAGAACGTGCAGGTGCTCGGCCCCGCCCCTGCAGCGATGCTGAGACGTCAAAATCGTTACCGCTATCGCCTGCTATTGCAGGCGGCCGAACGCCGATCTTTGCAGGCGAGCCTCGATCAACTGACCTCCTGGCTAGCATCACGGCGGGAAGACCACGACGTGCGGTGGTCGCTCGATGTTGATCCACAACAGGACATCTAAGCATCGCTGCACAAATTCGCTAGGGCGCGTTACACTGCCGCGCTTGCCTAGGAGTGCCGAGTGAAAGAGACCATCATCGAGTTGTTGAGCGCTGCTCGCGACCATGTCGCGGAGGCCAGAGATGTATCTACCGCCGAGCTGCCAGCGGTCGAGCTGAGTCGCACCCGCGATCAGCAACATGGTGATTTTGCGAGCAACCTCGCGATGCAGCTTGCACGCCCCTTGCGCGACAACCCGCGCAATATTGCCGCAGCGCTGATCGACGCACTGCCCGCGCACAGCGATGTCGACAAAGTCGAAATCGCCGGTCCCGGTTTCCTGAACTTCTTTTTGACTGCGAACCAGTCGACCGCGGTCGTGGCTCAGATTATCGAACAAGGCCCGACCTTCCCGGAACTCACTGCGCCTCTGCGACAGCGCTACCTCGTAGAGTATGTGTCGGCGAATCCGACTGGTCCGCTGCACGTTGGACACGGCCGCCACGCGGCTTATGGCGCGACCCTTGCGAACCTTTTGCGCCGCGCTGGGCATGATGTGCACGAGGAGTACTACGTCAATGATGCCGGCCGGCAAATGGACATACTTGCTGTCAGCACACTTGTCCGTGCGCTGCAGGAAAGTGGAAGCGACATAGAGCTGCCGGCTGCCGGTTACCGAGGAAGCTATATTCAGGACATTGCCTCAGACTGGCTAGAGCAACACGGCGCGCCAGCAGTCAGCGCCGCTGCCTTGCTCGACGATACACCCGAAGATGCTGACGACGATCGTAAGGAAGCGTACGTCGATGCCTTGATTGACAATGCCGAGCGGCACTGGGGGGCATCTTTCGGCACACTTCGCGCGTTCGCCAAAGACGCGATCCTGGATGATATCCGCGATGATCTTGCCGAGTTCGGGGTGACACCGGACGCCTTCTTCTCCGAGGCTAGCCTGACCACCGGCGATGCGCTTGACGTCGCACTCGATGCGTTGCGCAAGAACGACGTGGTCTACGAAAAGCAGGGCGCATTGTGGTTTCGCGCCACCGATTTCGACGATGAAAAAGACCGCGTTGTGGTGCGTGATAATGGCAAGTCCACCTATTTTGCCTCCGATATCGCTTACCACCTGAACAAGCGACGGCGCGGTTTCGACGTCCTGCTCGACGTCCTTGGCTCAGACCACCACGGCTACGTGGCGCGAGTGCGCGCGGGGCTGGTCGCCATGGGTGAGCCGGGCGACAGTCTGGATGTTCAGCTTATTCAGTTCGTGAGTCTGTATCGTGGTGGCGACAAGGTCGCCATGGGTACGCGATCGGGCAACTTTGTGACACTGCGCGACCTTCGCAAGGAAGTCGGGAATGATGCGGCACGGCTGTTCTACATTATGCGCAGTCACGACCAGCCGCTCGATTTCGACCTCGAGCTCGCGAAGTCCAATACCAAAGACAATCCGGTCTACTACATCCAGTACGCACACGCACGGATCGCCAAAATTTTCCGTGAGCTGGCGGAGCAGTCGCTTACCTGGGATCAGGATGCCGGGATCGCCGGTTTGCCAGAACTGAACGACAGCTACGAGATTGCGTTGTTGCAAAGCCTGGATCGATTTGGAGACATCATCGTTGGTGCGGCCGACAAGCGTGCGCCGCATATCCTGGTGAACTACCTGCGCGACCTGGCAGCAGAGCTGCACAGCTACTACAACAACAGCGACAAGATTCTGGAAGACGAAGCGCCGGTAAGAAACCGTCGATTGACACTGATCGCCGCGGTACGCGTTGTGCTGCAAAACGGGCTCTCCATTCTTGGCGTCAGCGCTCCGGAGCGCATGTAGCGTGGCGAAGCGAAGGCGCGCCGGCAGCACCCGGAGTCGCAAGAAGCCAAGCGGCCCGCACTGGGGATCGTTGTTTGCTGGCTTCGGCGCCGGCATCACCATAGCGCTGTTCGTTTGGATCTACGGTCTGCCAGAATTGCGCCGTAGCAACGTGGCGGCGGAAACTACAGCGACTGCACCGGAAACACGCGCGCAAACAGAACCCGCTAGCGAGACTCCGGAAATCGTCGTGAAGCCACTGGAAGTCACAGGCGCCGAGTATGATTTCTATGAACTGCTGACCGACGATCAGGTCGATGTTCCTGCGACCGAATCTCTCGGACCGCGAAGACCCTTGACCGAGATTTCGGAACCCGGCACCTACATTATCCAGGCGGGCGCGTTCCAGAATCGCGACGATGCCGACAGCATGCGCGCCAGAGTGACGATGCTCAATATGCCGGTACAGATTCAAATCGCGCAGGTTCGAGATCAGAAGTTCCACCGGGTAATCATTGGTCCCGTGAACAGCCCGGACCAAGTGAATGACTACCGTCGACGCTTGGCGGCCGACAACATCGAGCATCAGGTTCGAAAACGTGCGGAGTAACGCGTGTGCCGCTGTCGCACTCGCAGCGCTGGTACTCACCGGCTGCGCGGCACCATCTTCGGAACCCGCGCCTGAAGTTGCCGAAGCAGTTGTCGTGCAGGAAGTAGTGGCTGAACCACCGCCTCCACCACCCGAACCGGAACGCCCGGATCCTCGAGCTCTGCGGCTGACCGTCGCTGCGGTTGGCGACATCATGCTGGGTACCGACTACCCGGAAAACCGGCTACCGGATGACGATGGCGTCGGCTTCCTCAATGCCGTTACGCCGGTGCTCACCAATGCCGATATCGCCTTTGGCAATTTGGAGGGTGTGCTGGTCGATGGCGGCGAACCGGGTAAACGCTGCAGCAACCCGAGCGCCTGTTATCTGTTTCGATCGCCGACTCGCTACGCTGCGCATCTGGCCGCCGCAGGCTTCGATGTCATGAGCCTCGCCAATAACCATGCCCGCGACTTCGGTGAGGAAGGACGTGACATGACCATGGCAACGCTGGATCGCTTCGGCATCCACCATTCGGGCCGGGTTGGCGACGTCGCTTCGTGGCAGGTGAACGATCTCAGTGTCGCCATGATTGCGTTCGCAGTCACCAAGAACTCGTTCAGTATGCTCGATGTTGTCGATGCCGCGTTTCGCGTGGCGGAACTCGCCAGCACGAACGACATCGTCATTGTGAGCTTTCACGGTGGTGCAGAAGGACTCGGCGCACTTCACATTCCGTTCGCCGAAGAGACCTACTACAACGAACCCCGCGGTGACGTCGTGGTTTTTGCGCGTGCGATGGTCGATTCGGGTGCGGATCTGGTGCTCGGCCACGGACCTCACATTGTGCGGGCCATGGAGCGCTACAAGGGGCGTCTCATCGCTTACAGTCTCGGCAACTTCGCAACCTACTACGGGATCAGCGTCGCTGGACTAAAAGGGGTCGCCCCAATCCTCGTCACGACCGTCGATGGCACCGGCGCCTTCATTGAAGGCGAGCTGATTGCCACTCACCAAGTCCGGCCTGCTGGACCAACTCTCGACCCATCCCTTCGAGCGATCCGCGAGGTTCGGCGCTTATCGATCAGTGATTTCGGCACTCCCGGCATTGCCATCTCTGCCACAGGGGCGCTGTCCGTTGCCGAGCGTCGCGAGGTTCGAACAGCCGTTCAGGCGCTGGACACTCGAGACTGATCTCGTACTCGCAACAGCGCACGTAGTGCGGCATCGCGTGTGTCCCAAGGGACAAACACATGGTCATGGTAGAACCCGGCGATCACGTTTGCCGGGATATTATCCGCCCGAAGTGACTCAGCAACGATAGCGGTGAGACCAACCGCCTCCAGACTGGAATGAACGCGCAATGTGATCCGTGCATAAGGCGCCGACGGCTTGACGACCTGATCTGCCAACGATGCCGGCAACACCAGCGTCGTCGCCTCTGATTCCTCGCAGACCATGAATGCACTGGTTCTCAATGCCGCGGACGGATTGTTGACCGCCGCGAAAACGAACGGCGCCGGCGCGAGCTCGGGAGCCATCTCGGACAAAAGGCTCGAGAGATTGGTTTCACCGACCATCGGCCTCAATCGTCGCTATTGCCTGCCTGGCGAAAGTCGACACCCAGCGAGCGCAGCTTGCGATACAGATGCGTACGCTCCATGCCGACCCGCTTGGAGAGCTGGCCCACCTTGCCGTCACACAAAATCAACTGTTGAGTGAGGTAAGCGCGCTCGAATTGCTCACGCGCCTCTCGCAGCGGGAGCGCCAACAGGTCCTGCTTCACCAAGGGTTCAACCGGTGTCTGTGCGACCGCGAGTTCGGATTCAATTTCCTGCAGCGAGACCTCCTCATCACCACCGGACAACAGGCAACGCTGCACCATGTTTCGCAGCGACGCGAGGTTGCCAGGCCATGGATAGTTACGCAGACGGTTCTGAGCCGCGATACCGAAACGCCTGAATTCCAACCCCTTCTGATCGACCAGTGTATCGACGTAGTAACGCAACAGGTCCGGCACATCCTGAGAATATTCTCGTAAGGCAGGCACCTTCAGGCCGAGCACGTTGATCGCAGAGAGCAAGTCTCTACGCAAGCCGTCTTCTGCTGCAACCCGCTCGTAGTCGGCTTGTACCGACGCAACGACACGCGCTTCAAACGCCACTGCCTGGCTCGAACCAACTGGCGTGAAACTCCCCTGCTGCAGGGTCGCCGCCAGCAGCTTCTGCACTTGCGGATCGAGGTCACTCAGCTCCGAAATGAACAACATGCCTCCACCCGCGCGAGCCAGCAGTCCGCTCTTGGTGTCGCCAAACAGTTGCACTTCGGCGTTGTCGGCACTCACCGCACCGGCGGACACACTCACGAACGGCGCGTCCGGCCCCGCGCCTTTTTCATGCAGGTATCGCGCAATCGCTTCTCTGCCACTCCCTGGTTCTCCGGCGATCAGTACATTGGCGTCATGCTGTGCAATCTGCGTTGCGCGCTCGCGCAGCTGTCGGACCAGCGGGCTGCGCCCGACCGGTTCAACAATGCTCATGAGCGGCGAAGGATGTTCGGTGTTCGGCCGGCGTTGGCCCTGAGAGAGTCCACGCTCGACAGTGCGCAGGAGTTTGGCGAGCGACAGCGGCTTCTCGATGAAATCCACGGCGCCAAGTCTCGTCGCCTCAACCGCCGTATCCACCGTGCCGTGCCCCGACATCATCACCACAGGACACAACCCACCGCCCTCCGAAGACCACTCACGCAGCAGCGTGATCCCGTCGGTATCGGGCATCCAGATATCGAGTAACACAAGGTGCGGATCAGCCGATGCGCGCGCCACTCGTGCCTCGGCCGCGTCAGCCGCAACCGTGACCGCATAGCCTTCCTCGGACAAAATTTCCTGGATCAGCGTTCGAATATCCGCTTCATCATCAACAACGAGAATTCTCGATGCGCTCATGAGTGCACCCTCCGTGACTCTGATCTTCGAGGCGTGCGCGTCAGCATGGCTTCACGCGCTGTCTCGTTCAATGGCAGAACTATGCTGATTTCCGCCCCACCTTCGAGCCGGTTACCCGCACTAATCGTACCAGCATGCTCTTCCACCAGCTTGCGTACGATCGCAAGCCCAAGACCAGTACCTTTGGGCTTGGAAGTCACGTACGGATCGAAGACCTGGTGGACACTTGTGGTCTGGAAACCCGGACCATCATCGGTAACCCGAATCTCAACCATCGGCTGACCGAACCGTTCGATACTTTCGAGTCGAACCTCGATGGTGCCCGTTTGTCGACCCGCGAGTGCTTCGACCGCGTTGCGCAACAGATTGTGCAACATCTGGCGTACGCGGCCATTGTCCGCTTCGATCGGCGGCAAGTCCGGATTGCTCGACAACGAGATGTGCAGATGTGGCGCCTCCGCACGATAGAGCTCTTCGATTTCGGCGGCCAGTCGCTGCAAACTGAAGCGGGAAATCTGCAAATCAGGTGTGCGCGCATAGTCGGAGAACGCGTTCACCATCTCCTTCATCGCCTCGACCTGCTGCACAATCGTGTGAGTTGCCCTGTCCAGCATCTGCGAGTCCTCGACCGGCAACTGCTCGAGGTATTTTCGGCGCAGCCGCTCCGCCGATAACTGGATTGGCGTGAGCGGGTTTTTGATCTCATGGGCCAGACGACGGGCCACCTCACCCCAGGCCGCATCGCGTTGCGCCTCCAGCAATGTAGTAATGTCATCGAACACGATGACGAAGCCGGCAAGCGCCACGCTATCGGTGGTCAATTCGGTACATGCGCAGGTCAAGACTCGACGGCCGGTGGGCTCGCGCAACATGATTTGCTCACGCCACTCGGTCTCTCCCGAAGCGAAATGCGCACTCGCAATGTCGTAGAGTTGGCCGAGCAGAAGCTCGCCCTCCGCAACGTCCACCAGACGCTCGCCGCGTCGACGATCGATATCCACCCCGAGGATATCCGCCGCAGCGGCATTGGCGGTGCGCACCTCCAGTTCAGGCGTCAGCGCGATAACACCCGTGGACAGACGCGCAAGGATCGTCTCGAGGTTGGCGCGCTCGGTTTCCACGGCCCCTCTGATCCGCTGCGCCTCGTCACGGGCCGCACGTAAACGTCGCGTCATGTCATTGAACGAACTGACCAGCACGCCGATCTCATCTCGGGGTGGCGGCGCGAGCTCCGTCTCGAGGTTGCCTTTCGCAACCGCCTCGGTACCCGCCACCAACTGCTGAATCGGCGCAACCAGGCGCCTCGAGAAAAAGAACGCGCCATAGACTGCTGCCAATGCGGACACCAGCAACACCACGGTGAGCGATAGCGTAAAGGTGCTTTTCAGCGGTGTGCGAAGCAATACAAGCCGTCGATAGTCGGCATAGGACTGACGAACGTTCGAGACAATACCTGACAAGCGCTGCGTGACCGGGTACACCGCCTGGAGAATACGCAGGTCCGAGCCGGTCTCGCCGATCAAAGGTACCGCCGTTCGCACCTCGTACTGGTCGTCTTCAAGAAGATCGAGACTGAAATAAGGTCGTGATGCACGCACTGTCATCAACACTTCATCGGTCGGCAGTAAGGGCACGCTGGCGACCGAGCGCTCGGAGCTCAGCGCAAGAATACGACTGTTCCCCGAAAAGATGACCAGTTCCAGAGCACCCGAAACCTCGCGCTCCTCGGCGAGCACCTGCAGCCACCGGGAGGTAGGCTGGCGTTCGACGCGCCGTGCAATCGCCTGAGTCCGACGCAGACCATTGCGCATCTGAACATCCATAGCAGCGCGACTGAGCTCCAGCGCATCATCGAGCCCCTGCTCCACTTGCACACTGAACCAGCTATCGATCCCGCGATTGATAAACTGCAAAGAAAAGTAATAGACCACCGACAGTGGCAACAACGCGAGACCAATAAACGCTGCCACCATGCGGCTTTTCAATCGTGCGCCCGGGACCTGGCGACGCAGGTCCCGAATCAATCGAATGATGTTGCCGAGCAACAGACCGGACATGATGGCGATGCCGACACCGTTGATCACCAGCGTGAGCTGCGATAGCCGGTCGAGCTCGGCCGAGTTGTTGGAGGTCTTCGCCAGCAACACCAGTGCACTGAGTGCAAGAACCAGCCCCACCGCGGCAGCCACGGTGTAGAACAGGTGCTTTAGCGATCGAGTAACCATGTGACCTGGTTGCTGTTCACACGCCAGTCGTTACGCCAGAACAACAGATAGCGCAGCGACACCGGATACTCAGAGATACTCACGCTCGCACGCATAGCGACACGATAGCGACCATTCGGTTCGAGTAGCGTTGCATCGATAAGCGGCAGGCTGTCGACGCGTCCGAGCGCATTCAGTGCGCCGAAGATCGTCGCGTACGAAGTCCGCTGGCCGGTATTGAGATTACGCAATGAGTAACGCTCGCTGACCGAGTCGAAACGCAGCTCATGCTGCACGCGCACCGTGTCCACTTTGCCGTCTAGCCACCATCGACGGACGCGATCGATCTCGAATTCCATGACAAATTCGAGCGCGATGCCGCCAGCGAGGGCCTCGTCGATGCGATCGGAGAGTTGGTACTGGAGGCGGGCGGTGGCCAGATGAACGCCCTCCAGAAGCTGAGAATCTGCGGATCGAATCTCGACGCTTCCGCCATCGGCAAACGCTACCGCGGAGCCAAACCCCGTGACGATGCAAATGCAGATTGTGGTCACAAGGCGCTTCATGTCAGTCATTCCGACCGCGGTTCGAGTTCGTGCGAATTCAGTCAGGACGCCAGAAGCGCGAGAGGAAAAACCCGTCAGCGTTCTGCGTACCCGGCAGTATTTGCACGCCCCCCGGTTTCGCTTCAATTACACCTTTAATGTTGTCTAGGCGCAACTCATCGCACCGGGCGTCTGGCGCAATATCGCGACAAAACCTGTCGGTGACATCGGAATTCTCACGCTTGAGAATCGAGCATGTTGCGTACACCAGACTCCCACCCGGGGCCACCAGTGGCCACAACGCTCGCAACAGCGCCATCTGGCGTTCCGCCAGGGCTTCGATATCAGAGCTGCGTCGCAGCGACTTGATATCGGGATGACGCCGGATGACGCCCGTCGCGGAGCACGGTGCGTCGATAAGGATGCGGTCGAACGTCGCGCCATCCCACCATGTCTCGGGCTGGGCAGCATCAGCGGCACGCGTCTTCGCGGCAAGCCCCAGCCGATCCAGTGTCTCGTCGACCATCGAGAGGCGCTTCGCGTCGACATCAAGCGCGAGCAGATCGAGCTGGTTCCCGGCTGCTTCCAACAGATGCGCCGTCTTTCCACCCGGAGCTGCGCACGCATCGAGCACCCGCATGTCTGGCTTTGCATCGACGACATCAGCCACCCACTGCGGGGCCAGGTCCTGCACAGAAACCCAACCATCGTCGAAACCCGGTAGTGCCGACACGGGTACCGGACTGTCAAGGCAGATCGCGGTTTGCCCATAGGTCGATGCGACATCGATCCCGCTTGCCGCCAGCGACTCGCAATAGGCATTCAGCGTCGTTTTCATCACATTGATACGCAGCCACATCGGCGCCCGGGCATTGTTCGACTGCATGATTTCAAGCACCCGGTCGGACCAATCGGTACGCAGGTGGTCCTCGAGCCATCGAGGGTGTGAATGGCGTACACCGTCCGGTTGGCGCTCCAACTGCGCGAGCAGCGCATCGCGCTCTCGATCAAACCGGCGCAGTACCGCGTTGGCCAGCCCCTTGAGACGAGGGCGCTTGATGCCTGGCAGCGCGTTCACCGTCTGCGAGACCGCGGCGTGCGCCGGGGTGCTCATTTGCCAACGCTCAAACAGGCCACCAAGCAACAAGGCGTGCACCTCCCCCTCGCGCTTTGCGAGCGGCTTGTTCAAGAGCTGGCCGAGCAGAAACTCGAGCGCGAGACGGTGTCGTTGCACACCATAAGCAATATTCGAGACGAGGCTATATTGTGATCCTGCGACGTCGCGCACCGCAGCGAGCGCCTGATCCAGTGAACGACCTCGCTGCAATACGTCTGCGGTCGCATGCGCGGCGAGCGCTCGCGCGCTTGGGGTCCCAGCCGCCATCAGGCGCCGTTCTGAAACCGCTTGCCGTCCAGCGATAACGCATTGGCGAAGGCTTCGGCGCTGACTCGCCCTCGCCCGGGCCGCTGCAGCTGGGTCAATCGCACCGCGCCGCGCCCACAAGCGACGTCAATGCCGTCGGCACTGACACGCAACACCGCACCCGGAGGCATGCCACCGTTATCGTCGACACTCAGCAACTCGCTTCGCCACAGCTTGATGGATTGATCATCCAGACGAGCCACGCAACCGGGGTATGGATTGAACGCACGAATTCGCCGATCGATCCATTGCGCGTCCTGGCCCCAGTCTACAAGACCATCCTCACGCACCAGCTTGCGCGCATAGGTCGCGTGCGCATCGTCCTGCGGTGCAGCGGTCAATGCACCGGCCAACAGATCTGGCAGCGCATGCGCCAACAAGTTTCCGCCAAGCTGTGCCAATCGATCATGCAAATCAGCCGCCGTTTCATCGTCTCGGATGGGCGTTTGCTGCTCTGCCAGCACGGGGCCGGTGTCGAGACCCGCCTCCATCTGCATAAGGCACACGCCGCTGGACGCATCGCCCTCCGCGATCGCCCAAACGATCGGTGCCGCACCTCGCCAGCGCGGTAGCAGGCTCGCGTGGATATTCACGCAACCGAGGCGCGGCGCATCGAGAACCGCCTGCGGCAGCAAGAGTCCATAGGCCGCAACGATCAACAAGTCGAGGCGATGCAATTCAAGAGATTCGACAACTTCGGGCGGCTTCAGTGATCTCGGTTGCTCTACCGACAGACCCTCGTCCAAAGCGAGCGACTTAACCGCGCTTGCGCGCAGCTTGCGACCCCGCCCTGCCGGGCGATCTGGCTGTGTGAGCACAAGCTCAGGCTTTACCCCCGCTGCCACCAGGTGGCGCAACGCGACCGCAGCAAACTCCGGCGTGCCTGCAAATCCCAACCGTGCGTTCGCGACAGCGTCACTGTCCAGCAACGCTACTCGCCGTGGTTGTACGATGACGACGGTCTTTTTCCAGTCGCTTGCGGATTCGCTGCCGCTTCATCTGCGAGAGGTAGTCGACAAAGAGCTTTCCATCGAGATGATCGATCTCGTGCTGGATACAAACAGCTAGCAACCCATCTGCCTCCAGCGTTTGACAATTGCCGTCACGATCGAGGTATTCGACCTCAATCCGTTCGGCCCGCTCGACGCTTTCATAGTATCCAGGGACTGACAGGCAGCCCTCTTCCATGACTTCAACGCCATCCTTCCTAGTGATCACCGGATTAATGAACGCGTAAGGCTCCGTACGATCCTCAGACACGTCAGCCACCAACAGACGCTTGTGCACATCGACCTGGGTCGCAGCGAGGCCGATTCCTGGCGCGTGGTACATGGTCTCGAACATGTTGTCGATCAGCGTGCGCAGTGCATCATCGACCGCATCGACCGGCGTCGCCTTCGTGCGCAGCCGCGGATCGGGGTATTCAAGTATGTTCAACAGGGCCATTGCGCCACTCCTCAACGTGCAACCGGCGGTTTTTGGCAACCTTGCAGGATGTTCCTGCGGCAACTTGCGAACCGGGTTACAAATGCTCGCTAAATTTTTGACTTCACTCAATTAGATATTGACAATGCATCAATAATTTTGGGGTCAAAAAGCGTCCCACACGCATTTATGTGACGTGTTTGGCAGTTAGTGCCGGGGACCACCGTCATAGTATATGACATATATGGGGCGTCACTCGTCCGACACAACCGGTCAGGAGTTTGCAGACACAATGTCTCGGTCAGTCAACACGCGCGCGGGGCGCGCAGCCATCCTTGCTTCAACCATCACGCTTGTGGCCGGTTGCGGCCTCAATCCCTTCGGTGGCGAGAAGGACGAAGAATATGTGCCGGTCAGCCGCGACGGTCAGGCCGCGACGCAGCCGGTATCGATTGGCGGAACCTCGCAGCGCAGACCCGTGGACAATGCGCCACGCATCACGCCGATGGAGCCCGCGCCGATCGCTGAAGACGCGCCTGGCCGCTACGTGGTGCAACGCGGTGACACTCTCTGGGACATCTCTCAGACGTTTCTGCGTGACCCCTGGTACTGGCCTGAAATCTGGCAGGTAAACCCACAGGTCGAGAACCCCCACCTGATTTTCCCGGGCGACACACTGTCGCTGATCTACATCGATGGGCAGCCGCGCATCTTGCTGGAGCGCGGCGCTGGTCGTGATGCGCGCCTGTCTCCAGGCGTGCGCGTGATTCCCCTCGAAGAAGCCATCACCACGATCCCCTATGAGGCGATCGCCGCTTTCCTAACCCGCGCAGCCGTGCTGGAGCGCGAGGAGCTGGATAGCCTGCCCTACGTCCTGAAGTCTCGCGGTGATCACCTGATCTCAAGCGCGGGCGTCGACCTTTATGCCCGCGGCGATATCGACGTGGTCGGCTCACGCTACAGCGTGGTTCATATCAACGGCCCGCTGCGCGACCCTGACGACAACGCGATCGTCGGCTATGACGCGTTGTACGTCGGCGACGGCACCGTACGCCGAAGCGGCGACCCTGCCACGCTGTTCGTGAACGAGTCGCAGCGCGAAATTCTGACCGGCGACCGCCTGCTGAGTCAGGACGTCGTGATTCCGCTGAATTTCTTCCCCAAACCGCCATCGCAGTTGGTTGACGGTCAGATCATTTCTGTCATCGACGGGGTATCCCGTATTGGCCAGTACCAGGTGGTGGTGCTCAACCGCGGTGAGTCCCATGGGCTCGAATCGGGCGATGTACTGACGGTCCTGCAGAAGGGCGCTGAGATTTACGATCGCATCGGCAATCCTGGCGTTTTCGGCGCGGAACTCGTGAAGCTGCCAGATGAAGAAGCGGGTACTGTCATGATCTTCAAGACCTATGACAGAATCAGCTACGGACTGATCATGGACGCACAGACCGATATTCGCGTCCTGGACCTGGTACGCAGCCCTCAGTAACGCCCTGAACCCTACCGCCACGCGCGCGTTGCATCGGGTCAGCGCGCAACATGACACATTGGCGGTATGGATTCCGAAAATCTGCGAGCTTGGCTCGCACTGCACATCGCGCCTGGCATCGGACCGGCGACACAGCGGTCGCTCATCGCACGATTCGGTAGCGCTCGCGCGGCTGTCGATGCCTCTGCGACGGCTCTTTCGGCCGAAGGTATCGCGCACGCTGGCGTGGATGCGATCAAACGACCCGACGCCGACGAGATCGCCCGGTTAGAGCACTGGCTCGAAGCTGGCTCACACCACCTCCTGACACCCGAGCATCCGAACTGGCCAAACCGTCTCAACGCAATCGATGCCGCACCAACGGTATTGTTTGCGGTGGGTGATACCGATCTCTTGACGATGCCATCGCTCGCCATTGTCGGCAGCCGCAACCCGACAGCAGACGGCAAAGACAATGCGCACGCCTTTGCGCGTCATCTGGCGAGCAATGGAATCTGCATTGTCAGCGGACTTGCTAGCGGCATCGATGCAGCGGCGCACGAGGGTGCATTGGACGCAGACGGCGCCACCATCGGCGTCCTCGGTACCGGCCCAGATATCGCATATCCACGCGTCAATGCATCACTACAGGAACGCATCGGCGGCCACGGCGTCGTCATTACCGAGTACAGACCCGGCACCACGGCGAAATCCGGGCACTTCCCGGCGCGCAATCGCATTATTAGCGGTTTGTCTTTGGGGACACTGGTGGTGGAGGCGACACCGCGTTCGGGGTCATTGATCACCGCGCGCCTCGCGGGCGAGCAAGGCCGCTCGGTATTCGCCATTCCTGGCTCGATACACAATCCAATGGCCCGTGGCTGCCACCAGTTAATCCGCCAGGGGGCGCTGTTGGTGGAGCAAGCCCGCGATATCTTCCTGGAACTTGGGGCGGAGCTTGGCGAAAGCGCTACGTCTGAGCCAGAGTCGGAAATGGATACATCAACACCGGATCCTGACTACTTAAGGGTTCTGGAGGCCATGGATTGGGCGCCTGTTTCGCTTGACTCACTTGTGACGAGAACCGGATTGACCGCGGCAGAGCTTTCCTCCATGCTCCTGATCATGGAGCTGGAGGGCACCATTGAGCAGGTACCCGGCATCGGGTTCCTGAGACGCGGACGGGGAAGGAAGACGCCATGAAAGAAAACGTTCTTGACGTATTGATGTACCTGTTCGAAACCTACGTCGACACCGACACCCCCGCAGCGAGCGGTGCCAGCGAGCTGCGCGACGAGCTGTCACGTGCCGGGTTCCATGACAAAGAAATTGAACACGCCCTAACCTGGCTCGATGGCCTCTCGGTCAACGAAGACCTGTTATCGCCCAATGCACAGACCTCGGCTGGAATCCGCGTCTTCAGCGAGGATGAGCGCGCCAGGATCGATGTGTCCGGACGTGGTTACTTGCTCTACCTTGAGCAAATCGGCATCCTCCAGCCCGAACAGCGCGAGCTTGCCATCGACAGATTGCTGGCACTGGAAGCACCGGAAATCGACCTCGAACAGATTAAGTGGGTGGTCATGATGGTGCTCTTTAGTCAGCCCGGACAGGAACAGGCGTTCTCGAGAATGGAAGACCTGGTGTTCGAAGAATGCGAGGGCAACATCCACTGATCGACACAAACCGACAGTGTGATGCCAGATGCCGCGCTAGACGCGGCTGTTTTTTGTACGCTCCCACTCGTTTTTTCAGTGCGGTGCACCACGCGACTCAGCGTCGCTAGAGAAGTCATGAGCAAGAACCTGGTCATCGTCGAATCGCCGGCGAAAGCGAAAACCATTGAGAAGTATCTCGGCAAAGATTTTTCCGTGCTCGCTTCCTATGGACACGTTCGGGACCTGATTCCGAAAGAAGGTGCGGTCGACCCCACGCAGGGCTATCGGATGCAGTACCGGGTTATCGATCGCAACGAGAAGCACGTGAACGCGATCGTGCGAGCATTGAAGAAATCCGATGCGCTCTATCTCGCGACTGACCCTGATCGCGAGGGCGAAGCCATCTCCTGGCATCTGTACGAGTTGCTTCAGGAAAAAAATGCTCTGGGCGACAAACCCGTGCACCGTGTCGTGTTCTACGAGATCACGCGCCAGGCAGTTCAGGACGCCATCGCGAATCCACGCGGGTTGTCCAACGAGCTGGTTAACGCCCAACAGGCGAGACGCGCGCTCGACTATCTGGTCGGCTTCAACCTTTCACCTTTGCTGTGGCGAAAAGTACAGCCAGGTTTGTCAGCGGGACGCGTGCAATCACCTGCCCTTCGGATGATTGTCGAGCGCGAGCAGGAGATCGAAGCGTTCAAGCCGCGTGAGTACTGGTCGGTAGAAGCGGATGTCGAGAAATCAGAGCAGCCGTTCATGGCGCGACTGACAACCTATCAAGGCGATAAAGTCGAACAGTTCAGCTTCGAGAACGAAACGGCGGCGATGGGCGTGCACTCGGCGCTGACGACAGCAGCCGGTGGCCAGCTCCATGTGCAGGCGATTACCCGCAAGCAACGGCGGCGTAATCCGACAGCACCGTTCACCACATCCACGCTCCAGCAGGAAGCCTCGCGCAAGCTGGGGTTCAATACACAGCGTACGATGCGCACCGCGCAAAAACTCTATGAAGGTATCGACATTCCTGGTGAAGGAACGGTCGGCCTCATCACCTACATGCGCACCGACTCGCCATCGATCGCACAAGTAGCGATCGATGAAATTCGTGGTGTGATTGTTGATCGTTACGGAAAGGAAAACCTGCCGGAAGCTCAACGCGAATATCGAACGAAATCCAAGAACGCACAGGAAGCGCATGAAGCGATCCGCCCCACCTCGGCGAGTCGCGATCCGGAGAGCCTGCGCGCGGCCCTCGACGAGGATCAATACAAGCTATACGGGTTGATCTGGCGGCGCAGTATCGCATCACAAATGGTGCCGGCCGTGTTCGACACCGTTGCGGTCGACCTGGTGCCGGGAGCTGTCGGCGGTGACGGTGCGACCACCGGGACGTTCCGTGCGAACGGTTCGATTCTGGTCCACCCGGGATTCATGGCGGTCTATCAGGAAGGCCGCGAAGAGCAGGCGGCTGACGAAAACGACCGACGTCTGCCGCCGCTCGAAGAAGGCGACATGGTCTCCTTGAAAGAGCTGCGCGCCGATCAGCACTTTACCGAACCACCGCCACGCTATTCGGAAGCGAGCCTGGTGAAAGCGCTTGAGGAGTACGGCATTGGCCGTCCTTCTACCTACGCGAGCATCATCTCCACACTGAAAAACCGCGAGTACGTGGAAATGGACGGTCGGCGCTTCCTGCCCACGGATATCGGGCGAATCGTCAACGGCTTCCTGACCGATCACTTCACACAGTATGTCGACTACGAGTTCACTGCGCGCATGGAAGATGACCTCGACGCCGTGTCGCGTGGCGATCGTGACTGGGTGCCCCTGCTCGACGAATTCTGGCAACCGTTTCACCGCCAGGTTGATGACAAGGACAAGAGCGTCACTCGCGAACAGGTCGCTCAGTCGCGCGAACTCGGTACCGATCCGAAATCCGGCAAACCGGTTTCCGTGCGGATGGGGCGTTTCGGACCGTTCGTCCAGATCGGCACAAAAGACGACGAGGAAAAACCGAAATTTGCAGGCCTCCGACCCGGCCAAAAAATGAACGACATCGACCTGGAAACCGCGCTCGATTTGTTCCAACTGCCGCGCAAGCTTGGAGAAACCCCCGAAGGCGAGGCCGTGTCGGCGAGCATCGGGCGGTTCGGTCCCTACGTCCGCTACGACAATAAGTTTGTGTCGATCAAAGGTGATGACGATCCTTACACCATTACGCTCGAGAGAGCGCTAGAGGTCATCAAGGAGAAAAAAATCGCCGACGCAAACCGGCTGATCCTCGACTTCCCAGACGAGGGTATCCAGGTTCTGAACGGCCGGTATGGCCCCTACATCACTAACAAGAAAAAGAACGCGAAAATCCCGAAAGATCGTGAGCCGAAATCTCTAACGCTCGAAGAGTGCATTGAATTGCTTGCACAGGCGCCTGAGCGAGGACGGCGCGGCAAGAAGACCACCAAGAAAACAGCGGCGGCTGACGCGGATGGTGCGTCCAAGAAAAAGACTACCAAGAAGAAGGCTAAGAAGAAGACCACCAAAAAGAAAGCCACAAAGAAGAAGGTAGCGAAGAAGAAGACTACGAAGAAAAAGACGGCCAAGAAAAAGACCGCGAGTAAGAAAACATCTACTTGATGCCCGCGTGCGGTATCACCACAACGAGAGGAGTTGGATGATGAGAATTACCAGCGTCGACTATAAAATTCCGGCCGTCATCGCGGCTGCCGCTTTACTGGCTGGCTGCGGCGGACCGGCCGATGCACCTGAGGCAGCGGCCCCGGAGGAAGCGCCCGCGGCACAAGTCGAAACTCCGTCAACGGCGGCCGACTTGCTAAACACGATCCTGGCTGATCAACCGGAAGACGCTCAGGCGCGCTACCCATTCCGCAATCCTGGCGAGACACTAAAGTTCTTCGGCATTGAACCCGGCATGACCGTGGTTGAGGCCCTGCCAGGCGGTGGCTGGTATTCGAAGATCCTGATTCCGTATCTCGGCTCTGAGGGTCAGTTGGTCGGAGTCGACTATGCAATGGACATGTGGCCGTTGTTCGGCGGGATGTCCGAGGAAGCCATTGAGGCGCGCAAGACCTGGACGACAACCTGGGTGGAAGGCACAGGTGAGTGGGGTGAAGGCGCATCGGTTTCTGCCTTTGTTTTTGGCAGTGCGGACGAGACCGTCAGCGAGACGGCAGATGCGGTGCTCATGATCCGGGCGTTGCACAATCTCAATCGCTTTGAACCTCAAGGTGGATTCAGAACTCAGGCTCTGACCGATGCATTCGATGTACTCAAGCCCGGCGGCGTTCTCGGCATTGTTCAGCACCGCGCGCCCGCAGATGCTTCGGATGATTGGGCTGACGGTAGCAACGGCTACCTTAAGCAAGCGAGCGTAATCGAAGCGGTCGAAGCGATTGGTTTCGAGCTGGTCGAGTCGAGCGAAATCAACGCCAACGAGGCCGATCAACCGACCGAGGACGACTTCGTCTGGAGACTACCTCCGACGCTCGGCACATCGCGTGACGACGAGGCGCTGCGGGCCGAAATGACTGCCATCGGGGAATCCGATCGGATGACCCTAAAGTTCCGTAAACCGGAAGCCAGCTCCGGCGATTAACTGGTTTTTCCATCGCGGCCGCAGCTGCGGCCGCGATGCCGAACCGTTACACTATCCATGTCATTGACGGTTGACGCGGCGCGGGGGCGCGACGCGCAACAACTGGGGACTGGATATGCATAGCTTTGAGGAACAGCTTGCGCAGGTGCGCGAGTATCTAACTGACCTGCAACAACGCATTACGAGCGAAGTCGCGGCACTGGATGGCAAAGCGTCGTTTGCCACTGACGCATGGGAGCGTCCCGGCGGCGGCGGCGGTCAGTCGATGATTCTCCAGAACGGCGCGCTGATGGAACAGGCCGGCGTCGGCTACTCCCACGTGATGGGCGACGGCTTGCCGCCGAGTGCCACCAAAGCAAGACCCGAACTGGCGGGACGCCGTTTCGAGGCCGCGGGCGTATCGCTGGTGTTCCATCCTGAAAATCCCTACATCCCCACCACGCACGCGAACGTGCGTTGTTTTGCAGCTCTGGCGGAGGATGAAGCACCTGTTTGGTGGTTCGGCGGCGGATTCGATCTCACACCTTTCTATCCCTTTGCAGAGGACGTGCACGAGTGGCATCAGACAGCCAAAGCCGCTTGTGAACCGTTTGGGGCGGACGTTTACCCAGCCCACAAGGCATGGTGTGATGAGTACTTCAATCTGCCGCATCGCGGTGAGACTCGTGGCGTTGGCGGTCTGTTCTTTGATGACCTGAACGAATGGGGCTTCGATCAGTGCTTCGCTTATCTGCAGAGCGTCGGTGACCATTTCATGAAAGCGTACGCACCGATCGTCGAGCGTCGCCGAAATACGCCGTACGGCGAACGCGAGCGCCAGTTCCAGCTCTATCGTCGCGGTCGCTACGTCGAGTTCAACCTCGTTTACGATCGGGGAACCTTGTTCGGGCTGCAGTCCGGAGGGCGCACAGAGTCGATTCTGATGTCGCTGCCGCCGCAAGTCCGATGGCAGTACGGCTATCAGCCCGAGGCCGGAAGCCCTGAGGCTGAATTGACCGAGCAATGGCTCAAACCTCGTGACTGGCTGCAGGAGCTCGCCCCCGCGGCGTGAGACGAACCTTGCGTTAACGGTGCGAGGCCGGCTACCGTTTGGTTTTTCCCGAACGACCGACTATGAACTCCGAGCCGTCCAGCGGGCTTCGTCCGCCGCACCGACTAGCCACACTATTGGAGTTTCGCGCTCCACTCGATGCACTGACGATCGCCATGCGCTGGCCGTCACTAGTCAGCGCGCCCAAAGGGGACGGCAGACCTGTCATCCTCTTGCCAGGCTTGGGCGCGAGTCCTCGATCAATGTGGCCGCTAAAGCAGTATCTGCGGCGACTGGGATATGACGCACAAGACTGGGCACTGGGTCGTAACCGCGGGCGAGTCGAGTGGATGGTCAGCAAAATGGCCGATCAGGTCGAGTCACTGGCCGAGTCACGGGACTCGGTAACGCTGATCGGCTGGAGTCTTGGCGGCGTGGTTGCTCGTGAGCTTGCGCGCTTGCACCCGGTAGACGTGCGTGAAGTGATCACGTTTGGTACACCCGTGATGGGCGGACCTAAATATACGGCTATGGCAGAGCGGTTCGCAGAAGGCGGACAACAAGACCTTGACCGATTCGAACGCGCCGTGCACGAACGTAATCTAATCGGGTTCGATCAACCGATCACTTCGATCTACAGCAAGCTTGATGGCGTTGTAGGCTGGCGCGCGTCCATTGATCACTACAACCCACAGGCACGCAACATCGAAGTGATTGGCGCTCACCTCGGACTGGGTATCAACGCATCGGTCTGGCGGATCATCGCCGACACGCTGGCCACGTCCTGACGATCAGCGAATTATTCGATCGTGAACTGCTCGCCAAGCGCCGCACAGACGCTGTAACGGGGGCAGTCGATCACGTGATCGTTCACCATACCGATCGCTTGCATGTAAGCGTAGATCGTCGTTGAACCCACAAAGCGAAAGCCTCGACGTTTCAGGTCGCGACTGATCGCATCAGAGGTCTTGGTCGTCGTCGGACAATCGGACTGAACCTGCCATGCATTCTGAATCGGGCGATTGTCGACGAACGCCCACAAATACTTCGCAAAGCCATCATATTCTTCTTGCAGCTCGAGGAATTGCTGGGCATTGGAGACGGTCGCCGCAATCTTCAAGCGATTACGGACGATACCGGCATCGAGACGCAACGCCTCTCGGTGCGCATCTGAAAAACGCGCCACTTGCTCAGGGTCGAAGTTGGCGAACGCTCGCCCATAGCCAGCCCGTTTGTGAAGAATCGTACTCCAGGACAATCCAGCTTGTGCCGACTCTAGTACGAGAAACTCGAAGAGCACTCGGTCATCTGCAACAGGGACACCCCATTCCGTGTCGTGGTATTCGAGATAGGCATCACTGACACCAAGGGCCCAGGGACAGGCGCTTCTCAGCGAGGACACGTCAACTCCGTGATGCTGCTCATCGATTTGGTATTCCATGTTTCTGGCTTCCGCAATTCGTACGCGGTCCAGCGTGACTCATCATGAACACGCCTGTTGACAAGAAACTCAAACGAAGCAGCAAGAACGCGGTGAAGTTCAGTAAGTCCTATATCGAAATACCCAGCGTGTCGCTCGAAGCCTTACGTACCGCCTCGACACTTGCGGAATCACGACCGATGATGGCAACGCTACCACCATCACCAGCTGGCATGATGATGCCTTCAAAACCTCCACGCATGATTGTCATAGGGCCATCAACCATCTGGTTCGGCATGACAAGGATCGTGACCGGTCCGTTCTCGCCCTGCACCACAAGGTGGGGAATCAGCTCGCCGTTGATCACACAGCTCTTCGCGTAACTGATCGGCCCAGGTGTGCTCACCATACGAGCACCTGCGGGTTCGAGAACGTTGCTTACACGCTCGATCGACAGGCTGACGTCCGAAGGTTGCATGCTCTCAAGCTCAGGACCGAGGTGTTCAATCACCTCAGCGATGAGATCCTCGCCACCGGGCATCGGTGTTTCTGTCTGAATTTCGGGCTGGCGAAGAACCAGACCGACGACCAGCGCGAGACAGGCCGCAAGACCAATCCATGCGGGAACCGCGAAGCGATTCGCGGCTGCGGCGGTCTTCTGCAGCGGCACCACGTTGTCGGACGATTGCGCTGCCTCGGTGGCCGAGGCGGCGTCGAGCTGGGCCTCCAGCGCAGCCATATCCGGCACGGGCGCGCGCAGGCTGTCGGGTACCGAAACACCCAAGGCCTGCACCAGTTGTTGCTCCAGAAGGGCTGCTTTGCGTTTCAACGCTCGAGACTCCGGGCACGACTGCGCCTTTGCCGCGATCTCATCGGACTCACGGTCAGGTTCGGACAACACCGAAAACTCAAATTCTTTAAAATCCATCAACCTTCTCCAAGGTCGAAGTTCTCGATCAACTTCTTACGGGCTCGGTGCAAACGTGTCAGCACAGCGCCATTACTCAAATCCATTATCTCAGCGATTTCCTTCGTCGAGTGCCCGAGCAGAACCTGTAAAACCAGCGGTTCGCGGTACTCGGGCTCCAGTTCGAAAATCGCGGCACGCATATCATCGGTGTCGGTGTCCTGCTCTGTTGCCAGATGCAGCGTCGGCGCACCAACCAATTCATCGATATCTACCGTCTCCAGTCGTTTTCTCTCAAAAAAACGGGCGTTTTCCCGGCGCACAATCGTAAGCAGCCAGGGCTTCGCGGCCTGATCCTCGCGCAACGAGTCCAGCGACTTCCAGGCACGCATCATGGCGTCCTGCACCACATCTTCGGCCAGAGCCGAATCACGGCTTAACCAATAAGCATACCGGTAGAGATCCTCTCGGTGTTCTCCCACCAGTTGCTCGAATCGGCGCTGGCGTGCCGCATCGCTCGCTGTACGTTGCATCAGATGACCCAGAATGATCGCTTTTTATTTCACACGGGGTATTTCGACCCCGTTTTTCCCCATACCCCATACTTTACTTGGACAGCGTCCGCGAATATAGCCACAATCTGGTGTCAGGCATTCAGGACAGCGCGGCATGCACAACGACAAGACGCCCGGTTTCCCGCTCACACGGATGCGGCGCCGGCGCCGGCACGGTTGGATCAGAGACCTGTTGGCGGAACATACCCTTTCAGCCGCCGATTTCCTGTACCCCGTATTCATTCTCGACGGTGAGAATCGCGAGGAGTCGGTGCCATCGATGCCCGGCGTGGCGCGACGCAGCATCGATCGTCTCCTGACACATCTTGAGGATGCTGTAGCGCTCGGCGTCCCAGGTGTTGTCTTGTTCCCCGTCATTGACGCGGGGCTGAAGACTCCGGACGGTAGTGCCTGTCACGCGGATGACGGTCTGGTTCCACGCACCATCGAGGCAATCAAGTCCCGATTTCCCGAGCTCGGCGTCATTACTGACGTCGCGCTGGACCCTTACACGACTCATGGTCAGGACGGCATCATCGACGATTCGGGCTATGTCCTAAATGACGTGACCGTCAGCATGCTCGAGCGTCAGGCTGTATGCCATGCCAAAGCCGGCGCCGACGTCGTAGCACCGTCGGACATGATGGATGGTCGCATCGGTGCGATCCGCAGAGCGTTGGAGGTCAACGGTTACCCGAACACGCTGGTCCTCTCCTACGCTGCGAAATACGCGTCTTGCTACTACGGACCATTTCGAGATGCTGTTGGGTCTGCTGGAAACCTCGGTGGCGGTGGCAAGCACAGCTATCAGATGGACCCTGCCAACGGTCGAGAAGCCTTGCGGGAAGTACAACTCGACATCGATGAGGGTGCCGATCTTGTCATGGTCAAACCCGCACTGCCGTACCTCGACGTCATTCGGGATGTTGCTGCCAACTACGAGATTCCGGTATTGGCCTATCAGGTCAGCGGGGAGTACGCGATGCTGGCTGCCGCAGCAGAAAACGGCTGGCTGGACGGCAAGGACGCCACACTCGAAGCGCTCCTTTCGATCAAGCGCGCCGGTGCGCGCGCTATTCTTACTTATAGCGCCATCGATGCGGCGCGCTGGCTGAACGAGTAAACTCGGCAGTCGAAAGAGTCATGGCAGAGCGGCAGGAGCGTTAGATTTGGTACAGGAAACCGCGATTCTCGATCGCTATGGCGTCGTTGGTTATCCCGTGGCGCATAGCAAGTCTCCGGTCATTCACCAACAGTTTGCTGAACAGACCGGTGAATCGCTGATCTATGAACTGGTTGAAGCAGCGCCGGATGACCTCGAATCCGTGGTCCGCCAATTCCAGCGCGCCGGTGGCAAAGGTCTGAACGTGACCGTTCCGCATAAGAGTCGCGCCACGCGATTGGTCGACGAGCTCAGCGAATCGGCGAGCATCGCGGGCGCTTTAAACACACTGAAGTTTGATGAAGATCGCATCATCGGTTTCAACACTGATGGAATCGGCCTGATCTGCGACCTGCGTGACAACTGGAAATTCGAAATACCGAACACGCGCATTCTCGTGCTGGGTGCTGGCGGCGCGACGCAAGGGATCCTGGCGCCATTGCTCGACCTCGAACCTTCCGCCATCGTCATTGCGAATCGCACCGTCGCCAAAGCCGATGCGCTGGCAAACCATTTTGGTGCGCTCGGCGAAGTCGAGGGCATGCGGTTTAACGATGTACGTAGCGTTGAACCCTTCGATCTTGTGATCAACGCCACCTCGGCGGGACTTTCCGGCGAGTCGCCACCGTTCCCTAAGGAAGCCATTCGCCGGGGACACACGGCCTGTTATGACCTTTCCTACGCGCTGCACAAGACGCCTTTCGTCACCTGGGCGGAGCAAATGGACGCCGGTCGAACCCGAGCCGGCTGGGGCATGCTCATCGAGCAAGCCGCAGAGTCTTTTCGGATTTGGCGAGGTATCCAACCCGAAACGGCGCATGTCCTGAATCGATTACCCGCCGCGAACTAGTTTTTTAATTTTTTCTGCATCCAAACGGACGCAGACCTCGAAACTCAGATGCGAACTTTCATTCGCCCTTAGTTTTGAAGGAGTAAAAAACTATGTTGCGTAGCAAATTGACTGCCATGGCGGCGGTTGCAGCAATCGCCCTTACGGGTTGCGATGTTTTTGATGACGATGACGACGACGCCGCAGTAGTTGTCGACACCACCGTAGTCCGCGTTCTGCACGCATCGCCTGATGCACCAGCAGTAAACGTCACCATTGATGGTCTGTCGTTTAACGGCGTCGACTACAAAGCGGGAACCCAGGACATTCGCGTCCCGGGCGGCACCTACACCGTTCAGGTCGACGGATTGACCCCTGGCGCGAACACCACCGTTATCGGTCCGGTGGATCTGACCCTCTCGGCTGACACGCGTTATGCTGTGATCGCTGCGGGTCCGGTTGCGACCATCGGCCCGGTCATCGTCGAAATTCCTGACCAGAGTCCAGCCGTTGGCAACATCCGCGCGACGGTTGTACACGGCGCTCCGGCTGCTCCTGCGGTCGACGTTTACGTCACCGCGCCGGGCGCCGATCTCGGTGCTTCAGCGCCCCTGGGTTCATTCAGCTTCGGCGGATCGCTCGGTCCGGCGGAAGTGCCGGGTGGCGAATACCAGATCCGCGTTACGTTGGCAGGTACAACGACGGTTGTCTTCGACAGCGGACCGGTTGTCCTTACAGCTGGCATCGATTACCTGATCACTGCGGTTGAAAACACCGAAGCGGGTGATGCACCGGTATCGCTGGTGGTGCTTGACGGCGCAAACTCATTTGAGTTGTTCGACGTTGATACGCCGGCAGCACTCCGCGTGATCCACAACTCTCCGGACGCGCCGGCGGTAGACATCATCGTCAATGATGATTTCGCGAATCCGCTCGTACCGGGCCTTGCATTCCCCGACTTCACCGGATTCGTAGAAGTAGCGCCAGGCACGTACAACGTTAAAGTCACACCGGCTGGCGACGCTGGCACCATCGTGATCGACGCGGACCTTAACCTGACCGTAGGCAGCGAATCGTCCGTATACGCGACTGGCCTGTTGGCCAACATCGCACCGCAGGTGCTCGCCGATGACCGTCGCTCTGTCGCAACGCAGGCGCAGGTGCGCATCCTGCACGGCTCGCCCGCAGCAGGCGCTGTCGACATCTTCGTCACCGCACCGGGCACCGACATCACGACGGTCACCCCGAACTTCGCTGACGTTGAGTTTGGTGATGAGACCGGTTACGTGCAGCTGGCTGCAGGCACCTACACCGTGACGGTCACGCCGACCGGCACGACCACAGCGGCGATCGGCCCGATCGATATTACGATCGACGCCGGCGGCATCTACACCGCAGTAGCACGTGATGCTGCTGGTGGTGGCGCACCGCTGGGCCTGATTCTGCTCGACGACTTTAACTAAGCGTCAACGGATCGACCACAAACAAACCGCATCGGCCCCTGGCCGGTGCGGTTTTTTTTGTTTTAACGCATCGTCACGAGTTCTTCGGCGCTGGTCGGATGGATGGCGACAGTGTCGTCGAAATCTTTTTTCGTTGCGCCCATCTTCACAGCCACAGCGAAGCCTTGCATCATTTCATCGGCGCCTTCGCCGAACACATGGCAGCCCACAACGCGCTCTTCGTCACCGGCAACCACCAGTTTCATTGCTGCCCTGCGTTTGTGAGTACCTAGCGCATAACGCATCGGGATGAAGGAAGACGTGTAGGTCTTGGTCTTGTCACCAAACCTAGCTCTCGCCTCCGGCTCTGTCAGTCCAACGGTGCCCATCGGTGGATGCGAGAACACCACAGTCGCAATGTTGGTGTAGTCCAGTTTTCGATCGGCCATACCACCGAAGATCCGGTCCGAGAGTCTCCGACCTGCAGCGATCGCCACTGGTGTGAGTGCTACCGCACCCGTGACATCACCCAGCGCGAAGATATGCTCAACGTTCGTTTGCTGCCATTCATCGACCGGAATGAACCCGCCCGGATCTGTCGATACGCCAGCGGTTGCCAGCTCAAGATCCTCCGTCGCAGGATCGCGACCCACCGCCCAGATGACGCAGTCGAAGTCGCCGAATTCGCGTCCATCTTCAGCTCGCAGAGTCAGCTTGTTGTCGGCGCCCTGCCGCAGACTCTCGGGGATGAAATGATCGTGCAGTTCGATGCCATCCGCCTCCAGTGCGTCGGTCATCGCACTACGCAACAGTGGGTCGAACGATCGCAGTACGCCATCCTGGCGCACCAGGATGGTGGTGTCCGCGCCCAGCGCTCGCAGAACGCCACCGAGCTCCACCGAGACATAGCCACTGCCAACCAACGCAACGCGCTGCGGCATCTGTTCCAGTTCGAAGAAGCCATCTGAAGTGATACCCAGCTCAGCACCGGGCACTGAAGGCATATGTGGATAACCGCCGGTTGCGATCGTAATCCGATCCGCTTCATACGCAGTGCGGTCGACGGTGATCGAATTCGGTCCGGTGAAGCGCGCACGACCCCGCACAACATCAATCGATTTGCGCTCAAGACTGTTGGCATAGATACCATTCAGGCGCACTACATAGGCGTCGCGTGCTTCCTTAAGTGTGCGCCACTGGTGATGTGAATCCATACGCTCGAAGCCGTAGCTCTCTGCGAGCTCGAGATGCTCGGCGACGTTTGCGGCATACCACATGACTTTCTTTGGGACACAGCCGACATTCACGCAAGTTCCGCCCAGGCGATGAGATTCGACCACCATCACACGGGCACCGTATTCAACGGCTCGCTGCGCGTGGGCGAGTCCGCCGCTGCCGCCACCCACCACAATCAGATCGTATCGCTCACTCACCGCTCACTTCCCAACGTCAATTCCTCATCCGTGCGCATGCTACACTTCTGGCGCACAGCGGCACAGAGGCCTTCGACCACACTTGCGGATTTAGCATGACCCAGTCGTCTAACGAGATTTTTGAACTACCTGATTTTTCGAACATCTCGGCAGATTCGATCCGCCGCGAAGTGCCTGCCCTGCTCGACACGCTCCGCCAACGTCTCGACGTTATCCGTGAAGCGCCTCATGGGTTCGAGAATCTCGTCTACGGGCTTGAAGAAATTCGCCATGATCTCGGGCGCTGTTGGTCGCCGTTTTCACACCTGAATATGGTGCAGAGCGACCCCGATTTTCAGACTGCCTACGTCGAAGCACTCGCGCAAATCACGCGCTTCGCCACGGAGCTCGGCCAGGACGAGACAGTTTATGCGGCTCTGGTCAGGCTCGAATCATCTAGCGCGCAGTCCCTGGATACCTCGGCGCAGGAACTCATTCACAAGATGCTGCGCGACTTCCGCCTGGCGGGGGTCGCACTCAACGCAGACGATAAAGTGCGATTCGTCGAATTGACCCAGCAATTGTCGAAAACACAAGCGGAGTTTTCTAACCGTCTACAGCAGTGCACGGACGCCTGGTCATGGCACACCGAGAATGCTGATGCAGTGTCGGGAATGCCGGAGACGGTGCTTCGGAGCGCGCGCGCCGCGGCTCTGGCCGCTGGCGTCGAGGGCTGGCTGTTTTCGCTCACCCAACCGACCTACCAGGCAGTCATAACGCATTGTGAACACAGAGACACAAGGCAGCGTTTCTACGAAGCCTGGATGACGCGGGCCAGCACATCCGGACAACATGACAAGCAATGGGATAACGGCCCATTGATCACCGAGATTCTGACCACGCGACAACAGATGGCGGAGCTGCTCGGGTTCGGTAACTACGCCGAAATGTCACTGGCGCCAAAGATGGCCAACTCCGTCGAAGAGGTTTTGTCGTTCCTGAACGATCTTGCTGAGCGCAGCCTGGCAAGTGCCGAACGTGAACGTGAAGAACTCGAGTCGCTTGCTGGGCACAAACTCGAAGCCTGGGATACGACCTTTTTGCTCGAGCAACTACGCAACCGCGATTTCGCCATCTCTGACGAGTTGCTGCGACCCTATTTTCAAGCGCCGGCAGTTCTCGAGGGATTGTTCGAACTGGCTGGTCGTCTGTTTGGTCTGCGTTTCCGGGCTGCGGATGATGTGGTCGCCTGGCACGAAGATGTCGCGTTCATTCATGTGCTGGACCAGGAAGACAAAACGATCGGTGGGTTCTACATGGATTTGTACGCTCGCACCGGCAAACGCGGTGGCGCATGGATTGATGAGTGCGTTGTCCACAAGGCGCTGCCCGATTCGCGGTCGCTGCCAGTCGGGTATCTGGTTTGTAATTTCACGACGGGCGACGGCGATCAGGAAGCACAACTGGCTCACCAGGAAATCGTTACCCTATTCCACGAATTTGGACACATGCTGCACCACCTGCTGACGCGGGTCGCCTATCCGAGCATCGCCGGAATCAATGGTGTGCCGTGGGACGCGGTCGAGCTTCCGAGCCAGTTCTTCGAACACTACGCCTGGCATTACGACGTCCTGAAGGCATGCAGCGCGCATGTCGACTCAGGCGATCCATTACCCAAAGCGCTATACGACCGTCTGTACGCGGCACGCAACTGCGGGGCGGGGCTGCAGATGTTACGTCAGCTCGAATTTGCGCTGTTCGACTTCGACCTGCATGCGCGCAATGACGCTGCAGAGCCGGGTGTTTTGGAGTCAGTCCTGGCAGAGACCAGAGCGCGCACGACGCTGATCGAACCACCGACGTGGAATCGATTCGAAAACGGTTTCTCGCATATTTTTGCGGGAGGGTATGCCGCTGGGTATTACAGCTACAAATGGGCGGAGGTACTCGCCGCCGACGCGTTTTCCGCATTCGAGGAAGTCGGCAACGTTTTCGATCTCGACACTGCGAAACGCTTCCGACAAAAAATTCTTGAGATCGGTGGCAGCCGCGATATCGGCGAAGCCTTCACCGATTTCAGGGGACGAACCGCGCGTATCGACGCATTACTGGAACGCGACGGCATCCTCGCTGCTTGAGAACTGACGACTTTCGTCTTTATTCGCCCAAATATCGTCGTTACGTCATATCGGGCCTAACTTGTCCCCATCGTTTCACGTATGCTTGGCCGAACTAGGTGGGGTGGATTCAGGGCGCGTGCAGGCACAACAGACGCACTCACAATCTCTGCGTGATCGGCGCAACAACTTTGATGTCACCGACCGCGTCGATGTCTCGAGCATGACATCGGTGCGAGACGCCGTTGAGTCCTTGTTTTACGACACGTTCCCACACGCCGCCTACGACCGAATATGGTTGGCGTTTCACGACTTCGAACGACTGTTCGCGGGGCGTTACCCGGGCTATCACGGTTGCGACACGACCTACCACGACGTTCAACATACTCTGGACATGACCTTAGCGGTCGCACGCCTTATCGCGGGCCATGAGCGTACCGTGAAGGAAGCCGATCGACTGGGACCAGCGCGCGCTGAACTCGCCATCATCATCGCGATGTTTCATGACGCCGGCTACATCCGACACCAATCGCGCGACGGTACGATCGCCAACGGTGCTGTCTTTACTCGAGTGCACGTCACGCGGAGCGGTGAATTTCTGCGAGACTACCTTGAGCGCATCGGCCTTGGTCACTGCGCAGACCTTGCGGCACAGCTGGTGCACTTCACCGGCTATGAGATTGATCTGCACAACCTTACGATGGACGATCCGCGAGACACTCGGGTCGGTTACATGATCGGTACCGGAGATTTACTCGCGCAGATGGCGGACCGCTGCTATCTCGAGAAGTGTCGAGACCGGCTCTTCCACGAGTTCGTGATCGGTGGCGTGGCAATGTCGGTTAACGATGCCGGTGAGTCAGTCATGCAGTACGAATCGGGTGAAGATCTCTTGCGAAAGACACCCGAATTTTTCCAGAAAGGTGCTCGCCACCGACTCGACGAAGAATTCGAACGCACGTACCGGTTTATTGAACCCGTATTCGACGGGCGCAATCCCTACATCGAGGCAATCAACCGCAACATTCGTTATCTGCAGTTCGTGATCAACACGGAGAACTGGGCGGGTCTGCGTCGCGAGCCACCCGTTTATGTAGCGGCTCCGGACATCTCGGAAAGTGTCCGCATCATGGTTGCGGAGCTTCGCCGCGCCTTCAAGGAAGGCTCGGCGCCGAACCAGGTCGTCGCCTGAACCGATCAGGGCTCGGTAGCCGGCGTCTCCGTGAGGTAGCGGACAAACCGATTACGCTCGTCCACGAGGATCGCGCAAGGATCCAGAGGTCGATCGGTGAGCTCGAAAGCGATGATGATGAGCTCCTCACCTTCACTGATCAGATGGGCGGCAGCCCCGTTCATGCAGATCACGCCTGAATCGCGTTCCCCCGCGATGACGTAGGTCTCGAGACGAGCTCCGGATGTGTTGGAGACAACGAGGACTTTCTCGTTCTCCCACAACCCCACTCTCTCGATCAGCGCACGATCGATCGTGATGCTGCCGACATAGTTGACGTCGGCCTCGGTGACCCTGGCCTTATGAATTTTGGATCGCATTACCCAGCGCAAGGCGGTACTCCTGAGCGCAAATTCCGGTGGTCCCCGAGATATCGAGGCCACCTGTGCAGCCCGCTATTGTACGCCAAAATCCCGCTAAAGCGGTGTTTCCGAGTCCGCCCAGCCACAATTCCAGCAGACTGCGAACTGATACTCATTGCGCGTACCACAGGCCTTGCAGACCCAGGGCTCGCCCACCGGCTCGGGCTCGGAACGAATTTCTTCAATGATTTCGCGGGCTCGCGGCGCGTCCAGCGCGTGTTTGACCCACAACTGAGGCCAAACTTCCGTGAAAGGAACTTCACCTAGGGCACCGCCCAGATTGGCATTGCGAATCTCGGTTTCAATGCCCTCTGTCGCGAGCACGTTGGCGAAATGGGCAACCGTGACCAGCGTATCGGCGGTGAAGACCTTCTTCTTGCTCACGAGCCTCGCAATACGCTCAAAAACTCGCCCGGACTCTCACCGCGCTCCAGCACCTCGAGCAATGCTGAGCCGACGATCGCACCATCAGCATGCGCCCCGACCTGTTCCACATCCTCTCGTCTGCGCACACCGAAGCCAGCACAGACCGGCAGGTTTGAGGCTTCACGAACTGCAGCCAGATAACGCTCGGTCTCAGCACTGAAGCCGCTGGTACCCCCACCGCCTGTAATCCCGGTGACCGTGACGGCATAGACGAAGCCGCGGCTCGCCTCGCACAGCATGCGCAGACGCTCTGGTGGCGTAGCCGGGGTGACGAGCTGCACGAGACCGAGACCTTCCGCCTCCAGAGCAGCACGCAGTCCGTCGGATTCTTCGTAGGGCATATCCGGTACGATGAAACCGCATACGCCGGCGGCAGCGGCGTCGCGCGCCAGTGCTTCGAGCCCGTAAGCCAACATCGGATTTAGATAGGACATCAACACGAACGGTTTGCCCACTCGCTCGTGATGCTCACGCAGCTCCTCGATGATCCAGTGCAACGTCACACCATTCTCAATCGCCTTGAAGCTGGTGCGCTGAATCGTCATGCCATCGGCCATCGGGTCCGAAAACGGTACACCGATCTCGATCACATCGGCGTAGGGAGCGATCGTATCCAGGGTTTCCCGAAAAGACTGTTTCGTTGGGAAACCGGCGGTGACGAACGGCACGAGCGCCCCATCGGCCGCAGCGCGAATAGATTCGGTGATACGTTCATGTGGTTGCATGTGTACGGTCCTCTACGGGATATTGAATCAGGGTCGGCATGTCCTTGTCGCCCCTGCCGGAATTGCCGATAAGGATTGTGGCACCCGGATTCTCACGCGCCCAGCGTCGCGCTCCCGCAAACGCATGCGCGGTTTCGAGCGCCGTCAGAATGCCTTCTTTGGCGCAACACTCCGCCAAAGCGTCCAACGCCTCCTCATCACCTTCGCTGACGTAGTTCACGCGCCCAATTGCCTGCAGAAATGCATGCTCCGGGCCCACGCCAGAATAGTCCAGTCCCGCCGACACCGACTGCGTCTCCTGTACCTGACCATCTTTGTTCTGAAGGATCATCGTGTAGCTGCCCTGCAGCACACCGGGCGTACCTGTGGCGAGCGTCGCGGCGTTCTCCCCGAGCCCATGACCGATGCCACCCGCTTCCACACCAAAAATATTGACGTCGCTGTCGCCCAGGAACGCGTGGAACAGTCCGATGGCATTCGACCCACCTCCGACACAAGCAAACACCGCATCTGGTAGTCCGCCAGTACGCTTTTTGAACTGCGCGCGTGCCTCGTCGCCAATGCACCGATGCAACTCACGCACGAGATACGGGTACGGATGAGGTCCAACCGCCGAACCCAGCAGGTAGTAGGTGCCATTGGGGTCCGACACCCAGTCTCTCAGTGCCTCGTCGATCGCCGCGCGCAGCGTCTTGTCGCCGGATTCGACACCAACCACCTCCGCACCCAGTCGTCGCATCCGATCGACGTTCGGCGCCTGGCGCTGCATATCGACCGCGCCCATGTAGACGCGGCAAGGCAAACCGACACGTGCGCAAGCGGCTGCCGACGCCACACCGTGTTGACCGGCACCCGTTTCGGCAATCACACGCTGCACACCGAGGCGCTTGGCCAGCAGCGCCTGCCCGATGGCGTTATTGATCTTGTGAGCCCCGGTGTGGGCAAGATCCTCGCGCTTTAGATAAACCTCAGCACCCCAGGCGGCACTGAGCCCGGGTGCATACGTCATTGAGGTCGGGCGGCCAACCCACTCATGCAACTCGTGGCAGAAATCGCGCTCAAACTCCGGGTCATGCAGCCAGCGCTCGATCCCAGCTTCCAGGCGCTCAAGCGCCGGCACCAGCGTTTCCGGTACATACCGGCCACCGAAGGGTCCGAACCTGCCGCGCGCATCTGGCAGGTCTCCTTGCAACAGCGCACTCAACAGCGATGCGTGTTGCGATTCATCAATCATATTGCTCATATCCGGCTACCCATTTCTGCGAACCCCTCTCGGGCCGCGGCCACGAACGCTCGGATCGCTCCGGCGTCTTTCTCCCCGCGACGTACCTCTACACCGCTTGAAACATCCACTCCCGCCGGACCGACCTCACGAATCGCATCCAGCACGTTCTCCGGTGACAGCCCGCCCGCCAGCACCATAGTGTGTGATTTGGCGACGCCTCGCGCCATCGACCAGTCGGCGGTCTCACCAGTGCCGCTGTCGCCGCCCTCAAACAACAACAGATCCGGCAATGTCTGAAGGTCTGGTCGCTCATTATCGCGGAACACCGGCAGCGCCCGGGTATTCTCCGGCAACGAGATCGACGCGTAGTCGCCCGCATCGGTCTGCAGCCAATCGGGAGCAACCCGATCGAGGACCTCCATGGCAAACTGTTGAGCGGGATGACGCATAACGGCAATCAGCGCCGCACGTCCGTCGAGTGCAGCTTTCAGTTGGACAGCCTCCGGGACACTCACCGAGCGAGGCGAACGTGCGAACACAAGACCGATAGCATTCGCACCCGCGTCGACGGCCACTTCGATCATGTCCGCACTTCTGAGGCCGCAGATCTTGACGAAATCCTTCATCGCCCCCGCCCCCTGTCGACGAACGCGCGCAAAAGCTCACCGGGAGCATTGGACCGCATCAGCGCGGTGCCGATCAACGCGCCGCGATAACCCATATCGGCGACTCTGGCCGCGTCGTCAGGAACCTTCAGGCCACTCTCCGCAATGACGGGCACATCCTTCGGCAGGCGAGGCGCAAGCCGCGCGAGGCGCTCCGTGTCGACCTCCAACGTGCGCAGATCGCGGGTGTTGATGCCGAGCATTATTTGTCCCGCCTGAAGATGCTTCAGGGCCGTCTCACCGTCGAGCAGGCGCTCGGCGCGCTCAAGATCATCTGCATCAAAGCACTCGATCAGGACAAAGAGCGACAGGTGTTCGGCGATGGCGACCATTCGCTCCAGCATCGCATCCTCGAGCATCGCAACGATCAACAGCACACCGCCTGCACCCGCAATTCGTGCCTCGGCGACCTGATACGGATCGACCAGAAAGTCCTTGCGCATCGCGGGAATGGACGCGTCTCCAAGAACGCTCGCGACCTCTGCCAGATGCTCCAGATCACCCGCGAATCGCTCCGGTTCGGTCAGTACGGAAACGGCGCTCGCCCCATGCTTTGAATAGGTTGTGGCCAAAGCGCCGCGATCCAGCTCGCGAGTGGCGAGCGCACCCTCCGCGGGAGAATTCGCCTTGATCTCAGCGATCACACTGAACCGACGATGCAACGACAGCGGTTTGGGCAATGCAGCTACCTCGGCGAACTGCAGAATCTGCGCGTCGTCATGGCGGAGCCTTGCCTGCGTTAATCGTGCCGCACTGCTGTCGGCCATGGCGTTCAGGAAATCAGCCACGACCGGCCTCGCGCAGCGATGTCAGAAACTCCATGGCCGTGCCCTGCTCGATACACTCCAGTGCAGTTCGTACTCCCGATTTCGGGTCGTCAACACGACCGGAAACCTCGAGCATCAACGAGACACCCATCGCGAGCGCATCGCGATGCGCACCGCTGTCTGCGCCATCGAGCACCTTCATCAAACCGTCAGCGTTGAAGGCCGAGTCGCCCCCTGCAAGCGCGTCCGCCTTGCAACTCGACACGCCATAGTCCTCCGGAGCGCGCTCGTGACGCGTCACCTCACCGGGGCGAACATCAAACAGTGTGAAGGAGGAAACCGGGGTCGCCTCATCCCATCCGTTGTGCCCATGCACCACGAATACCCGCTGCATATCCAGGCCGGAGAGCGCGTGCGCCATCAGTTCAGCGACCGGCTCCGAATAAGCACCGATCACACCAAACGGTGGCGCTGCGGGATTCGTCAGCGGACCCAGAATGTTAAAGACTGTGCGTACACCCATCGCCTTGCGAATCGGCACTACGGCCTTCATCGCGGGGTGATAGACCGGCGCGAAAAGGAAAGTGAATCCCGTCGCTTCGTACAGCGCCGCCGCGGCCTCCGGCGTGTCTCCAAGGCTGACACCGAGAGACTCGAGTAAATCGGCACTGCCCGACTTGCTCGATACCGAACGATTACCGTGCTTGATCAACGGCACGCCACAAGCGGCGGCCAGCAGTGACGCGCCCGTCGACAGATTAAAGCTGCCTGAGCCGTCGCCGCCCGTACCCACGCAGTCCACCGCGCCTTCGCGGTCTGTCAGTGGCGGGCGCACCGCCCGCGCCCGCATCTCGCGCGCAAAACCCCTGATCTCATCAGCGGTTTCACCTTTTCCAGCCAACGCTGCGAGCATCGCGCCGGCTTGCGCCGCCGGAAGGGTGTCGGCGGCAAGCGCGGACATCAAGCTGGAAGCACGTGACTCGTCGAGCGAAACACCTGCGATCAGTTGCTCCAAATCGGCCGACCAATCACTCATCGCGCTGCCCTCCACGTTTTTTCAGGAAATTGCCCATCAGCGCATCTCCGGACGGCGTCAGGACACTCTCAGGGTGAAACTGCACACCCTCGATCTGCAGATCCCGGTGGCGTACCCCCATGATTTCGCCTTCGTCGGTTTGCGCGGTGACCAAAAGACACTCGGGCAACGCTTCTGCGTTCGCACCCAAGGAGTGGTAACGACCCACTTGCATGGGCTGCTCGAGACCCGCAAAGACACCTGCGCCATCATGTGAAATCTCGGACGTCTTGCCGTGCATGAGCCTTCTCTCGCGGACGATCTCACCACCAAAATGCTGAACGATGCTCTGGTGACCCAAACAAACGCCGAGGATCGGCAATGTGCCCGCAAACCCCTCCAGCATCTCAAGAGACCGACCCGCATCCTCCGGACGCCCCGGGCCCGGTGAGATCACGAGATGCGAGGGCTGCAGCGCCTTCGCCTCGTCGATGCTCAACACATCGTTTCGATGGACCAGAACTTCAGCACCCTGAGCGGCAAACGCCTGGACGAGGTTGTAGGTAAAGCTGTCGTAGTTGTCGATCATCAACAATCGAACCGCGTGCTCTGCACTCACAACCCTTCTCCCGCCAGCGACAACGCACGTCTCAGAATGGCACTCTTTGCAAGTACCTCGTCATACTCCTTGTCGGGCACGGAATCGGCAACAATGCCGGCGCCGGCCTGAAAGCTGAATTCACCATCACGAAACACCAGTGTTCGAATGGTGATCGCCTGGTCCATATCGCCACCCTGGCCAAAGTACCCGACAGTACCCGCATACAAGCCGCGACCCACTGGCTCAAAGCCATCGATCAGCTCCATTGCCCTGACTTTTGGCGCACCGACCAGTGTGCCGGCGGGAAAAGCCGCAGCAAAAAGATCGAAGGCATCTTTGTCTTCGTCTAGCTGCCCTTCTACGCCGCTGACGATGTGCATGACATGGGAGTAGCGTTCGATCGACATGTAGGGCGATACCCCGACAGTACCTGGAGCAGCGACACGACCAAGATCATTTCGAGCGAGATCGACGAGCATCACGTGTTCGGCGCGCTCCTTTGGATCGGCCAACAGTCGCTCCGCGTTCGATTCGTCCTGGGCTTCGGTGTCACCGCGCGGCAGTGTGCCGGCGATGGGACGCAAAGACGCCGACGATCCCGAGAGTCGAACCAGCGCCTCCGGCGAGGACCCGGCCACCTGAAGATCATCAAAATCGCAAAAGAACATGTAGGGCGAGGGGTTCAACAAACGCAAAGCGCGATAGACCTCGAAGGGCTGCACGTCGGTCTTTCCGGAGAAACAGACCGACAAGACAATCTGGTAGATATCGCCTGCCGCAATGTGTTCGCGTGCCGCCGCGACGTGCTCGCAAAACTCAGCTCTGGACAAACTGGCAGCGGCCTCACCGACTTGCCCGCCAGCGCCTGCGCTTACGGGCAAAGGGCCACGCAAGAGCTCGACCACCTGATCTCTCAGGCGAACACGATCGGTTTGCTCGCCGGAATGCAACAGGGCTACGCGCCGAGTCAGGTGGTCAAAAACGAGTAAAGACTCCGTCGCCATGTAGGCCGCCTCGGGCATCGACGGCGGCGGGGGCGCATCCGGCAGTCGTTCGAATCGGCGCACGACATCGTACCCAGCCACACCGACAAGTCCGCCCCGAAATGGAATTTCGGGCAACTCCGGTAACAACGCGGGTGCTTGTTCGAGGGCGCCGCGCAGTGCGTCCAGCAACTCGTCTTGCGTCTGCGGGGCGGCGCTGGCGTGACCACTCGCATCGCGAAGCTGTCCATCTTCGATGCGCGTCAATCGAACGTCACCAAATCCGAGAAACGAAAAACGGGCGACTCGCTGACCTTGCTCCACACTCTCGAGCAGGTAGCGCGGCCGTAACGCTTTCAGCTTGAGCCACGCCGAGACCGGCGTATCTGTGTCTGCCAGGATGTCAAAAGCCGATGCCTGTGCCATCTATGTTCTCTCTGATTGTCCCCGCGGTAGCAATCGTCACCGCATAAAAAAACCCGCTTCTGCGTCAGCACAAGCGGGTTGGATTTTGTTCCGAGAAAGCTTTGTCAATAAGTCGCTGTCACCCGCCTGTTCAGGAGGTGTGCCACCAGCGCTGGTTGCCGTTCTGAGTTGCTCTCTCGTTCATGAGGCTGAGTATCGATGGCGCATGTGTGATCGTCAAGCCCATCGATAACCCCCGCCCGTGAATATGTTCAGGAACGCGCCTGAGCGATGTATCGATCGACAAATGTCTCAAGTACGTCGAGGGGCACAGGACCGTTTCGCAGAATGACGTCATGAAACTCACGGATATCAAAACGATCTCCAAGCTCCGTTTCCGCACGCGCCCGGAGCTCCTGGATTTTCAGCATGCCAACTTTGTAAGCCGTCGCCTGGCTAGGCCACAGGATGTAGCGCTCAATGGCCTTGATCGCGTCGCCTTCCGGATTCGGCGTGTTGTCTATCAGGTACTGGATCGCCTCCTCTCGGGTCCATTGCTTGGCGTGAATGCCAGTATCGACCACCAACCGCGCTGCACGCCAAATCTCCATCGCGAGACGCCCGAAGTCCTGATAAGGGTCGGTGTAGGCATTGATATCCTTCGGCAGGATTTCGCTGTACAGGCCCCACCCCTCGATATAGGCGGTGTAGCGCCCGAACCGTCGAAACTTCGGCAGCCCATCCAGCTCCTGAGCGATCGCGATCTGCATATGGTGCCCGGGAATACCCTCGTGATAGGCGAGGGCCTGCATCTGATACACCGGCATGTCCGCCATGCTGTAGAGGTTTGCGTAGTAGGTGCCCGGTCGCGATCCGTCTGGTGTGGGTTGCTGGTAGAACGCTTTGCCCGCCGAACGTTCGCGAAACGGCTCCACGCGTTTGACGATGATTTCCGCTTTCGGTTTGCGCAGGAACAGCGCATCGAGCTGCTCACGCATATCGTCGATGAAGGCCGTGGCCTCTGTCAGATAGCGCTCGCGCCCGGCATCGGTATCCGGGTAGAAGAACTGCTCGTCCTCACGCAGGAAAACGAAGAACTCCTGCAGCGATCCTTCGAACTCGACCTGCGCCATGATGTCGCGCATCTCGGCATGGATGCGTTCGACCTCTTTCAATCCGATTTCGTGGATTTCGCTCGCGGTGAGATCGGTCGTCGTGGTGCCCTGCAGCGCGAAGTTGTAGAACGCTTCTCCATCCGGCAATTTCCACGCGCCGTCGTCGGTGGTCGCTTCGGTCTCGAACCGGCTCACGGCCGCGATGAGGTCCTGATAAGCAGGTGCAACCGACTCAACGAGAGCGCCCTCCGCACGATCGATGAGATCGAGTTTCTGTTCGTCGCTGATCGATAGTGCCTCGACTTTGCTCCGGAAGTCGGCCAGCAAAGTGGAGTCCGTGTCGCTATCCGCTTCGAATGGCTTGCCCCTCATCACGTTCTGCGCAGACTCGATGACGTACGGAAACGTGAACTTGGGCGGCAGGATGCCCTGCTCAGCCCGCAGCGCGACCTGCTCCAGCGTTTGATCGATGAGTTTCGGCACGCCCTTCAACCGCGCGATGTAGGCCTCGGCATCGGACACGTCCGCAATCCGGTGAATATTGATCAGGAAGGAAGGAATCTGTGAATGCACCCCGTTCATTTGATTGATCGGATAGTTATGCAGTCGCCACTCGTAGGCCTCGATCTCACGCTCCATGTCGGCAACAAACAACTCGAAGCTCACTTTCGTTTGCGCATCGAGCAGCTCGGGGTTGATCGTCTCTCTAGCCTCGGCGAGGTACGCACGGGTGAGTTCGAGCTCCTCTGCGCTACGTGCCTCTGAGACCTCATCCCACTGGTCATAGTCCCCTTTCATGCCGAGATAGCTTTGCATCATCGGGCTGCGTGCAACGTTCTCGTCGAACACCCGATCAAAGAACGCATTAGCTTTGGCGGAGTGATCGGCCACGGACTCCTGTACCTCGGTGGTCTGTTCCGGCGCCGGACTATCGTTCTGGCACGCGGCAAGCATCACAGCCACGGCAATGCACAGATTCCTTCGAATTTGCATGTCTCTATCTCTCTAGGTTGGGTGTCTTTGGACTCTACAGCCCGTATAGCATCGGCAGCACGATCGAGAAGCCGAGCCACATGATCAGCGTCAGGGGAATCCCGACGCGCAGGAAATCAGTGAAACTATAGCCGCCGGCGCTCAGCACCAGCAGATTGGTCTGGTAGCCAATCGGCGTCGCGTAGCTCATGTTGGCACCAAACAGAACCGCGAGCACAAACGGCTTGGGGTCCACCCCGAGTTGCGTTGCGATGCTCACCGCAATCGGTGTGCCGATCACGGCAGCCGCATTGTTGGACACCACATTGGTCAAGACCGACATGATCAGCATGAAGCCGCTCAAGATCACCGGAATGGACAAACCACTGGTCAGCTCCACGAAGGCGAGTGCGAGGTAGTCGGCCGTGCCGGTGACCATCAACGCGTTACCGAGCGCGAGACTGGTGACGATGATCATGACAATCGGAACCGACAAAGCCTCGGCGACATTCTCCCAGGTCAGGCAATGCGTCCACAGCATCAATCCGACGCCAATCAGGGCACTGGCTGCGATTGGCAACACCCCGAATGCAGCGGTCAGGATGACAAATCCCATGATGCCAAGCGCACGATTTGCGCGATGGGTGTGCGGCAGTTCGGTTGTGCCGTCAAGCACGAGCATCGCGCCGTTTTCCTTGAGTGTGTCGATCGCTTTGCCTGTACCCTGAACCAACAACACATCGCCTGCGCGCAGGCGGATCGAACCGATATCCTGGGTAACGCGTGAACTCGGGAAGCGCGCGCGGTGCAGCGCCAGCGGCAACAATCCAAAGGTTGCCGGAAACCGTACCGCATCAAGGGTACGCCTGTGCAGCAAAGAGCCGCGTGTCACAACAACTTCGGCAAGCTGTTGCCCTGGTGCCGCGAAGGGGACATCACCATCGGCAGCGTCCTCGCCGTCGGCCTTGAACAGCTTGGCACCGAGTTCCTGCTCGTAGGCTTTCAATTGCTCGGCGGTGTCTTTGACATAGATGCGGTCGCCCGTCTGAAACTTCACCGAAGGCAGCTTGGCGAGGAACAGCGAATCACCCCGTTGGATACGATCAATCCGCAAGCGACCGTTGGTTTTGGCGCGCACCTCGGAGAGCGAGCGCCCGACCGCAAAACTGCCGTCGACGACGTAGAGCTGCGCGGTGAATACCCGGGGTGAGGTGTCGGCCAGCGGCGGCTCGCGCTGTGGCAGCAGCAGCGGCGCCACCAACCAGAGAAACAGAATGCCGATGCCTCCGACAATGGCGACCGGCAGTGTGAAATCGAACAAACCAAAAGGCTCGAGCCCCAGGTCGTCTGAAATTCCGGACACCAGCAGGTTAGTCGAGGTACCGATCGTCGTTGCCATGCCGCCGACGATCGTCGCAAGCCCCATCGGCATCAAAATGCCTGAAACCGGCAGGTTCGCACGCATCGCAACACCCACAAGAATGGGCAGCAGCAACACCACAATCGGGGTGTTGTTCAGGAATGCACTCAAGACTGCCCCCACCACCAACGTGGCGAGCATGGCGAGCGCAGGTCGCGCTTGCCATGCGGTTGCGATCACTCCGGCTAGTGGTTGGAGTGCACCCGTGGTCTCGATTCCCTTACCTACGATCATGAGCGCACAGACCGCGATCAGCGCCTCGTTACCGAAACCTGAGAAGAACAGTGAAACGGGCACCACGGCGCCGTCGGTCGCAAACGGGAAGACCTGAAAGACCGCCACCAGCACGAGCAAAACCGCGAGACTTGAGCTCTCGAGTGCAATGCGATCCCGCGTGAACAGGTACAGCGCAATACCGGTCAGCACGAGCGCAAAAAGCCCGTGATTTGTGAGCGTACCTGCTTCCAAAATCCGAAAATCCCCAAATGCCCTAGCCGGGCTGACGGCCAATGCTAGCCCAGCGACACCGATCTGGTACATTTTAGCGTCATCGGCTCCACTACATCGGGGAATGCATGCCGTTCCAGCAACTTCTGCAGCGCTGGCAGCAGACACCAGTCGCAAACGAATCCGAATCACGCTACGCCATCCGGCTAGACGTCGATGATGCAGCTCGCATTGAAGCGCTGGCCGCCCTGTTTCCAGGGCTCGACGCCGAGACCATCATCGCAGACCTGTTGCACGTGGCACTCGATGCAGCGGAGGCTGCGATGCCCTATGAGCCCAGCGAGGAGATCATCGGACACGATGACCATGGCGACCCGCTGTTTGCCGATGGCGGCTTGACGCCTCGTTATGTCGAACTGGTTCGCGAGGCGCGCACCAGGCAACCCTGAGTGAGCGGATCGACCACCGAGTCGACGCCCACTTTTGGGCTCGGCGTCTTCGCATTCAGCCGCAAGGCAATCGAGCTTGTCTGGACCACCAGCAAGCCGCTCACGCTCGTCTTTGGCGCCCTCACGCTGGTCACCGGTTTGTTGCCCGCGGCAATGGCGTTTGTCGGTCAGCTCATCGTGGATGCGGTGGTGCTGGCTATCGAGACGGGTGGCGAGCCGACGCAAGCACTCAAATGGGTTGCACTGGAAGGCGCACTATTTCTGGCGATCAGTGGCGCACAGCGTGGCATCAGTTTGTGCCAGTCACTCCTGCGTGCTCAACTGGGGCACCGCGTTAACGTCATGATTCTCGAGAAGGCGTTGACGCTGTCTGTTGCGCAATTCGAGGATGCGAGCTTTTACGACAAACTCACGCGGGCAAGGCGCGAAGCTTCCAGCCGCCCACTGAGTCTGGTCAATCGCACGTTCGCGCTGCTGCAAAACAGTATTTCTCTGATCAGCTACGCCATCCTGTTGATTCAGTTCTCGGTTTGGGCCGTGTTGATTCTCTTGGTCGCCGGGATTCCCTCCTTCATCGCAGAAACCCGGTTTTCTGGAGACGCCTTCCGTTTGTTCCGGTGGCGCTCGCCGGACTCACGTATGCAGATGTATCTCGAGACGGTTCTTGCCCGCGAGGATCATGTGAAAGAGGTCCGGCTCTTCCGGCTGGGCCCCATGCTCCTGAAGCGATATCGGGCGATCTTCGCAAGACTATTCGGCGAGGATCGAAAGCTGACGATCCGTCGCGAAACATGGGGATTCATCCTCGGCGTACTGAGCGCGCTCGCCTTTTATTTCAGCTACGGCTGGATCGCAATCGCGGCGATCGCCGGTGCGATCTCTCTTGGTCAAATGACCATGTATCTGCTCGTGTTCCGTCAAGGTCAGTCGGCGGTGGCCGCGAGTCTTTCCTCGATCAGCGGAATGTACGAAGACAACCTGTACCTGTCGAATCTCTACGAATATCTCGACCAACCTTCACCGGTCGCCAGAGGGAACGCCATAAGCGGGCGTGAGCCCGGGTCCGGATTGACGCTCAAGGACGTGAGCTTTACGTATCCGGGCGCATCCGAGCCCGCGTTGCAATCGATCACGATGTCGATCAAACCTGGCGAGTCTCTGGCGCTCGTAGGTGAGAACGGGGCCGGAAAGACGACACTCATCAAACTGCTGACGGGACTCTATCCCCCGGATGAAGGGGAGATTTTGCTTGATGGCACACCGCTGCCGGAATGGAACCAAGAGGTGCTCTTGCGCCGTTTCGGCGTGATTTTTCAGGACTTCACGCGCTACCAGATGACCGTCGGAGAGAACATCGGTGCGGGAGACGTCAGCGCTTTCGATGATCGCGAACGCTGGCAGGTCGCCGCGCGCGACGGCATGGCCGCCCCGTTTGTCGAGCGTATGGCCTCCGGCTACGACACTCAGCTCGGCCGATGGTTCGCCGATGGCCAGGAGCTATCGCTCGGCCAATGGCAGAAGATGGCGTTATCGCGCGCGTTCATGAGGATGGATGCCGACATTCTGATTCTCGATGAACCCACGGCCGCAATGGACGCCGCCGCGGAAGCTGAGATGTTCGACCACTTCCAGCGACTCACACGCGACAAGATCACCATGCTGATCTCACACCGATTCTCGACGGTTCGTCGCGCAGACCAGATCATTGTGATCGAGCACGGCAAAATTACGGAGCGCGGCACCCACGAGTCTTTGATGGCCGCCGGGGGGCGCTATGCAACGCTGTTCTCGCTGCAGGCCGAGGGGTATCGCTGACCCACCGATGCCTGCCCATCCTCTGCTACAGTAGCGCAACGTTAACGATCAGGACCTGACCATGCGGCACAAGCTCGGCATCTTGGTGACCCTACTCTCAGTACTGGCGCTCGGCGCTTGCGGCAGCGAGACAGAAACGCCGTCATCTGCGGATCAACCGACCACACTGCGCACAGGCCCGTGGCACGCAAACATCACGGTACCCGGGGGCGATATCCGATTCGGCATGGAACTGTCGCGGGTCGACGATCAGTTGGAAGTCACTTTGATCAATGGCAGCGAGCGTGTGCGTGTTCCAGAAGTCAGCTTGGATGAGGACCGTCTGGTGCTGCGTTTCCCCGCCTTCAATAACGAGATTCGGGCGCGTGTACGAGACGAACAGCTCAGCGGTACGCTCACGCTCGTCAAACGCTATGGCAAGACGCAGGCGATGCCTTTTGTGGCCATCCCAGGCGCACGGCCCGTCGCCGAAGACGTAGTGCCGGCGAAAGGCGATTTGTCCGGGCGCTGGGCGGTCACGTTCACCGAGCCGGACGGCACGCAGTACCCAGCGGTCGGCGAGTTCAGTCAGCGCGGTAATCGGCTTCTCGGTACCTTCCTGACGCAGACCGGCGACTATCGTTACCTGGGTGGCAGCGTCTCGGGACGCAACTTCGAACTCTCGACCTTTGACGGTGCGCATGCATTCCTTTTCAAGGCGAGCGCCGATGACAACGGCGAACTCACCGGGCAGTTCTGGTCCGGCACCCAATACGAAGAGTCATGGACCGGACTGAGAGACGAAGAAGCCAAGCTCGCCGACCCTACTACGCTGACCGCATTGAAAGCCGGTTACGATCGATTCACATTCGAATTCCCCGATCTGGATGGGAATCCCGTGTCGATCGACGACCCACAGTTCGCCGGCAAAGTGGTGCTGGTCACGTTGGCCGGCAGCTGGTGTCCGAACTGTCACGACGAAGCTGCGTTCATGGCCGAAATCTATCCTCGCTATCGTGAGCAGGGGGTTGAGATCGTCGCACTCATGTTCGAGCATCTCGAGGCGCCCGACGAAGCCATGGAGCAGGTTCGGCGCTTCCGTGAAAAATTCGGTATTGAATATGTGACGCTGCTCGCAGGTGTTTCCGACAAGACGCTCGCGAATGAAGCATTGCCGTCGCTCAACAAGGTGCTCGCCTTTCCCACGACGATCTTTATCGATCGGCGTGGCGAGGTTCGAGAGATTCATACCGGCTTCTCCGGACCGGGCACGGGCCAGCACTACGACGAGACTCGTAACCTGATCACGGGTTTGCTGGATACGCTCGTTTCTGAACCCGCTGAAACCACTCAAAGCAGCGCCGCGCTTAATCCCTAAATTCCGTTCGGAGCACCCACATGCCTTCTTTCGATATCGTCTCTGAAGTCGATCACCACGAACTGACCAACGCAGTCGATCAAGCCAACCGCGAGGTTGGAAACCGGTTCGACTTCAAGGGAACTGGTGCGGAGTTCTCCCTCGACGAGGCAACCATCAGCCTCAAGGCACAGGTTGAGTTCCAGCTGTCTCAAATGCTCGATATTCTGCATAACAAGCTCGCCAAGCGCGGCATTGATATCGGCTGTCTAGATGCTCAGGATCCGATCACCAGTGGGCAGGAAGCGCGGCAAACGGTCGTTGTCCGGCAGGGAATCGAGACCGCACTGGCGAAGAAAATCGTCAAGTCGATCAAGGACGCAAAGCTGAAGGTTCAGGCCGCAATCCAGGGCGAACAGGTTCGGGTAACCGGCAAGAAGCGCGATGACCTGCAGTCGGTGATCGCCATGCTGCGCGAAGCGGAGCATGAGCTGCCGCTTCAATTCAACAACTTCCGCGACTGATCTTTCGATGCAACGCAAACCGCCAAGCCGAAAGACGCTGATCTTTGCCGATAAGGACAGTGCGCTGCGTCATGACGTGCGCACTCTAGGTAGCATGGTTGGGGATCTGCTGCGCGAACAAGGCGGCGACGCGTTTTTCGAACACGTCGAGAGTGCCCGGCGGGAAGCGATTCTCAGGCGAGAAGGCGAACGCTCTATCGATGATCTTGCGAATGTAGTTGGTGAACTCGATGCGCCAGCCGCGCAGAATTTCATCCGCGCTTTCTCCACCTACTTCCAGCTGGTCAACACCGCTGAGAAGGTGCACCGGATTCGACGGCGGCGCGAGTACATGCGCGAGAACGCGACACACCAGCCGCATGGCGCGCACGATCTGTTCACGCAGTTTCGCGACGCCGGCTGCAGTATCGATGAGATTCGCGCGGCCCTCGAAAACATCCTGATCGAACCGGTCTTCACGGCGCATCCCACGGAACCGACACGCCGCACGATTCTGCGCAAAGAGCAACGCATCGTACGCAAACTGGTAGATCTGCTCGATCCGGGCCTACCCCCGCAGGAGGTCAATGCGGCGCTCGCGGTCATCAGAGCGGAGGTGACATCAGGCTGGCAAACCGAAGAACACCCCAGCGAGAGTATGACCGTCGCCGACGAGTTGGAGCACGTCCTGTTCTTCCTCACCGATGTGATTTACCGGGTGATTCCGCCGTTCTACGAAAACCTGCAAGAGGCGTTGGTCAACGCTTACGGCGACGAGACCATCGGCGACTACCAGATCCCATTACTGACCGCATTCGCCTCGTGGGTCGGCGGTGACATGGACGGCAACCCAAATGTCGGTGCAAAGACCATCCGCAACACACTGTCCCGACAGCGCAGCTTGATACTGGACTTGTATTTTCGCGAGTGCGCGGACGTTGGCAGCAAACTCAGCCAATGCCGCGACCGCGTTAAGGTGAGTGACGCTGTCGAAGCGCGAATTCAGGAATACCGCCATCACTTCAGTAAGGCGTGGGGCGAGGTACCTAACCGACATCGTGATATGCCATATCGGTCACTTCTACGATTGATCCAGGCGCGGCTGCAAAGCACGTATGACGATGATGCTTTTCCCTACGAAAGCGCGGAGAGTTTCGCTGCTGATGTCGAGCTGATCGCTGACAGTCTGCGCCAGCATCAGGGGCACAATGCCGGCCTATTTGCGGTACGACGTCTGCAACGACGAATCGAGTGTTTCGGGTTCCACATGGCGACGCTGGATGTTCGCCAGGACGCATTGGTGCATCGTGAGGTAATCGGAAAGTGTCTTGGCGACGATGCCTGGATGACGCGTGACCCTGCTGACCGACTCGAGCGTCTGTGTGAGGCGATCACGGCTCGGGAGGCACCCGTCGATACGCAGGACACGCAGGTGCGCAAAACGCTCGGTGTGTTTCAAGCGATTTCGTTTTGCCATCGAAAATACGGCAAGCGATCGATAGGCCCCTACATCATCAGCATGACTCAGGGCGCGGATGACGTCGTCTCGGTGCTGCTGCTCGCCCAGTGGGCCGAACTCGGCAACCGGCGTGGTGAAGTGCCGCTCGATATCGCGCCACTTCTCGAGACTGTTGACGACCTGCACGCAGGCCCGGGCATCATGCAACAGCTGCTTGCTAACCCGGTCTATCGTCAACATCTGTCGCGGCGCAAGGATAGGCAGACGATCATGATCGGCTACTCGGACAGCAACAAGGATGGTGGACTCGCGTCGGCGCGCTGGGCGTTGCACCAGGCGCAGGCTGCGCTGCGCGACACGCTGACCGCGCATGACATTGAGCTCACTCTGTTCCATGGACGCGGTGGTACGGTGAGTCGTGGTGGCAGCAAGATGCACGATGCAGTGCGTGGCGCTCCCGCGGGCACGGTGGCAGGTCGCATGCGCTTTACCGAACAAGGCGAGATCATCAACGAAAAATATGGACTGCGCGGTATCGCGATGCGAACGCTGGAGCAGTCCGCAGCGTCGGTTGCGGCAGCCAGTCTGTTGCCTGCGGCGAACGAAACGGTGCATCCGACCTGGTCGCAAATGATGTCGACGGTCGCTAACGTCAGTCGAGATCGCTACCAGTCACTCACCCGACATACCGAAGGGTTCTTCGAGTACTTCCGTACCGCAACGCCAATCGACGTCATCGAGAGAATGCGGATCGGTTCGCGACCTGCCTCCCGTCGCGAGCAGAAAGGCATCGATGATCTTCGCGCGATTCCCTGGGTGTTCGCGTGGACTCAGGCACGTTTCGTACTGCCAGGCTGGTTCGGTCTGGGTAGCGGGCTGCAGGCCGCCGTAGAGCAATTCGGGCATGACGCCTTCGCAGACATGATGCGGGATTGGCACTTTGTGCGCGCATTGATGGCGGACGCCGAAATGGTGCTCGCCAAGTCTGACCTGGAGGTTGCGGAACGCTACTCGCGCCTCTCCGGCCACTTGCACGAACGCTTCTTCCCGATCATCAAGACAGAATTCGATCTGACACTGCACTACATCCTTGAGTTATCGAACAACGACTGGTTACTCGATGGCGATAAGACACTGCAGCGAACGATCCTGCTGCGAAATCCCTATATCGACCCGATGAGTTTGTTGCAGATCGATCTCTTACGGCGCTGGCGAGCGGGAGACCGTGAGGATGATGCACTGCTGGGTGCGTTGCTGGCGGGCGTGAACGGCATTGCACAGGGCCTGCAGAACACGGGGTGAGTGAGGCCGATACAAGACCCGCAGCCGCATCACTGCTGCGCGAACGACGCGTTGCCTTCGCTTTGTTGTTGGGCGCAGTGTGCTGCATCGGGATGGGCCAGACCGTCACCTTCAGCATCCTGCCGCCCATCGGTCGAGAGCTAGGGCTAAGCGAACGACAGGTCGGCCTGATTTTCTCCGTATCAGCGCTACTTTGGGTAGTGACCAGTCCGCTTTGGGGGCGACTTAGCGATCGATTCGGTCGCAAACCCATTCTGATCATCGGCATGATTGGCTACATCGTATCGACCATTGGATTTGTTTCGGTCATCGACCGTGGGCTGTCCGGCACAGTCGCCCTGATCTGGATTTACCCACTGATGATCGCAACGAGAAGTATCTACGGTGCGATCGGACCCGGCGTGCGTGTCGCCTCGCAGGCTTACATCGTGGACCGAACCGATCGGGCAGATCGCACCATTGCGATTTCCGGCATGGCCGCCGCTTTCGGTCTGGGTAATGTGCTGGGTCCAGGGCTCGGCTCTGCGTTCAGCGTCTTCGGTTTGCTCGCGCCATTCTGGCTAATCGCAGGTCTCGTCGCTGTCGTGATGATGGCAATACTGATACTGCTGCCCGAAAAATCTGCGCCAGGTCGGCGTGGCAACCGACCACGACTTGCGCTTTGGGATCACCGGATGCGCCCCTATGTGCTGTACGGACTCTTGGTGAGTTTTGCGGTAGCAACGCCAATGCAGACGAGCGCATTCCTGTTTATCGATGTGCTTGGCTTCTCTACGGACGAGGCGGCGCAGTACGTCGGTGTCGGTCTGTCCGGCGCAGCGATGGCGGCACTGTTTTCCCAGCTCGTGCTGGTACAACGGTTTCGACTCTCACCAAAGGTCATGATGGTCGTCGGTGCCGCTCTGATCGGTGCTGCGCAGTTGGGGCTAGCATGGAGTACGACTTTCGCGCCCGTGGTATTCGCACTCATGCTCAACGGGCTTGGCGCAGGGTTAGCATTACCCGGTTTCAGCGCAGGTGCGTCATTGGCGGTCGATGCCGATGAACAGGGCGCCGTGGCGGGTGTCACCGGGGCCTTGAATGCGGCAGGATTTTCCATTGTGCCGGTGATTCACCTGACGCTGTACGCAATATCGCCAGGCTGGCCGTTCCTGCTAAACTCCGGGTTGATGATAGCAATGGCGGCTCTCGCCATGCTGCACCCAGGCCTGCGCCATTCCGGCACGCCTGACACCAGTATCGACGATCCACCTGTTGCGTCCTGACCAGGAGACAGCTTGTGTTCGAGCAACGCCTCACGCCACCACTAACGATTTTCCACGACGCCTCGTGCCCGATTTGCAGAGCGGAGATGGAAGAGCTCAAGCGCATCGATGACGACCAAGCGCTCGAACTCATCGATTGCTCGGTGCAAGGATTTTCCGATGCGCGATGCACAGAAGCGGGTCTCTCACAGAAAGAACTCATGGGTGCACTCTATGTCGTCGATCGCGACGACCACTGGCTTGCGGGTCCTGATGCGTTCGCCGAAATCTATCGCACACTCGGCCTGGATCGCATGGCACGTCTCTGGGGCAAGGGCTGGTGGCGACCGCTGATCAACCTCGGTTATCGACTATTCGCGATCTCACGCGGGCTGCTAGCACCACTCGGTCTGGATCGTGTGGTGCGCTGGATGGTGCGGCGTGAAGCGCAAGCAGCCGCGCGTCGAAGCTCGGCCTGCAATATCGATTAGGACACCTACTCGCTTTGCGGTGTCGCAGATTCCTGCAATACCCAAGGGTCTCGCGCGACAACGTCCAGCGCTGCCGCGGTTTTCGGATCGATCACCAAGGCCATGCCTTGTAAGCGTTTATTCACCACCGGAACGTAGCGCAACGTCTCTGCCGAAGCATCCTGCCGACTGGCGATCTCATCGATTTCTGACTGAAGCGCAGGGTCCAGTGCAGCCAATTGGTTCAACGATGCACTACGATCAAGTACCCGCTCGGGTGCGGCGGCGAGACTGACCCAGTATTCGGGTAACCGCTCGATATCCACACCCGTTTCGAGCGCCCTCATCATCAGCTGCTCCCGGGCTTTCAAATCGTCGGGTATCTGCGCGATGACCACGCACGGCGGAGACGATGAGGACTCACAAGCTTCAATCGGGGCGAAGGAATCTCGCACGAGATCCCTAGCAGGCAGCATCACGAATCGGTCCACAGCGAAAACCAGATACTGCGGACGCTCCTGAAACAGGATATTGGTGCCGTAGGACAGCGCCGCGATTTGGATGATGGCGATCACGGTCATGTCGAATCGCAGACTCGGCTTACCGGGTCGATAAACAATGGCGGTCAGGAGTGGTCCGAGCACAAGATCCACGCCAACAAGAATCGGCAGCACGCTGGCGGCGCCGCTGATCGTAAAGAATGGTGCTGGATACCACTGCGTAAAGATAAAAGTGAATACTGTGGCAACGATCAGAAAGCTGACCGCAAAGTGAAGTGCAACTGCTTTTAACTTACTCATCGGATTTCACATCAAAAAAACAATACACTTGAACCCGGAATATGCGCGTACGCAGGGTCAACCTCAAGCCGGAAAGAATGTATGAAGAGCTCCGAAAATCGAACGAACCAGATCACATCTTTGCTAGCGATTGCCATTTCTGTCGTCGCAATGCTGGTTTCCATTCTTGAGGTCTCCGCCGTCCGTGAACAACAGCGCGCGGATGTCTGGCCCTACGTGGAGCTTGGTCAAAGCTACTCCGAATCCGGGTTCCGGTTACAGGCAATCAACAAAGGGGTCGGGCCAGCGTTGGTAGGCGAAGTCACCCTGTATCGAGGTGACAAGCTTGTAGAGACCATCGATCAACTGATTCTCGATACGGTCGGTCCCGAGAACGCGTTTGGCTATGAACTTTACGGCGCGGCCAATATCTCGAACTCGGTGATGGCCCCAGGCGAAGAGAACGACCTGTTTCGTGTCCCTTGGGAAGATCGAACTCGGCTATTGATACAACGCTGGCAACAAGGCGATCCGATCGATATCCGACTGTGCTACTGCTCAATCCACAACGACTGCTGGAATACGTCGCTGCTGCAGCAGCAACCGGAACCGACCGACCAATGCACCTAATACGCGATTGAGAGTCTACGACGTCATTGTGCTCGGCGGAGGTGCCGCCGGGCTAATGTGTGCCGCCACCGCGGGCCAGCGTGGCAAGCGCGTGCTGGTGCTGGAAGGCTCCAACAAGCCCGGCAAGAAAATCCTCATGTCGGGCGGCGGGCGATGCAACTTCACCAACCTCTACTGTGATTCGTCGTATTTTCTGTCCAACAACCCGCACTTCTGCAAGTCCGCGCTCGCGCGCTACACGCAATGGGACTTCATTGCGCTCGTAGAGAAACATGGCATCGCCTATCACGAGAAGACACTGGGGCAGCTCTTCTGTGACGAGAGCTCAAAGCAGATTGTCAAAATGCTATTGGACGAGTGCCGAGAGGTCGGTGTTGAGCTACTGGTCGAGAGCGAAATCAGCAAGGTCGAATACAACGACGCTTATCGCGTCACCTCAGCGCACGGCGTCTTCGGTGCACCGTCGCTTGTTGTGGCTACCGGCGGTCTGTCGATTCCGAAGATGGGCGCTTCCGGGCTTGGCTACGAGATTGCGCAACAGTTCGGGCTCGAGGTTCTCGAAACGCGCGCGGCGTTAGTGCCGTTCACTTTCACCGGCGCAGTTCACGAGCAGTTCGCAAGGCTGTCCGGCGTGAGTCTGCCGGCGGCCGTTCGATGCGGCCACACAGAATTTAATGAAGGTATTCTGTTCACCCATCGAGGGATGAGCGGCCCAGCGGCACTACAAATCTCGAGCTACTGGCGGCCAGGCGAGAGCATAGAGATCGACCTGTTGCCAGGAAGATCGACAGCCGAAATGATCGGCGAGGCAAGAGCGACCAGCCCTGCTAAACCGGTGAGTGCTCTGCTGGCACAAAACCTCCCCAAAGCGTTGATCAGTGAGCTCGATGAGCATATCTGGGACGGTGCCGCCTCGAAGCGTGCTGCGGAAATGGCAAACGCAACCGTCGAGTCGCTCGACCGGCAGCTGCACCACTGGACGTTAAAGCCGGCGGCGACAGAGGGCTATCGGACCGCGGAGGTCACATTAGGTGGGGTGAACACCGACGGCATATCATCGCGCACGATGGAGGCTGAAACCCAGCCCGGGTTGTTTTTCATCGGCGAAGTCGTCGATGTCACCGGGCATCTGGGCGGATTCAATTTCCAGTGGGCATGGGCGTCGGGCGTGGCGGCGGGCAACGCCGTCTGACGATTCACTTTCCGGCGCGGTACAATCGGCCTGATGAGTTCCGAAACACCCACTTACGAACGCGCGGCCGATCAAATCGCCGATTACGTGCGCCCGCTCTGGCACGGCGCACCGATCCCGGCGTTTGACGTGAAAGATGAAATCGGGCGTCCGTTGCGATTCACCGATGACTACCTTTGTGGTTCAACCATGGTGCTGCTGCTGCTGAACACAGCGAACGAGGAACGCATCCAACATCTTTTGTCGGTGTTTGCGCAAAAGGCAGAAGCACTGGCGGCATCCAAACTCACAGTGGTCGCGTTCAGCGCCGATGCCAGCGCCGCAAGGAATCTCGACCGAAAACAGACTGCGGGTTTCGTGTGGCCGATGCCTGCCGACGCAACGGGTCAGCAATTCGCCGCATTGGGGCTACACAAAGGTAGCGGCGCCACAGATCGCATCATCTGGATCACGCCACGACGAACAGTGCACGCGTGGTTTGACGAAGCATCCGCACCGGATGCTGTTCTGGAGCAAATTATGAATGAGCAGCCTTCAAATACGTTGGGCGAGATGCCACTGCACCCGCCGGTGCTTATCGTGCCCGATGTGCTGTCACGCGAAGAGTGCGCGAAGCTGATCGAATCGGTTGAATCCGGTACTCCGCTTGCGGTGCGACCTCCACGCTCCGGGGAGCTGCAGGGTGACTATCAAATTCCCGTCTACGACCACAACCGACAGGACCGGGTGGATCACATCATCAAGGACGAAAGCACCCAACAGTTCCTGGACGAACGCATCTTTTCGCGCGTTGTCCCGATGGTGAAAAAAGCGTTCGCTTTCGACGTCACGCGTCGTGAAGATCTGCATGTTGCCCGCTATGCGGGGTACCGTCAGGGCAATGTTGTCGGCCACCGCGATAACATCACTGCTGCGACAGCACATCGCAAGTTCGCGCTGTCGCTCAACCTGAACGATGACTACGAGGGAGGCGATGTCGTATTCAAGGAATACAGCGACACCGGTTACAAGGGAACCGCAGGGGCAGCACTGATTTTCTCCTCCTCGTTGCTGCACGAAGTACGCGAAACAACGCACGGCATACGCTATACACTGATCTCTCACTTCTTTAACGAACAGTCTCTGCAGAGCGCACAGACACCTCGCTAAGGCCCAAACTCTTCGACTGATACAGGCGACACCCATGGATTTGCGAACCCCTCAGAGCATCATCATTTCGAATACCGAGACAATCCCCGGCAGGGAGATCGTCGAGTTCTACGGCGTCGTCACTGGAAACACGGTACGCGCCAAGCATGTCGGTCGCGACATCATGGCCGGACTCAAGAATATTGTGGGTGGTGAGCTTGCCGGGTATACGGAATTGCTGGCTGACTCACGCCAGGAAGCAACGGACCGCATGGTGCAGCAAGCGCTCTCGATGGGTGCCAATGCGGTAGTGAACGTTCGATTTGCAACGAGCTCAATCACGCAGGGCGCATCCGAGCTGTTCGCCTACGGCACAGCCGTTCGGGTGCGTTAATCAGGCATGGACGTCATCACTTTTATAATCAACTTCGGGATACCGCTAGCTGTCCTGATGGTCGCCTACATCGTGGGGACACTTCTGGAGCGGCGTCACTTCGCCAGTATTCGTGCGCGTGAAGCATCGATTCGCGGCTTTCCAGTGATGACTTTCGACCGCATGCCAGACGAGTGGCAGGTCGGGAAGTCGGAATTGATCGCTGGCAGCGTCGTCGTGTCACTCGATTACTTCAAACGCATCATTGCGGGTATCCGCGCCATATTCGGTGGACGCATCAAAACCTATGAACCCTTGCTCGACCGTGCACGACGAGAGGCGATGCTCCGTCTGGTTGAACACGCGAAGGCGGCGGGCTTTGATGCGGTCATCAATGTGCGACTCGAGACCTCGAGAATTGCGAATGCCAGCGGCGGCGAGGGCACTGCAGGTATTGAAATGCTGGCGTTTGGGACCGCGGTCAAGCTCCAGTCCCGATTCTGAGACATGCGCTTCGAACCAAGGACGCCCGACACCGAGGTCAATGTCAGCAAGACGCACCCGCTCGTTGAAGCCTCGACCCTGCTCCTTGGCCTTATCGGACTGCTCGCACTAGTCACCGTACTGATCGTCTTTGCGATCGAGATCCTCATCCGATTCATCCCTGCGAAAAAAGAGGTCGGGTGGTTCTCTGACTGGACACCGGTCGAGACCCTGCAAAGCGACCATCCACACGCAGAGGCAGTCGCGAGCTTACTCGAGCGAATGGTGGCGCATTGGCCAGACACCGAATACCAGTTTCGCCTGGAAATATCCGATGACCCGGCGCCCAATGCGATGGCGCTACCGGGTGGACTTATCATCGTGACCTCAGGCCTTCTGGATCAGATCGATTCAGAGAATGCGCTCGCATTTGTCCTCAGTCACGAACTCGGGCACTTTCACAATCGCGACCACATCCGCCAACTCGGGCGCTTCGCCGCGATTGGTTTGTTCTATTCGGCCGTGAGTTCGTCGAGCGGCAACACAGCCCTTGGTTACAACGTCACGGACCTGACGCTGCGCGGATTCAGTCGAGCTCAGGAGCGCGCGGCAGACAAATTCGGACTCGGACTCGTGGAGAAGGAGTACGGTCACATCGGCGAAGCACTTCAGTTCTTCGAGCGATTGAGTGACGAACGCGAATCCGGGATACGATGGGACAACTATCTAGGGACCCACCCGGACCCTCAAAACAGAATTTCGGAATTGACCCTACTGGCCGAGCAAAACGGCTGGCGCCTGTCTGGCACGGCGCTTAACTGGCCCCCGACAACCAGCGCTGAATAAGCTACGGAGCGCACTGACATGATATTCAAGGCTTTCGATCTCGCCTCTTCACTCGCGGCATCCGCGGTCACGACACCGCGAGGGCTGCTGGCCCAGCCTGTCACTCGACAACCGAGAGTGTTGATTCGACTCTACGACATGGAGAACTGCCCATACTGCCGAATCGTGCGTGAAGCAATAACCTCACTCGACATCGACGTTATGATTCTGCCCTGCCCCAAAGGCGGCGAACGCTATCGCCCGGAAGTCGTGTCGCGCGGTGGCAAGGCCCAGTTTCCGTTTATGGTCGACCCGAACACCAACACCGAGTTATACGATTCGGTCGCAATCATCGAGTATTTGTTCAAGACCTATGCTGACCGACGACCCGCGCCAAAATTCTGGTTGCGCAGCGTCAATACCACCGCTGCACAAATCGCTTCTGGCCTGAGGTTCGGTCGGGGTCTGCGCGCCCTTCCATCGCGTATGCCCGAAAAGCCACTCGAACTGTACAGCTTCGAGGGCAGTCCTTTCGCAAGACTGGTTCGTGAGCGCCTGTGCGAATTGGAGCTTCCGTATACGTTACGTACGTTAGGCAAAGTGAAGCTGACTGACTTCATCCCGCCGCCGGTGCGCGATCGGTTGATTCCCGAGTACCACTTCGAAGGTCGCAATCGCGCGCAACTGTACGAGATCGCGGGTCAGGTTCAGGTGCCGTACGTGATCGACTCGAACACCGACATTTCGATGTTTGAATCCCGGGATATTCTGGCCTACCTCGATCGCACCTACGCCTGCTAATCAGTCGCGCGCTGCCTCGCAGCGATTACGTCCGGACTGCTTTGCGCGGTAAAGCGCACGGTCCGCATGTTCATAGAGCTGCTGCGCCGAAGCGCCCTCACCGAGTGTTGCCACACCGCACGAAATCGTGACAGCGATGTTGTGACCATCGAATTCGTACTGGCTCGCTGCGATCACCTCACGCAGCTTGTCGGCGATGATCATTGCGTTCTGCTCGGTGGTATCCGGCAACAGGATGACGAACTCTTCACCACCAAGACGCGCGACGAAATCCGAGGCGCGTGTATAGCGTTCGAGTGTCTGCGCCACACTCCTGAGAATGTGATCTCCCGCAGGATGACCATAGCTGTCGTTGATCCTCTTGAAGTGATCGATATCCCAGATGGTGTAGGCTAGCGACTGTGACTGCCTCTGATGCCGAGCCACCCCCTCCTCGATACGCGCATCCAGAGCTCGTCGACTGTGAACGCCTGTCAATTGATCACGCAGAAGCTTACCCGCCTGTGCTTCCAGCGTTTGCTCCAATGAGCGGGTATGCGCCCTTAGGGATGCAATCTCCGATTCGAGCTCCGCACTGCGCCGCTCTGCGGCTGCATAACGCTCATGCTCGGTCTGCGTAAAGGTCCGCATCCGATCGCTTAGCGCGGAAATACCGTCACGCACGCTCGACCGAAGCTCATCAAGGTCATTGGTATCCGCAACACGTTGTTCGATCGAACCGACCGTTTCAGCAACATCGGACTGTAAAACTTCCGTGGCTGCACGACCTGCCGCCGTGTCCTCACGAGCTGAGGCAACGTATTGCTCAAGCCCGGCAAGCGCACCACTAACCTCGGCGAGAAAACGCTCGGTTTCGCTCAATCTCTGTTGCTGTGCCTGGTAATGCTCAAGCACCGACCGAAACAACGACTCTATATGTTCGGACAATACCGGCCGCCCGGAGGATTTAGTCTCTATCTCGGGTGTGCCTGCGACTACCTCGCGCAAACGCGACTCGAGCGTCGAGAGGTCAGCCTCAACACCGTCGACGTCGACCCTCGCCAATACCTTCGGTGCCAGTGCGCGAGTCTGCTCGAACATTGCGGCGGTGAGTGGACTCGCTACCTGAGTCCAACTCGTACGCAGAGTGCCCGCCTCTGCAGCGAGTTCCGGGTCTGAATCGATCGAAGCCGACAATAATCCAAGCAGCTCGCCGATGAGCCTGCGGGTGCGATCCATATCGCGCAGCATCTCGTCCTGCTCGGCGACCAGCTCCCGGTACTGTGTCTTCCAGTGCTCGGCGTCGGCGACAGCGGTGGTGGCGGTTGACTCCTGCATATTCGGTTAGCGGCAGCTGGCATCAACCTCTTGAGCTTGCGGAACTTGCACGCCGCGCCAATGCACTAAAGACTATCGATCAGCGAGTATGAACAGCGAGGAAACTATGTCTCTAATCCGTGGCTTTGTAATCTGCGCGGCAGTCCTGCTAGGCATCAATTCGGCTCCCGCATTCAGCGAGGAAGAGATCGCGCGGTTTAAGGGGAAAAACAGCGGCGAAACCAGAACCTTTACGGTCGATGGTCCCTGGCTTCTGGACTGGCGAGTGAATAGCGACTACCGCAACCAGGCAGGATTCGAACTGCGGCTGCTAGACGCGAGCACCGGACGGTTCCATAGCCGGATCATGAAATTTCGCGGTATCGGGAACGGATTGAAGCTGTTTGAGGAGGAAGGACGGTTCAAGTTCGAGGTTGTCTCAAGCTTTACCGACTGGACGCTCAAGGTGATCACACTGACCGAAGACGAAGCGGCGGCGTATACGCCGGTCGACCCTTAATGCTACGCGGCAATCTTTTGACCCAGTCGAGCCTGAATACGCTTTGCGAACGGTAGTGGCACGCGGCGCGGCAGTCGGTCGTGAATCTTACGCGCGGACAAAAATATCCAGCGATGCTCGAGCACGTTCAGCGCGGCCGCCACATCCCAAACCGGGGGCAACACATAGGTGACCTGTTTGCCCACACGGCGAAGCTCCGCATCAAACAAGTCCGGGTCATCGATATGTTCAGCTGTGTGGGAGCACAGCACTGACTCGAATTGACCGTCTTCGAACGGCAACTTGTAGATGTTGGTTATTTCCACAAAATTCGGCACGTCGCTGTGCTTCATGATGTCAGCGTTGACGCCGCCACCATCCACCTTCCCGCAGCAGATGTTCAACCCCCAGCTTTGCCGACCCACGATAGACTGCTTGAGATGGTGATAACTGTACCAATGCAAAAATACGATGATGATCGTCAGCGTCACCACCAGCGCAAAGAAGAACATCATGGATTCATACTCAGCGTGTTTCGTGGCCGCAAGCGTAGCAGGAATAGCGCGGCGACGAGTCAGCCATCCGTCGTGATACGAAGCTCTGGTCTCAAGAGTTTTGCGACCGCCGGCTTTTCCTGCCGCAGCGTCTCAATATCCAGACCTGCAAGCTCATAAGGCAACACCAGCCAATCGTCTGTCTCATGCAGGAAAAAATCGGGTTTACGACCACTCTGGTTACGACCGGGCTTGTGGTAGAGCGTCGCCACCCGGATCGCCTCCGGCAGATTCCGTCGCAATTTGTGCTTGAGGCGCTCGCGCACCACCCGAAGGGTTTGGCCCGAACCGCTGACATCGTCAACGATCAGCAGTCGGTCTTCAGCATTCAGAGTCTCCAGCAGATACTGTGTACCGTGAACACGGATATTGCGCTCCGGGTTCGCGACCATCACCTCGTAGTCGCCAAGACCGCGGTAGGACGTTCTTAACGCAATATGGTTGGTTTCAACGCCGAGGTGCTGCAAACACTCCTGAACGTAGATCCCGACGGTGCTGCCACCACGCCACAAACCCACAACGAATGTCGGTCTGAATCCTTCATTGAATATCTTCACGCCGAGGCGATAAGCGTCTTCCAGAAGGCTCTGTTCGCAAATGAAGCGGCGTTTTTTCATGATGCAAGACTACCATGCAGCGCGGTTGCATCCGCCTACCAGTCGCGGCACATTGGCGTATGGCCGACAAGCTCTATATCGACGCCGAAGACCTCCTGCTCGACAGCTTCCGACTGGGCGAGCGCATTCTCGCCAGTGGCTTTCGACCCAGTTTCATCCTTGCACTATGGCGCGGCGCTGCGCCGATTGGTATCGCGGTACAGGAGTATCTCGCCTGGCACGGCATCGCCAGCGATCACATCGCCGTGCGCACCGCCTCCTACTCGGGCATCGACAACCAATCGCGCGAGATTGCGATCTATGGCATTGGCTATCTCTTGAAAAACGTCAGCTTCGAAGATCGTCTTTTGATCGTTGACGATGTGTATGACACCGGGCGGACAATCGAAGCGATCATCGACGAGTTGCGACGAAAAACACGACGCAACGCACCGCACGATATTCGGATTGCGGTGCCCTGGTATAAGCCTGCCCGAAACCAAACCGACCTGATTCCGCACTACTACCTCCACGAAACGGATCGTTGGCTAAAGTTCCCACATTCTTTAGAAGGTCTGAGCGACGAAGAGATTCGAGCGAACCGCCCGAGACTTCACGAGATTCTCGGAAACGCCAAGCCTCAGGCGTAGAGGCGAAACGGTGCATTTCGCCGCTGCAACCAGTTCTCGGCAAGCCACTGATCCCCGGCCTCTTTCACATGCAGCGTAAACGCGTGGCGCGACTGGGTGCTTCGATTCGGCGCGCTGTAGTGCGGCATATGATCGGAGAAGACAACGATCGAGCCTGTCGGTACTTCCATAGCGACTGGGTCTACCGTTTGCCAAGGGGTCTCGTCGACGATCTCGAGAGACGCGTCACCTGTGCCGGTATCGACCGAGTAGCGCTCGCGTAAAGGCGTGCGGTGCGCGCCCGGCTGCATCCAAAGACAGCCATTCTCCCGGGTCGCGGGTTCGAGTGCGATCCAGATGCCCATCACTCCACGGCCGCTTGCCATCAGATAACTGCCATCCTGGTGCCACCGGACCTCGCCACCGATCGTCGGTTGCTTGAAGATGTACATCGTTTGTTGCAGCACCGGGTCTACCCAGCCGAGCTCGCGCAGCGCCTTCGTGATCGCCGGGAGACGACAGAACTCAGCCACTACTGGATCCGCGTCATGCAGTCCGTGGCCAATCTTGTTGATGGCTAGCGCCTTGGGTTTCGTCAACGCACCGGATGCATCCAGAGCTTCTGCCTCAAGAAAACACGAAGCGCGTTCTGCACTTTCGAAAAAGTAATCGTCGCGGCCTGCATCACGGTCATCGGTCCTGAAAACAGTTCGGTGACGACCGATGTCGAAACCATCGACGATCCTGCTCGCGACTTCCCGAAGTCGGACACAGTCTTCCGGCGCAATAGCGTTCTCGATGACCGCATAGCCATCGCGCTCGAAACGCACCAGCAAATCGCTCACGCTGCCAACCCGCCGGTTTCGACGATGAAGTTAGCGACGGTCTTAACGCCATCGCCCGCCTTGATGTTGGTAAACACAAACGGAGCCTCGCCTCGCATCTTGGTCGCATCCCGGTCCATAACACCGAGATCCGCACCCACCAGCGGCGCAAGATCAATTTTGTTGATCACCAGCAGATCGGATCGCGTAATGCCTGGCCCGCCTTTGCGTGGGATTTTGTCCCCTGCCGATACATCGATCACATAGATCGTGATGTCCGCCAGCTCGGGCGAGAACGTGGCCGCGAGGTTGTCACCGCCGGACTCAATGATGATGAGGTCCAGCCCATCGAAGGTGCCCTCAAGCTCGGCGACAGCGGCCAGATTCATGGATGCATCCTCACGGATTGCCGTGTGCGGGCAACCGCCTGTTTCAACGCCGAGAATGCGCTCCGGCGCCAGCGCCCCCGAGCGCGTGAGAAATTCAGCGTCTTCACGCGTGTAGATGTCATTCGTAATGACCGCGAGATTGTGATCATCACGCAGGTGCTTGCACAACGCGTCCGTCAGAGCGGTCTTGCCGCTACCAACCGGTCCGCCGATCCCCACACGAAGTGGCCCGTTTTTGGCCATAGTTCAGCCTCTGTTTTTGTCCCGTTTCAATATCCTGCAACGCCGCAGGCGCTGCAAGCCCTCAAACAATGCACTACTCAGGAGCGGAAGAGCCTCGTGTACTGATTTTCATGCCGCATGGACGCAACGTCAGAGACCGGCGTACTCGCGGCGACCTCGGATAGCGGCGTGCGCGCTGCGCAATTCACGGCTTCCTCGACGACAGGTTCGAGTGCTGCGATCAGTCGCTGCCCATCGGTCTGACCGAGCGGCATGGCTCGGAGCAAAGCCGAAACCAGATTCGAAACGAACGCGTGGGCGTAAGCGTGGAGTGTGCCGTGACGCGGAACGCCGTGAGCCGCTGCTATCGCACCGACGGCCACCGAATAGGGTTTTTGCCGCAAACCCATGAAGTAGTCACAAACCTCGGTCGGCCAGGAAGCCGCGACCGCCTGAACAAAGGCTGCGCCCTGTGCGGTTGACTCAAGCAACAACTCCTTGCTCGCCGCCATTGCGAGCGCCCGCACCACCGCCAACGACAGGGCTTCCGGGTCGTCCGCGTCCCAACCCGCGGCAACGAATACCAGGTCCGCATGACCGGTGCCGAATCGCAACAGATCCGAGAGCCACCGTTCAGCCGATTCGACATCGGTGATCCAGTGTCTGTCGATCGCGTATTCGAGACCATGCGAGAACGTATAGGCACCGACTGGAAAAGAGGGTGAAAGCCACGTTTGCAGTCGATACAGCGCGGCTGTATCAATGCCCGTGGTCATACGCTCCACCTTCCGGCTGGAAGGGGCCTCGGGTCAACGACACATGACCGCCCAACCCTCTCACCATGTTGGCGATCACCTGATCCTCGGCCATCACAATATGGTCGGCGTGAATCTCCGCGGCCAGATGGCGGTTACCGATATGCCAGGCGAGGCGCATCAGCGTCTTCGCATCACCCGCTGTAATTCTCATGACCGCCTCTTCGGCAGCCACCACACGAACTCGTGAGCCGTCATCCAGTACCAACACATCGTTATTCTTGAGTGCACGCGCCTTTGGCAGATCCAAAAGAAACTCACGCCCGGATGTCGTTCTCATGCTCAAACGTCTGCGGTGCCTGTGATGGAAGTCCAGCACTACATCGTCCGCAGGGTTACCGCTGTTGCTCGATGCAACAGACGTCGCTCTAATCATAGTCATCTCAGAACAGGAAGTAGCGCTGTGCCATCGGCAGCACGTCTGCCGGCTCGCAGGTCAAAAGCTCGCCATCCGCATGCACTTCATAAGTCTCCGGATCCACACTGATGTCCGGGCAGGCATCGTTGAGCTTCATGTCTGCCTTGGAGATATCACGCGTATTGCGAACCGGCAGCGTCTGCTTGGCAAGTCCGAGGCGGTCACCAATATTCAGTGACTGTGCAGCAGCCGATACGAACGTCACCGAGCTCTCGGTTAGCGACTTACCGAAGCTTGCGAACATAGGTCGATAGTGGACCGGCTGCGGTGTCGGAATCGAAGCATTCGGATCGCCCATCGGCGCCGCCGCGATACTGCCCATCTTCAGCACGAGATCCGGCTTGACGCCGAAGAAGGCGGGCGACCAGAGCACCAAATCCGCGAGTTTGCCAACTTCCACTGAGCCGACGTGATCGGAAATTCCGTGTGCGATCGCTGGGTTAATCGTGTACTTGGCGATGTAACGGCGTACACGCAGGTTATCGTTATTGCCCTGCTCGCCTGACAGTCGACCGCGTTGACGTTTCATTTTGTCCGCGGTTTGCCAGGTTCTGATGAGCACTTCTCCGACGCGACCCATCGCCTGACTATCGGACGCGATGATCGAGAACGCACCGAGATCGTGGAGAATATCCTCAGCCGCGATCGTTTCGCGGCGAATACGACTCTCTGCAAACGCAACATCTTCAGCGATTTTCGGATCGAGATGGTGGCATACCATCAACATGTCGAGATGCTCGTCCACCGTATTCACTGTGAACGGTCGGGTTGGATTGGTGGAGGACGGCAATACGTTCGACAGACCGGCCACTTTGATGATGTCGGGCGCATGACCACCGCCAGCACCTTCGGTGTGGAACGCGTGAATTGTTCGCGACTTAAACGCCTTGACGGTGTTCTCGACGAAGCCGCTCTCGTTAAGCGTGTCCGTGTGAATCATCACCTGCACATCCATGGCATCGGCCACACTAAGGCAGCAATCGATAGCACCCGGCGTGGTCCCCCAGTCCTCGTGCAATTTCAGCGCACACGCGCCTGCGCGTACCATCGCCTCGAGTTCAGCGGGTTGCGATGCATTACCTTTGCCAGACAGCGCCAGATTCATCGGGAATGCATCGGCAGCTTGCAACATCCGCCCGATATGCCATTCACCCGGCGTACACGTGGTGGCGTTGGTGCCCGTGGCAGGCCCCGTGCCACCGCCGAGCATCGTGGTGACGCCCGACATCAGCGCTTCGTCGATTTGCTGTGGGCAGATGAAGTGAATATGCGCGTCGAAACCACCTGCCGTGAGGATTTTTCCCTCGCCGGCAATAGCCTCGGTCGATGGACCAATGACGATGTCGACGCCGTCCTGCGTTTCGGGATTGCCTGCTTTTCCGATGGCATGAATCCGACCGTCTCTGAGGCCGACATCCGCCTTGTAGATGCCGGTGTAATCAACAATCAGGGCGTTCGTGATGACGGTATCGACAGCGCCATCGGCGCGAGTCCGCTGCGACTGACCCATGCCGTCACGAATCACTTTACCGCCACCGAACTTTACTTCTTCGCCGTAGGTGGTGTGGTCGCGCTCAACTTCGATGAACAGGTCGGTATCGGCGAGGCGCACCTGATCGCCGACTGTAGGGCCGTACATGGCCGCGTACTGATGTCTGGATAATGTGGCGGGCATGTCGGCTCCTCAGTCCAAGGGGCCCATGACGGCCTGATTGAATCCGTAGATTTTGCGCTCGCCACGTATGGGTAAGAGGGTCACCTCTCGTTGTTGACCCGGTTCGAATCGCACTGCGGTACCGGCGGCAATATCCAGCCGCATGCCGCGTGATTGCTCACGGTCAAACGACAATGCCGAGTTGGTTTCAAAGAAGTGATAGTGCGATCCGACCTGCACAGGTCGATCACCCGTATTGGCAACTGTGAGCGTGACCGTCTCCGCCCCCTCATTCAGAACGATCTCGCCGTTAGCAACGATGGTTTCACCCGGAATCAACATCGCTTCTCCTCGCTGTTTTTTCTCACTCTATCAGCATCCCGTTGCCGTTGTATGGCTTTTGTTAATCGACGAAAAGCACCTAAGGCGCTAAAGATATTGAGGAAATCGTCGCTACTCACATTAAGACAAATATTCGAAAGAAACCGATGAGTACGACTGGGACACAGACCCGCTTCCGCCTCGGCACGCGAGATACGCTGCGCGTGCTTTGGCCCTACGCCAAACGCAACTTCCTGGGGCAGGTAGAAGGCATATGGTTCATCGTTGCCTACCTCGCGCTCTTCCAGTTGCTAGTGCTTGGACTGCCGATCGCGTTTGCCGGGATGATCAGTATCGGCATTTTCGTCGTGGCTATCGGGCTCATGTTTTTCATGGAAGGCCTGCGGCTTGGTCTCATGCCGCTCGGTGAAGAAATCGGCAGCGTCATGCCGAAACACTCAGCCATGCCAGTCATTCTTGGCTTCGCCATCCTTTTGGGTATCGGCGCCACGTTTGCCGAGCCGGCGATTGCCGTATTGAAATCGGCAGGTGCCGGCGTCAAACCCGTCGAAGCACCTTTGCTCTTCAGCTTGTTGAACGACTACTCGCACCAGTTGGTTGGCGCGGTTGGCCTCGGTGTCGGCCTCGCCGTGATGTTGGGGGTACTGCGTTTTTTCTATTTGTGGCCGCTGAAGGTGCTGGCGATTCCTGCAGTCATGTTGTTGCTGGGACTGTCGTTTGCGTTCACGCAGGTCCCGGTGCTGAACGATGTCCTTGGCCTGGCCTGGGACTGCGGCGCAGTCACCACGGGGCCGGTCACCGTGCCACTGGTGCTCGCACTGGGGATCGGCGTTAGTCGAGTGGTTAGCGGTGAGTCCGGCAGCGGTGGCAACTCCGGTTTCGGCATCGTAACGCTCGCCTCCCTCTTCCCCATCCTCGCGGTACTGCTACTCGGCGGATTTCATTATCTGAAGGCAGATTACTGGGGTGCCAAGAACTATCCGGAGTTCCTGGAGTGGGTTGCCGATTCAGAAGTTCAGGCACCGGAAAGACCGGTACTGGAAAAGCGCCTTGAGTCGGTATCTGTAGCAGAGTTCGAAGCCTACAAGAATACCGGTGAGCTCCCGGACGGCTACGAGTTGGCGATCCAGGGCGGTGAAGCCAGACTCGTCAATGGCAAGATTGAAGTATCCGATCCAGAGATGATGATCACCAAGGTCTATCGGCGCGGCTTCCAGCTGACAACCGAGGAGCAATGGGATCGTGAGCTCTCGCTTGCGACGCTCATCCAAACCGCACTCATCGACGCATTCCGGGCCATCATCCCGCTTTGTCTCTTCCTGTATTTTGTGCTGCGGATCGTGCTGCGCAAACGCATGCACCCTAGCAATGATGTGGGCATCGGCGTCGGTTTTGCGTTCATTGGCATGGTGCTTTTTGGTCTGGGCATCGCGATTGGATTGACGCCGCTCGGTGGCCAGCTCGGTAGCAATGTCCCGATAGCGTTCGCTGAAATACTGCCGTCCGGACTCGACCATATCGAGGGGCCACTGTTCGGTAGTGATAGCGGAAAGTGGGTCGCCATTGCGTTCGCGTTTTTCCTCGGCTACGGCGCTACGCTCGCGGAGCCTGCGTTGAATGCGCTCGGAGATACCGTTGAGCGCATCACCGTTGGCGCTTTTCGCAAGCGATTGTTGATGCAGAGCGTCGCCTTTGGAGTCGGCGTCGGTATCGCCGTCGGTGTGCTCAAGATGGCGTACGGCCTTTCGCTGTTTGCACTGCTTGCGCCCGCCTACCTGATCGTACTGTTCCTCACGCATCTCGCACCCGACGAGTTCGTCAACTTCAGCTGGGATAGTGCGGGTGTGACCACCGGTCCGATCACGGTACCGCTCGTGCTTGCCATGGGCTTAGGTATCGGCGCCAATGTACCGGGCGTCTCCGACGGCTTCGGTATTCTTGCGCTCGCATCGGTCGGTCCGATACTGACTGTGCTGAGCGTCGGCCTCTATACCCACCGAACGCAGCAGCAGGCTGTGGCGCGCGAACAAGCGCCTGCACTGAGCGAACTGGTCGAAGTGGAGACGCAGCAATGAGAACACCAAAGTCCTCGTTCTCGGAAGTGACGGCGATCTTGCCGCTCGCCAGCGTGGACCGCGTACTCGACACAGCGCTCGCGCCCGACGGATCAGCCGCCATGGTCTGGCAGGCCAGAACGACGTTGCTTGGAGAACACTGGTGGCAGCGCTTTCTGCCGCCAATCAGCCCTGCGAAATCCATTCTTCAGTTCATTGTGCCGTCGAACGAAGCGCCGTCACTGGTCAGCACCGTTGTCGAAAAGGCGCGATTGCACCAACAGGCGACCGGGGCCGTGTTCTCAACCGCGTGCGATGAGTTGGCGGTCGGCGAAGACACCGCGCTATGGCCCGAGCTACCGGAAGACACCACCAGCGTCGGCGCGCATGAACTCACCGAAAACCTGAACGTCATTCTGTGCACGGTCGGGCACCACTTGTCAGCACGGGTGAGCAAGGCAGCGATTGAGGCGGGGGCGCACGGACCGGTTGTTTATTACGCGGAGGGCCGCGGGCTGCGTGACCGTCTCGGTTGGCTTCGGATCACCAAGGTGCATGAGAAGGAAGTGTTGATGGTGATCGCCGAGGAAGACAGCGCCGATCGCATCTTCGATGCCATGGCGAAAGCGGGTGAACTTCACCTTCCCGGCCGCGGATTCATGTATCGCATGATCCTCGATCGTGGCCTGTTCCATCTTGCTTCGAGGGTGTCGAGCAACGTCTATCGCGCCAATATGCAGCAGATCATTCACGCGATTGACCATCTGAACGGACATACCCATTGGCGCGACCAGGGGTTACATGGGGTCGGCAATTCCGGACTTGCCGTCGGCATTGAAAACGTCACCATGCGCCAGCCAACACTGTTCGGTCAGAAGCGGCTCTCGGTGATCGTGCCTCGGGAGCAGGCCGAAATGGTCATGGACATTCTGCTCGACGCCGGTGCACCCGGGCTCAGTGTGACTTATGGGCAGATGATGCGAAACACGACAGATGGGGAGCGCGATCACCGTGAGCGCGCGCTGCTGCATTGCGTCACCAACGAGACGGTGGCGAAGAGTGTCGCAGCGGCCGTGCCAACTCGGGCGAAGGAAGCCGGCATCATGGACATCGTTTTGTTCGAGCAACGCATACCGTCAGTGGCTTGCTATATACCCGGCAAGAAAGACTACCGAGCACGCTCCGGTGTGCCAGAAGGCGCCTGATCGGAAGTCGCGATCCAGAGCAAGGCGAGACAGACGCACATGCCGGCTCCGGTCGCCACCGGAATCGCCGTCAAACCAAACGCGCCAACGAGAGTGCCCGCCAATATCGCGGCCCATGCAAAACCGCTCGTTTGCAGCGGTGCAGCAATCGCTCCCCACTGACCCTCCTCGTCCAACGAACCGGCGAGATCGAGCAACACGGGAAAATTGAATTGCAGTGAGAACACCGCCGGGACCAACGCGATGTAAAAGACGCTGGCGTTGGGCGCATGAATGACCCAATACCAACCGAGCGCACAAGTTAGAAAAGCGACCGCCAGCGGCTTTGTAGAACCAAACCTTGAGCTCACCCATCCACCCACGAGGCATGCGAGCGCCGAGACCAACAACAAGACACCAATACCCGCACCCGCGGACGCGTAGCTGATGCCGAGTGACTGCGCGACACTGAACATGTAGGTAAAGCCGAGGCCAGAACAGCTCACAAACACGACACCCATCGAAACGACTGCGAGCGCACGGGGCGTCACCACCAATGGCGTGGGCGCCGATGACTTACTGCGCACCGCAGGCTTCCCGTCGAAGGGCAACATCAACAGCGTCAGTCCAAACGCAATCACTGCGGCGACACCATAGCCACCCGCCAACCCCGCGTAACCCACAGCTGCCCCAACAGCCGCAATCATTGAAGACATCAACAAGACCGCGACCATATCAATGGCACCAAACAGGGCCCCCGGTGTCGCGCGTGTCGCCACAATCCTGGAGCCGGCGCCCATCAGAACGCCGACGGCGATACCGCCGGCCAGTTGAAGCAGCAACACCATCAGCACGGATCCCGGATTCAGTGCGCTCAGAATCTCGCTAAGCACGAGCACGCTTCCGAGCGCCAGCGCGAGCGTGCGCAAGGCGTATCGTCGCGATGCAGCGGGCGCCACAAAAGCCGCCAGTGCAATGCCGACAAATGGCATGGCGACGGCCAGACCTGCCAACGCATCGGACCAACCATTCTCATCGACAAAACGGGTCAAAAGAACGGGCTTCATCGCACTGAACAGTGTGGACATGCTGTACGCGGCAGCCCCAGCCAGAAGCAACTTCGCTTCGCGCAGATAGATCGATGGCATCGAGCTCAGACCTCGAACCGCGCTTTGTGAGACGCCTCGATTCGCTCCTGAAGATGCCTTCCGGCGCTGGTTGGGCTGAAGCGTGCCGGATTGCTTGCGGAGACACAGCTTGGCAGTGCCGCAACTTCGGTAGCACTGTCCGGGTCCACAAACATGGCGATGGACTGTCGATGGTTCGAGTCGCTCATCGGTTGCACTCGATGCGGGGTGGACCGGTAGCGACCATTGGTCCAAACCTCGAGTAAATCACCGGAGTTGATCACAACATCCTGCGGTGAGGCGGCAACACCCTGCCACTCACCGTCGCCGGTCCGCACCTCCAGTCCGCCAATGTCATTCTGAAACAGTAGCGTCAGCAAGCCGTAGTCGGTGTGCGCACCCGCGCCCAGCTGCCCCGCCTCTGGCACCTTCTCAATCGACGGGTAGTGCAACAAACGTAGCGTGACATTCTCGCCGGAGTGGTATCGCTGGAAGAAATCAGGACTCAAGTCCAACGCAATAGTGAGCACCCGCATGAGTCGGAAGGCAGCATCAAGGCACTCACGATAGAAGGCGCGCATCAAATCTCGAAATGTACCGTCAGGCCACCGCGCATCGTCCGGCGGGCGGTGGAGCACATTGCGCATCGTGAACGTCTCTTTCAAGTCTGCTGGCGCCGACGGATCGAGATTCTCCTGACCGACGCCCTGATAGCCGAAGTTCTCACTTGCCGAGCGATAGGCGCTGCCGAGCTTGTGGGACTCGTCAGCCGAAAAAAACGTACGACTAGCCTCGAAGACCTGACACAGCAGCTCGTTGTCTATACCAAGGTGGCGGACCGACATGAAACCGACGCCTGAGAGCGCTTGGTCGACTTCGCTAGCTAGTGCTTCCAGACTCGATTGATCGCTCGGGTTGAATCTTGAAAAGTCGATAACCGGTATTTGTGTATCGACCGAAGCTGCACGCATCAGCGAATCGGGTCGTGCACGGTGACCAGCTTGGTGCCGTCCGGGAAGGTCGCTTCAACCTGCACATCGTGGATCATTTCTGCCACGCCCTCCATGACCTGCTCACGAGTAATGACTTGTGCGCCGGCCGCCATCAGCTCTGCGACCGTGCGACCATCGCGTGCGCCTTCCACGACGAAATCCGAAATCAGCGCGATCGCTTCAGGGTGATTGAGCTTTACGCCCCGCTCCAGTCTTCGTCGAGCCACCATCGCAGCCATGGAGATCAGCAGTTTGTCTTTTTCGCGCGGTGTGAGTTGCATGGTCAATCCGAATCAGCAGTCAAACACTCGGGGTACCCGGCATCCCATTAGTGGATGCGTATCGCCCGCAACCGACTGTAGGCGATCGAATAACAGAAGCAAAGTCGTACGAAGATGTGCCGCGTTTTTTGCCAAAGCCCTGACCAGCACCAAATCTCCGATTCGTGTGGCTCCGGCCAAAGTATCGACCGATACAAGCACGGCGTTGGCCGCATCGCAGGCTGCTTGCGGCTCCGGCGCAATCACCACCAGCGTCAACAGTGTTGTGTTGCCAGCGAGAACGGCCGGCCTCGCCGCCCAGGCCCCGAGATCTCCGACGCGATTACTATCAAAGGCGAGACGGTCGGCCCACAGCAATCGTCCGTCTCGATAGATTTCCCATGCGTCCGTGAGTGCACCCGTGGCAACGGTCTCACCCATAGCAGCGCGCCCAAGGGTCCAGGTCTCTGCAGCGAACAACATTGCATCGGGCGCAAGATCCGCACGCCAGTGTCGTTCGAGGCGGGACCCTTCAAAAAGGATGGTTTCCTGCGGTAACCAGATCGCCCGGGCGCCTGCGCGAACCTCCAGCGCATTGTGAACAACCGCCATCTCACCGCGTGATCGATAAATCCGCTCTGCAGCCTGAGTCGTCACGACGGCATGGGTGCCCTCCAGCCAGGTAACGGTCTGGCGAACGTGATCACCATCGGTTAGCCCGCCTGCAGTATTCAGCAGTACGGCCTGCAATGGCTCTCCCGGATCGATCCGTGGGAAGCGCACTTTGCAACACCCCTGCTGATAGAGATCCTGCAATACTGTCGCCTCATCGCGGCGCTTGAACACGACACGGGCCTCGCCAATTGCGCGCGGCAGCGCTACCGGCGCAACGCTCATCCTGCCCGCCTCAACGTAGCTTCGTAACAATCGAGAATCTGGGCGGCATCGGCATCGATCGCAACCTGCTGGATCGGGCAGTCATCCCATGCACCGGGAGGGAAATGCGAGCCTTCCGGCGCCTGAATCGTCTGTCCGATCGCGATGCCTTCCGTAACCGCCCGCAAAGCGCCATGTTGCATGCGGTATGCGTCTGGCACGACGAGCCACGCGAGCGCCGACGAATCATGTACCGGAAACCCATCCTCGTATCCCTTGCTGGCGTAAAAGTCCGAATAGAAACGACTGACTTCAAACACAAACGCACCCGCATCACCCGAATTGTCACGTATGCGAATCATGCGCTCGGGATCCATAACCACTTGCATGGTCACATCCAGACCCACCATAACGACCGGCCATGCTGCACAAAACACTCGATCGGCCGCGTGCGGGTCACCGGCGATATTCGCCTCAGCACACGGTGACACATTGCCACCGTGACCCCCGTTGCCCAAGGCGCCTCCCATCACCACGACCTGTCGCACCAGGTGTGCGATTTCCGGATCTCGTTCCAACGCGTGGGCAAGGTTGGTTAGCCTGCCAACCGCGACCAGCGTGATCTCGTGTGGATTGTCGCGGACAGTGCGGACGATGAAATCGGCCGCATCAATGTCGCTCGCCTGGGCACGCGGCGCCGGTGGGTAGGTGTTGCCAAGCCCATCTTCACCGTGCACAAAATCCGGAACCGGACCAGTCGGGACCACGAGCGCTGCATCCGCACCCCGATGAACGCCACAGCCGATTCCAAATCGCTCGACCAGGTGCAGTGCGTTGCGCGTGGTTGACGCAACGGAAGCGTTGCCTCGTACCGTCGTGAGACCCAGCAGCTCAATCTCGGGATGGAGGTGCCCGAAAACGATCGCCATGGCGTCGTCGACGCCCGGGTCGGTGTCAAAGATGACCTTGTGCGTCATTCGCGCATCCCCAATCGCATTGGACCGAGTGTGGCAGAATGCGCACGAAGATTGCAGCGGGATTTCGATGAACGACAGACAACGCGTCACACTCGCATGCTTTCTTGCCTACTTTGTGATGTCGGCGATGCTTGCGCCTATCGGCATCGTCTCGACACCGTTGGCGGCGCATTTCGGTGTCACGATCAGTGAGATTACGAACGCCTTTTCTGCGCTGACTCAGGGCATTCTGGTTGGTGCGGTTATCGCACTGTCCTTTTCGACCCGCACGCCGCTAAGGGCGGTGTTCATCGTGCTGTTCGTTGTGATGAGTGGCGTCTTGCTGTTCATTTCGACGCTTCCCGGTCTTGGATGGTTTCAATCAGCCTTGCTGATCATCGGTATCGGTTGCGGTCTCGGGTTGGCCGCAGCAGCAGCAACGATCTCCGCGGCCTATGAGGGCAACCAGCGAGCATCAGCACTGGTGGCAACGGATGGCTGTTTTAGTGTCGCCGGTATTCTCATCCCCGCGTATGCAACCTATAGCCTGCGGGAATCTCTACCGGTGGGGAGCGTCTACGGCATCGTCGCCGGCATCGCTGCGCTCATCGTTCTGCTCGCCATTGTCAGTCGCTTCCCACACGCGCCAACAACCAGCGCCGGTCAAGCGTCGGCGAGCGATAAGTGGCCGCCAGCCGCGTGGCTCGGTATCGCCGCGCTAACCACCTACACACTAGGCCAGTACGCGATTCTCTGGTGGTTACCGCCGCATCTGGATGCACGTTGGGGCATTGAAGTCGCCTCGGGCGGCATCCTTGTCGGGCGCTTTTGGACCGGCATGTTCGTCGCGCAGATTGTGGTCACTATCGCGGTGCTACGCGTCGGCACCTTCCGCCTCCTGGGCATTGCTGCGCTGTTGACCGCCGTCGGGAGCATCCCGCTTTGGAGCACTGGTGACATGCGACTGCTACCCGTTCTCGCACTGCTGTGGGGAATTGCGAATCTTGGACTTCTGAAACTTGCACTTACCTTCGTCACGCTGCAATTCGAAGCACCATCACCACGACTGGTATCCTGCGTACTGTTGGGGGCGACGCTGGGGACCGCGATCAGTCCGTTTGTCAGTAGTCGCATTGTAGAATCGGCGGGTACCGGTGCCGTACTCAAGTTCGGTACAGCCTGTCATTTCGTCATGGCGGTATTGCTCATCACCGCATTGAAAATCAATAAGCAGAGTAGGAAATGATCCGCACAGTTGATTACGCAGCGCCAAACGCTGCAGATGAATTTACGAGCTCTATTGCTGAGTCCGGCTTCGCCGTATTGCAAAACCATCCGCTGTCCGGCGATCGCCTACAGCGCATGTATTCAGGTTGGAAAGCGTTTTTCGACAGTAAGAAAAAACATGACTATCAGGTGAAGGACCTGACGAAGGAAAACGAGCAGTATGGTTACTTCGGCCCGGATATCGCGGAGACGGCTGTAGGTTTCGAGCAGCAGGACATTAAAGAGTACTTCCATGTCGACTTCGACATGCCCTTTCCGGAGGGTCTTGAAGCCGATGCACGCTCCCACTGTGAGGACGCGGAGGCGCTCGCCAAGCAATTGCTGGACTGGCTCGATGCGGCAATACCCGCGGACTGCAGACAGGCCGAGGGCGTGGTGTGGTCGGACGCGTTGTCATGGGACGACAGCCTGTTGCGCATTCTTCATTACCCGCCACTGAAAGGCGACGAGCCAACCGGCAGCGTTCGCGCAGCGGCGCACGAAGACATCAACTTCATCACGTTGCTGCCTGTCGCCGACCAACCCGGGCTGCAGGTGCGAACCCTCGAGGGTGAATGGCTCGACCTCGAAGGTCGTCAGGGCGATCTGATCATCAATACGGGAGACATGCTGCAGGAGATTTCTGGCGGCTACCTGCCCTCCACCACCCACCGGGTCGTCAACCCTTCCGACCAGGAGGGCAATATTTCGAGAATCTCGATCCCGTTCTTCCTGCACCCATCGCGTGACACCCGCCTTTCGGCGCGCTACACGGCGGGCGAATATTTGCGTGACCGCATCCTGGAGACCTACAACAACGACTGATTGAGAGCGCGTTTGGGGGGATAGCAATGCGACATCACAGCTGGCTACTTGGACTTGCAGTCATCCTGGTCTCAGGCGGCTGCAGCCGCGCGGCCGAACCGCCCGCAGAGAGCGCGAAGGACCTGCCGATCGCGCACGAGCGCATTGCGCTCGCCGCAGCCGAGGAGTGGATCACGCACGGACGGGATTATGCCGAGACGCGCTTCAGCCCGCTCGATGAGATCAATTCGGAGTCCGTAAGTGAGCTGGGTCTGGCCTGGTATTTCGACGTGCCGACACGCCGCGGCATGGAGGCAACGCCGATCGTTGCCGATGGTCGCCTATTTGTCACCGGCTCGTGGAGTGTTGTCTATGCGCTGGATGCGGCTACCGGTGAGCCGCTGTGGACATACGACCCGCAGGTGCCCAAGTCATGGGCGCAATACGCCTGCTGCGATGTCGTCAATCGCGGCGTCGCAATCTGGGGCGACAGCGTCTTCGTTGGCACGCTCGATGGTTATCTTGTCTCACTGGACGCCGCCACCGGTAAGGTCAATTGGAAGGTTGATACCATCGACCGGAAGCCCCCCTACACCATTACGGGTGCGCCTCGGGTCGTACAAGGCAAGGTGATTATTGGCAACGGCGGCGCGGATCTTGGCGTGCGCGGCTATGTGACCGCCTACGAGGCCGACACCGGTGAGCGGGCATGGCGCTTCTACACCGTGCCTGGCGATCCGACCGCCGGCTTCGAGCAACCCGAGCTCGAGCGTGCGGCCGAGACCTGGACCGGGGAATGGTGGCGCTACGGCGGTGGCGGCACGGTCTGGGATTCGATGGCCTACGATCCGAATCTCGATCTTCTCTATATCGGTGTCGGCAACGGCTCACCCTGGAATCAGCGCATGCGCAGCCCCGAAGGGGGCGACAATTTGTTTCTCTCATCGATCGTCGCGTTGCGTCCGGCCACCGGCGAATACGTCTGGCACTATCAGACCACACCCGGCGACACCTGGGATTTCACCGCGACCCAACACATGGTGCTCGCCGACTTGGAAATCGATGGTGAGACGCGTCAGGTACTTATGCAGGCCCCTAAGAACGGCTTCTTTTATGTCCTCGATCGCACCGACGGCAGTCTGATCTCCGCCGAACCGTTTGTCGCGGTGACATGGGCCAAGGGCGTCGATGCGACCAGCGGACGCCCTATCGAGGCACGTAATGCTCGCTACGATGAGGGCGCTTTCGTGCAAATGCCATCCGGTCTCGGTGGCCACAACTGGCACCCTATGTCTTTTAGTCCAACGACCGGGCTCATCTATTTGCCGACGCAAGACCTACCGTCCGTCGCGCTAGAGGATCAGGGCTTTGAATTCGCCGAGGGCTACTGGAACACCGGCACCGATCTCTCGACGCTGGAGACGCCGGATGATCCGATGCAACTGGCCGCTCTCGCGGGGATGGTTCGAGGCCAGCTGGTTGCCTGGGACCCGGTTACGCAAAAGGAAGTCTGGCGACATCAACATCTTGGTCCCTGGAACGGCGGCACATTGGCAACTGCTGGGAACCTCGTATTCCAAGGCAGTCTCATCGGAGAGTTCTCCGCCTTTGACGCACAAACCGGCGAGAAGCTCTGGAACTACAAAGCGCAGACGGGCATTGCGGCGGCACCCGCAACCTACGCGATTGACGGTGAGCAATACGTCTCGGTCGCCGCTGGCTGGGGCACGATATACGCGCTTCTGGGTGGTGAGGGCACCGCCAATCTCGGGTTTGAGAATGTCAGCAGGATTTTGGGGTTCAAGCTCGGTGCAACGGCGTCGCTTCCAGACCGTAAACCCAAGCGCTATGTCCCCTTCCCGGAGCCACCTGAGTTAGTCGCGGACGAGGCGACGCTGCAGCAAGGCAAAAAGCTGTACTACCAACGCTGTGTGACCTGCCACGGCGTGGACGTCGCAAGTGGTGGCATCACTCCCGACCTGCGTCGTTCGTCAGCCGAGATTCACGATATCTGGGACCGCATCGTACTCGATGGCGCGCTGCGCGATTCCGGAATGCCTGGGTTCAGCTCAGTCATCGATGCAGAGGGTAGCGAAGCGATCCACGCGTTTGTGATCGCCACAGCCCGCGAAGCCTGGCAGCGCCAGCAATAGTGGGAGCACGGTCAAGACGTCTGTTGCGCTTCGCGGCACTTGCGACCGCAATCACACTGTTGTGCCACTTATTCGTCCTTGCCTCCAGTGGGCAAGACGTGATGCGCTCGCCGATCAGCGCGCTCTCGACGAGCGAGTTTGGCTCACTCAATGCGCTGGGTATCATCTTGTTCGGAATCGCTCACATCGCTGCAGCCACCGCGCTGCGCGGTTTGGATCATGGGAGGCTCTGGCCCGTCGCGAGACTGTTGATGATCGCCAGCGGCTGCGCCCTCTTCTACGTCGCGTACTACTTCGAGACGGCAGACCCTTCGGCGCTTGTGGGTCCAGACGCGAACGATCCGCTGTGGATAGTTGCGACAATGACCGGACTTGCGATGGGCGCGTTGCAGCCCGGTCTCTCCCGACTCGCACCGCGTGTGGGCTTGTTTAGCACGATCAGTCTTGGGGTGTGGTTATGGCTTGTGCCGATTGCCTTGTTCGTCAATGAGCATTGGCTTGGCGCCTACGAGCGTATTGTTGGCGTTATTTATGTCTTTTGGCTCGGTGGTCTGACGACGGGTCTCGAGCTCGCCCTGAGACAACGCGTCGAGCCGACCTAAGGAGGGCCGACCCGACGCGCCCGGCTTACGGCCAGCGGAATGGCAAAGGAAACGGTGGTCGCAGCGGCAAGGTCGGCGGGCAAAGGTAATAGCGCACGCGGTTCCCGTTAACCCAGCGCGCGTTGAAGGTGGCTTTGCATACGTGCTCGATCAACCCTCGGTTTTCGACCGTGGTCAGCGTCAGAATTGCGGCGCTTCTGTCATCGAGATAAACGTAGCCACCACGTTGTACGGTCATAGTGGATGTGCCGTCGGTTTCAAGAACCGCTCGATCCTCCAACCGGACACTGCCGTAAATGTCCGCTGTGCGGGTATTCACGGTCAGTCGGCCGGAATCCAGAACACTGACCTGACCGCCGTCCTCGACACGAAATCCGGATTCACTGCTCGGTTGTAGGCGATTGCGAGACGCATAAACCTGACCCTCAATTGTTGCGTTACCCGATAGTCTGAGATCCGGGAACTCGGCGGAAGCACCCGCTTCCACAATCAATGTGCCCGCAATCGTGTCCGAGCGGCCACCGCGATAGAGCGCCGGGCCTTCCGCAATCATGGTGCCGGTGACGTCGATTCGCAGATCACCCTGATGCCCTTGCGAATCGATACAGCCGCCCTGCAGCAGCAGATTACCGCCACTCCAGAATCGCATGACGCCACGGTTCGACACGCAATCGGGCAACGCGGTTCTCGGGTTGCGCGGTGTGTCGTTGATGAACACGTCACCCTCCATGGAGAACAGCCCGCTATTGATCATTTGGCCGCCATTGAAGCGAATCACGCCGCGATTGGTGGTCTCTACCGTAGCGAAGTTGGAGAATCGGCCACCATTTACGACCAACTCCGCCGTGTTGTTGATGACCAGAGTGTCCTGATTGATGAGCCGACCGTTCGGCTCGACGCTGAGGCGAATTCCCGGACTAATCGAGAGTGGGTTGTACCAGGCCGCCTCGTAATACTGCGAGAGACTGCATTGCGCAAACAATGGGGGAGTCCGAACCAGCTGCCAGGTACCGCCGATAGCATTGCAGTCTTGCTCAGTAGAGAGCGCCTGCGCATCGGCATCGTTTGGTGCAGTAAGCAGCGTCAGGAACGCGGCCACTGCGATGACTCCTTGCATAATCGTTTTCATGTTCCTTACCTCGTTCTTGTATTTGTGCCTTGAAAGGCGTCAATGCGAGGCTGAGATCGAAATGCACCACAGTGGCTCGCAACTATAATGACGCAAACCTCTTGAGAAACCGGCCATGAAAAAACGAATCGTCGTTGTCGGCAGCGCGAATGCGGACTACAGCATGCGAACTGAGACCATCCCGATGCCAGGTGAGACGCTCTCTGGGAGCGACTTTCAGTTTGCCCTCGGCGGTAAGGGAGCCAACCAGGCAATGGCATGCGCGCGACTGGGTGGCGCAGTCGACTTCATCGCATGTGTTGGAGACGATACGGCCGGCCAGCTGGCGCTCGCTGCCTATGAAGAGGCCGGGATCAATCTGGAGCATGTGCACGTTGTTGATTCGCCCACCGGCAGCGCATTGATCTTTGTCGCCGATTCTGGCGAGAACAGTATCGGGGTTGCACCAGGTGCGAATGCGAGACTGACACCAACGCATATTGATGCCGCCAGCCAAACGCTCTGCGATGCCGATTACCTGCTTATGCAGCTCGAGTCTCCGATGGCAACGCTGACCTATGCTGCAGCAATGGCAAGCAAATCCGAGACCCGGGTAGTGTTGAATCCCGCACCTGCACAACTGCTACCTGAAGCACTTCTGCGAAGTGTCGATGTACTGACACCCAACCAGACAGAACTGGCGACATTGACCGATCAACCCATCGATAGTGCAGAGGCGATTCAAATGGCCGCGCGTTCGCTTCTGGATCGCGGGCCAGAAACGATCATCGTGACGCTGGGTGCGGCGGGTGCCCTGGTAGTTTCGCGCGATACTTGTATAGAAGTGAACGCACCCTCTGTGACTCCGATCGATACCACCGGTGCCGGCGATACGTTTAATGGTGCGTTACTGGTGGCGCTGACAGAAGGTCGCACTCTGGTCGAGGCGGTGCGGTTTGCTAACCACGCTGCCGCGCTATCCGTGACACGTCGTGGCGCTATTGACTCGATTCCAGGCCGTGTCGAGGTCGACGGCTTTCTATGACCCGGCTATATTGTTGAAAACACTTGATGCGCTGGGGGCGGCGCTTCGCGAAGGGGCACGCCGCATGGGCAAACTCACAACACACGTTCTGGACACGAGCCAGGGGATACCTGGTAGCGACATTCGCGTTCGTCTGTATCGTATAGACCAAGACCGCACAGAGCTGGTCGACACCCGCACGAATCAAGATGGCCGTTGCGATGAGCCGTTGCTCTCCGATGCGGCATTCACGACCGGCACCTATGAGCTCGAGTTTCACGTCGCCGAGTATTTTGCCGGTCAGCCCATCAAGGTCGGCAATCCTGCGTTTCTGGATACCGTCACGCTGCGAGTCACGCTCGGCGACGACTCGCACTATCACGTCCCGCTTCTGGTCTCACCCTGGAGCTACAGCACCTATCGAGGTAGTTGAGCGTGCGAAACGACCTTAGATTCCTGCTTGACGGTGAGCTTGTCACCCTGACGAATGTCGAACCCACCCGCACGGTGCTCGAGTACCTGAGAGAGGACCTGCAACTAACTGGGACCAAAGAAGGATGTGCCGAGGGCGACTGCGGCGCCTGTATGGTGGTGCTTGCTGATCTGCATGAGGGTGCGCTTCGCTATCGCGCGATCAACTCCTGCATCCAATTTCTTGCCACACTCGACGGCAAAGCGTTGATCACGGTTGAGAGTCTATCGCGGGGCGGCACGCTACATCCGGCGCAGCGCGCAATGATCGATTGCCACGGATCGCAGTGCGGCTTTTGTACGCCGGGATTCGTGATGACGATGTTCGCATTGCGCGAATCCAGCTCAAACGCGCCTTCACCGACAGAGGTCGATGACGCGCTGTCCGGGAATCTATGTCGCTGCACGGGGTATCGCCCGATTATCGACGCAACACGTTCGATGTTCGATGGAGAGAGCGACTGGACCGCACCTTGGGGGGATGCCGAGTCACTTCGCACGCAGCTGGAGTCACTAGCTGACGGGAAGTCTCTTACTACCGGGGTCGGTAACCGAAGTATCGTAGCGCCGCGTTGCGTGGATGATCTGGCGCAACTTTACGTGGCCAACCCCGCGGCGACCCTGGTCGCGGGTGGCACCGACGTCGGCCTTTGGGTCACAAAACAATACCGGGACTTGCCGATGCTGATCTCGATTGGCGATGTGCCCGAACTTCGAGAACTAGAGGTTAATGACACACACATCGTTGTTGGAGCCGCCGTCACGTTCAGTGAGCTGCTTCCACTCTTGATACAACACTATCCCGAGATGGAATCATTATTGCGCCGTTGGGCCTCGCCTCCGATTCGCAACGCTGCAACCATCGGCGGCAACATTGCCAATGGATCGCCCATCGGGGACTCGATGCCGCCATTAATGGCGCTCGGCACCACAGTCGTGTTGCGCCACGGCGATACGCAACGCGAATTGTCGCTCGAGTCGCTCTATCACGACTACATGGTCAACGATCTGCAGGAAGGCGAGTTTGTTGCCGCCGTACACATTCCGCTGCGCGGCGAGGATCAGCAGGTCGCAGCGTACAAGATTTCCAAACGCTTCGATCAGGATATCTCCGCTGTGTGTATGGGCATCAGTTGTGTTGTGCGCAACGGAACACTAGCGGATGTCAGGATCGCACTAGGTGGCATGGCTGGAATCGTCAAACGTGCTAGCGCTAGCGAAGCCGCGTTAGAGGGCAAAACGCCTGACGCAGACAGTTTCGAGAAAGCCGCAGCTGCGCTTGGCGAAGACTTCACTCCGCTCACCGATATGCGCGCCAGTGCGGACTACCGACTGCGCGTTGCCGCCAACCTGATACGGCGTTTCGGAAAATCGCTGGACGAAGCGAAAGAGCCGCTCGAGGTCTATGACTATGGTCGGTGAAACCAAGGTGATCCGCGGTGCCATTGGTACCCCGTTGCCACACGACAGCGCAGCGCTACACGTCAGCGGCCATGCCACTTATACCGATGATATTCCTGAACCTCGAAATCTGCTGCATGCTGCGTTCGGTGTGAGCCAGCAAGCGCACGCTCGAATCTCATCGATCAATCTTGACGCCGTGCGTGCGGCGCCCGGGGTGGTTGCCGTCATGACGGCAAGCGATGTACCCGGCCCCAACAACTACGGCGCCGTTGCCGACGACGATCCGATTTTTGCAGAAGACAAAGTGCAGTATGTCGGTCAACCGGTTTTTCTGGTAGTTGCCCGCACCGTGAACGCAGCACGCCGTGCGGCCTTATTGGGCGATATCGAGTACGAGCCTCTACGCGCGCTACTCGACCCGGAGACTTCTTCGAAAGACGGCAGCTTCGTACTGCCAACGCGCGAACTGACTCGTGGTGACGCGGCGGCCGCGATTTCCGCAGCACCTCACCGGCTCCAAGGTACGGCGCGTGTTGGTGGGCAAGATCAGTTCTATCTGGAAGGCCAGATTAGTGTTGCCCTGCCCAAAGAGGCGGGTGACTTTATTATCTACAGCTCCACGCAGCACCCGGGTGAAATCCAGCACGCAGTAGCCCGCGCAGTGGGACTGACCAACAAGGATGTCATCGTCGAATGCCGGCGCATGGGCGGTGCATTCGGGGGCAAGGAAAGCCAGCCCGCATTGATCGCCTGCGCCGCGGCGCTTGCGGCACAGAAGCTGAACAAGCCTGTGAAGCTGCGACTGGATCGCGATAGCGACATGATCATCACAGGAAAGCGTCACTGCTTTGTGTCGCATTACGATGTCGGCTTTGATGAGGAAGGCCGAATTCTCGGAATCGATTTTCATCATCTGTCGCGTTGTGGCATGTCAGCCGATTTGTCCGGCGCAATCAATGATCGCGCAATGTTCCACAGCGACAATGCGTACTTCCTGCCGGACGTACACATCACATCGGAGCGCTGCAAAACGCATACGGTGTCCAACACCGCTTTCCGGGGCTTTGGCGGGCCGCAAGGCATGTTTGCGATCGAGTACGTCATCGATGAAATTGCACGAGCGCTCGACAAAGATCCGTTGGAAGTTCGGCGGATCAATTACTACGGCCATGACGAGCGCAACACCACACCATACGGCCAGGTCGTTGAGGACAACATCATCGACGTGATTACCGATCATCTGGTCGAGACAGGCGATTACGCAGGGCGGCGCGCGCAGGTCGCGCAATGGAATGCTGAGCACACGGTGCTAAAGAAAGGCCTTGCGATCACGCCTGTTAAATTCGGTATCTCCTTCACCGCCACGCATCTCAACCAGGCCGGCGCACTGGTCCACATTTATACCGACGGCACTGTGCATCTGAACCACGGCGGCACCGAGATGGGTCAAGGTTTGTTCACCAAAGTCGGCCAGGTCGTTGCAGATGCGCTATCGATCGATATTGATCGAATCAAAATCACTGCATCTGACACAAGCAAAGTACCCAATGCTTCAGCAACTGCGGCATCCAGCGGATCAGACCTTAACGGAATGGCGGCCCGTAACGCGGCGATGAAGCTGCGACGTCGCCTGACGGAGTTTGCAGCCGCGCACTACGACGTGCGCGAGGCGGATGTTCGGTTTGTCCGGAATGCCGTCCAGGTAGGTGATGAGGAGGTGCCGTTCGCCACCTTGGTGAAGCAGGCTTACCTGGCGCGCGTCTCGCTATCCGCTAATGGCTTCTACAAGACGCCGAAGATCTCCTACGATAAGGAGACTTTCACAGGGCGGCCGTTTTACTACTATGCTTACGGGGCCGCTGTCAGTGAAGTTATCATCGATACCCTGACGGGAGAACACCGCGTCACGCGGGTCGACATTGCGCACGACTGCGGCGACTCACTCAACCCTGCTATCGACATGGGGCAGATCGAAGGCGGCTTCGTGCAAGGCATGGGTTGGTTGACGACCGAACAACTGTGGTGGGACGACCACGGCAGTCTCCGAACGCACGCGCCTGCCACCTACAAAATCCCGACAAGTTCGGACGTTCCCGATGTCTTCAACGTGCATATGATGCGGGACGTGCCCAACAGGGAAGACACCATTCACCGCTCCAAAGCGGTTGGCGAGCCCCCGCTCATGCTGGCGATTTCAGTCTTTCAGGCCATCAAGGACGCGGTCACTGCATGCTCGACCGACGGCACCCCTCCCCCGATTCATGCACCAGCGACACCAGAGTCGATTCTCGACGCCGTCGAGGCAGCCCGGAAACTCTGATATGACGGACTGGAGACGCGATGCGATCGATGCCCTGCGCGCGGGCGAACCTTCGGTCTCCGTGGTGGTTGACCAGGTCCGAGGATCGGCACCCCGTGAGGCCGGCACCGTCATGGTCGTATCGAAAGATCGGTGCTTTGGCACAATCGGTGGCGGGCAGCTCGAGCACGGCGCGATCGCGACCGCGCGCGATTTGCTGCGGAACGCTGCAACGGCGTCGATGGTCAGGCGCATCCCGCTGGGCAGCAACTGCGGACAGTGCTGCGGGGGTGTTGTGACGCTCTCATTCACACGCCGAGAGGCGGAGGATGTCGCCGAGCTTGAGCACACGCTTGGCAGCGCTTCATTGAATATTGTCATTTTCGGAGCGGGGCACGTCGGTCGTGCGCTGGCGCAGGTGCTCAGGCCACTCGACGCGACCATCATGGTGGTCGATAGCCGTGAAGAGCAACTCGCGCTACTGCCAAACGGGGTCGCACAACCTCTGCTCGCGGTTGATCCCGTTGCGGCAGTAGACCTATGCCCGAAAGGTGCCGCGGTTATCGTTATGACCCACGATCATGATCTTGATTTGCGTTTGTGTAGTGCGCTGCTATTGCAAGATCACTGGCGCTTCGTCGGACTGATTGGGTCGCGCACCAAGGCACGTCGGTTCAGAAAGAAGCTGCTTGCCACTGGCGTGTCCGAACGCACGCTCGAGGCTTTGGTATGTCCGATTGGATTGCCGATGCTCGACGGTAAGCATCCTGGCGAAATCGCCATCTCTGTGGCGGCACAGTTGTTGAAGGTCAGCCAATCGGCGGTACTGGAAGGAGTTGCATGATGGGCTGGTTGACCGACTGGTTGGAACTACTCGGACGGTGGGTACATCTCACAACAGGCATCGCCTGGATCGGATCATCCTTTTACTTCATTTGGCTCGATAATCATTTGACGCCGCCGGAATCGCCGAGTGATCGCGACAAAGGGGTCGGCGGAGAGCTCTGGGCGGTCCATGGTGGTGGGTTCTATCAGGCGCAGAAATATGCCGGCGCGCCGCCCGAAATGCCGAAGCAATTACACTGGTTCAAGTGGGAGGCTTATTCGACCTGGCTGTCCGGCGTTTTTCTCTTGATCCTCATCTACTGGCTTGGCGCGGAAGTGTATCTGGTCGATCCCTCGGTCCGCCCGATGAGCTCGGGTGCCGCAGTCGGTATCGGGGCGGCATATCTGATCGGCGGATGGGTCGTCTACGACCAGCTGTGCAAGTCGCCGCTTGGACGCAATGATCGAGCACTATCGGTCGTACTGTTCGGGCTCTTGGTGTTGATCGCATGGAGTTTGTGCCAGTTGTTCGGCGGTCGCGGTGCATTCATCCACTATGGTGCGGTGATCGGCACCATCATGGTGGCAAACGTAGCCATGGTCATTATCCCCGGGCAGCGTCGTATGGTTGCCGCCCTGACAGAAGATCGCCCCATCAATCCTCTGGATGGCGCTCGCGGCAAGCAACGCTCGGTGCACAATACCTATCTGACGCTGCCGGTCTTGTTCGTCATGATCAGCAATCACTACGCCAGCACCTACAGCGGAGCGTGGAATTGGCTTGTGCTTATTGGCATGACGGTAGCGGGTGCGCTCATCCGGGTTTATTTCGTCTCGCGCCACAAGGGCGCGGCCTCACCGATGCCCGCCATCGGCGGCATTGCGGCCTTGGCGGCAACAGCGGTGCTGGCGAACGGTCTACCTGGTTTCGGTTCGACACAGGTCGATGATGTTGCTGCTCCAGAGATGGCCGCTATCGCGAGCATCATCACGGCTCGATGCACGGGCTGCCATGCCAACGCGCCGAGCTGGCCTGGCTTCGCGGCGGCGCCCGCCGGTGTCGTGCTTGAGACCCAGGACGACATCGAGCGCTACGCTGACAAAATCCACCAGCAGACCGTCGTGCTCAAGGCGATGCCTATCGGAAACCTCTCCGGCATCACTGACGAAGAACGCGCTGCTATCGACGCCTGGTATCGGGCGCGCTAACGAAATCGGATATGTTCGGGACCTAAGTCAGAGACGCTCGACAACCCCATCAACCTGAGATCACGTTCAAGCTCGCCCTGCATGTTCTGCAGTGTGCGTTCAACACCTGCTTGCCCTGCAGCTGCAAGTGCGTAGAGATACCAACGCCCACCGGAACACGCGGTTGCACCGAGTGCCAGCGCCTTCAGCACGTGTGTACCTCGGCGAATTCCTCCATCGCAAATGATCTCGATCTGACCACCAACGGCATCAACGATCTCTCGAAGCTGATCGAACGGTGTGCGCGAACCATCGAGCTGTCGGCCCCCATGATTGGAAATCATGATCGCGGTCGCACCGAGATCAACCGCGCGCTTCGCATCATCCGCTGACATCACGCCCTTTAGGCAAAACGGTCCTCCCCAACGTTCACGCACACTGGCGGCATCGTCCCAGGTCATGGTTCGATCCAGCATGTTGGAGAAGTAGTCGCTTACCGAAACCGCGACATTGCTACCTTCAGGAATCGCCTGTTCGAGCTGAGGCAACGAGAAACGTTCGCGGAACAGGTAATTCAGCGTCCAGCGCGGGTGCATTGCAAAGCTCATGGCACTCGAAGGTGTGAGTCGGGGTGGTGATGTAAACCCGGTTTGCAGGTCGCGCTCACGATTACCTCCAACGATCGTGTCGACCGTGAGCGCCAATGCGTCGAAACCTGCCGCTTTGCACCGATCGATCATAGAGAACGTCAGGTCGCGGTCCTTATGAAAATAGAGCTGGAAGAGCTTAGGCGTCGCAATGCTCGCTCCGATTTCATCGACACTGACGGTCGCGAGCGACGACACGCCGAAGTAGGTATTGAACTGCGATGCGGCTCTCGCCACCGCACGCTCTCCTTGCCAGTGAAACAGTCTCTGCAATGCGGTCGGCGACAGAAAAATCGGCAAATCAAGCTTCCGCCCGAGGACAGTCACCGACAGATCGACCGTCTCCGTACCGGCGAGCACGTTGGGGACAAGGTCGCACTCCTCGTAAGCTTCCGTGTTTCGTCGGTAGGTCACCTCGTCGTCCGCCGCACCATCAATATAGTGGAACACCGGGGCAGGCAATCGACGGCGCGCGAGCCGTCGGAACTGTTCGACGTTGTAGCAATCAGCAAGCTTCATGGCCGGACAGTACCACGATCAGCATCGCCCACTTGCATGGCAGTTGGCGGCTGCCGAATTTGGTGGGACACTCAGGGCATGGACTACCCTAGAGATCTTGTCGGTTACGGCAACAAGATACCGGACGCACAGTGGCCCAATGGCGCCAAAATCGCTGTGCAATTTGTCATCAACTATGAGGAAGGCGGTGAGAACTGTGTCCTTCACGGTGATGACGCGTCCGAGGCCTTTCTTTCGGAGATTGTCGGTGCCATACCGTTTCCCGGTGCCCGGCATCGCAATATGGAGTCGATCTACGAATACGGCTCACGAGCGGGCTTCTGGCGACTGCACCGCTTGTTCACCGAGCGGGAATTGCCAGTAACTGTTTTTGCGGTAGCGTCCGCATTGCAAAAACACCCAAAGGTGATCGATGCGATGCAGGACGCCGACTGGGAAATCGCTAGTCATGGCCTCAGATGGATCGACTATCACAACGTGCCCGAAACCGTCGAACGCGAGCACTTCAACGAAGCGATCCGTATCCACAAGTCACTTACCGGCAGTGCACCCGCTGGCTGGTACCTCGGCCGCTGCAGTGAATCCAGCCACCGGATCGCGGCTGAGTACGGCAAGTTCGAATACAACGCTGACAGTTATGCTGACGACCTGCCTTATTGGAGCTATGAGTTCGATACACCGCAACTCATGGTGCCGTATACGCTGGATGCCAACGACATGCGCTTTGCCACGCCGCAGGGGTTCAACTCAGGGACTCAGTTTTTTGATTATCTCAGAGACAGTTTCGACTGCCTGTATCGAGAGGGAGAGCGACGAGCTCGAATGATGTCCATCGGCTTGCACTGTCGTTTAGCGGGTCGTCCCGGCAGAGCACAGGCGTTGAAGCGCTTCCTCGATTACATCATCGGCCACCCGGACGTTTGGGTCGCCCGAAGAGTCGACATCGCGCGCCACTGGCGTGAGCGGTTCCCGCCTCAATGAATCGCCACCTCCGACCGCTACCTTCAGGTATGAAGCGTGAGCATTTCGTTGCCGAGTTCGGCGGCATTTATGAACACTCCGCCTGGGTGGCAGAGCAAGCCTTCGACGCGGGGCTCGATGAACACTGCGATACCGACGCCGGGCTTGCTGCGCGTTTTCAGACGATCGTCGATGAGAGCAGCCGCGAGCAGTGCCTGACGTTGATCCGTGCTCATCCGGACCTTGCCGGCAAAGCGGCGGTTGCGGGAGATCTCACAGCCAGTTCGACTTCGGAGCAGGCGAGCGCCGGACTGGATCGTTGCACACCGGAGGAATTCGAGCGGTTCCAAGACTACAACGACGCGTACAAAGCGCGCTTCGATATCCCGTTCATCAAAGCGGTGCGACACAGTAATCGGGCGGAGATTCTCGCTGCGTTCGAGGCGCGTCTGCCGAACTCATTCGACGACGAATTCGATAACGCCATGCGAGAGATTCACCAGATCGCACGCTGGCGGTTGGAGGCGCTCTGCGATGGATAGACAAGGGATCATTACGCAGCTGACCGAGCCGCACCCATTTGGCGATGTCATCAACCTCGCTCACCCGCGACTTGGTGCACAGGCCATTTTTGCGACAGATGAGTTCTATGGCGATAAGGCGCGACTGATATCACCCGATCCACCCGTGTTCCTGCCCGACAAGTACGACGCAAATGGCAAGTGGATGGACGGATGGGAAAGCCGTCGCAGACGTACACCGGGACATGACTGGTGCGTGATCCGTCTCGGCATGCCCGGACGCATCGCAGGCATCGAAATTGATACTCGCCACTTCACCGGTAACTATCCCCCGCATGCCTCGGTTGAGGCCTGCTATTTCGCTGGCGAAGTTCCCGATGAATCTGTCACCTGGCACGAGATCGTTGCAAAGCGGACGGTCAACGGCAACCGCCAACACTTTTCGGAAGTCGACAGCGATACACCCTGGACGCACATCCGACTGCATATTTATCCCGATGGCGGAATAGCACGCCTGCGTGTCTGGGGTCGGGTCGAACGCGACTTCTCAATCGTTCAAGCGAATACGGAGCTCGACTTGTTCGCCATCGAGAACGGCGGCCGTGCGATGTACTGCAACGATGAGCACTTCGGCACAATGCACAATCTCAATGCGCCCGGGCGCGGCATCAACATGGGCGACGGATGGGAAACTGCGCGACGGCGTGCACCCGGGAACGACTGGGTTGTGATGGCACTTGGACATCCCGGACAAATTCGTCGTGTGGTTGTCGACACCGCACACTTCAAGGGCAACTACCCCGATGAGGTAGAGCTCAGGGCGACACAGATTCCCGAGACAGCACACCCGTTTGACCCACTGGCGAGCGCTGAATGGCCGATCCTGATGCCACGGCAAAAGCTCAAGCCAGACACGATTCATGAATTCACAGACGTGATTGCGGGCTCGCAGTCCGTCACGCACCTTCGAATGAACATTTTTCCTGATGGCGGCGTAAGTCGACTTCGGATCTATGGCGTGCTTGCCGAATGAGCGAAGTGGTCATAGAAGTTTCGGTAGTGCCGATAACCGCGGCAGCTTTCGCGCCTTTTGGGGAAGTGATCGAGCCCGCAGAACAGACAGCTGCGATGGTGAATGGGCAGCGCTTCGAGCGGTTCGATGCGCTTGCGAATGTCCACTGCGGTGATGCGCCTGTGAACATCGGCATTATGAGATGCGCCACAGCAACGACGCTCCCCTGTGAGATGACCGTAGTCGAACGTCATCCACTGGGCAGCCAGGCCTTTCTGCCTCTGGATACGCTGCACTACGTGATTGCGGTCGCACCACCACAGCCCCAGCCAGATCCCACATTGTTTCAGGGATTTGTGGTACCACCCAGAACCGGCATCAATATGCGCGCCGGTGTCTGGCATGTGCCATTGCTTGGCAGCAAGGTCGGACAGACGTTCGCGGTCATCGATCGGGCCACCGAGGACAACTGCGACGAAGTCACCCTGTCCACCGCATTGAGAATCCCGGAAGCACTATGAGCGCCCGCGCTTTTCGTGGAACGATTCTGCATTGCCTAACCGATCCTGGCGTCGACAACGATCAGGATGCAATGCAGGTCTTTGAGGACGGCGTCCTCATCGTCGAGGACGGCGATGTTATCGACATCGGCCCCGCCGACGACATGCTCTCGCAACTCGGAGAGCAGTGTCCCGTCACCGACTACCGAGGTCGATTTCTGCTCCCGGGATTTATCGACTGTCACGTCCATTACCCGCAGACGAACATCATCGCAGCCTATGGCACACAACTGCTCGACTGGCTGAACACCTACACTTTCCCCTTTGAAGCGCGGTTTGCTGACATCGAATACGCTCGCGAGACCGCCACGTTCTTTGTTGATGAACTGCTCAAAAACGGAACCACGGCTGCCGCGGTGTTTGCAACGGTGCACGCACACTCGGTTGACGCGTTGTTTGAAGCGACCAGTCGAAAAAACATGTGTACTTTTGCCGGCAAGGTGCTCATGGATCGCCACTGTCCGTCGAATCTCTGCGACACACCGGAGACCGGCTACCGTGAGAGTCGAGATCTCATCGAACGCTGGCATGGTGAGGGGCGAAACTTGTATGCGATCACACCAAGATTCGCGCCGACGAGCTCTACCGAACAACTGGCACTCGCCGGCAAGCTGGCTTCAGAATTTCCGGACACTCTGATTCAGACCCATCTCGCCGAGAACGTCGAAGAAGTCGAATGGGCGCGTTCGCTATTTCCGGATTCCGATTCCTATCTCGGCATCTACCGCGACTTTGGACTGCTTCGCGATAGATCCGTATTCGCCCACTGTATCCATCTGGAAGACCAGGACCATGCAAGCCTCGCCGCGCACAATGCCGCTATCGCGTTCTGTCCTACCTCCAATCTGTTTCTCGGGAGCGGTTTATTCGACCTCGAGACTGCGCGCAACCATGGTGTGAGAGTCGGGCTTGCGACCGATGTCGGCGGGGGCACGAGCTTCAGCCAACTCGATACGGTAAGTGAGGCCTACAAGGTGCTGCAATTGCGTGGGCAAAGCCTGCACAGTGCGAGCGGGCTTTATCTGGCAACCCTCGGCAGTGCCAAGGCGCTGCACCTGGAGGATCAGATCGGTAATTTGCTGCCGGGAAAAGCCGCGGATTTCGTGGTACTCGATCTCGAGTCCACACCGCTGCTTAGCCGCCGGATGACCACCAGCCAGGATCCAGCTGACCAGCTTTTCGCACAACTGATGTTGGCGGATGACCGCGCCATATATGAGACTTATGTAAAAGGCGAGTGCATGTACGCTCGCGAGAATCCGTAGTAGTTCCAATACGCGCCTTCAGGTTCATGCTAATTAGTCGCTTACCGTAGTGAGTAGCAGCGACAGGCCGCCATGAGGCACGCATCAACAACCAGTGAACCAAGAGGGATTCAACTCGCGTTGGAACTCGGCGTCTGTGTGCTCGCGATCTGGGTAACCATCTGGTTGTCCTATGCGGTTGGATTCGTGGGTAACACCGTTGTCGCTATTTGGCCGGCCGGTGGACTCGGCGTCTGGATGGCGCTGCGCTACGGCTGGCGTGCCGTACCCTGCATTGCACTCGGACAGGGTTTGCATGTGTTGATGACATTCCCGGCGGATCAGCTCGTCGCTGGACTGTTGCCCAGCGCAACCAATGCCATCGCGATTGGCATCGCCATCAGCCTGTACCGACGCTACGCTGAGTCCGTGCAGCCACTGTATTCCTTGCGAACGGTCACGTTGTTTTTCCTGATCCCGGGTGTCCTGCACAGCGTGATTGCGAGTGTTGCAGGCACGTCGATCATGATTGCGTTTTTCGATGTACAGGGCGCTGCCCGATGGGAAATTGCCTGGCGCTGGTTCTTCTCCGATTTCACCGGAGTCGTATTGATCGCGCCCTTTATGATGGCCGTAGAAGAAGCATGGTTGAGCCGACGAAGCCCGAGCGCCATCCTCAATCGGGACCTTGCCAGCGCTACCGCGATTACCATTGGTGTTCTGGCGCTGATCGCGATTGCGGCAACACAAATGCCGGATGCACTGGGACAATATCCCATCGTCTTATTCACGATGCCGTTGTGCATATGGCTCGCCTTTAAAGAATCCAGCATCACGAGTCTCAGTCTTCTCGCCGCCAGTATTCTGGGTGCACTGGGCCTCACCCTTCTGCGTGTTGGCGACGTGAGTGCGGCTGGATTCCTTGTCGTGCAGCTGTACGGCGTCGTCGTGATGTGCACGAGCCTCGTCCTACATGCAAACTCGCGCGAACGACGTCAGGCACTCGCTGATCTCGCCTCGGAGCGCGCTTCTCTTGAGCGCACTGTCGCAGAGCGCACCGCAGCGCTTCAGGACCAAATCGCCGCCTATGAGCTGGTCAAAGCGGAATTGGAAAAGCAGGCGTCAACTGACTCACTGACAGACCTCGCCAACCGTCGTGCCTTCATGTCACATCTCGACGAGCAGTTTGCCAAGATCAAACGTAACGAAACGTCGCAGTGCTTAGTGATGATCGATCTGGATCACTTCAAGACAATCAACGACACACATGGGCACGCGGTCGGCGACGAGGTGCTCGAGCAGGTCGGCACCATTCTGAGAGATAGCGCGCGCACCGGCATGGATTTCCCGGCAAGACTTGGGGGTGAAGAGTTTGCCTGCCTTCTGGATGACACCTCTTTGGAAGGCGGGGTCATCGCTGCCCGGCGTCTTCTTCAACGGATCGAAGAAGCGGTGGTGAAAACCACCGCTGGCCCATTGAGCTTCACCGCCAGCGCGGGGCTCGCGCCGATTACAGGCCAGCTCCCTTCAATTCACCACGCGATGGTGGCTGCCGATGAAGCGTTGTACGAAGCCAAGCGAAGCGGGCGAAATCAGGTCTGTACGCATGACCCGCTGACCATCACGATCAGCCTCAAGGTCGCGCAGCACTCAAGCAACTGAGTCCGCTAGAGCTCCCGAGCAAGGAATCGGACGGTCTGGTCGATCAATTCGACCGAAAACTGTGGCTGATCGTTAAACAAACCAAAGCCATGATCGGCGTCGGGAATCTCAACCAATGAAACCACGGCAGCGTTGCTTGCCGCCGCTTCCGCACGCCGACTGACCACAGGCGGCACAACATCATCCGCTTGACCATGTATCAGCAACAGTGAGCCCGTGTAGCGTTCGATCGCGTCCAACGGCATCGAAGCCTCCAGATCCTCAAACCACTGCGCACCAAGTTGCTGCTTCTGTCCCCAAAACGTCTCGTAAGGTGCAAACCCCTCGGTCTGGGCCTGGGTCTTCATGGCGGCATACTCGGTCTCACCACCCAGCATGTCGGTGAACTCCGAAGCGCCATTCTCGAGCGCACCTGCCCACAACACCATTGCGGCATAGCGCTCCCCATCCTGGCTCAGTTCAGCGGCGATGCGGCCACCCATACTGAAGCCGACGATACCGACGCGATTTTGGTCGACATACGCCCAGCGCTGCACGTATTCGTACGCAGAAAGCACGTCCGCTTTCATGTTGGTCAGGTTGTTATTGTAGAACGGCTCATCACTCTCTCCGCACCCGGGGAAGTCCATTCGGATTGACGCGATTCCCTGTGCGGCGAGTTGCGCCGCGAGGCGAGTGAAAGCGCCGGCCTCCTCGCGGGTACCACCATGGCCATGAACCAGCAGCACCAATGGCAAGGCCTGTTCGTTGGCGCTGGGCGGAATGACATAGGTCACCGGGATTTGCGTATCGCGCGATGCGATCATTGCCTCCTGCGACCACACCCCCTCCGGCAATGGAACATCCGGCGTCGCGTCGGGCACAGGGGCACTCGCGCAGCCCGCCAGGGCAAATGCAGCGACCAGCGTTGCAAGGATTGATCTCATTGCTGACGCTCCAGCGTTATCTTCCACTCCACACCGGCGTCGATCAGGTACTTCTCGGCAAAATTTCCCTGGTTGATCGCGACACTAAGATCGCCACTCGAGTTGATGAAAAGCAAGTTTTCCCCGACGTCGACGGATCCAAAGCTTCGAGCGTAGGGTATCGCGCCCTCGAACAACATCTCGCCTTTGTACATCAGGACAACGTCATAAAGATCGCCATACTCTGCCTTGTCCAGCTCAAACATTGCGCGGTCGATATTGAAAAAAATGTTACCGAGACGATCGACGCCACCAACGACGTGCCCGCGGAACACTCCATCTTCATAACTTCCGGGTTGTGACTCGATCGTCATCACGGTCGCCGGCAGCAACGGACCCACTTCCTCGAAGCTGATCACACCGGCGGCCAGGCGTGCGCCGGTGTATGAGTAGACATCACGCCCGTGGAAGGTGTGTGCCCATTCGGTATTCGGACGCCGGTTCACCGACTCGTCGATTTCGCGAACCGCCTTAACGCCATAAGCGCGGGCTGGCCCTGACAACGAACCGTTGTCGGGGCTCACGAAATACAAATCGTTTTCCGTCTGGAGTACGACAGATTTTCTCGGGGTGCCCACACCAGGATCGACGACCGATACGAACACTGTACCGGATGGCCAGGTCTGAGCGTTGTACTCTAACGAATCACTTGCTGCGCGAATGTCGTACAACGGAATCAACGGTCGTACGTTATACACATCAAGCTTGGGACAAACCGTTCTTGCAACGCCGGTCATCACCAAACCCTCGAAGTCCGCTTGAATCACCAAAGCACTCTTGCGGCACGGCGTGTCTTCGGTTTCATGGTGCGCCGCGATGGCCGGCATGGATGACCCAACCCATAACAGCGCCAGAGTCGCTAATCTCCGAGTCCCCATAGTGCTCTCCCCGTTTGTTACCAAGCGATTTAGACTACGCGCTTAAGCGCTTTGATGCAGCTGTATGGCGCGCGCGCAGCGCCTCAAGGTCAGTACCGACGAGTTCGCTGCCCTGAACGCGCCACTCACCGCCGACCATCAGATCTGAAACCTGGTGTGCACCGCATAGCAATAAGGCGGCGACGGGATCAGTTGCGCCCGAAAAGCGCAGCTCATCCAGCCGGTAGCAGCCGAGATCGGCCAAGTGACCTGGCGCCAACTGGCCGAGTGCACCGCGTCCCAAGACCGCCGCGCCGCCGGATGTCGCCCAGCGCAACGCAACATCATGCGTAATCGCCTCAGCACCAGATCGCAGACGTTGCAGGAGAAAGGCCTGGCGTACCTCACCGATCATATTTGATGCATCGTTCGATGCAGACCCATCGACCCCGAGACCGATCGGACTGCCTGCGTTTTCTAGATCCAGCGCCGGGCATATGCCTGACGCGAGCACCATATTCGAGCTGGGGCAATGCGAGATCGCTGTTGCGGCACGCCCCAGTCGTTCGATCTCACCGCGATCGAAATGGATGCCGTGCGCGAGCCAAACATCATCAGCAAGCCAGTCCAGCGACTCGAGATAGTCAAGCGGGCGCTGCCCAAACTGCTCGAGACAAAACGTATTCTCGTCTTCTGTCTCCGCAAGATGCGTATGCAATCGCACACCGTGTTGGCGCGCCAGAGCCGCACTCTCCCGCATCAGTTCTGGCGTGACCGAAAACGGAGAACAGGGTGCCAATGCAATCTGCACCATCGCGGCTTCGGACGCATCATGGTAGTCGGCGATCAGTCGCTCACTTTCCGACAGGATTGCTTCCGGCGACTGGACGACATGGTCGGGTGGAAGCCCACCATCGCTCTCCCCGAGACTCATCGATCCACGCGTTAGTGTGACACGGACGCCCAGACGCTCTGCAACGCTGACCTGAACATCGATCGCTTCGGCGATCTTATCGGTGAACAGATAGTGGTGATCACTCGCGAGCGTGCACCCGGACAACATCAGCTCAGCAAGCGCGAGCTCCGTGGACGCCTCGACCGCTTCGAGGTCGAGTCCGGCCCACACCGGATACAGGGCCTTGAGCCACGGAAAAAGCGGCTGATTGAGCGCTTCCGGAAACGCCCTCGTGAGCGTCTGGTAGAAGTGGTGATGGCAATTAACAAGTCCTGGCAGTACGACCTGGTCGGTTGCATCAAAGATATGGTCGACCGGCTCAGCGGGCGTGGCACCCGCTTCCAGACACGCCACTATGCGATCGCCGTCGATCACCAAACCACCAGGCGCACTGACGTCGCTCCCGGTCCAGACCGCAGCTGGATTCCTGATCCAGGTTCGCGCCATAGCTAGCGTTGCACCTCAGGCAGCAAATGACTGCGCAAACGCATCGATCTCTGCGTGATAACCCGCGCGTTCCTCATCGGTAAGCCATGCAACGTCGAAAGCGTTGCGGGTCAGCGTGAGCATCTCATCATGGGTGAATCCGGCTTGCTCCTGCAATGCACGGAAATTGTCCGTCATGTATGCACGGAAGTAGGCAGGGTCATCAGAATTGACCGTGGCCCGCATGCCCAGCTCGAGCATCTTGCGAATCTCATCACCCGTCAAAGACTGGGCGCAAAACGTATTGGACACGGGACAGACCGTCAGACCGAGACCCCGCTGTTTGATTTCTTCACACAATGCGGCGTCCTCCAGAGAATTCACTCCGTGGTCGACGCGATCCGCTTCGACTTTGGTAACCACATCCCAAATGTTGGATACGCTGTTCTCCTGATCGACGTCACAGTGCATCGTGAGCTTGAGCCCCATCGAGCGAGCGCGCTCGAAGACTTCGGCAAACTTCAGGGGCGGGTTTCCTTTCTCATCGGAATCCAGGCCGACGCCGATCAGTCGATCGAGGTAAGGCTCAGCCATTTCAAGATGCTCCATCGCCGACTCCGCGCTCATGTCACGCAAGAAACACATGATCAGTCTGGAGCGAACTCCGAGATTCTGTTCTGCATCTTTCTGCGCGCGACTGATACCGTCGATGACGGTCGAGAATTCCACACCACGGGTGGTATGGCCCTGCGGATCGAAAAACGGTTCGACGTAGCGCACGTTGTCGGCATGCGCGCGTTCGAAATAGCGATAGGTAAGGTCGTAGAAGTCCTGTTCGGTCTGCAGCACGTTCATACCGGCGTAGTAGATCTTCAGAAACGACGGGAGATCATTGAAGTTATACGCATCGATCACCGCCTGCGGACTATCGTACTCAAGGTCGATACCGTTCTTTTGTGCAAGCTCAAAAATGTGCTCGGGCTCCAGCGTGCCCTCAAGGTGCACGTGCAATTCCGCCTTCGGCATAGCCGCAACAAAGTCTGCCATTTTGTTTCTCCCGTAACTCAAGCGCCCCCAATATCGTCGATGCTACGTGCTCGATAGAGGCGCAAGCAAACACAGTGTGGCGATCGGCAATCACTGCCGTATAGTGAAGTCGATGGGACGCCTTTCCATTCAATCCGGTTTCGGCATCGACGATTCACCACCGCATGCGCTCGCGGCGGTAGTCGGCGCCCAGCACCTGCTCGCTGTGTTCGGCGGCATCATCACCGCACCGCTGCTTATTGCGATCGGCATGCAACTTGGCCCTGCAGATACCGCCTATTTGATCAGCAGCGCGCTCGTGATCTCCGGCGTTGCAACCCTGATCCAGATACGACGTATTGGCCCCATCGGCTCCGGCATGTTGAGTATCCAGGGCACGAGCTTTACGTTCGTGACCCCACTGGTGTTTTTGTATCAGCTGAAAGCATCGTCGTTGCCAACGGAGGTCGTGCTAGGTCAGTTGTTTACTGCCTGCATGGTCGCCTCGCTCATCATGTTGATTCTGGTGCAATGGATCGAACGCTTGCGTCGCATCATCACACCCGCTGTTGCCGGCAGCACCGTGATCCTGCTCGGCGCCTCACTGGTGTGGGTGGCGCTCCAGGGTCTCCAAAGAGACTTCAACGCCGATGGTCCAGCGGCGCTTTTCGCTGCCGGCAGTGCGTTCGGCGTCGTACTGCTGCTCGCGTTGTCCGGAAAACCCGCGTTGCGTTTGTGCTCGATCGTTGTTGGGCTCATCGCTGGCTCTCTTGTCGCCGCCAAACTCGGGCTCCTGCAAACGCCGGATGTTTCATCGGCGCCCGCCCTGTTTTTGCCGGAGTTCCTGCGCTACCCACTGTCGTTTGATCTCAGCATGGTGCTCGCCTTACTGCCAATCTTTGTCGTCTCGGCCACCGAGTCAATCGGCGACCTGTCGGCTACCGCAACCTTGTCTGGCATTCCGGTTGATGATCGTCGATTTCTGAAGCGTCTTCGCGGCGGCGTTAGCGCTGACACGGTCAATTCACTGATCGCCGCGCTGTTCTCGTCGTTTCCGAATACGACTTTCAGCCAAAACAATGGCGTCATCCGACTCACCGGAGTCGCGAGCCGTCGCGTCGGCGCCTACACGGCGATCATGCTCATACTGATTGGGCTAGTACCTGCGGTAGCTTTGATTGTCCAGTCGCTGCCCGCAAGCGTCGTTGGCGGCGCCACCATCATCATGTTCGCCTTGGTTGGCGTTTCCGGTTGGCTGATGATTGGTGGGCGAGAGGCGGATCGTCGAACGATCACCATATCTGCCATCGCCGTGCTCTGCGGCCCATTGATATCGAGTGTGGTCCCGCAGTGGGACGGCGCGCCACGCGCGCTCGCAACTTTTGTTGCCTCGCCTGTTTCAACCGGCGCCTTCGTCGCCATGCTGCTCGAGCTTCTGATTCCCCGATTCACCATTCTGGAACCTGCCACATGACACGGATTCTGACTGCCATCGCCATCCTGCTTCTTTGCACAAATGCCAACGCCGACCAACATTGGTTTGAAGCGCTAAAAGACGCAGGCGACGATCGCGCGCTGTATCGCGTACTCCACGCCATGCCAAAAGGCGGCGATCTGCACAACCACAACACCGGTTCGGTGCTGCCTAAGGACTGGTTGCGCATCGCACTGGCCCAACAGGAGCGTGGTTATCGCTACTACACCAAGACGCGGATCAATAATTGCCGGGTTTACAGCGAAGCCAACACCACTTACCTACTGCTGTTTCGCAATATCTCTCAAGTGGACTATGACGCACTCGACGATTGTGAAAAGGGTGAACACACGCCACTGGACGAACTGACTGAGGCTCAAAAGGAAGGTTGGATCAATAGCCTAAAGCTCGATGATCCCCGTGAGGGCAGAGAAGAGTTCTTCCGAAACCATTGGCAGCGTATCAATGCGCTGTCCTCGAACCCTCACCTTCGAGCCGAAATCCTCTACCAGAACATGAAAGATCTCGGAGACGAGAACGTGATCTACCTTGAGGTAATGGCAGCTGTTCACGGCGCCATGGCACCTGACGGCAGTGCAATCTCCCCGGAAGAGGTTGCAGATATTTATCGCGAACGCTTGCGACAGAAAGATGCCGCGGAAACTGGTGTGACAGTGCGGATGCAACTCATGGTGTTGAGATTCGCGCCGAACGCGGAAGATCGATTGCGCATGCTCTATCAATTTGCGCTGGATAACCGTGATCTTTACGTCGCTTTGAACATGGCGGGACGCGAGGATGACGACAAGGGGCATCCTCGGCGTTTCATCGAGGCCTACCGGGAGATGCGTCAGAAAGGCGCATTGCCACTGTCCATCCACGCAGGCGAAGTGGACGAACCGAATGATCACGTGCGCGACACGTTACTGCTCGGTGCTACGCGAATCGGTCACGGTATCAACCTGATCACGGATGATGAACTCATGGTCGATATGAGATATGGGCCCTATCTTATTGAAATTAACTTAATAAGTAATTTACTCCTTGAGTATATTGTGGATTATTCGCAACACCCATTCCCGGAGTTTTTACGCACCGGCATCCCGGTCACGTTGTCGACTGACGATCGCGGAATGTGGGACTCCACAATGACCGATGAGTACTTTGTCGGCGTAAAGGAGTATGACCTGACGTGGGATGAGATCACGCAAATGCTCCGCAATTCGATCCAATTTAGTTTCGTTGAGGCGCCCGTGAAAGAACGACTCATGGAGCGTTTTGATCAGAAAATGAAGGCGTTTGAGCGTCGTATGGAACGTCGCGGACTTGCAAACGACGATGAGTTCCCTGACACTCGAACCTTCATTTGTGCTCGCTACAAGATCTGCGACTGATAGTCGGCGCGAACCTGGGGGGATACAGGTTTGCACAATCAGCAAACTGCTGACGTGGCGCCTTTTCTGGGTGCCGTGTCGCGCTGGTTGAGCATTTTGGTGGTAGGGCTCTCGAGGGTGTTACCAAAAAACAACAGATGCTGACGTAGAAGCGGCATCTAATCGGTGTGGTTATCCACTTGTGATTCGCGTGTGCGAAGACTCAATCTGCGCCTTCAGGAGGGTGAACGAATGAGACGAAACTGGGCCCTGTATGCCGGGGTTATGACGGCGTTGTATGCCGCAACTGCGTTGCCGGCGGCAGCACAGGAAGAGGAAATCGACGAAATCGTCGTGGAAGGGTCGCTGAACAGCCTCCCGACGCAGGACGTAGGATCGGTTTTCGGTTTGGACAAGACGCTGCTGGAAACGCCGCGCTCAGCATCGACGATCTCCTCGGATCAGATCGAGCGTTTCGACATCCGCGACATTGATGAGCTCGTCAGCTTGTCGCCGGGTACCTTCACGCAATCATTCTTCGGCGTTGCTGGTGCACTCGATATTCGCGGCACTTCGGGCGAGACCTACTTCCGTGGCGTTCGTCGTTTGGATAACCCAGGCAACTACCCGACGCCGATCGGCGCATCCGACCGCATCGATATCGTTCGTGGCCCGGCGTCCGTGATCTACGGTCCGGCCAAGATCGGTGGCTACCTCAACTTCGTGCCGAAGTCCGCTCGCGCAGCTGGCGGTCAGTATCTCGACGAGATCGAGGGAAGCGTCTCCTACACCACCGGTACCTGGGATTTGAACATCCTCAAGGGCGAAGTGGGTGGCCCGGCAGAAATCGCAGGTCGTGAGTTTGGCTACTATGCGTATGCCGAAGTCGAAGACTCTGGCAGCTACTACCAGAACACGGCTACCGACCAAACGTTGCTACAGCTTGCGATTGACCACGACGTCAACGACACGCTGCACATCCAGTTTGGTGGTATGTACCACCGCTTCGAGGGTAACCAGATTGCCGGTTGGAACCGCATCACGCAGGATCTGATCGACAATGGCACCTACATTACCGGTAACGCGCAGCCGCTCGACACCAATGGTGACGGATCGATTTCTCATAGTGAATACAACGTTGCGGGCATCAGCCAGTTCTTTGTAGGCACCGGCTCACCGACTCAGGCCGATGTGAACCCGTTGTCAGCACTCGTCAACCCGGGCACCGCGCAGCTTGACGGCAGCCAGGTACTGGTCGCCCCGGATGACACGCTCGAGAACGACGTTCTTACCCTGTACTTCGATGCGATCTGGAACTTCGATAACGGTTGGGAAGTCAAAAACCAGCTGTTCTATGAAGGCTACGAGAACCTGAACGAGAACGCCTATGGTTTCTCGCAGTTCCATGATTCTCATGTCATCGAAGACAAGCTGACGTTCCAGAAAGAGTTCACGACGGATACGCTGGTCACGACCTTGCAAATCTCTCCGTCGGTTCGGTTCACGGACTTCAGCCACGGTAGTGACTTCAGCAATGAGTATTTCGACCGTCGCGACCTGACCGGTCCGTCAACGGCGCTCGATCGTCGCTTGCTGGCAACCCGCAGCAACACCGACTACACGGATCGCTTTGACGGTGACTACCTGAACTATGGCCTGGCCATGGTCGGTGACTTCGTCTTCGAAAACGGCTTCTCAGCGCTGCTCGGTATTCGCTACGACGATATCGACGTCGAGAGCCGTAGCATCGACGAAGACCTCGGTATATTTGGTGACGGCGAATCTGAAACAGAGACCGACACCGAAACCGGCGTCTCCTGGACCGCGAGCTTGTCTTGGGAGTTCGATGTCGGCGAGTCCAGCATCATTCCTTACGCTACGTTCTCTGAGCAGTCCACGGTAATTGCAGGTCAGGGTGCTGAAATCCAGACCGGTGCGATCGCCAGCAACGGCTGGTTCGATTCATCCGAGCTGCAGGAATTCGGGATCAAAGGTAGCTTCCTGGACGAGAGCCTCTACGTCGCCCTGTCTGTCTACGAGCAGGAACGTACCGACTTCAACGCGCAGGCGATCGTCACCAACCAGAGTAACCGTACTGAAGGCGTCGAGCTGGAAGCACGCTGGGTGGTTAACGAGAACTTGGTCTTGACCGCGGGCTACACCAACATCGAGGTGGTCAACCTGAACACGCTCGATAACGCAGGCCGCTTCAGCTTCTTCGGTGCAGATGATGTTCCACAGATCGACCCGACAACCATCTTCGGTGGTCAGTTGATCGGTATCGTCTTTGCGCCGCAGCCGGGTGAAGCCGGTGCACGTCGTGCGGGTATGCCAGAGAACATCTACTCGTTCACGGGCACCTACTCGTTCGATAACGGTGTCGCGGTCAACGCGAGTGTGGTCAACGTCGACTCGGTATTCTCGGGCTTCTCGCAGGCCGTTGAGCTGCCGTCTTACACGCTGGTTAACCTCGGCCTGATTTACGAGACCGATAACTGGCAGTTCGCATTGACCGGCAAGAACATCACGGATGAGCAATACTTCCGCGCTAACTTCCCGAACCTCTTTGGTTCGCAGATCGTTCTGCCGGAACTGCCGCGTCACTATCAGGCTAGCGTCAGCTTCAGCTTCTGATCGTTTCGCGTCAGTAACCTACAGAGCCCGGGCAGCATCGCTGCTCGGGCTTTTTTTGAGGTCTAAACTATGTGTTTTCGTCGAATGTTCATCGCCTTTTCGACGCTTGCAGTGTTTGCGTGCTCGCAACCGCCAAAAGAATCTGAGGCATTGATAGAACCCAAGGTCGTCATCATCACCATGTTTGAACGCGGTGCCGACTCCGGCGATGCGGCTGGCGAGTTTCAGCTATGGAACGAGCGCCAGGCGCTGACAGAGGTTGTTGAGTCAGGTGCGCACCACCACTACCACTACAACGCAGACACCGGCGTACTCGGGATCGTCACGGGTATCGGCACGGCCAAAGCGGCTGCGTCGGTAATGGCGCTCGGTATGGACCCCCGGTTCGATCTGTCAAAGAGTTACTGGATGGTTGCTGGAATTGCCGGCTTCGATCCGGAGGATGCGTCGCTAGGTTCTGTCGCCTGGGCAGAGTTTCTTGTGGATGGTGACATCGCGCATCATATCGACGCACGCGAGAAACCGGATGACTGGGACTGGGGATATATCGAACGGCATGTACAAACGCCATTCCAGCAGCCACGGCGAGAGCCCAATGGCGAGGTCTATCGTATCAATGGCGACCTTGCGCAGTGGGCGTATAACCTCACCAAGGATACGGATCTATTCGACTCGGATTCGCTGAAGCAGTCGCGGGCGCGTTACACCGAACATCCGAACGCGCAGCAAGCCCCGTCAGTGATGTTAGGAGATCACCTTGCCGCCTCGACGTTCTGGCACGGTGAGATGCTCAACGACTGGGCGAATGCCTGGGTCGCACACTAGTCAGATGGCGAAGGCGAGTTTGTCTCCTCAGCGATGGAAGAAACCGGCACCTTGCAGTCTCTGACCTATCTGGACCGAATGGGCCGTGCAGATGTTGACCGAATCCTCGTACTCCGTGGTGCGAGCAACTACACCGTACCTCCCCCCGGGGTCAGTGCAGCGGAGAACCTGCTGAGCGAGAACGATGGTTATAGCGGTCTCGAGGCAGCGCTCGAGAACATCTATCGAACCGGCTCGCGTGTGATCGATACGCTACTGGCAGACTGGCCGACGTACCGCGACTGTGTGCCCGGAGTCTGCGGGTCAGAGTAGGATGTACTTGGCCAGAAAAATACTCGCGACCACGAACACAACCGGAGAACAGGTTCGCGCCTTTCCTGACAGCAACTTGATCGCAGCGTAGCTGATGAACCCGAGACCGATCCCTTCGGCGATCGAAAACGTCAGCGGCATCGACAGGGCAGCAATGACGGCAGGCGCGCTCTCTGTGGGGTCGGCCCAATCCAGCGATGCAAGACTCTGCGCCATTAAGCAGGCGACGAACAGCAATGCGGAGGCGGTGGCATAAGCAGGGATGCTCTGCGCCAACGGCGCCAGGAACAGGCAAGCGAGGAACAGCACCCCGCAGACGACCGCCGTCAGTCCGGTTCGACCGCCGGCCTCCACACCCGCACCACTCTCGATAAAGCTGGTCGTGGAGGAAGTACCGAACAGCGCGCCAGCAACAGTGGCGCCGGAGTCGGCGAGCAGTGCCTTGCGAAGACGAGGTAGCCGGTGCTGCGCATCCAGCAAGTTCGCGCGCATCGCGACACCGACTAGCGTGCCCGCAGTATCGAACACGTCCACGATCAAGAAGGACAAGATCACGGTGAGCATGCTGATTTGCAGCGCCCCGGCGATATCCAGTTGAAGAAAGACTGGCGCCGCGGATGGTGGCATCGACACCAACCCCTGAAACTCGACCTGACCGGAAACCCAACCGACAGTCGAGACCGCAAGAATGCCGATAATGACAGCACCGGTGACGCGCAGCGCGGTCAGGGCAACAATCAAGACGAAGCCAGCAAGACATGCCGCAGGCGCGAAATTTGTCAGGTCTGAAAGCTGCACCAAAGTAGCGGGGTTGTCCGAGACAATTCCCGAGTTCTGCAGTGCGATGAATCCGAGGAACAGCCCGATACCCCCGGCAATGCCCTGTTTGAGGTTTCGCGGAATCGCGTTGATCAACCACTCGCGAAATGGCAGAACACTCAACACGAGGAACAGAATGCCCGAAACGAACACTGCCCCCAGCGCGGTCTGCCAGGAGTAGCCGCCGCCGATCACGACCGCGTAGGTGAAGAATGCGTTCTGCCCCATGCCCGGCGCCAGCGCAACAGGGTAGTTGGCGAGCAGGCCCATAGCGATAGAGCCAACCGCAGCAGCCAAACAAGTCGCAACGAATACGGCGGCAAAGTCCATACCGGATTCGGAGAGGATGCCGGGGTTGACGGCCGTGATGTAGGCCATCGACAGGAATGTGGTCACACCGGCAATACACTCAGTGCGAAAGTTGGATCCGGCAGCATTCAGGCGGAACCGCTTATCCAGCCAACTCATTCGCCGGTGCCGGGTGTCGCCGTCGGTAGCGTGTCACGGTACTGGTCCCAGTCGTCCACGATGGCGTCGAGCACCACCCGGCCCACGGTATATGCCGTATCGATCGACGGAATCCCGTTGTCCGGATAAGGCGCAGACTTGCTCCAGGCAGCCGATTTGTCCGGCGGCGGCATCGTAAAGTTACTGGCTGTTCTCAGCACCAACACCCGGTCGGCATCGGCGCGCTGAATACGATCGAGCCGGTGGATCGCGGTCAGCGTCCCGCTGTCCTCCATATTGGAGGTCATGAAGTTCGCGTCCGCGCCTGCGTATAAGCGCAACCAATCGTTAGCCCAGGTGTTCAGTAGTTCGCCGTGCCAGTACGTGCTGGCCGACAACGTGTCGCCAATGGTCACAAACGGCGCCCGCCGCGCGGCACTGCCCTCCGGGTAAAGCTGGCGGAACTCACTGATGCCCGGGGCATCTGGAAGCTCAACGTCCTTGGTCAGCTGATACGCCCAATCGACCAGATTGGCATCGAGCTCAAAATGGACGGTGTCGAGCGTCCATGTGCCGTAGATATCTTCGGGATTCTGTGTGGGCTCTTTGGCACCGAGAGGAATCAAACCGTAGGGCCAGTCCTCGGGAATCTCACGACCATCGATCTCATAGAGCAGGTCGCCATCGACGACGTGTCTGGCCCAGGCAGCCGAACCCAAGGACAGATCGTCAGGGTCCCCACCGGCAATACCGGCGATGAGCCAATATGCTTTGGAGACGTCGACTCTATCATCAAGCCCCAACGCCATGACCGACGCGGTGGCGTTTGGAATACCGCCGCCTAGCAAGAGAATGAGAACGCCATCATCCGTGAGGTAGAGGCTGGATTCGCCGGCCGGAAACGCAAGCTCTTCAGTGATCTCATAACCCTCCAACCAACGTTGGAGCTCACCAGGCTCATCACCGAGCGGCTCGCCCCGCTCGAACATCGCCATGACTACGGCCTTGATCTCGATCGCTTCAGAGACCGGATCGGGGGCTGGAACTTCGCCACATCCGCTCAAAGTTACCAAGGAAACCAAAACGAGCGCGTAAATCCGCGAACGTGTATTCATCGTGACCCCTTTTTCATCGTTCTTTCGCGATCTTTCGCTATTCTGTCGTGCACCGGGTCGCACTGCAAGGCGCAAGGCGAGAGTCCTCTCAGTTGAAGCCTAAATTCCTTTTTATGGGCATATTTTCTCACATAGAAATCACCAGATTTCGTCTGCCTACCTGAAATCTCGCTTGGGCTAACTCACTGAGGATTCTAAAAATTGTTGTTTTTTCAACAACTTTCAGCTTCCTTTCGATCATTGCCCTATTCGGTTCGATTCGCAAAAGCCGTATAATTGACCAACAAATAACGGAGGAGACAACACATGATTTGGTGGGTATGGATCGTGATCGGGCTAGTCCTGATTGCTGTCGAGTTCACGATGGTGGACGCAGCGTTTTACCTGCTGTTCCTCGGCCTAGCAGCAATAGCTACTGGAACCATTGTGTCGGTTGGGGCCGGTATCCCTGCAGCGATGCATTGGGCCGCGTTTACGGTGACCGCAATCGCTTTAACCGTGCTGTTCCGCAGGAAGCTATACGACAAACTGCGTGGCAATCCGATCGGCTTTGAGGACCAGGTAGACGGGCGACATGTTGATGTCCTGGAAGACGTTCGTGCAGGTGCGGAAACCAGGGTTGCCTTCCGAGGATCGCGTTGGACAGCAGTGAACGTCGGCAACACGGCGTTGCGCGAAGGTGATCAGGCGTTGATCGTCAGAACGGAAGGTTCTCTGCTTAAGATCGAGGCCCTACCGGAACCGGACACCGCCAACGCCTCTTGAATTCACAACAACAAGGAGAAAATGTCTATGGAAATTGGATCGATAATTGGGATAGTCGTCACGATCGCGCTTGTCGTGGCACTGGTGAAAACATTCACCATCGTCCCGCAGCAAAGCGCTTACGTAATCGAGAAATTGGGGAAATACTCTAGAACACTGAATGCAGGGTTCCACATTCTGATCCCGGGTCTAGAGCGCGTGTCCTACAAGCACTCCCTGAAAGAACACGCGATGGATATTCCAGAGCAGGTTTGTATCACCAAGGACAACGTACAGGTCGGTGTTGATGGTGTTCTGTACGTGCAGGTCACCAACCCGGAGCGTGCGTCCTACGGTATCGGCGACTTTATCTTCGCGATAACCCAGCTGGCTCAGACAACATTGCGTAGTGAGGTCGGCAAGATTGATCTTGACAAAACCTTCGAAGAACGCACCGCGATCAACCTTTCTGTCGTGGATGAACTGGACAAGGCATCTGACCCTTGGGGCGTGAAGGTACTGCGCTACGAGATCAAGAACATCAACCCGCCGCATGACGTGCTGGGCGCGATGGAAAAGCAGATGCGCGCCGAGCGTGAGAAGCGAGCAACGGTTTTGACTTCTGAGGGTGAACGCGACGCGAAGATTAACCAGGCCGAAGCTGAGAAGCGTCGCGTGGTACTCGAGTCCGAGGCGGCGCAGGCCAAGCAGGTCAATGAAGCGCGCGGTGAAGCTGAGGCGATTCGCGAAGTTGCTAAAGCCACTGCCGAGGGTCTGCGAGAGGTCGCGTCGGCACTCTCCGGTGACGGTGGCGATAAGGCGATGCAGCTGCGTATTGCGGAAGACTATCTCGCACGCTTTGGCAACCTTGCCAAAGAAGGCAACACGCTGATCGTGCCAGCTAACCTGTCCGACATGACGTCCATGATCAGTGCAGCGACCAAGGTGATCGACTCCACCAAGAGCTCACCGGCTAGCTAGCCAAAAAAAAGCCCGGTCACGGATGACCGGGCTAACTCTTGAACCAGTGACGGAGTTGGGGGTGGTCTTGGCTGGTTCATTCTCTCAGGAGACTATTTGCCCTCGTCGTCGGCTTCGCTCGACACCTCAGGAGCGGATCGCTCAATACTCTGACTCCGAGTCACACTCTCGCCGTTAGCATTGGTTCGTGTAGCGGTTCGCGTCGCACCGTTTTCGGTACGGGTCGTGTCAATATCCGCACTACGCGTGTTGCCATTCGGGCCCGTTTCCACAACGTTGCGGCTCCAGGTTTGCGATTCGGCATCCCAGCTACCCTCTGCATTGCGCGATGCCGTCTGACCGTTCGGTCCAACCCAATCGGTATCGCGGGCATATCCATTTTCTGTTCGCGCCGCGTCGGTCGTGCGCGTCGCCGTCTTGCCGTTGGGACCAGTGCTTTCACGCGTCGTGTGTGCGCTCCGGTTGGCCTCGTCAACCTCGCGAGTCGTGGTGCGCTCGGCGGTCTTGCCGTTACGCCCTGTCGCCGTTGTAGTGCGTGTACCTTCGCGGCGTGCAGCACGCTGGCGTCGTTCGGCCCGTTTGGCGCCGCGACGTGCACCGCTTGCCGCAGAGGCGGATGTCGCCGCAACAAAGCCGGTAGTCGCAGCCTCAGCGCGCTCCACCGCAGCGATACTCAATCCGCCAGCAATCAAAACGCCGCCGATAATGGTTGAAAGTGATTTCATGATTTTGCTCCCTGTTCTGAAGGTATCGTCCGGCAACAGCCGTTGTTTGCTACCTAGAACGCACGGCCAACCGATTGGTTGACAAAACAGAGGCAAAAAAAGAGCCGGCATAAAGCCGGCCCTTTCGGATCTGATGTGAGGCTAGATTGCCTCGGGTCTTACCCCTCTTAGCTGCGGCGACGGCGCATGCCGAGTCCGATGAGACCAAGGCCCATCAGCAGCAGCGTAGCCGGAGCAGGAACATTCACTGCATCGCGGTAAGCGACGTCGTACCACGCCGTGCGATCTGCGTCGAAACGCGTGATGCCGTTGCTGTCACCGATCAGGCGTCCACCGAACGCGGGGTGGAACCAGATGCCGACCGATTCGCCGAACTGGACACCGCCGAGCAGCGTGCTGTTGATGATGCTCGCATTGATCGAGATCGTCGATACTGAGCTGCTGGTCGTGTAGGCGCCGCTGAAAAAGCCGAGGAAGTTCATCGTCGCCCAGCTGTTCGGGCTGTTCGCGCCGTTGTACTCGTAGGCCCATACGTTGCCCGATGGACGATCGAAGTACAGGATGGCCAAGCCGTCCTCGCCTTTCGGGTTGCCGCCAACGTTGACTACCAGCCAACCGTTGCGTGCTGTGTCGTTGCGACGATCGACGTCGACGTCAGGGTTGTTTGAACCCGCGTAGTCCACCTCGAAGGTGAAATCGCTGTTGTTGGTGTCGTAGCGGGTCGTGATGGAGTCATATCCATACGAGTACTCGCTGCTGTTGTCACCGAAGTTTCCAGGCCCAGTGCTGAATTCCCACACAGGTCCTGCGCTCGCAGCTCCTGAAACAGCGATCAATGCCAGGCTGATCAGTACGTTCTTCATTGCAATTCCTTCAAGTCCCCGGATGCCCGGTTGAATATTTAGTTATCGGTTGAATAGGAGCAAACCACGTGCCAATCGACCTAAACAACTGTTTTAAATATTCTTTTAACCAATACGACAAAGGAACAGAGGGAAATTTCTGGGTATTTGTAAAGTATTCCGACGCGGACTTGTCTAATTATCGCGGGAGATTGCTTCCAGCTGCCGGGCCCGCTCATCGGCGAGCTCCTGAATCGCTTTCACATCATCCAGCAGTTGGCGAGTCGCTTCCGGGTCAGGTATCGGGATCAGGGGCGAGATATGCGGCGATGGCATCACATTCTCGCCTGCCGGTGACTCGGCTTCAGGCGATTCCTGCGCGAACGAAACGGGCGGCTCAACGTCAACGGCATTGATCGAGGTGTCAATCTCCATCAGGTTGAATTCACCTGAATCCGGTGGCGCCTCACCGTAATGCCACTGCCCATTCGCGTCCTGCCATTTATAGACCTCGACCGTCGTGTCCTTGAGCGGCTCGGGCACCGCCCTACCCGCCAAGGCTTTGAAATCTGCTGTTTTGGTCGGCAATTTCCAAAACGGCTGTCCATCCGGACCTTTCAGGAAAAATGGGCCGGCGAGTGCGAGGACCACCACGAATGCCATGAGCTTGACGAAGAGTTTCATGCCATGCAGGTTACAGGTTCTGACGATTCCCGGATGCGATCTGCTTCATGTTCACCGAAGACGACCTGACACGTCGCCGAGAGCGCGTGTTTCTGGTGCTTGCGGGCACCTTCCTGTGTGCCATGACAATGCTGAACATCCTCGGCATATCCCATTTTGTGCAAATCGGACCACTTCAAGTCGCCGCCGGGGTACTTCCTTACCCACTGACGTTCCTATGTACGGACTTGATTTCGGAACTTTATGGTAAAAAGCGCGCGAATTTCATGGTGACCGTGGGTCTGGGACTCAACGTATTCATCCTGCTTGTAATGCTGTTGATCGACGCCATGCCTGAGGCGCAGAACATGCCGCCCTGGCAGGATATCCAACTGGCGGCACCCGTCGGTCTGCCCGACGGCAGCACGCTCGAAGGCTCAACCGGTTTGTTCGATTTGATTTTCGCGACCACGACAGGGGCCGTCTTCGCGTCGATGCTCGCCTACATAGCAGCGCAGTATTGTGATGTTCAGGTATTCCACTTCTTGAAACGCCTGACCAAAGGCAAGCACCTCTGGATCCGAAACAACTTCTCGACGCTAACGAGCCAACTGGTGGACTCAGTCGTCGTGATCACAGTGACCTTCGGCGCGGCGCTACTGGCAGGCGACCTGGCACTCGAAGCCTTCCTCTCGCTGATGCTCAGCAACTATCTTTTCAAGATGCTGACAGCGCTGCTCGATACCGGGCCGTTCTACCTGTTAACCGCCTGGTTGTCAGACTATCTCGAACTCAAGGACGAGCAAACCGAACAACCTGCCTGACCACTGTCGAGATACCTTACAACCCTAATCCTCCAGGCATTAGGAAACACACCAACCGATTGTTTTTTCTGTAATTTAATTCTTGGCATAACATTTGCTTTTACCTAAGTGATTATCTGTTTCTTTTTAGGGACTAAAAACAATGAAACTGATGAAGACTGCTGCCTTGCTTGCTGCGCTTGTATTCGCCAACCCCGCTTTGGCCACGACTATCACGGTTACCGACGAGATCGACGTACAAGAATCGATGGGCGAAACCGAGTCGCACACGATTTACCACGACCTCACTGAATTCGGCGTTCCGGATCTCTATGAAGTCATCAGTGCTGAGCTGACACTCAACTTTTCCGACGGCTGGTTCTGGGGCGACTGGGCGCTCGATATGGCAGAGGTTTCTGCTGGCGGCGTCACCGCGACCTTCAATGTCGCCGGGCGCGGATTCTTCTCTCTGACAGCGACCTTGATGAGCGTCAGCAATGCGGGCGTCGACGCACTGAACACGGATGGCGTCCTTGCCGTTACCGTGAGTGCTCAGGACACAGCATGGTGGCAGGGCTACAACGACTTTTATTGGTTGTCTTCCAGCCTCGAGGCGACGATTCACCGAGTGCCTGAGCCTGCCGGCCTCGCATTGCTTGGTCTTGGCCTCGCGGCACTTGGACTGCGACGTCGTCGTAGCGTCTGAACCGAACAATACCAACACGATAAGAAGAACCCTTAAGGGTCCAGTGCACGGGAGCTTCGGCTCCCGTTTTTTTTGCTAGCTGCCCGCGCCGCGCGCTGGCTCCCAACTCATGTTGTCGCCAACAGAAAGAAATTCGAGCGCACCATCGTCGACACGACTCCAGCGAAACGCACGCAGGTCCTGGAAGTAGTTCTGATTCACCCGCCACGGATGCGCTTGCGATTGGCGTGGCAGCAAATGATCCGCACGTCGAATATAGCCAGCATCAAGATCGATGAATGCTCGATCGCCACGAGTGCGCGGACCGAGTGGCAGTACGACAGATTTTCCTGCCGCTTCCATATGGTCTCTCAACCGGACAACCCACTCGGCAATCAACTCACACTTCAGAGTCCAGGAGGCATTGGTGTAGCCCATGGTGAGCGCCAAGTTCGGTACGCCGCTTAACATGGCACCCTTATAGGTCGTGCGTCGGGCCGCGCGCACTCGATGCCCATCGACATACAAGTCCGCGCCACCTGCAACCTTCAGCGACAGACCGGTTGCAGTCACCAGAATGTCGACGTCGACACGGGTGTCATCCTGCAACGTCAAACCGGTCGCGTCGATCGACTTTATGTCTCCGGTTGCGACGTCAACTTTACCCGCACGAATCGCAGCAAAGAAATCACCGTCCGGAGCGAGACACAGTCGCTGGTCCCAAGGCTTGTAGGGCGGCGAAAAATGCTTGTCCACGTCCAGCTTGCCATCTACCGCCTCGCGAACCTGCGAGAGCAACTGTCGCCGCATAAATTCAGGAAAACGGCGCGACAACTGATAGGTGAACATCGTGTAAAGAATGTTCTTCCAGCGAGTCAGCCAATGCGCAAGTCTCGGGCCCAGATGTCGGTGACACCATCGCGCCAAGGCATCTCGCGCGGGCATTTCCGCGATGTAGGTTGGCGTGCGCTGAACCATCGTGACGCGCCGCGCATCTTCGGCCAAAGACGGAATCAAGGTCACCGCCGTCGCGCCACTGCCGATCACCGCAACCCGTTTGTCTTTCCAATTGAGATCATCCGGCCAATGCTGGGGATGAACCACCGGACCCGCAAACTGCTGCAGTCCTGGCCAGTCGGGTGTATGGCCCTGATCGTAGTCGTAGTATCCCGTGCACATCATGAGAAATCGGGTGTGCAGTTGTTGCTCACCTTCTGCCGTCTGCGTATGCAGCGTCCACATACCCCCGTCGCTCGACCAATCAGCTCGCAGGAGCTTGTGACCAAAACGAATTTGCTCCAGTAGTCCGGAGTCGCTGGCGGTTTGCTCAATGTAGTTGCGAATACGCTCACCATGGGCAATCGAATCACGCTCAAGCCAGGGTCGAAAGGCATATCCGAGTGTCGGCATGTCTGAGTCAGAGCGTACGCCGGGATAACGAAACAGGTCCCACGTGCCACCAACGGACTCGCGGGCTTCAATTATGAGCACGCGGTCTTGCGGGCGGTGCTTTTGCAGATGCCAGGCCGTGCAGACTCCGGAGAGCCCGGCACCCACGATGATGACATCGTAGTGCCCCGCGGTTTTGGAACTAGCGGTAGTCATCCCGCTATTGTAGCCGAGCGCGGATTGTTCAGGCAGGCCAGACCAACGTCACCGTTGTGCCGCGATCTTTCTCTGGGTCAGATTCAAGAACAACGGATCCGCCCAATCGACGCATGGTCTTTTCGACGATCGCAAGGCCGATTCCGCTCGACTCGACTTTATCGCGCGGCTGCAACGTCTCAAAAAGATCGAAGACCCGTTGTTGAAGATGGAGCGGGATACCTGGCCCGTTGTCTCGTACGGACACAGAAATCGAGTCATCGCTTCGCGCCAGCGTGATCTGGATATGAACTTCAGCCACATCGGTATGCCGTTCGGCGTTTTCCAGCACAAGACCCAGGGAACTCACGAAACTCTGGCGAGCCAATCGGGCAGTACCCACATCCCCGGTGAGCGTAACCTTGCTGGAAGCGGACAGATGCTGATCGACACTCTGTTGCGCCAGCGCCCGAACATCCGCGGTCGCTCTTTCTTCCGTGCCGTACCCGACGCGAAGATACTCGAGCAGCGCAACCAACAACCTGTCCAGTCTGGCCACACGCGAACTGATTAAATCCAAATGACGGCGCGATTCTTCAGTAAGTGCGTCCGCAAGATCTTCGCGGAGGAATTCAGCGAGGTTGTCGATCGCCCGCAGCGGTGCTCTCAGGTCATGCGAGGCAATGTAGGCAAACCGCTCGACATCGTCGTCGGCTTCCTTAAGCGCGCTGCGTAGCTTCGCCTGTCGAGCTTGCGCTTGGGCCAAAGCTTCGCCCTGACTCTTGAGCTGAGAGCGCATATCCGCCACACGTCGCAAGCCCAACCAATTGCCCAGCGCGAAAGCGACGATAACTGCGACACTGGCAGCCAATAAGGCAGCGGTGCTCATCAACCAACAATCCGAGGGTTCATAAATTCAATTGTTCTAAAAAACCGAATATAATGCTCGGCTTTAATTGATGAACATACACGACAATGTCTTTGTTGTGACACAAAACAGAACCGGATTCTTAAAGATCACTTCATAAAGTGGCACAAGGGGACAGGACGTTCATGGATACACTGCCAGTCAATATATTGCTGGTCGAAGACGACGAAGTCGATATAGAAAACGTGCGCCGCGCGTTGCGCAAGAGAAAAATCGCAAACCCTTTTTTTGTGGCACATGATGGTCTTGAAGCGCTTCAGTTACTGAACAGCGAAGCAGTTTCGGCACCTGTGATGATCCTGCTCGACATCAATATGCCGCGAATGGACGGACTTGAGTTTCTGAAGCGAATTCGCGAAGACGACGATCACAAAGCCCATACCGTGTTTATCCTGACCACATCGGCACGGCAATCCGATCTCTATCAGGCTTATGATCTCAACGTGGCAGGCTACATGATGAAATCCGATGTTGGCGATGCCTTCATCGAGGCCGTTGAGTTGGTCGATGACTACTGGCGTGTCATCGAAGCGTCTGCGCGCGGCTGAATTAGCCTTGGTCCGTTGGATCGAACCAGAATTCGATCTCTTCTGTATCGACCATGAATCGCGCCGAATGCGCCACGCCTGCGGGTACGTGATACCAACTCCCCAATGCATGATGGGTGGTTTCACCGTTCATGGTTAGAAGCAATTCGCCGCGCGTGATGACTCCGTAATTATCGGTGTCGTGGGTATGGGGCGGAATTTCCGTGCCGGCCGGGTAGGTAGCGAACAACACACTGGCACTTTCAGCAGCCAGTTTGTAGGCATCAAACTGCCCATCGAAAAGCGGCAGTGATCGAATCCGTTCGGGATAGCTGCCACGCACGCCGAACCCTCGCGCCTGACGCCAGGCAATCAAGTTGTCGATCTCTTTAGCGCGCTCCGGGTACTTTTCGCGATTGATACCTGCTTGCGCTTCCAGCAACTCCTCGAGCGTGTACCCATTGAAATCCGGCATTGATTCAAACGTCATATCAACGCACCTCCGATGCATTCAAAGCGCCAGTTGCTCGATTGATCAGGTTGAGACTCTGAGGCCGAAACCGGTAGCGTCGCCAGCGCAAGCAGACCAACAAGGCTGATCGTTCTTTGCATGCTGCGAGTCTATCGCAACTCTTGGGAGATCAGCGCTCCAACCAGGCGTAAACCGCCGCGGGGATCAGGGTCGGGATGGCTGCGACTGATGCGGTGACACCGGGGTTTGCCCAGTTCAGGTCGAGACCGGGCAACCAGGCTCCCGCCGAGAAATACAGACCAAAGTGCAGGACAAGGGCGGTAAACGACATCGCCACCGCCAATCGCAGTGGCGGGCGTTGGCAAAAAACACCCAGAACCAGGGGTGGCGCGAGCGCAGCGGCAAGCCCGTAGACGCCGGTTTGACCGAAAATACCGAGCAGCTTGGGTGGTGATAGATTAATTACAAATGCTGCGATTGCCATGACGAGCAAGACCACGTGCCCGGCCTTCATCGCCAACGCCTGGTGGGCTTCCGGAGACCGTCCACGACTACCGAGATTGAGCACCAGGTCGTTTGCCGTGATGGTGCTGAGCGCCACGAGCAAACCATCCAGCGTCGACATCGCCGCGGCCAGCAGCACGACCGCGATCACAGTGAACAACCACGGCGGGAATACGGCGCCAAGATAGGTCATCATCACAAGATCCTGACGGAAGGCGCCTGTTGCTGCATCGATCAGGTCGGCAGGATCAACAACAAGATGCGCGACAAAACCGACGGTCACCAGCAATGCAAACATCAGCATCACGCCGGCGAATACCCATAGATACTGGTTAACAGCTCGGTCTGAGCTTACGTAGAGCGCCTTGGTCAGGATGTGCGGCTGGCACGCAAGAATTGCGCCGATGATGAAGCCCGCGACAAAAACCGAAAACGGCTCGCTGAAGAACTGGCCATTCGGGTTCACCCAAAGTAACAAGTCCGGATCTGCAGCTCGCAGCGCCGACACCAACGAAACATCACTCTGCGACACAACCCACGCGCAGGAGCCCAGCACGAGGACGCACACGATGATCATCAGCGTGCCCTGCAGCATATTGGTCAATACATGTGCGTGAGTCCCTCCGATGAAGACGTATCCGGTTACAAACGTCAACGTGATAACGAGCGAAACGACATTGCTCAGCCCAAGCAGCTGTTGCATCACAATCGAAATGCCACCGACCAGAAGCACAACAAACGCAAACGACAACAAACTGAGAATTGCGAAATAGATGGCGAACCGACGCGAGTCAAACCGTCGCGCGATCCAGTCAGGCAGCGTCAGTGCACCCGTCTGCGCCCCGATCCGTCGAAAAGCCGGCGACAGCAGAAACAGCATGCCGGTCAATCCGGTCACAAGACCGGGCACCAGGTGAAACCACGCGGACAGTCCATCAACGTAGATGAAGCCCGGGTTCACAATAAACGTCGCCGCCGAGGCTGTGCTTGCGGCAAGCGTGATCCCGACGACCAGCGGATGCATATCGCCACCGCCTAGCGCGAAACTGTCGAACCCACCGGTTCTCTTGTGGCCGATCCAGCCTAGCCACGCCGTCGCGACGAGGTAGACCACAAACAAGACCCAGGCGAAGCTCATCGATCAGCGCGCGAGCAGAGCATCGACCATAGCGAGCACCGCATTCAACTGTACGCCCTCGCGCGTCGCGTATTCGTTGCCGGAGTATCCCCACCAGTCCCAGCAACCAAGTGGGTTCATCGGACCGGCAGCCGCCTGGGGAAACAACACGATCAAATCAAGCGCGTCCGCCCACTCGGCATAACCGGCCTCGCGAACAAAGGCGTCCGCTACCGCGGTCCGATTCTGTTGGCATCCATGAAACGCGACATGAATATCGCAGGCGCTCGCATCGGTGCATTGGCGAGGGCGATACAAGATCGCCGTCTCGGACAGCCCAGCAGAGGTATCCTGCGCAAACTCCATCCAGTCACCTGTCGGTGAGGCCGCTCGCTCGCCAGAGCGCCCGGTCAGATGTTGTAGCAAAGCACCCGCTGCGTCATAGCCGCAGGCATTCACAAAGGGCGATGTCATCGTTAGGCAGTCCACACCCTGTTGCACCGTAGGCATGCCATGCACGACCTCGACACTCCGCTCGAACACAACATCCGCACCCAGCGCCCGATAAAGCGCTTCTGATTGGGCGACGACCGACTCGGCAACGACGGCATCCTGACGACCGTGAAACAGCCACACCGGACTCCCGCTCACGCCCACGGTATCGGCGATCGCACCGGCATCTGCCCGCGTATCTGCAGCACGTTTCAAAGTCGCAAGCTCAGGCGGTGGCCCAGCGATACAAGGACCAAGTGCCTGAGCGATGTTGCCGGCGGCACAGTCATAAGGTCCGGCGGCTAGCGCAGCGGCACCTGCAACGCGATCACTGAATGCGATATGCATCTGGATGGCCATGTAGCCACCTGAGGATAAGCCTGAAGTGGTGACCGCGGGTGGGCTTGGCACACTCGCACAACCGCTTGCCAGCCACGCACACACCGACCATAAAACCGCGCGTCTCACGCAAGCGGCTCCAGAAACGCGTGGATCGCAGCAACGCTGTCGGATTCATCGAGCAACGGCACGTGGCCGCGATCGAGCACCTCCACCAGAGTCAGCTGCGGGTGTTGAGATTGCATTCGCATAGCGACCTCACGACTAAGGATGTCGGAGTTCTCGCCGCGCAGCAGCAGCATCGGTACATCGCGCATGTCATCCAGCCGAGTCCACATGTCGCCGAGCTCCATATCCAACTCGCGGATCGCGCGACCGATATTCGGGTCGAATCGCAGCACCGGAACGCCATTCGCATCTTCTGCAAAGGAGCGACGCGCCAGCAGTTCAAAATCGTCATCGTCGAGCCCGGGCAGTGTTTCGCCGTAGACAAGCTTCACCTGATCGCGCGCGTCGTCCCAGCTCGCCACCGGCGGTAACTTGCCTGTGTACTGCTGGATTCGTGCAAGGCCTGTAGGATCGATTTCGCAGCCGATATCGTTGAGGATGGCACCGGCGGCTAGCTCCGGAGTCACGCTTGCGAGCAGCATGGTGACCAACCCACCAAGCGACGTACCCAAAAACACAGCTCGATCGATCTCTGCCTGTTGCAGGACTTCTCGAACATCGCGCACATACATCGCCGGTACGTACTGCTGCCAGTTCGGGTCGTAATCGGATTGTCCACGACCCCGAAAGTCGAGGGCGAGCATTCGCCAGCCGTCTGGCAGGTAAGCTGCAAAAGAATCAAAGTCTTCACTGTTTCGTGTCAGACCATGAAGCGCGACAATCGTCGGCCCGTCTGTCGCGCCGTGCTCGCGACCATAGAGTTCGAGACCCGACTCGACAGCAAATCGATGCTCACGCATGTTTCAGGATTTCCTTATAGGTGGCTCGAAGTTCGCGCTTGAGCACCTTCCCGTTGGGATTTCTGGGCAACTCGGCCACGCTGACCGCGCCCGAAATTCTTTGCTGTTTACCAACTCGCGCATTGGTCCACTCCACCAGCGCCTCGTGATCTGCGCCCCCAACAAATACAGCGAGTGGCGTCTCGCCCCAACGATCGCTTGCGACACCGATCACCGCGACCTCGCCAACATCATCGTGCTCAAGAATAGCCGCCTCGATATCTGCAGGATAGATGTTCTGACCACCGCTGATGATCATGTCCTTCTTGCGGTCAACGAGATAGAGGTAGCCGTCGGCATCCAACTTACCGATATCGCCAGTCCGCAACCATCGCTGGCCGTCAGGATCGACCCAGGTCGCTTCTTCGTTCGCATCCGGTCGATCGTGGTAGCCGGCCATTTGTAGCGGTCCGTAACCCACGATTTCGCCGCTCTCCCCAGCGGCACAAATGCGGTCTTCATTGTCCAGAATGACAATCTTCTGACCGGGTGCCGGTTTGCCGACAGACGACAAATGGTCGTCCATATCCTCGGGCTGCAAGACAGTGACAAGCCCTTCGGTCAAACCATAGAGCTCGAGGAAGGCACTACCGAACGTGTCGACGACCGATTGTTTCACGCTGGGCGCGAGCGGTGAGCCGCAACACATCAAACTCTGAAGACTTATTACGCGCTGTTTGTCGATCGGACCGGATTCCAACATCCGCTGTAGCTGCACCGGGACCATCGCGGTATGGGTAATGCTGTTCGCCGCGATGTAATCGATGGTCGCTGCAACATCAAAACGGCGTGTGACGTACAGGGTTCCTCCCGCCAGGATTGTGGCGAGCATCGCCACCCAGGTGATGTTCGAGTACAACCCAAGCGTGCACAGTGTGCGTGCGGATGGGTGGTAACGCAGGACAACCGCCATGTCGTATGCCCATGCAGCACGGCATCGATGATCGTGCACGATGCCCTTGGGAAGACCCGTCGTGCCAGAGCTATAGATGATGTTGCACTCATCGGTAGGCGTAACTTCGGCTGCTCGGGAGACCGGCGTTACGCGCGTCAGCAGGTCAGAAAATGTTTGCCAGCCCTCTTGCCGCTCGACGCTGATCCGCGCCAGCAGCGTCGGCAGCTGGCGAACCGATGCCTGCAGGCGTGTCGCGTGTGCACCATTACAAACCAGCACTTTCGCGTGACTGTCAGACAGCATGCCGGTAATCGCGGTTTCCGCGACGGAGACATTGATCGGTACTGCGACGAATCCGCCGTAAACCGTGCCTAGCAGCGCGACCACCGTCTCAGGTGCGTTATCCATGACCACGGCGACACGGTCGCCTTTGCGAAGCCCAAGTCCCGTCAGTACACCCGCCCAGCGTCGACACTGGGTCACAAGCTCGGACCAGGTCCAGGCCAAGTCGTCTACGATCAGTGCCGGCTGTTTTGCCCGCGCCTCAGCGTTGAGGTCCAGCATTTGCGGCAAAAGCAAAGGTCTCGGAGAGAACCACGCCATAACCCGCCCCCCCGGTTACGAGAAATTCAACGAGCGTTGAAGCCTAATTCAACGTCCGTTGAAAGGCAAACGGTGAGAGACTACGCTCCTCGCACGGCAATATCGGAACGCACACGTGGCGCCAAGATCGAACGAAACCAAGCAACGCATCCTCAACGCTGCGGAGAAACTCTTCGCTCGAGAAGGATTCGCCGGTGTTACCGTGCGACAGATCATGCGAGAGGCAGGAGCCGACGTCGCGCTGGCCTACTACCATTTTGATTCGAAGCGCGACCTGTTCGATGCCGTGCTGATGCGGCGCGCAGACTACATGAACGACGTGCGACACGCGGCACTCGACGCCGTCGAACAACGCCACACGGACGACGCGCCGACAATCGAAGAGATCATAGAGGCGTTTACCACACCGTTGCTTCAGCTACTGGCAGAAGACCCGGATACCTGGCGCGACTACTTCGCGCTGATTGCACAGATCAATAACTCGCCGCAGTGGGGTGGTGAGCTGATGACCCGCTTTTTCGATCCGTTGGTGCGCCGTTTCATCGATGCGATTCGGCGTGCGCTGCCCGACTCCAGTGATGCGGACTTGTTCTGGTGCTACCACTTTCTGTCGGGGGCTCTGACACTGACCTTCGCCGAGACCGGTCGAATCGACAACCTCTCCAATGGCGTCTGCGACTCCAGCGATATGGACGCGATCAACGAGCGGCTACCCGCCTTTATCGCCGCAGGTTTTCGCCACATCTGCAAACCCCACTAGGGCCCCTTTGCTCAATCGACAGGTAATTTCGATTGATTTTTCAACGAACGCTGAATTAAGCTTCATTCAGCGTTCGTTGAAAATTTGAGGCGCAATCGCTGCGCTGTGCTGTTTGTGGGGGGTTACCAATGAAATCAGCATCTCTCGCTCGACTCGTGTCGGGTATCGTCCTCGGTGGCGGTTGTGCGGTCACCATACCGTCTGTAGCTATCGCTCAAGATTCAGAAGTCACAGGACCCGTCGAGGAGATCGTGGTTACCGCGCGTCGGCGTGAGGAATCCCTGCAGGAAGTGCCTTTGGCGATCACCGCCATCAGCGGTGAAGAGCTCAACCGCACCGGAATCGCCGATCTCGTCGCGGTCGGGCAAGCAGCACCGAACGTAACACTGGAAGTTTCCCGCGGCACCAACACGACACTGTCTGCGTTTATTCGCGGCGTTGGCCAACAGGACCCGGTTGCGGGCTTTGAAGCTGGCATCGGCATCTACATCGACGATGTTTACCTGAACCGTCCGCAAGCAGCCGTTCTTGATATCTACGACGTTGAGCGCGTCGAGGTATTGCGTGGCCCGCAAGGGACGCTCTATGGGCGCAACACGATCGGCGGTGCCATCAAATATGTCACCAAGAAGTTGAGCGACGAAGCGGAAGCGAACTTCCGTCTGGCCGTAGGTAGCTACAATCAGATCGACGGCGTGCTCACCGCATCGACACCGATCACCGACACGCTGCGTATCGGCGGGTCTATCGCCAAGCTCACACGCGACGGGTTCGGAGACAACCTCACGCAGCCCGGCATCGAGAACTACCAGAAAGACATCACGGGCTTCCGCGGCAGTCTCGAGTGGGAGCCTTCTGAGAACTTTTTCCTGCGCTTCGCCACAGACTACATCGATGACCAGTCTGACCCGCGCCAGGGGCATCGCTTAACGGTGGGTAACCTGACGGGGGCTCCGGTATTGGACGATGTGTTCGATACGCGTGCCGGTCTCAGCAATCCTGAGCAGGAAGTCAAAGCTCAGGGATACGCGTTGACCACCGAATGGACGCTGAATGACAACTGGATGATCCGCAATATCCTGGCGTATCGCGAAGATGAGTCGTTCTCACCGATCGACTTTGACTCACTGCCCGGCGTTGATCTCGATGTCCCCGTTGTTTATGAAAACGATCAGCTCTCCGAAGAGCTGCAGCTTCTGTACAGCGGCGATCGCTGGGACGGCCTGTTCGGTTTCTACTACCTCGATGCGAATGCGTTTAACGCATTCGACGTGATTCTCGGCAATCTGGGTGACGTACTTAGTTTGCCGGGGTTCAATGCATTCACCCTGGGTGATGTTGATACCAGTAGCTGGGCCGTCTTCGCAGATGTGACTTTCGATCTGACAGACACTGTGAGCCTGTCGGTAGGTGGTCGCTACACCTCCGACGAGCGTGATGCTCGCGTCTTGCGAGAGTCGCTCATTGGCGGCACGTCCAGTTTCTTCGGCGGCACAGCCACGGCGTTCGCGACCACCTCGGATTTCCGTGGACAAGAAGAGTTCACGGAGTTCACACCAAAGGTCTCGATCGCATGGCAGCCGACGGATGATCTGAATCTGTACGCAAGCTACAACAGAGGCTTCAAAGGCGGTGGTTTCGACCCGCGCGGACAAACAACGTCAGCACCTGATCTGGACGGTGATGGCGATATCGATTCCGCAGACGTGTTCGAGTTCATGTTGTTCCGCCCTGAAATCGTGGATGCCTTCGAGGTCGGCCTGAAAGGCACATGGCTCGACGGTCGTGTCGTCACCAACGTCGCCCTGTTCCGCAACGCCTACGACGACGTGCAAATCCCGGGTTCAGTCGGTGTTGATACCAACAATGACGGTATCGACGACACGTTCACCGGTATCACATCGAACGCCGCCGACGCGGATATCACCGGCGCCGAATTCGAAGGTGTGGCCTACCTCACCGACGGTCTCAGCTTCAACTGGTCTGTAGGTTATATACAGGCTGTTTTCAATGAGTTCATCGATGCATTCGGACAGGATGTCGCATCACAACGTGTTTTCCAGAACACCCCCGACTGGACCGCGCAAGGCCGGTTGAACTACAGCACAGAGCTCAGCTTGTTCGGCAATGCCGGCACGCTGTACCTCACCGGTGCCGTAAGCCACCGCAGCGCCGCGAGCCAGTTTGAAGCGCCCAACCCCTTCCTTGATCAGGGCAGCTTCAACATCTGGGATGCCAGCATTACCTGGAGTGATGATGACGGTCGCTGGAATTTCGGTCTGCACGGACGCAACCTGGCTGATGAGGAATACAAGGTCGCTGGTTACTTCTTCCCCACCCTCGGGTTGGAAGGCAACATCACAGCGTTCTATGGAAACCCGAGAGTTGTGACCGCCACGGTCGACTTCAACTTCTGAGGTATCGATGACGGCCGGCCGGTGGCACCCATGACCACCGGCCGGCTTTTTTTATTGGATACCCGCTGCCGCCGTCGCGCGACCGCCCTCTTTGTAGACAACGCCGCCTTTCATCACAAAGCTCACATTCTGTAGCAGATTGATGTACTCAAGCACATCACCACGCACCGCAATGATGTCAGCGTATTTTCCCGCGGAGACGGTGCCGAGATCGGCTTCAACGTCCATCATGACCGCCGGCCAGTACACCGCTGAGCGGATCACGTCCATGACCGGCAATTCCATCACGCGAACCATCACGTCGAGTTCGTTCCAGGTCGACTGGCAGTGGAATTTCATGGGGATGCCGCTGTCGGTGCCGACGAGGAATACCACGCCAGCTTCACGCAGCTGCGCAATCTTGCGCTGCAGCGTCGGCTTTCGCAGCGGCGTCAGGCGGGTGTAGCCGAGTTGCCCTGGCTGCGCGATGGAGGCTTCAATATCGGCAATCGTGTCTGGCTTTAGGCCCACTTTCCAGCAAGCGTCGTCGAGCTTTTCCGGGTTGGCAACCGTACGATCAAAGTTCCAAAGGCCTTCGACCGTGGGCGTCCAGTACAGCGGTCCACCAGCAACTCGACCTGTCGCTGTGCGCTCCTTGAGTTGTTCCAGAATATCCGGCGGATAGCCTGGGGCTGTGGTCAGGCCTGTGTGTTCAAAGTTGTCGACACCGATCTTCAACCCGACTCGGATCTCATCCGGGCGATGCGAATGCGCGACGACCTTCATACCCCTTGCATGCGCCTCGTCGACCACCGCTTGAGCAACCGCCAAGGGCATTTTGTCCTGGTCGATTAGCTTAACGATCGCCATTCCCGCCTCATCCAACTGTGCGACCCGGCGACGCGCATCGCGCTCGGAAGCAATCTCCCATCGGTAGCCTTTTTGCCACTCATCGACTTCCGCTTGCAGGAATGGGCCTGACATAAACAAGCGTGGACCGGGGATTTCGCCTGAGTTAACGCGCTGGAGTAGCGACACTGAATCTTCGAGCGGTGCGCCAAGATCACGGGTTGCGGTGACCCCCGCGAGCAGAAGATGCAAGGCACTGGCCGGCATGATCTCGTCCGAGAATCGATCCGGGTAAGCGCGTTGCCAGTGTGGATAGTTCGCGTGGCCATTGAGCATCAAATGCGCATGGGCCTCCCACAACCCGGGCAGCACATCCATGCCTTCCATCGAAATCACAGCATAGTCTTCGGGAACCGGGAGCGTCGCGACGGTGCCCACTTTCGCGATCCGCTCGCCGTCCACCAGAATGACGCTGTCGGCGATCGGCGCATGACCATAACCGTCAATGAGCCTTCCCCCGACCAGTGCGACCTTGTCGGCCAGTGCCTGGGGAACCAGCAACGACAGAATCAGTCCGAGGGTAAGTGCGTGTAACATTCTTGCTTTCGTCATAGCGAACTCCTAAATAGCCTCACCACCATAACGACAGCCCCCATGATCACCAAATACAGACAACCCGTACGACTGAGAAATCTGCTCATCATGCTGGCGGCGGCCTGGCTAATGGCGCCCCGCGCGCAGGCTTTCGCGCAGGCGCAATACATCGCGCCTGATTTCCGGATCCAGACGGGCATGGTGTCGCTCAAATTTCCTGGCACCAAAGGCGAGTCGTTAGCATTTGCGGGGCGTGACCAGGATGGGATACCGAAGCTTGGCCTGTTGCGGCTCAACGCAACGAATCTCGACTATCGGGAAATCGAGCTGCCCGATACGGCTGTCGCCATCGATGCGGGCGCGTCAACGTCGACCACGGAAGCGTTGTTCGTTTTGACCGCGAAAGGCGTGCTTGAGCTGAATCGATTCGATGGCAAACTCACAGAGGTCGCCTCATCGAGCAGCCTGTACCGAGGCAGGTCGCTCGCGGAGCTCACCAGCGGGCTCAACTTTGCGAGAGACATCGACGATGATGGCAACGCGGAATTTCTGATCCCCGACTTCGACGTCTTGCATGTCGTATCGCAAGATGCCGAGCGTGAACTCGCGCTGCCCAGTTATCGCCGCGGCTATGATCAGACGATCACCTATCGCCCGACCAGCGTCACCGCGGCACCCGGCGTCAATGGCGGTGGCTTGTACGCGGTGCGCGGAAAAGAGCTCTTGAGTTTTAGCGGTGAGGCAGAAAAACCCGAACTCTCGACACTAGCGCTTGGCCTGAGCGATGAGAACGAGCGCGAAGCCTTCTACAACAGCTACGAGGACATTGACCAGAACGACGTCGTACTGCGTGAAATGGATCGATTCGTCGACGTCAACGGGGATTCGTTGCCCGACATCATGACGCTCGAGACCGTGAGTGCGGGTGTATTCGACAAGCGCACTACCTATCGCGTACATCATGGGCGGGTCGTGGACGACCAGCTGATCTTCGATCGGGAGGCCGACACCACGTTATCCAGCGAGGGCTATCAGGTGGGTGCGCGGATCGCCGAGCTCGACGAGGCGCGCAAACTGATGGTCACTGCCAGCGTAAAGGTGGGTGTGCGTGCCATTATCGGTGCGCTGTTCTCCAGAGCCGTGACGATGCGCGTGCAGATCTATCCGGCGGACCAATTTGGGACCATCGCCTCGACGCCGGGAACAGAGATCAAGAGCCGAGTGAAATTCGACTTCGGTACCGGGCAGGTTGAGTTTCCGACGATCGTTTTCGGAGATATCGACGGTGATGGCATCAATGACCTGATTCTGAAAGAGCGTAAGCGGGCATTGAACTGGCGACGCGGCAATGAGCAGGGTGCGTTTGCGAAGAAGTCTGTTGATCTCAACGTCACGGGGCCGGCGGATGGCACCGATGTTGCGCTCAGCGATCTCGACGGAGACTCGCGGGATGAGGTCGTCGTTCTTTACGGACGCGCTGACGGTGAGGACCTGGCGGGACAGATTGCGGTTTACCGAGACTTTCGCACATCCCCCTGATCGCACAATCGGCTACCATGCGGCGCATGATCGATGATGCACTGCTTGAAATCCTCGCATGCCCTCGCTGCGACCAACCTCTGACGTTCGAAAATTCGATCCTTCGCTCCAAAGGCGCGAAGGTGGAATTTCCGGTCATTGAGGACATTCCGTTTCTATTTGCGGATCCAGCGGTCGCCATTGATGATTGGCGCAGTCGATACCATGCCAGAGTTCGGGAGATCGAATCGGAGATCGATCAACTGAAGTCGGCGCTTGGCGCCGAGGGCTTACCCGCCAGTACCGAGTCTCGCCTCAGGCACGAAATCGACGCGCTGACCTTGCACCTCGATGAGCTGGAAGCGCTGATGGAACCGCTGCATATCCAAAGCCTCACAGCGGATCACGACACCTATCTCGCGATGCGCACACGCTTGCCAACCGATCAGGGACTGTCGACTTACTACGCGAACCTGCACCGGGACTGGTGCTGGGGTGACGAGGAAAACCGGGTGTCGCACGACCTTGTGCGCAGCGCTATCGACACTGACTCTGTTGGCAAACTCCTTGTGCTCGGCAGCGGTGGGAGCCGGCTCGCTTACGATCTTCATCAATCACTCGAACCGCTCATGACGGTAGCCGTGGACTTCAATCCACTCCTACTGTTCGCCGCGAATCGGGTCATGCGTGGAGAGCGCATTAATCTGCACGAGTTTCCGCTGGCACCGATGGATGCCGCCTCGACTGCTTGTGCCAGGACGCTGAGCGCGCCCGCACCCGTCAAACCCGGTTATTTCCCCGTACTCGCCAACGTCCTTCGGGCACCTTTCAAGCCGAAAGTCTTCGATACGCTAGTGACACCGTGGTTGATCGATGTCGTCTCTGAGCCGCTGCCTTTGCAGGCGGCTCGCTGGAATCGCTTGCTGAAGCCAGGTGGACGGTGGATTTGGTTTGGGTCGCACGTGTTCCGGACTGCAAACCCGGCCCACCGATTCAGCGTCGAGGAAACCGAAGAAATCCTGCAGGCTCAGGGGTTCTCCAAACCCGAGATCGTGGAGGCAGAAATTCCCTATATGGTTTCGCCCGCCAACCGCCACGCCCGCACCGAACGGGTGCTCGTCATGAGTATGACGAAGTCAGCCGACGCGAAGGCACCGCCGCGTCATGTCGCGCTGCCTGACTGGATTGTACGAACCGACGTTCCGGTGCCCACCAACGACTCGTTCCGCAGTCAGGCCATGTCAACACGCATCCATGCGTTTCTAATGTCGATGATCGACGGACAGCGAACCATCAGCGATATGGCAGCGCTAATGGAATCGCAGAGGTTGATGCCAAAGGACGAAGCCGAGGCCACGCTGCGAACGTTCCTCATTCGGATGTTCGAAGAAGCAGGCAGCTACCGCGCGCTGTAGGCAGCTATTCGAAGACTCAGGCTAGCAGCGCCTCGACGTCACCGACCGTGTACCCGAGGTCTTCGGCAACGGCCGCGTAGTACACCTGTCCATCATGCACATTCAATCCGGCGGCGAGGTGATGATCCGCGCGTAGCGCATCGCGCCATCCATTGCGGGCAAGTTGCTTGATGAACGGCAAAGTCACATTGGTCAATGCGAACGTCGAGGTGCGCGGAACAGCGCCCGGCATGTTCGTGACGCAATAGTGCACCACGTCGTCTACAACGTAGGTCGGATCGGCGTGCGTGGTGGGACGGCTGGTTTCGAAGCAGCCGCCCTGATCGATCGAAATATCAACCAGTACAGCACCAGCACGCATGCTGCGCACATGCTCGGCGGTCACCAGTTTCGGGGCGGCAGCTCCCGGGATCAGTACAGACCCGACGACCAGATCGGCTTCCGGCAGTAGCGCATCGATCGCATCACGAGTCGAATACTGCGTTTGGACTCGGCCCCCATAAACCTGGTCAAAATGGCGTAGCCGCGGCACCGATCGGTCGAGGATCGTCACTCGGGCGCCAAGTCCGATCGCCATCTCGGCAGCGTTGGTACCCGCGACACCGCCGCCGACGACCACGACGTTCGCGGGCAGCACGCCAGGCACACCACCCAGCAGTACGCCACGCCCACCGTTTGCTTTTTGCAGTGCAAATGCACCCGCTTGAATCGACAGGCGACCCGCGACTTCGCTCATTGGCGTCAATAGCGGCAGGGTGCCATCACTCGACGTCACGGTCTCGTAAGCAATCGCCGTAGTGCCAGACTCGACCAAAGCTCTCGTTTGCTCGGGATCCGCAGCGAGGTGCAGATACGTAAACAGCGTCTGATCCGGACGCAATAACTTGCATTCGGAAAGCTGGGGCTCTTTGACTTTGACAATGAGTTCCGCCGATGTGAAAACCGACTCGGCATCTGGCAGGACCTCTGCGCCAGCTTGGCGATAGTCGTCATTCGACATACCGATGCCCTCGCCGGCCCCGGTTTGCACAAAGACACTGTGCCCATCCTCAACCAGCTCTCGCACGCCGGCGGGCACCAGCCCCACCCGATATTCAAGAACCTTGATTTCCTTTGGTACCCCGATTTTCACTGTGTCGCCCCAATAAAAGTTTCAGATGTAATATACCGCCACTTGGCGACAAAATTAATGGGTTCTCAACCGCCAGTTGAACCCAGCACCTGCGGTGCGAGAAATATCGCCGCAAGCGTGATCACCAACACGGCGATCACGTTCAGACGCAGTCCGGCACGCGCCATCGTCAGCATGCTGAATCCACCACTGGCGAACACCACAGCGTTCGGCCCCGTTGCCATAGGAAACATAAACGCACAGCTGGCTGCCAACGCAATCGGAGCCGCGAGCACCTCAACGGGCAGACCCGCACTCAACGCGAGCGCGCCCATGACTGGCATGAGCGCCGAAGCGGTTGCCACGTTGCTGGTCACCTCAGTCAGCATGAGAATCGCCGCTGTTAGCAACAGAATCAGCACCCACAGAGGCAGAGCGCTGGCGCCGGCCAGCGACTCACCAAAAAACAAACCCAGACCGGTTGTGTTGATCGCATTCGCGAGCGACATGCCACCGCCAAACAAGAGAACGACGCCCCAGGGAATACGCTCGGCACTCGCCCAGTCGAGCAACGCTTCCCGCTTCTCGGAACCGGCACCAACCAGGAACACCAACAACACTGCGATGACAGCGATAATGTGGTCGGTCAGAAACGCAAACGGCGCAATGGGCCCTCCCGGTAACGAAAATTCGATCAGAGACATAGGTCGCCGGAAAATCCAGAGCGCGGCGATGAGTACAAAGACAACAACAACCCGCTGCTCGGAAGACTGCATAGGCCCCAATCGCTGCAGCGCATCTTCCACAGCGCCGTGCGCTGCAGTATTGGCCGTCCGCGGCAGTGCGAAAACCCACCGCGTCAGAACCCACCACGCCGCCGGTAACAGGAGCATGACCACAGGCAGTCCGAAGGCCAGCCATTGACCGAAGGAGATATCGAGGCCGGACTCCGAACTGAGATAACCGATAACGATCAGATTGGTCGGGGTACCGATCGGCGTACCCAAACCGCCGATCGAACAGCCGTAAGCAATGCCAAGCAGTAGCGCCGTTCGGAAATGCTCAGGACGCTCGTCTTCGGTCCGCGCAGCGCTAGCGACTGACATCGCGATTGGCACCATCATGATGCAGGTCGCCGTATTGGAGATCCACATCGATAGGAGTGCCGCGGCGAGCATAAAACTGCCGACCAGTTGCGACGGACTGCCACTCGATCGGTAGACAATATTCAAAGCGATGCGCTCGTGTAGCCGCCATCGCTCCAACGCTTTCGCAAACATGAAGCCACCCATCAGCAACACAACGATCGGGTGCATATACGGTGCGGCCGCATCATTGATGCTCAGCGTACCGGTCAGGGGTAGCACAATAATGGGCAGCAACGCGGTCACCGCGATAGGTATCGCCTCGGTTACCCACCAGGTTGCCATCAGGACCAACAGCGCCAGTGCAACCCATGCCGGACTCAACAGCTGACCCTCGACGATCAGTGACGCTGGGGGCCCAACAATCAAAACAGTGGTGAAAGCGATCAACCCCGCCCACAAACCAAACTGAGGGACTGTGGCACGGGTCTCGGGAGACTCTGACATGCAGTCGGCCTTGCGATATCGAGGCAAGAGCATGCCACACGCCTTGCCAGGGCGCGCAAAAAAAGAGGGCCTCCGAAGAGGCCCTCTCTCAGACTTTCACGAAAGTCTGCTTACGAACCGACGATACCGCGGTCTTTACGACGAATGACCAGCGTGCAGTCACGCGGGATGGTCACGCCGTCAAACGCTGCCGGGAAGTTCGTCGTGGACGGCGAACCGTTGCCCGGATGCTGAGTGTTGGTGAACATCGTCTTGTAGTCCGGCGTCGTGGTGATACCGGTGATCTCGTCCGAAGCCACACCTGTCAGCAAGCGCTTGTACTCACCTGTGTTGGTGTCGATGACAACCAACTGGTCCTGCAAACCATCACGTTGTCCGCCATCGGTACCGATGAACAGACGACCGAATGGATCAGCCCAGGCTGCATCAGGGTCGGTGAACACATTCGCACCACCGTCTGCCGGTGCCGTGTACGCCGCGTAAGGCACGTCCGCCTCATCCGAAGACGCATCGTCAGGACGACGCGTATTGCGGTTGATCAGGAACATGTTCCACTCGAATGTGGTCGTGCTCGTGTCGGTCGTGCTGATGATGTAACCGTCGGTGTTCTCGAAGATCGGATTGACGTCGCTCAACGCGCCCGCACCATCGTCCTTGCGGTCGTTGTTGGTCAGTGTCCAGTAGACTTCACCGCTCGCACCGATCGTGGTCCATTCCGGACGGTCCATCGGGGTAGCGCCAACGGCGTCAGCAGCGACACGTGCATAGGTCAGCACGAGATCCATGCTGGTCAGACCAGCAGCTGCGATACGCTCGTCTGTGTGGGTCAGTTCTACCCACTCACCGATACCCTCGCCTTCAGGACCTGCACCGAAGACAGCAACGTAAAGTTTGCCGTCATCAAGCGGGCTCAAGCCGGCACGGATGTAATCGCGCCATGGCAGGTTGGACTCATACTTGTACGAGTAATCGCCGCGCTGATCATCGCCCATGTAGACCGCTACGCGGCCATCTTCGAGCTCTGTGAACGCACAGGCTTCGTGCTTGAAGCGTCCAAGTGCGGTGCGCTTGACCGGCGTCACGCTGTTATCGAAAGGATCGATCTCAACGCACCAGCCGAAACGGTTGGACTCGTTCTTGTAGGCTTCGTTCGTGAGGTCGAAGCGCTCATCGAAAACATGCCAGCCGTAGCCAAAGCCGCCGGTGCTGAAGCCGTAACGTGCATAAGCTTCATCCTGCAGCTCGTCGAAACCGCCAATCTCGGTGGTGTTGGAGCCGAAGTAGCCGTTGAAGTTCTCTTCGCAGGTAACGTAGGTGCCCCACGGCGTATCGCCTGAACCACAGTTGTTGACGGTACCGCGCGGCTCGTTGCCAGCCGGGTTATCGAGCAGCGGACTGCCAGCCACCGGGCCTGAGAACTCTACCGGGGTGTTAACCGTGATACGACGGGCCTTGCTGCGGCTCGGCGCTACACGCCAACGATCGGTCTGACGCGCGTAACGCAACAGAACCACTGAGACACCGTGAGCGGCTTGTGACAGACGAACGTCTTCCAGCGTCTCCGGGAAGCCTTTACCAAGTACATGGGTGTTGCGACCGAACTCATGGTTCACGCAAAGCACGCCAACTCGGTTGCTCAGCAGGCGTGCGCGACGCTCAGCCGACAGCTTCTCGCCCTTGTTCATTTCCATCTGCAGAACGCGCGGCAGGTTGATCGGGTAGAACCACATACCGTCGTGGCCAATACCAATCATTTGTTCCTGTTCTTCGGACGTCGGACGGGTATTCGGGTCACCCTCGTAAGGCGTCAGGCCCGAGCGGGAACCCTGAATCGGCGTGCCCCAGGGAATCAGAACGTCGTACTCATACTCAGGCGCGATCGCGATCGTTTGGCCGCCAATCGCTGCTGCATCTTCGGTCGCGAGCGGCGTAAAGCCGATCAGGTCGCCCGCTTCTTCGGCCGTTGCTTCAGCGGCGAAGCCAGGCTTCGGCGCGAAGAATCCGGTCGCCGCCACTGCCAGCGTTCCCTGGATGATGCTGCGACGCGACAGCTGCGTGTTGACGACATCCTGGAACGTCGGCGTGCTGGTCGGATTGACAGACAAATCTTCTGACGATTCGTCCTGAACGACCTCAGTGTTTTTCACATCTCTCATGGTCAGGTGTACCCCCGTAGGTAACTCGAGTTTATTGATTTCGGGATGTGTACCGGCGTCTTATACAAAGTCGTCGCGGAGTCTCCCCACGTGACTCTGATCGCTCTGACGCTTGGGCACGCGCGCAAATTAGGCCCCACCCATGACAGCTCGGTGAAACTCGTGTGACTGCGGGATTACAGGATTATGTACAAAATATTTCGGATCAAACCGATCAGTTGTTTACACAACAAAGTTGCGATTAGTGTGTCGTTCCGAGACTTGCCAATACTGAGAAAACTGGAATGATCACGATCTATCACAACCCCGATTGCGGCACTTCGCGCAACACGCTGGCCATCATCGAGGCAACGGGAGTTCGACACCACGTTGTTGAGTATCTCGACACCGGATGGACCCGTGCCCAGCTCCTCGGATTGTTGGCTGCTGCAGACCTGTCACCGGCCGATGCACTGCGGGTTGCGCGCTCGCCGGCAGAGTCATTGGGGCTGACGCAGCCGGGCGTCGATGACGAAACACTGTTGAATGCGATGGTCGAGCATCCGATTCTGGTGAATCGACCCATCGTGTGTTCACCGAAAGGTGTGCGACTGTGCCGGCCGTGCGAACGCGTTTTAGATTTGCTTGACGATTTACCGCCGGTGCCCTTTTACAAGGAAAGCGGTGATCTGCTCATCGACAAAGACGGCAACCTTGTCAGCGGCTAGCCGGTTTCTGCACCAGACCGTCGTCGATACGACGCAGCAATTTGGGCAATAGCGGGTTCGGGAATTTCCGTTTCAACGTGACCGCGTGGAAGGTCTCCGCAAGAGCCGGAATTTCTCCGAAATCGCGTAGCGTGCCGCTGTTCAACTCGTCGCGAACAACGATGGGTGGCACTACAGCCAGGCCGAAATCCTCACGCACCATCAGTCGCATCAGCGCCATGTCATCGACCTCAGCGCTGATGATTGGACTGAGACTGTTGCGCTCACACCATGCATCGAAGCCTATCCGAACAGCATTTTCGACCGTCGGTACGATCACCGGATGCTCGCGCAACATATCCAACAAGGACCGATCGTAACCGCCACGAGTCGGATGACCGACCAGGCTAACCGGCTGCTTATCGATCGTGTGCACGAGCCACTGTCGACCCTGATCGCGTGGCGGCAATTGACTGGTCAGCACCACGTCCAGATCCTGCGATTCGAGTTTAGTGAGCAATTGCTCCTGGCTGTCAGACCGCAACACAGCAACCACGTCGTCGAGTACCAAAAGCGGTTCGAGAAACGTGATCTGGAAATTGCGTGACAAGGTCGTCACCGCACCGATTCGGATCACCTGTCGCGAGTGTGAGTCGCGCCCTTTAAGGACATTGACGAACTCATCGCTTACCGAAAAGAGCGTATCCGCATATTCGAGGGCGATACGACCGGCCTCTGTCAGCACCAGACTCCGACCCTGTCTTTCAAACAAGTCCTGACCTAGCCACTCCTCAAGCTGGCGGATTTGGACCGACAACGCAGACTGAGAAACGTGCAGCTGCTCAGCCGCACGCGTCAGATTCCCGCTGTGGGCAACGGCCCAGAAGTAGCGCAGATGTTTGAAATTCAGACTCATATCGATTCGTTCTGATTTTCAGAAGAAAAACATAGGAATATTGTAATTTATTAAACAGGTCAGGTTGGGTAATTTTCACTTCACATAGTCACTATGGAGAGGTCGGTGACCCCAACGTTCTCAGCTGTCCCACTGGCTGCAATCGGCATACTCGTCCTGACCGCACTTATTTGCCGATTCGCGCATCCGCGGATCGCCACGCCCATCGCTCGCCTCGGATCCTTTCTGACACTCGCCGCCGTTGTCGCCGCAGCTCTCGGCTACGCGATTCACGGTAGCGCTCAATGGCCAGCGGCGTCCGCTACGATCCTCGGTTTTGGCGTTCGCATAGACCCACTGAATGTGCTCGCGATGTTCGTTGTGAGTTTCGTTGGCGTCGTGGTGGTCAACTTCAGCCGCTCCTATTTGGACGGTAACCGTCGACAATCCGTGTTCTTTGCTCGGCTGGCGGCCACGCTGGCAGCTGTGATGTTGCTTGTATCGTCGGCCACGCTGCTGCAGCTGCTGACCGGTTGGGTGCTCACCAGTCTGACACTGCACCAGCTCCTGTTGTTCTATCCCGATCGCCCGCTTGCGATTCTCGCTGCAAGAAAGAAATTCTGGCTGGCGAGGATCGGCGACCTCGCCCTGCTGGCGGCCGCCGCGTTGCTCATCCGCGAATACGGCACGATCGAAATCGCAACGATTAACAGCATGGCAATCAGTGGTTCGCCATCCCTTAACTCGATTGCGGCTGGACTACTGGTCGTGGCCGCCTTGCTGAAATCCGCTCAGTTTCCTCTACATGGATGGCTAACCGAGGTCATGGAGACGCCAACCCCCGTATCGGCGTTGCTGCACGCAGGCATCGTCAATGCAGGCGGTTACCTGATGATCCGTTTCGCGGATGTGGTGATGACCAGTCAGACAGCGCTTCTCATGCTGATCGTCATAGGTGGCACATCTGCAGTTATCGCATCGCTGATTATGCTGACGCAGACGAATGTCAAAGGGCAGCTTGGTTACTCAACCGTGGCCCAGATGGGCTTCATGCTGTTGCAGTGTGGGCTCGGTGCGTTCGCGTCGGCAGGGCTCCATCTGGTCGCACACTCTTTCTATAAGGCGCACAGCTTTCTCTCCTCGGGTAGTGCCGTCGATCAGGTCAGAGAGTGGCGGCTTTCGGACGCAGGCCAACAACGCGTGTCGGCAGGCGGGCTACTCCTGACATTGATGGTTGCGCTGGGTATCTACTCGCTGATCGCGCTAGGCGCCAACGCGCTGTTTAGCTACGCGGGCGGCGTATTCGCGCTCGGCGTTGTCTACATCATCGGATTGTGTGGTTTCCTGGTGCGCGGATTACGAGGTCGTGCCGTTCTCGCAAAGGTTGTACAACACGCGGCTCTGGCGACCGTACTGTACTTCACACTGCAAGCCGGCATTCAGGCCTACTTCGCCGACACCTTACCAAGTGCAACAGCACTCACACCGGTCGCTTTGGTGGTGACATCACTGATCATCGCCGCGTTCGCACTCGTCGCGCTCCTGCAGTTCTCGACGGTTGGCAAACAATCCAACTTCATGAAGCGCATCTACCTTGCAACGCGCAAGGGGTTTTATTTCAACGACTATCTCAATCGTCTTGCTGGAGCTTACCGTCGTGTCTCAAACTGAAACCGCCACCAAAACCGCAATCGAGAAAATTGTCGGCCTGAATGGCTGGGCAAACGCGGTCAGCGAAACCACTTTGGTCGAGACCGCCTTCAAGGCGGCGGGTGCGGTCGCACCGCTATGGCCGCTGGAGAATTTTGTCGCATCGAATCCGTACCTTGGATTCGTTGGTGAGACGTTCGAGGACGCCGGTGTGCGTCTCACTCGCACCGGCTACGGTGACGTGATGATGCGCTCGCGCTACTACGCCGAACAACTTCGTCAACAGGCGCTCACAGACCAGGAAATCACCATGATGGGTCGTGCCTATGGAGGCGGGTACGAGCAGCTTAGTGTCGTTGAACTCGCACGTGAACTGGAACGCACCAACGACGTCCGAGAATCGCTAATACCGACGGTTGCTGATGTTGCGGCTCAGCAATTCGGGATCGACTTTCCTGCCATGATCACCGAATCCGTATCCGTATGGGCTGCATCGTACTTCGATGAAGGCCAGGCGATCTGGCCCTCTCCGTGGAAGTCGCTTCCCGCCTACACTGCGTGGCACGCCGAGGCCTCTTTGGATCGCCAGCTGGAAGCGTGCGGGATCCCAAACGCGCGTGAAATCATTCTTGAATTGCCGAGCGATGCATCGGCGCTATTCCACCTCGCCGCTGAAGCAGTGCCGATGAGCGAGGATCGACTTGAACTCTACTTTCCAAGACTGCTCTCCAGCATTTCGGGTTGGGCAGGTCATGCGCGCTACCTCGACTGGGAATCCACTCAACATGGTGGCAACGCAAACAAGACAAGCGAGTTGCTGGCCGTACGTCTCGCTTGGGAATTGCTCCTCCTGAACGCGTATCCGGGGCTGGAAACCGCGTGGGCTCGAGAGCAGGTTGCGATCACCCTCGAACAAAGCCGCGAAGAGCGATACGCGCGACGTTTGCGACTCATTGCGCATCGTGCACTTGAGCAACATGCCCAACGCGCACTGATTGACGATGCGTTCAGGAACCCGGATCGACCGACGAGTCTGCCGGCACCCAAGACAACACCAGATATGCAGGCAGTGTTCTGCATTGACGTTCGCTCAGAGCGGCTACGGCGCGTCCTCGAATGCGAGGACCCAAAGCTTGAAACACGGGGTTTCGCCGGGTTCTTTGGTCTGCCGATTGAGGTACTGACGATCGACGGCGCGGATGCCGACGCCCAGTGCCCGGTTCTCCTCGAGCCACAGTATCAGGTACGCGAAACCGCGAGGACGGCGGAAGCGACTGAGGCGCTTCGATCAAAGACAGAAAACAAACGACAACTGGGGGCCGCGTGGCGCACATTCAACAGAGCTGCGGTCAGCTCTTTCGCGTACGTGGAATCCCTGGGTCTCGCCTACGCGGCAAGACTCGCGAGCGATACGGTACGCGGATGGTTTGGATTCCAACGCGAACGCGAAATGGCGCCTTCAATCACTCCTGTCAATTCCTGCGGTGAACCACACGGTCTGGCGTCTTCGGAGAAATCCGCGTTGGCCGAGTCTGTACTACGCGGCATGTCGCTCACAGAACGGTTCGGAGAACTTATCGCTCTGGTGGGTCACGGATCCAGCGCGGTTAACAACCCGTACGCATCGCGATATCACTGCGGTGCCTGCGGCGGCCATGCCGGTGATGCAAACGCGCGATTGGCAGCCAGCATACTGAACGATGACACTGTACGAGGCGATCTGCGTGCGAAGGGCATCGACATCCCGGCGTCCACTCAGTTTGTCGCAGCGCTTCACGACACCGCGACTGACGAGGTCAGCCTTATCGATGTCGAGTTGCTCCCAAACCCCGAGGCGCCTTCAATCGCACGACTGCAAACCCTGTTCGATAACGCAGCGTCGACCGTTAGACTCGCGCGTGCACGAGACCATGGTGTCATGGACGAGTCAGCCGCACAGATTCTGCGACGCAGCAACGACTGGTCGGAAGTTCGACCGGAGTGGGGCCTTGTGGGCTGCCAGGCGTTCATTGCCGCACCGCGCTATCGCACACGCCATGTCGATCTGCACGGACGAAGCTTCCTGCACGAATATGATTGGAAACGAGACGAAGGCTTCAAGGTGCTCGAGTTGATCATGACCGCCCCGCTTGTGGTGGCGAGCTGGATCAGCCTGCAGTACTTCGCGTCGACTGTCGACAACCGAAAACTTGGTAGCGGCGACAAGACACTGCACAACGTGGTTTCCGGCATCGGCGTGCTCGAAGGTACTGGCGGTGACCTCCGTGTTGGCCTGCCATGGCAATCGATCCATGACGGCGCAGACTATCTCCACCAGCCGCTGAGACTGAGCGCTTGCATTGCTGCACCAGCCGAAGCCATCACCGGCATCCTGATGAAACACGAGTCCGTCCGTGAATTGTTCGACAATCAGTGGCTGCATCTATACGCTCTCGAAGATGATGGCCGTATTCGACAATACCTGGGTGATTATCGTTGGAAAGACACCGACAACGAGACGGTTCAGTCACTCCACAACCTGCCTCAGGAACTCGAGCAAGAAGCTGTCTAATCAGAATTCACAGAGAGTCGTCGGCTGATGCCAAGTCGTAAGGTAGTTGCCCGCGAGTTGGGCGCTTTGCTCAAGGTCATGTCACACCCCGATCGTATCCTGCTGGTGCACGCACTCTCTAGCCGTGAACCTTACTCAGTGAACCAATTGGCCAACATCGTCGGCATCACGGCCACTCGGGTGTCTCAGCATCTTTCACTGTTGCGTGCGTTTCGCGTGGTCGAGGAACGCAGCGAAGGTCGACGCCGAATCTACCGACTGGCGTTAGTGAACATGCCGGACTGGTTGCTCGAAGGCATCGACTTCGTCGCAGACCGAATCGGCGAAGTGAACAGCGACGCTACGGAAGAGGCGCGTCGACTCTGGATGGAACAGCAACAACCCGGAGTGGTGGCCGGCAGCAACGCCGGAGACTGAAAGATCAGCTCTGGACGAGACTCAGCTCGGGGCGAACGGGCGGAATGAGCGGCAGGCTTGCGTGCAGTTGACGTGGTGCCATGCCGATTCTCGAGGAAACGGCTTCCATGAACTCCTGGCGCGGTAAATGACTCGAGTAGGGACGCAGTGCGTCGACTCCCTGAGGCAGGATTCCCGCCTCCAGAGTGCTTAGCCATGCGCACTCGAGCGTTACAGCTGCGTTGCGCTCGCCTGATAACCAGAGTGCTGTGAACAGCAACGGCACCAGCATGGCATCCGGCTCCGACCCGTTTACAGGTGTGATCGTGACGACATCACTGACCATTGCGCTTACCGCGTAATCGGTCGAGTTGGTCAAGCCCAAGGCGATCTGGCGCACAGACTCGTACATCGAATACGGAGCGACAACTAATTCGCGACGTTCGGGTGTGGCCGATACCGACTGAATCCACTCACTGAGCGTGCTCGAGGTTCCTGGAGCGATCTCCTGAGGCGCTTCGCCTTGATCCATCCGGAGCTGAACGATACTGGTCAATCCAAAACGCTCTGCGAGATGTCGCAGCATCCCGGCCCCCATCAGCGACTCGCCAATATCTCCGTCGTAGCTGACGACTATCCACTCGACGCTGGCGGCGAGGCTGCGATTAACACCTTTGAGGCCTCGCGCGTGGGTAATGTGTAACCCCGAGGCCAATCCTACTGATGCCGCATCACAGACAATGCCCCGAACACCCGGGTTTGCCTCCATTCGAACCCGAGTATCAGTGCCTGACGTCTGCAGCAGCTGATTGAGCTGCTGCGTCAGTTCACGGTCTTCCGAACCGTGGATGCGCAATCCTCTCGGAGGCGAGTTTCGACTCCCTGAAACAATGCTTAGGTTTCCAAGATTCACGGCCATCTGTCTATCTTTCCATCGGAATGGTCTGATGAACTACGCGTCAATAGTAGGACAAACCTTAGTTTCGGTTATTTCAAATATCCGAACTGATTGATCGTAAAAAAAGAACGAACTGTGACTAAAGGGTCAACAGGTCTCGTCGCTATGCCACTGAGTCACTTGGGCGCGGAGCGCGACGATCATGGACCGATTTTTCAAACTGAGCCTCGGGACACAGGCACTGCTGATTCTGCTGCTGCCGCTCGCCGGACTCGCCTGGTTTACGCTGGATAACGTGACGCGCGCGAAAAGCGTGATGGGCGCCAGTGAGCGACAGATTTTGTTCACAGAGATCGCAGCGAGCGCAGGCGCCGTCGTCCATGAGACGCAAAAAGAGCGCGGATTAACGTCTGGCGCACTCGGAGCAGACGGCGCTGAGTTTGCGGCCAAACTGCCTGGGCAACGCAAGGTTCGCGATGCGCGGATCAGCGAATTGAAGACGTTGGTCGCTGATATCGATACCGAAACACTGGGACCGGTCATCAGCAGTGTGCTTGAGCGTGCGCTGTCGTATACCGATGCGATCGCAGACATGCGGCGTCGAGTTGACACGCAAAGTGTCGATCAGGCGACGGCCGTCAACTTCTACATAGAAGTGGTGGGCAGCTATCTTGAACTCGTCAGCAACATGCCCAAACTGAGTGAAGATCGCGAAGTCGCTACGCTCGGTGACGCCTACACGGCATTGCTGCGCGTCAAGGAGGCTTCCGGCCTCGAGCGCAACATACTCAGCGAAACGTTCGCACGCAACGAACTCACCGGCCCGCTACGGCAGGAACTCCTGCAGCTCGTAACAACACAGGCGGTATACCGTTCCGAACTGCTCGGTTCGCTCTCCGGTAGTTTTAAAGACATGATCGGCGCCGAACTCGATTCAAAGCCGATCACGAACGCGCACGCCATGCGTGATGTAGCGCTCAACAGAGGTATAAGCCGGAATTTTAATATCGACCCGTTGGCGTGGTTTCAGGTGCAGTCACTAAAACTCGATCAGCTTAAGCAGATCGAGGAACAGATGCTCGAGGAGCTGAAGTCAATCTCTACATCGCGGCGCGACGAAGCGGCCGCGGGAATGCGTAGAGCAATGATCGTTGGCGCACTCGCCGGTTTAACGGTCCTTTTTGCGATCTGCTGGAACATCATCAAGTTCAAGGGACTCCAAAGAGATCTGGGTGGCGATGCGAACTACTTGAACGAAGTGCTTGCCGCACTGGGTCAGGGTGATTTCTCGATGGACTTGTCCACCGAGAAGCCTGCAACGGGTGTGTACGCTGGCCTTCAATCGATGAAGTCGAAACTCGAGGCACAGGTTGAGAAAGATCGGCGCGTCGTCGCGGAATCGAACCGTATCCGCCAGGCGCTCGACAACGTTGACAGTCCGGTCATCATCGCGAACGAAACGATGCACGTCGTCTTTGTGAACCGCGCCGCCAGGACACTGTTCGACCAGTTCAATGGCGATGCAAGCTACCAGGGCCAACAAGTCGACAGCGCTCAGATGGTCGGCGCGGACGTTACCCAGGTCCCGGGGCTATCTCAGTCCGCGAAGGCACGCCTCATGGACCTGAACAAAACCCACATCGAGGATGCCAGCATTGGCAGTCGCACGGTGAGGCTGGTATCGAATCCGGTCTTCTCGGATGGCGGCGACCGACTGGGCGCGATTGTCGTGTGGAATGACCGAACCGCCGAGGTAAGCATCGAGCAGGACGTCGCTTCCGTCGTTCAATCAGCGCGTAGTGGTGACCTGACTAAACGTATCGATACGCAAGGACTGGAGGGCTTTTTCGCAAGCCTTTCAGAGGGCGTCAATAGCTTATTGACTGTGGCGGAACAGGTGATTGGCGATACGGTTCGAGTGTTCAGTGCAATCGCTCGCGGCAGCCTGAAAGAGTCTATCAATCGCGATTATGAAGGTAGCTATGGAAGGTTGAAGTCCGACGCCAACGCAACGATTGAAAAGCTGACCGATGTAATCGGCAGCATTCAGGAATCGGCCTCGTCTGTGAAAGGTGGCGCACACGAAATCGCCATCGGCAATGCCGATCTTCAACAGCGAACGGAAGAGCAAGCATCGGGGCTCGAGAAAACCGCCGAGAACATGAAGCGCTTGACCGAGATGGTTCGCCAAAGTGCGTCCAACGCTTCGGAAGCTAACGAACTGGCGCAGGGCACCCGCAATCTCGCACACCGTGGCGGCGAAGCCGTTAACAACACGGTCTCTGCGATGCAGGAAATCAACGAGGCAAGTCGACGGATTGCCGACATCATCGCCGTCATCGATGAGATTGCGTTCCAGACCAACTTGCTCGCTCTGAACGCTGCGGTCGAGGCTGCGCGGGCGGGTGAACAGGGACGGGGTTTCGCGGTTGTCGCGACTGAGGTTCGTAACCTTGCGGGTCGTTCGGCCAGTGCAGCGAAAGAAATCAAGTCTTTGATTCAGGACAGCACCTCCAAGGTCGAAGAGGGTACGCGTCTGGTGGATGCATCCGGCAAGACACTCGAGGAGATCGTTACCGAAGTGCAACGACTCTCCACTACGGTCGAAGAGATCGCGCAGTCCAGCCAGGAGCAATACCAGGGCATCGATCAGGTCAACGCCACGATTTCGCAGCTGGACGCATTCACGCAACAAAACGCCGCTATGGTTGAAGAGGCCTCAGCGGCCAGTGAATCGCTGGGTGCGCAGGCTGCTCGACTGGACGAGCTTGCCGCATTCTTCGAAACCGCGAGCGATACGAGCGCCAGAGCCGCGATCGAGAACATGGGTGTCAGCATTCGGGAAGAGCGACGCAGCGGAGACCGCCCGTGGTCGGAGGTTGCCAGCGCCTGAACTGATACACTCCTCGCTCGCGGACACTCGCCGACTAGGCGGAGGAACTATGGGCGATGAGTACGGGACTTCTGGCACTTCTCGATGACGTTGCTGCAATCGCAAAGGTTGCTGCCGCGTCGTTGGATGACGTCACCGCGCAGGCGATCAAGGCGGGAACAAAATCCGCCGGGGTAGTCATCGATGATGCTGCGGTTACGCCCCGCTACGTCGTCGGGTTCGCAGCCGAACGCGAGTTGCCGATTGTTATGCGGATTGCCATGGGCTCTCTGCGCAACAAACTCCTCATACTCCTTCCGGCCGCCCTCGCCCTGAGTTTCTTTCTGCCGGCCGCCATCACACCTTTGTTGATGGTCGGTGGTCTGTTCCTCTGTTACGAAGGTGCAGAGAAGGTGCTTGAAGCCGTCGCACCACATCAGGCACACGCACATGAAGCCGCCATCAACGATGAAGCGAGTACCCCACAATCGCTGGAAGATCAGCGCGTCGATGGCGCAATACGAACCGACTTTATTCTCTCCGCAGAAATCATGGCGATTGCGCTCGCCACCATTCCCGACAGCACACTAACCACACAGGCAATCGTTTTGGCGCTGGTCGGAGTCGCCATCACCGTCGGCGTTTATGGTGTCGTTGCGATCATCGTCAAGGCAGATGATGTCGGCGTTGCGATGGCTCAGTCGACGGCCGAGGGCGCTGGCGCCGCGGTGTGGCGCAGTCTTGGTCGTGGTCTCGTTGTTGCAATGCCCAAGTTACTCGCCGCGTTATCGATTATCGGTACCGCCGCGATGATCTGGGTCGGTGGAGGCATCCTCGTTCACGGACTGGCGCACTACGGGCTCTCGGCACCTGAGCATTGGATTCATGCAGTCGCCGTCAATATCGGCGCAGGCGCGCCGTTTGCAAACGGCGCTATCACCTGGATTCTCGAAGCCACTGGCGCAGGACTGATCGGGCTCGTCGCCGGCGGCTTGATGATCCCCATTATTGCGCGCGTACTGGACCCAATTCGGGGTCGACTCTTTGAGGGTCGCTCAAAGCGCGAGGACACGGTATCCGCCGAAGACTAACTCGATCCGGCAATGGTTGTGTCTACGTAAGGTGCTTCGTGAACCACGCCATAGTGCGTTGCCAGGATAGCGCGGCTGCCTCGGCGTCATATCTCGGTGTTGAGTAGTTGTGAAACCCATGGCGTGTCTCGGGGTAGCTATGCATCTCGTAGGTGACGTCGGCAGCCTTGAGCGCCTCTTCATAGCCGGCTCGCATCGCGTTGACCCTGGGATCATTGTCCGCGTAGTGCACCTGCACCGCCGCGGTAATGCCTGGAACTGCAGCTGTATCTGCCGCGCGCCCGTAGTACGGTGCGACGGCGTGAATGTCAGCACCCATCCGTGTTGCCAGCGCATTCGCCATACCGCCACCCCAGCAAAAGCCTGTTGCGCCTAATTTACCAGTAGAAAGCGTGTGTGCTTTGACAAAGCGTGCACTGTTTTCGATGTCGGTGGCGAGCTTTGCCGAGTCCAGATTGCGTTGCAATACACGACCCTCGTCGTCGTTGCCGGGATAACCGCCGACGGGATACAAACCATCGGGGGCCAGGGCAAGAAACCCTGCCAGCGCTGCGCGCCGCGCCACATCTTGCACATAGGGGTTAAGTCCCCGGTTTTCATGGATCACGACCACGGCCGGAAAGGGGCCTTCGCCGGCTGGCTGCACGAGATAACCGCGCATCTCGCCGCTATTGCCTCCCGGCGACGGATAGTTCACCCATTGCGCCTTGATTCGCTCATCGGTGAATAACACTTCCTGCCCCGATGCATAGTTCGGCAGCATCGCGGCAGCCATCAGTGCACCTGCGCTCCCAGCACGCTCGAAAAACTGTCGTCGACTGATCTGTCCGTGGCAGTACTCGTCATACAAATCAAAAACAGTCGCGTCGATCTCGTGCTGTGTCATCGCAATGCTCCTTGTCGATTGGCTGACCACCATAAACGAAAATGACCCCTTGCGGGGCCATTCTCGAATTCGCTGATCCTGCCCGGGAACAACTACACCACGACGTCGTTTCCTGCGTAACCACGGAAGAAAAACCCGTCGAATGATTCGTTGTAGATACGTTTGATGTCGCGCAATACGCCGATTGCGACCTGCTCCCCAACCAGCAATCCCTCGGTACCATCCGTACGCCAATGGACGCCTGCGATATCCCTGCCAAGTGCGATGTTCGATGCGAGCTTGTCGAGCTCACCTCCGATCGTTAGCGGACCACCGGTGTACGCTTCAAGGCTCAACCCATCGGTAGATGAAACGACCGGGTCGGGGATCGGAGCGTCTTCATCGAAGAACGCTTTCATCACCGTTGTACAAGCACCAGCGATGGTCGCGTGACCTGCCGGATACGCAGGGTGCGTTGGACTGCCTTCCGGATAGGCCATCGGCAACAGATAGGTCCCGATGCGCGAGAACGTCTCGTCGAACACACTCACCTCATTGATCGCGCTGTTGATCGGATATTCCTTGACGCCTGTGAGGTGGTTGTGTAAGCGACCCCCGAAAGTTTCGGGACGCAATCGCAAATGCACCTGCCATTTCTGAAACCACGCTGCTTTCAATGCCTCGTGGGCGACTTTGGCGATCAAGGACAAGATATCCGCGCCACCGAATGTCACAAACCGGCCCTGCGTCGCAGAGAAATCGTAAGGGAGTCGCGGATCCCACGGATTGATGCCAAGACCGCCCGTAATGATCTGCGACGCGCTGAGATACGCCTGGTAACTGAAATCGAAATGCACGTAGCTGCCGATGCGGCGACCGTCGCTGATGTAGCGGCGCGTACTGTCGAAGACCGAAGCGCTCGGCACGTTGCCGCGCTGTACCTCCAGCCACTCGGCATAACCGGTCATGAAATCCAGCCCGGGCACATCGACATCGTAGCGTTGCGAAATCGTTCTTGGACCGAACGGAATGTCCTTCAGCAGCAGCTGTGACACATAGGGGCCAGCAAGATCCCCGGGTGTCTCTCCACGGAAGAGATTGTCGGGCGTGACCGGTCCGTTGTAGCGCCGAGTGAAATAATCGAACTTGTTCATGTCGGCGACGGCGCTCGCGACCAGCGAGTCGGTTGCGTACTCCGTGAACGGTACGTCACGCAGTAGCGCATGCCAGTAGACCTCGACGATTTCTGCAATCTCGTCGCGATCCGCAAAAGCCGGTGCTGCCGGCATGCTCGTGCAATGCGAATCGACCCCTTCCATTGAGTACGCATAAGTTGCTTGTGGATTCGCCAACTTGCGAGCCCCACCCATCGGAATGGCTTCGAATCGCGATTCACTGCCAGAGCGCAAGGCACGCTTCAGTTTGCGATAGGCGCGTCGATCAACCTCACCCAACTCGTCGTGCGGCAGGCCCTTTGTGAACGAGCCAATCTTGTTCGCGTAGGCCGCATCGTCGCCATTGTCCGGGTGCGCCGGCAAAGGCTGCGACCACTGATCCACCGCAGCATCGGTTCGAATCTCCAACGAATTATCTCGTCGACGGCGCGGGTTACGTTGGATGACGGCGGCCTTCGCGTTGTTCGCTGTTACCGCGCCCACCGGCAACATCGCCGCTGCACCCGCAGCCAAGGCAGACTTGCTGAAAAAGTCCCGCCGTTCCGGCGACTGCAGTCCGGTTTCTTTCGTTTGCTCTTGCGTTTTCCTGGTATTGGTCATGGTTCCCCACCTTGAGTTACGACGCCGGTTATTTTTGTCACGTCCTGTGCCGTTCTTGCCGGAAGCCATTTCCGCCATTTATTGCCGAAAGTCTTTCGAGGCCACACCGGAAAGGCGTCCTTACCCTCAGACTGACGGCTGCGTTCTATTTATCTCATGAGACTACCGATTAACCAGGCACGAGGTTTCGAACTTGACATATTTCAGATCAAAGCCCACCTCGACAATCAATGATAAGAAACCGAAGATAGCCAGAAGCGAGGAACAAGAGATAACCGAATGAAATTCCACCTCCTTAGTTTTATCGTGCTTCTCGTGCTCACAGGATGCACCACCGCACGAACATCAGAAACGCCAGTCAACAATGGCCTGATCAAGATTCGCAGCGCGAACGATGTCGAGACCACGACACAGCGACTCCTCGCTGCCCTCCAGGCTGCAGGAATGCGACATTTTGCAACCGTTGATCATACCGAGGGGGCTGAAACCGCCGGGCTTGCGTTGAGGCCGACACGCGTTGTGATCTTCGGCAACCCCAAGGCCGGCACGCCTTTGATGCGCTGTACACAAACGATCGGCATCGATTTGCCGATGAAAGCGCTGATCTACGAGACCGAATCTGGCGAGGTGTTCTACACCTATAACGACATCCGGTATCTCGGCGACCGACATGCGATCGCGGGGTGTGGCCCCGTACTCGAAAAGGTCGAGGGCGCACTCGCAAAATTTGCGATGGCAGCGACCAGCTCATGATGGTCTCGGCACTATCCGCCGCAGAGATCCGGGTCTTGGGCTGCCTGATGGAGAAAGCGGTGCTGACGCCCGATCAGTATCCAATGACGTTGAACGCACTGACCAACGCCTGCAACCAGAAGACCAGTCGAGAACCGGTCATGAACCTCGACCCGGGTGAGGTTCAGGCAGCACTCAACTCGCTCATCACCCAGCACCTGGTTCGCAAGGACGAGAACTTCAAGCGCGGCGTCGATAAATACACGCAGCGCTTCTGCAACTCGACTTTCGGTGAAGTACAACTGGAGCCGGATGAGTACGCGGTTGTGACGCTGTTGCTGCTTCGTGGTCCACAAACACCTGGCGAGCTGCGCACGCGCAGTGGCCGCATGCATACTTTCGACGCTAATAATGATGTTGTAGTGACCGCCGAACGGCTCGTTAACCGCGACACGGCTCCGCTGCTGGTGAAGTTGCCACGTACACCCGGCCGTCGCGATGCCGAGTATATGCATCTATTGGCGGGACCCATCGATCTTGATCAATACGCAAGCGATGCTGCGGATGCACGCCCCGCATCCGCACCGAAAACCTCTGCTATCGAAGCCCGGGTCGCGGCGCTTGAGGAAGAAGTCGCACGATTGAAAGCGCTGATTGAGGGTTAGCCGACTACCAGGACTTCTCAAGAATCAAACCGATGAGCGGGAATGCGCCATCCTCCTCATCCACTGACTGCCCAGTGCGTGGGTTGAACCCTGGCGGCTGTCCAATCGGACCACCGTAGACATTGATGACGTCCAGAAACAGGACAAAGTCGACGAAGCCCAGCGGTTGCCGATAATCGACCCGGATATTCAAACCATGGTAGTCATCCAAAGTCACCGCGTTCTCGGTGATGATCTCTTTTGAGAAGCGCAGAGGTGCACCATCGCCCAACACGTTGTTGTTCACGACGAACGCATCATCCGGGCGCCCGCTGCCGTACTTCCAACGCGCAGCGACCTGCCACTCGGCATTGATCTCCCAACGAGCCGCCAGCGTCACGAAGTGACGACGGCTGAAGTCGGCGGTGTATTCGCCACGTCCATCGTTGTCGTCAAGTCGGGATCGGTTGTAGGAATAGGTGGCATTAGCTGACCAACCATCAGCGAAGGTTCGGTTGATGACGATATCTGCGCCGAGATTCGTACCCTCTCCGGCATTGGTCGCGCGTGCATCGGCACGTCCACTATCGGCAACCAGGTCATCGAGTTCCTGATAGTAGGCCTCAAACAAGAAACTCCAGTCGTCGCCCCAACGCCGCTCGAAACCGGCGCTAAGGTGCGTGATCTCCTCGTTCCTGAGCGTCGCATTGTCGGGATTCGCGCCTCGAGTCAGAAACCTCGGAGACTCATAGAACACGCCCGCAGTTGCAGAGAACCGGAGTTCGGGCGAGTACTGGTAGCTTGCAGACAGGCGTGGCGAAACCAGCGACTGATCGGAGAAGCCGTCACGGTCGTATCTCAGTCCAGCTCGAAGATCCCAACGGTCAAATTCGAATACCTGCTCTGCGAACACCGCATAGTTGAGTTCGGATGCATCCAACCGGGAATTGATGTTGTCGGGCGTCCAGACAATGAAGTCCTGACCGGCAGGTCGCGGATCATCGGTCTCATACACATAGCGCGTCCAGTCTTCGCGCAAGTTGACCGTGAAATCTGCGTCGATCTGGACAGCACGCAGGCCCATTGAAAAGCCACCGAATCGGTTCAGTGCACGATAGTCGCTGCGCCAGCCGATCTCGGTTTCGCCTTCCTCCAACGTGAAGATCCGCGGGTTCACAGGAATCTGGCTCGCCGGTGTTCCAGCGGGCACAAGATCCGGAAATGACTCACCTTCAGCGGAGGACTTCTGGCTGTCCCGCCAGTAGACACGGTTGATCCACTCACCGGTATCGCCCACCAATCGCCGCCAGGTGACACCGATCAGCGAGAGGTCCTGTTCGGTATCGACAATGGATACATCCTCAAGTTGCTCGTCTTCCAGGACATTATCGATGTCGCGGGTGAACTGCTCGGGCGCGGTGATGGCGAGAAACTCCAACTCATTATTCGCATCGAGTGTGGTCACCGTCTTTAAGATGACATCGGTCAGTTCAGGACTGCCGATATCGCCGTTGTCGATTTGTTCGAACAATCGGCCGAAATCAAATTGTCTGGCGGTAAAAAACACGGAGGTGTCTTCATCGAGCCCGCTCGGTCCGTCGTAGACGACCTCGGCCCCGGTGATGTCAGCGCGCAGACTCGCTGTGGGTGTGGGACTGCCGCCGGCAACTTCGAGCTGCAGCAAAGAGCCAGAACGTCCACCAAATGCAGCGCTCCACCCCCCGGGGGAAAACTCGGCGCCGGCGATGGAGTTCGGTGCGAAAATCGAGAATCGACCTCCACCTTCGATGTCCGAATCCTCGCCCAGTGACTGATCAAAATGCACGACCTTGTCGAGTGGAAATCCGTCGACGAAGATCAGGTTATTGCGCGGCCCTCTTCCGCGTACCGTGAAGTTCGCGAATTCTCCGGTCGAGTTGATGCCGGGTAAACCGTCTAGCGCACGCATGACATCGCTGCCGCTACCGACAGCATTACGAAGCTCATCGCGGCTGAAAAAGCTGGAACTGACACCACTGAACGCATCACCGCGGCGGGCACGCCCGGTGACCACCAGCTCATCGATGGGCGAATTCGTGGTCTGCAGCTCAACGGCGAACACCCGCTGCTGCTGGGGAAGGACTCGCACCTCCGGCTCAACCGCTGGAGCCTTACCCTCTGCGCTCGCCGTCAGCGTGTAGAAGCCAATCGGCATATCGCTGAACACGGCTTCGCCCGAGGCGTCTGTGATCGCGCTTCGGCGCTCGCCGTCGCGAGCTTCAAGAACAATCGTCACGTTCGGCAGTGCGCGACGGGTCTCCGCGTCGGTCACATCAATGACAAGACCACCGGTATCCGCAAACGCAGGCACTGAGAAAAACAGGGTCATCCCGATTAGTGCCCGAGTCATCATCCGTATCGCTGAATCCATCGCTGTTCCCTGCTCGACGTGTGTTGGCAAGGATTCGTCGATCCTCACACGCCGGATTCAATCCCAAAGGTAGAAAATTACTCCTCGTCCTGCTTGATCTCGGACGTCGGTTGCCGGCGCCAGCCATATTCTCGCGCCATACGTGAGTATCGGTCGATATTGTCCTGCGTCTGCGAGTCGGTTTGCGCCTCGCAATTATCGATGATGGGTAATGCGCGCAAGATATAACTCTCCGGATCGATAACCACCCGCGCTTCACTCGGCACCTCTATCGATCTCGACTCCGCCGTCATCGGCACCACGACCGACTCACCGTCGATGCTGACCGTCACCGGCATCGGAAACTCCCGCCCGCCTGGGACGATCCATTCCAGATCGAGTCGTCCGTCTACTCTTGTGGTTCGAAGCTCGGGCATCCCGGCCTCGTACAGGTAGGTGTCGACTAACCAACCGATGTCTTCGCCCGCTACATCGGACATGATCCGGATAAACTCCTGAGTATCCCGATAGCGCGTTCGAATCGGGTATTGCAGCGACCAGGGGTCATCGGTGCCATAAATCAGGCGACGCGTGCCCGCCCAAAAAGCGTACTCACCTACGTAGTTTCGCAGCGTGTGCAGCATCCACGCCCCTTTGGTGTAGATGTCGCGGTTGTCAAATGCCTCACCCACATCCACCGCCTCCGGCTGCGCGACCGCAACGCAATGCTCGGAATGTGTGTAGGCATTGAACATGCGATCGAAATATCCCATGCGGCCCGTGATCTGCTCTGCATAAACCGCTTGCATGTACGAAGCGTAACCCTCGTGCACCCAGGAGTCTTCGGGGCGCGCATGAGTCATGACATTGCCGAACCACTCATGCGCCAACTCATGGTGCAGCAGCTGATCGAAGCCGTGACTGCCGCGGGTATATTGCTCACCGTAGGCGTTGATGGTCTGGTGTTCCATACCCAGGTGGGGTGTTTCAACAAACCCCGCCTTCTCATCGCCCCACGGATACGGACCCAGCAAACGTTCGAAAAACTCAAGATGCGGGCGTACGTCGCTCTTGATCAGATTCCGCGCATTCTGCTCATTCTTTGGCAGCGCCCAAAACTGCACAGGAAAGACGCCGCTGACACCCTGATAGTCCTCTTCGATGCGCACAAACGGGCCACCATTGATTGCGATTGCATAGCCTGTGTACGGATGGCGCGACGACCAGTACCAGGTATCGAAGCCGTCATCGCCGACCTCCATCCGATCCAGCACTCCGACCGATGCCACCTTGATACCTCGCGGGGCACTGATCGCGACCGATACCCCATCATCCGGCTTGTCGGCATAGGTGTCCTTGCATGGCCACCATAAATCGCACCCTTCCGTTTGTACGGCAGTTGCAAACCAAGGCGTGCCCTCGTGCTCTGACCAAACGAATCCGCCGTGCCAGGGTGGGGCCTTTGCAACATGAGGCTGCCCGCGATACTCGACGGTGACACTGGTGCGCTCGCCGGGCTGCAAAGGCGCAGCCAATATGATCGAGAAACGATCCTCATCGCGGCGCACCGGTCGTGGCTGACCATTGTGTGACGCAGCGACGATATCAAGGTTGGGATCGAGATCCAGCTCGATCACCGGGGTTTGCTCGATGCCCTCGAGGATCACGGTGACCGCGCCCTCGATGGAAAAGGACTCCGGCATTACTCGCAGCCTAAGCGTGTAGTGCTTCACATCGAAAGCGGCCTGCGCGTCAGTCAATACACGACCGGTCTTCGCCGTGCCCGGATGAAGATCGCCAGGAAAGGGCGTGCCGCGCGCGGCCGACTCTAGCGCCGAAACCACTTGCGGTGTCAGCCCTGCGTCATTCACCCCAGCCCCGACGGACGGTGTCGAAGCCTCACGCGAGCACGCGGCAATACAGCACAGGAGAACGACTGCGACCGTGCGCAACTTGAGTCGCGGATGCATAGCGATCAAATCAAAGCTCGCGCCGACGCGATGGCGGCCTGCCCTAGCGACAATCCTCCATCGTTAGCGGGGTACAAATTGGGTACTAGCACACGCTTTCCTTCGCTTTTGACGTGACTTGTGATCAATGATCGCACCCACCGATTTTGGAAGACCCCGCCTGTTAGTACAACCGTATTCACATCGTGCTCGCTCGCTAATTCAAGCGTCAACGCGCCGATCGCTCTACCAAAGCCGCAATGGAAGCGCGCAGCAATGACGCTGTTCGCGACACCCTGTTGTAAATCATCCAACACTGCAATCCAAAGCGGCTTCCAGGAAATCGACGGCAATGCATCCTGCGAAACCGTAGCCCGGTATTCATCTTCGGGTCTGATCCCGCCGATCGCGTCAGACGCAAGAGACTCGAGCGCCATGGCCGCTTCTGCTTCGAAGCCAATGCGCGCCCGCGCCAGACCAAGCGCACCCGCAACCGCATCAAACAAGCGACCTGCGGACGACGCACGTGGCGAGTTGATGCCACGTTCGCACATGGCAATCAGCGTCGCCGGCGATTGCTGCTTCAGCCACTGTACGAGTTCCAAATCTGACCATCGCGTCACCACCGCTTCCCAACCCAACGCGGCGTGCAGATGCGCCCAGGTATTGCGCCACGGCTCCCGCATCGCGCGCTCGGCTCCGATTAACGCTATCGGTGCAATATGTCCGACGCGATCGAAAGACCGGTAGTCAGCCAGCAGGAACTCACCGCCCCAGAGCTCGCCATCGACCCCGTAACCCAGTCCGTCCAAAACGACGCCGAGAACGCGTTCTTCATCGAGTCCAAGCTCGTGCTCGATCATGCATGCCGCCACATGCGCATGATGATGCTGCACTGTCTCGATAGCCGCAGCATCGATGCCCCGTGCCACTGTCGTAGAAAAGTCTGGATGATCATCGACCACTGCTGTCGCCGGTCTGAACGCGTACAGATCAGCGTAGAGATTCAGCGCCTGCTCCGCTTCGCGAAGCACGTCCGCGTTGTCGAGATCGCCAATGTGCTGCGACATGACGGCGCGACCGTCGTTCACCATGCAGAAGGTATTCTTGAGTTCACCGCCCATCGCCACAATACCATCGGCCGATTCAAAGCCTTCGGGAAGCACGATCGAGGCCGGCGCATATCCGCGCGCGCGACGCAGCAGTGTGGGTTGCGCGTCGATTACCCGGGCTACCGAATCGTCGAGACGATTAACAATATCCCGATTGTGTAACAAGAAGTCGTCCGCAATGCTTGAGAGCTGCGAGCGGGCGACTGCATTGGAAATACACTGTGGTGAGCCCGTGGCGTTTCCGGAGGTCATGATCAGCGGCGCAGATCTCTGCTCCATCAACAGATGGTGCATCGGCGTGTAAGGCAGCATGAACCCAAGCGAGTCCTGCCCGGGCGCGACAGACTCTGGCAGTGCATTACCCCTTCGTTGCAGGATCACAATCGGCGCTTCAGAACTGCGCAGCAGATCGGCTTCTATATCCGACAGGTAAGCGTAACGACGAACCATCTCGATATCTTTGGCCATCAACGCGAACGGCTTTGTCGGACGCTGCTTACGCAGACGTAGCGTTTCCACTGCATCAGCATCAGCAGCGCAGCAAGCCAGATGGAAACCGCCGAGACCTTTGATCGCGAGAATACGACCGCGACTTAGCAACGAGTCTGCGGTCTCGAAAATGTCAGACTCGATGACCTCACCACCGTCTAGCTCCAGCCACAGGCGTGGGCCACACTCGGGGCAGGCATTCGGCTGTGCATGGAACCGTCGATCCGAAGGATCTTCATACTCCTGCCCACAGGTTTCGCACATCGTGAACTCCGCCATCGAGGTTTTGGGGCGGTCGTACGGAAGCTCGCGCACAATCGATAGTCGAGGTCCGCAGTGCGTGCAGTTAGTGAACGGATATCGATAGCGACGATTACCCGGATCGAAAATGTCCGAGAGGCATGCGTCGCAAGTCGCGGCATCAGCGGCAATATCCGTCTGGATCGCATCTGATACGCTCGGCGCGATTGAAAAGCCCGTTGGTGCCTCCGACTCGATAAGCGGTGCTCGGGTAACGGAATCGATCCGGGATAGTGGTGGTAACTCAGTCTGCAGACGCCCCGCCAATTGGTCCAAGGCATCCTGCTCACCCCACGCATTGATCAGGACGCCAGCGCCATCATTGAGGACCGTTCCGCTAACCCCGCATTCCTGCGCCAGACGCCATACCGTCGGACGAAACCCGACACCCTGGACAGTACCGGTCACACGGATTCGCTCAGCAGCAACGGCCATCCGGCTTCAGCCAGTAGCGCCTTTGGCGGTCATTGAATGCAACGCCTCGAACTTACCGAGCCCGTAGCGCTCCAGCTTGCTGCGCAAACCAACCCGAGAGAGTCCGAGCTCACGAGCGGTCTGTGTCTTGTTCCAGCCGTGCCGGACGAGGCTCTCCTTCAAGATACTGGCTTCGATGATTTCGACCCGTGCCTTCAGTGACAGATCAGGTCTGTTGATCATGGCGATATCCGGGTCATTGACTTCGGGATTGGCCGCAAGAACCCGAGGTGACAACAGATTGGCGCCGAGCACGGCATCGTTGCTCTCCACCAGCATCCGCTCAATCTCGTTGCGCAACTCTCGAACATTCCCCGGCCAGGGGTAGTCCGCCATGCAGGCCAGTGTTTCCTTCGTGAATTGTTCGGCGGGTTTTCCAAAGCGTCGACTGGCCTGTACCAGTAGCGCCTGGGACAGCATGGGCAGGTCGATCAGGCGCTCACGTACCGGCGGGAGATGGACCGTCACCGCCGCCAACCGATAATAGAGATCCTCACGGAAACGACCCGCCGCGACATCTGCCTCCAGGTCACGATTGGTTGCCGCAATGACGCGTACATCAACGCGACGCGTCTGACCGGAACCCAATGGCCGAACTTCACCATCCTGCAGAACGCGAAGCAACTTGACCTGGAAGGCAGGCGAAATTTCCCCAACTTCGTCCAGAAACACAGTGCCGCCATTGGCACGCTCGAACAGTCCGGCACGGTCCTCGATCGCACCGGTAAACGCACCGCGCTTGTAGCCGAACAATTCGCTCTCAAGAAGTTCGTCAGGCAATGCGCCGCAGTTCTCGACGACGAACGGCTTTTCCCACCGCAGACTATTCTGGTGTAGCGCGCGTGCCGCGAGCTCCTTGCCTGTGCCGGACTCTCCCGTCAGGAGGACCGAAATATCGAACGGCGCAACCTGCTTGAGCTTGTCGCAAATAGCATTCATCGGGCTATCCACTGAACGCACAATGCCGTCGTCGCAGCGATGTTCGACCGATCGTTGTGCCGCCGTCTCAGTTGCACGCGCGGGAGCGGACTTCAGCTCAAGCGATAGCAATTCATTCTTGCGATTCAAGCGAAACAGTTCCGCGGCATTGCTCAGGCTCAAGCGAAGTTCTATCTCGTCCCAGGGCTTGGTGACCAGTTGGTAAACACCGGCACCGTTGATCGCCGAAAGCACCTCCTCATGATCCGGATTCACCGCAATGATCATGCGAATCACCTCAGGCCAAAGCGCACGCATCGACTCAAGGAATTCGACGCCGCTTTGTTCGGGCATGCGTTGATCACAGAGAATGATCTGAACCCACTCGGACTGCAGTATGGTCTCCGCTTCTTCCGGGGTGGAAGCAACATTAACGTCGAACTCGTCGCTCAATAGTTCCTGGAGCGAATCCCGGGCCGCGGCGTCATTGCTGACCACAAGCAGCGTTGGTAGAGAGCTCACGACGCCTGCCTCGAGTCTTCCCGGGATGCGATCGAGCGATGGCGTGCGAGTGTCAGCGGTGTATGAGAGCGCGGCACCTTGTGGACGAAATTGTAGCGAGCAATGTGATAGCTCGGGTCGAACCCGTAGAAGTTTTCACGCATCCGTTCGAGCTCTTCCCGTCGATAGTCCGCCAACGGTTTTCTCGCCTCGTCCGCCAGACGTACTGCGTGTTTACGATCCAGCAGATCGTTAAACGTATCGCTGGTGGCAAGCGTCTGGGCATACTGCAACATCGCCGCCGGAAATTCGCTTCGGCTGTCGGCAATCATGTCATCGACAAGTCCGAGCGAAAGCGCATCGCGCACACCGATCGGCAAACGCGCGTCGATCACACGTTGAGCGCGTTCCTTTCCACAGCTTCGTGGGAGCAGATAGGTCCAGTACTCGGAACCGTAAAGGTTGCCCATATCCTTGTAGTGCGGATTCAGTACGGTATCGGCATGCGCCCACACCTGATCTGCAGCGCGCGCCAGAAATACGCCACCAGCGCCCGCGTTACCGTGTAACGCAGCAACGGTCAAACACTCGGTGGTCGTGATGATCTCGTGTGAGAGATCGTTGATCGCATTGATATTCGCCCAGGACGCATCAGCGGGCTGATCACTCGCTTCAATCAGATTCAGATGCATGCCGTTCGACCAAAAATCCGAACCGCCCGCGAGCACGATGACCTTCGGTTTCGTTTCACGCGCACAAATAAACGCTGACAACAGACGAGCGCACTGGCCCGCGCTCATCGCACCGTTGTAGAAGTCGAAGTGAAGATAGACGACCTCATCGCGAATCTGTGTCCGAATCTCGGTGTAACCATCTCTGGAATCCGGCGGGATTCGCGGCAGCTGTTCGCAGGCATGGCTCAACACCAATGAGGCTGGCAACTTGAAGCGGTGCGTCGACGCACGGTCGAGTGCATGTCCGATCCACAGCGCATTGTCGCGCGTCCCAACCAGCACGGCGGGCCCGGACATGGCGAGCAACCGACCAGGCGCGCCTTGATGGCCCGGTGCTTCACGTGCGTCAAAAACACGCACCTGGCGCCCACCAAGCTCGCAAGACACACCAGGGAAACCATCTGCGGAGCGAATCTTGCGCAGCACCGTCTCGGTGTCATCGCATTGCCAATCGATGTGGCGATCACTTTGTCGTATCAACGGACGCCATCCGAGATCCGGATCGACAAGTTGTTGTGGCGGTGCTGATTGACCGGACTGGTATCTGCCTACGGCTTCCACAATGGCATCGACCGCATGCCGAGTGACTTCGCTGCGATAAATGCTCGCCTTGCGCGCGGCACGCATCGTGAATTGCCGACTCGCCCAAACGGTGCCTGCATCGAACTCCTCGTTCGCTTGTAAGACTGTGACACCCCAGGTATCCCGCCCCTCCATCACAGCCCAATCAAGTGCTGAGGGGCCGCGATCACCAACCACACCGGGATGTACGATGAAACACGGCACGACCGACCACACGCTCGCCGGAATCTTACGCTTCAGAAACGGTGCGACGATCAAGTCCGGTTGGAAGCGCAATACGGCCTCCGCCGTGTTGGCGTCATTGATATCGTATTCAACGCTGACTTCATGACCACGTTCATCCAAAGCAACAAACACGCGTTGCGTTAAGCTATTGAACGAGTGACAGAGCAGCAAAATCCGCATATCAACAAATCCTTGGAAGTTGCTCACCCGACAGCCAGTCGAGTACGCGATTCCCTCCGAAATCCGTCTTCATTTGTACGAGGCTGTTCGGATCCTTGGTGACCTCACCGATGATCGCCGCGTTTGCCCCCAGAGGATGAGCGCGTAGCGCAGCAAGCGCCGCTTCGGCTTGCTCTGGCGGACACACACATACGAGCTTGCCTTCGTTGGCGATGTAGAGCGGATCCAGCCCCAACAGTTCGCAGGCTGCGTTTACTGCAGGTCGAACCGGTATTGCCGTCTCGGTAAGAGACATACCCACGCCCGACTGAAACGCGATTTCGTTCAGTGCAGTAGCCAATCCGCCTCGCGTGGGATCTCTCAGACAATGAACCTCTGGTACAGCGTCAATCAATGCCGCGACCAATCCATGCAATGAGGCGGAGTCAGAGGTTATCGACGTGTCGAACGTCAAGTTCTCACGGCTCGACATGATCGTCACTCCATGATCCCCGAGCGTACCGCTGACGATCACCTGATCGCCGGGTGCAGCGCGATCACCGGATATCTCAATCCCATCCGGGATGACACCGATACCAGTGGTTGTGATGAACACCCCATCACCGCTGCCGCGCTCGACGACCTTGGTATCGCCAGCGACAATGGTGACGTCTGCATCCCGCGCCGCCTCCGCCATACTCTTCACAATGCGTTCAAGATCGGAAAGCGGAAATCCCTCTTCGATAATGAAGCCTGCAGAAAGATGCAACGGTTTTGCACCGGACATCGCGACGTCATTCACTGTACCGTGCACTGCAAGTGAGCCTATATCGCCACCGGGGAAGAACAGAGGTGAGATGACGTGCCCATCAACACTCATGACCATCCGACCTGCCTCAACAGCGAACGTCGCTTGATCGTTGCCCTGCCTTAGGTACGGATTATCAAAATACTTCAGAAACAGCTCATCGATCAGCTGCGCCATGGCGCGCCCGCCACCACCGTGACTCATGTCGATGAACCCGCGACGTATGTCGAGTCGGACCGGAAAACGCCGAACTGCTGCACTCATGCCGCCGCCTCCGATTTCGATGCACTTTGACGAAAACGCCCGTAGCTGTAATAGGCAGCGCAAGCGCCCTCCGACGACACCATGCAAGAACCCATTGGGTTCTCAGGCGTACAAACGACATCGAAGAGTCTGCAGTCGGTCGGTCGTGCAGCACCGCGCAGAATAGATGGGCACTCACAGCCTTTGACATCACTCGCGGTAACCGGCGGTACGTCAAAGCGTGTCTCAGCGTCCCAGGTCGAGAACTCGGGCTTTATCGCCAGCGCACTGTACGGCACCAGACCCAGGCCTCGCCACTCGAACTCGCGTCGCAAGTCGAAGGTCTCTGCGACCAGCTTCTGCGCTTTTTGGTTGCCCTCGCGGGTCACGACCCGTGTGTATTGATTTTCGACCTCGAAACGACCGTCATTGAGCTGGCGTATCAACATCAATGCCGCCTGCATGACATCCAGCGGTTCAAAACCAGCAATCACTACCGGCTTTTGATACTCACGCGCAAAGAACTCGTAAGGCTGACTACCGATGATTGAACTGACGTGCGAGGGCCCGAAGAAGCCATCAATTTGGACCGACCCAATACGGCGTACCTCGGGTGACTCGAGAATATTCTGAATCGCTGCCGGTGTTAGTACGTGGTTACAGAAGACGCTGAAGTTCTCCAAACGCTCCCGTCTTGCCAGCTGTAGTGCCACCGCCGTCGCCGGTGTGGTGGTCTCGAATCCGATGGCGAAAAACACCACCTCGCGAGTCGGGTTGTCCCGGGCGATCTGCAGCGCATCCTGGGTGGAGTACACCATACGAACGTCACCGCCCGACGCCTTCACCTTCATGAGACTGGTTCGCCCGCTTCCAGGCACTCGCAACAAATCACCGTAGATGCAGAGGATCACACCGTCGTCGACCGCAAGCTTGATCGCGTTATCGATTCTCCCCATGGGAAGGACGCAAACAGGACAACCCGGACCGTGCACAAAACTGACGTTATCCGGCATAAGATCCTGAACGCCGTAACGGAAGATCGCATGTGTGTGACCGCCACAAAACTCCATCAATCGATACTGGCGATCGGTGTCGGCGGCCTCAGCAATCGCATCACGCAGCCGGCTTGCAACGTCTTGACGACGAAATTCATCGACATACTTCACAGGTTGTCCTCCGCCACGATTCCCGCGGCCTCCATCAGGGCGAGTGTTCGATCCGCCTCCTCCGTGGAAATTTTGCTGAGCGCGTACCCCACGTGGATCAGAACGAAATCATCAACCCGTACGTCATCGACCAGGGCGAGCGAAACATCCTTACGCACTTCGCCGAGCTCGATTGTTGCGGCGTCTGACAGCGCATCGACATCAACCACGCGTGCAGGAACCGCGAGACACATATCAGGCGCTCACCCGAGCGAGTGTTCTCGCGGCCTGTATCCAGTCGTACCAGCGCTGCATGCCGTCGCCTTTTGTCGCAGATACCTGCAGCACAGCGAGATTCGGATTGATGCGTCGCGCGTTTTCAATACAGGCGTCAACATCAAAATCCAGATACGGCAGTAAGTCGGCCTTGTTCAGCAACATCAGATCCGCAGTCGCGAACATGTCGGGGTACTTCAGCGGCTTATCCTCGCCTTCGGTCACCGAGAGAATCACCACTCGGAAGCGCTCCCCAAGGTCGAACGCGGACGGGCACACGAGGTTGCCGACATTCTCAATGAACAAGACGCTGTCCGTGTCCGGCGCGAGCGTCTCCAGTGCGTGACCCACCATATGCCCGTCGAGGTGGCATCCCTTGCCGGTGTTGATTTGAATCGCTCGAGCGCCGGTCGCGCGGATGCGGTCAGCATCGTTCGCCGTCTGCTGGTCACCTTCAATAACGCTGACAGAGGTACTCTCGCCAAGATCGGTAATGGTGCGTGTCAACAAAGTCGTCTTGCCTGAGCCCGGTGACGACAACATGTTGATCGCTAACACACCGCGCTCACCCAACCACTGGCGGTTGTCTCTCGCGTATTCGTTATTCTTGGAGAGAATGTTCTCCTCAACCTCCACCATGCGCGCCTGCGACATACCGGGCGCATGTGCATGTGCGGGTCCAAGACCGTAATGCACGTCACCGTCATGACTATGCGTATGCTCATGCTCGTGTGTCTCGGACTCCGCTGACTCGATGGACTGACCCGCACCATCACAACCACACACAACACACATCACTCCACCTCCAAAGACTTTAGTAGCATGTCGTTTCCACCAGTCACCTGAAGTTGGTGGCTGCCGCACAGCGGACAAGGATCGACACGACTAGGTAACTGAACGGTGCAGGCACAACGCATGCACCACGCCTCTCCCTGCACGGGAGAAATCTGTAACTCCGCCTCATCTGCGAGCGTGCCTCGCGTCACTGCATCGAAGCTGAAGCGCAGCGCCTCGATGTCCACACCAGCGAGTTGACCCACCGCGAGATGGACGCCAACAACGCGCGAGAATCCCTGCTGCCGAGCGGACGACTCGATCATCGACAACACACTCTCGGACAACGCCATTTCATGCATTACTGCACCTCCAGCGAGTAGCCCACGCAGGGATCTAGCAGCGTGACCAACAGGTTGGCGCGCTGCTCAAAGCCGTCATAACCTTCCTCAGCAGCATTCATCAGCCCGTCAGCGACGACACCGTGTGGATGAAAATTCCACTCGGTCGGAGCCACGGTTCGGTAGTCGGTGACGCGATCCGCGTCATCGATCTCCACTCGATGCACGAGACGGCCACGCGCCGCTTCGATATGCGCAATCGCTTTGCCATCGCCCATGGCTTCGCAGGACAGGCCGTCGACTACGCCACCATCCAGACACTCGCGGATAACTGTTGAGGTCTCAGCCAACTCTCTTGCCGCCGCTACCACCCTAGCGTAGAGCCCATGCCCGTAGGCCGAGATCACAGCCCAGACGAGCTCGGAATTTCGCTGTCGTTCGAACGGTGATGTCTCGCACGCCGAACCGAGCCAGTCCGGGCGTTCGACGAATCGATCCGCTACGCCATTCATCAACCGACCGTCGAGCGCGTCAGCTGGCAACGAGGGCAGGAACGAGCCGTTCGTCGCGGCACTCGACTGCCACCCGCGACGCGCCAGCAACAACAGCATTGAAGGGACAATCCCGCGCCGCTGTTCGGCGAATCGTTCAAGCGCAGCGACGCCCGACAGGCTCAGGAAGAATTCCGGCGTCGCACCGAAGATGTGCATTTCGAGCACACGGTCCAGACGCCGCAGGAGATTCTCAATCTCTGCCCGTTTGATCCTCGGTGGCGAGCGAGTAATGAACGGTGACTCGGAATAGGCGCAGATCGTCGCTTCGGGAACAAGGTTTTGCATAAAACGAATCGCATCTCGTGCCGCAGCAACGCCACAGAGCCGTGCCCAATCGAACAACATGCGCCAAAGTTGCTCGCGCGCCATCTCGAACCGTACAAGCACGCCGTGCACGACCGCTTCATCGTGATCGATCGATCCACCACGCGCGGTCTCCAGCACATTCATCGCCAGCGCAGTCTGAGCAATGCCACAGACGCGATACAACCGCTGTATTGACTCGAGCACCTGGTCCGGCGTTTGGCCGTGCAACACTTTGGATGCGTGCACCGGGCGAGCGATCCGAATATCGGGCCGCACGCCTGCCTCCGCCGAGCAACTGATGTTGATGCCAGGTACAGCCATCGTCAGTCCACCCCGGCCAGGCTGCGAAACAACGCGCGGCGCGACACTTTGGTCGGCTTGGCCGGTGGGGGTGCTTCCGGTTCGTCGACCAGTGAAAATGTCTCCTCAGGCTCTGGCTCAACAGGGTCTGAGAAAATGCCTTCCATCACTGCACTCGCAGTCTCTGTCGCAGCATCCTGATCGGCGAATTCAAACACCGGCGAATACAGCGAGCACATCCGGTAACTTCCGATCGCCTCTTCGTGTGCGGCGATAAAATCGACCACCCCTGCGGGTAGCGGCACCGATACGGTTTTGCCGGGCACATCTTCGTCGAAGTCATGCTCCTCATCCGGCAACAACATGAGATTCATGAACCAGGGCGTGATCAGCACGCCGAGCACACCATGTTCGGTCGACTTGAAGCCCACTGCCTCAACCGAAAGCTCATGGTTGAGAATCGGCACATCGTGCATACGTTCGCGGTGAATTCGCTCGAACTCAAACTCGAGTCTTTGGGTGGTTTCACCGAGGCTCACAGCACTAGTCCTCCAGCACCATGAAGTCGTGTTTCAAGCCGTCGCATTCAGGACAGCTCCAGTGATCGGGAAGTGCACTAAACGGTGTGCCAGGCGGAATCTGCCAATAGTCGTCGCCCTGCGCAGGATCGTAGACATACCAGCAAATCTTGCACTCCAGACGCGTGCTATTCGTCAGTTTGCTGGCGTCGCCGCCATACGAGCCAGGCAGGAATACCGTGCTCACTGGTAAAGCTCCAGAATGTCATCCAGTCGCTCTGCGCTGTCCGCAAGATCTTCGGGCGCAGCACATGCGACTTCCGGCACTGCTGACACTTCAAGAGAATTGAGAATCAGTGTGTCCTGCGAATTAAAGAACTGCACCCACCAGAGATTGCGTGTGCCTGTGCTTGTGATGCGGCAATTGCCATAGCCACGCGAGAGAATGACGGCCGGTCCGGATCCGAGCATCGTCGCCATGAAGTCGAGATCCGCGTCGCTGCAGGGCAGTAGCGTCAGATTGACGACATGCACGGCACCGCTCTTCGCATACTCCGCGAGTTTGTCCTGAATCTCAGTCATGATCGCAGGCGCGTTTCCAACCTCAGCCGGTATTCCATCGACTTCGAAAGAAATGTTCTCAGCAGCGTTGGTGAACACTGCGCGCTCAATCAACTTGGGTACGCTCGCCACTTCAACGACGTCCTCAATGATCTGATCGTCGTCATCGACGTATTGCACCCGCCATACACCCGTAAGCACGGACTCCTGAATCCTCGCCGACACAGGACCATCGAAGACGATACTGACCTCGCCGTTGCCCAGTACCTGGTCAATCAGTGTGCGATTCTTCGGATCGAGGTGATCCAGTGGAATCGATACCGCGGAAGTGCCTGGCTCGTAGCGAGACAACGAATCGCGGATCAGTGTTAGTGCTTTCAGCCCTTCATCCAGACCGACCACATCTTCAGGTTCTGGTACTACGGGAACATCGTAGGTCCAAACCGACTGCGGCATCTTCATGTAGTCAATAACCACACCATCTTCATCGGCCGGCTGCGAACCCGGCTCAACGACAACCGGTATTCCGAGGTCTTTCATGGGTTCACTCCTTTTTCAGGCGCAACACCTTGCGCGCCGGGCAAGTTCATTGGCGGTGGTTCCGACGGCTCAGCCGCCAGCAGTCGCTCGACTTCGATGACGTAGTCGCCCCAGTCCAGCACGCCAGAGATGGCGCCGAGGTACTCGCCGCGTCGAAGGAAGACCAACGCGGGGAACTTGCTGAAGCGATAGCGGAGTTGCAGGTCGCGCTGTGCATTCCACGCAACGACAGCCACTTCGAGCTGATCCTCAAAGGACCTCGCTATCTCACCGAGAATAACCGCGACGTCGGCGGCTTCCGGTAGCGGCTTCATCATCTCCGGGAAAAACAAAACAACATGCTCGCGGGCGGCGATGAACTCATCCACCTCAGCAAGCGTGAGCGTCGGGTAGTTCCGAGCATCGATAATGGATTGGATGGCAGGTGCAAACATCGAAGTCTCCGTAAGGTGCTCAGGCCTTTGACTGGCGCTGGGCCGCGAGCATGGACGGTGGTGGTTCTGGCTCTCGATCAATTAGATCGGCAAACAGGTGATCGACATTCGTCTCGCCCTGCATGACCAGATTGACCGCACGAATGGCGTCATTGATTTTGTGTGCGGCGTCTTCTGTGAGGAGTTCCCGCGCAGCACCCAGATGCGTCAGTACCCATGTGCCCACAGGCTGATCACCGACCAGTTCCATCAGCACCTGTTGGCGGCCCTCGATACCATCGCAAAGCGCGACGCCATCACCGGGTTCCAACACCTGCATCGGTACACCGATACACATCAGTACTTTCCTCGATGATCGACATCCACTGAGACCGATCCCGGATCGACCGACACCGGCCGGTAAGCCACGCGGTAACGCTCGGAATCGAGCACACGCTCGTCACCCACACGACAAGCGTCCGCTGCCGTCGGGCGTTCCCGTTCATAGCGCTGCTGGTCAATTTCGCTGCCGGCGATAGAGTCTTCAGGCCCAAGGGGCTCCGTACGGCGTTCTGCGTGCACGCCCAGCTTGCGCAACCACACCACGGCAGCCGATGCCGCCGGTTCCACGCAATCGCGAATCATCGGGTGCAGACTGCCGCCGAAGTCCTCAATCTGGCGCGGCTGCACACCCACCAGGAGAATGCGCTCCGGCATCCGGCCCAGCATATCCGCCATCGCAAGCACTTCCTGGAAGCCGGTCTGGTGCAGGCTGACCTTTTTTGCCCCCAGATAGCTTGGTACCGCATCGTCTTCGATGAGCTTCATCGTTCCCGGATCCAGCCCATAGTCGATCGCATCGAGAATGACGAGAATATCGGCACGCTCGATATGTTCGAGCAGATAGATTCCCTGGGTGCCACCGTCCATCACAGTCACGGAATCGTCGAACGCCCAGTGGCGATGCAGATGATCAGCGGCACGCACACCGAAGCCTTCGTCGGCCCAGAGAATGTTGCCGATGCCGAGCACCAGCACGCTCGGTCGAGATTGACTGGGATGGTTATCGCCTGACTGCATCGTCGTCCCCCGAAGTCGATACGTCGTTGTTGAAAAGGCGCCGGCAGGCGTCCCCTACCTCCCGGCGCGTCACCCGAATGTCATGTTGGATAGACACTTCGGATGGAAAGCAATAAACCACCTGCGGAAGAAGCTGTAAAGCAAGCTTCCGATAACGCAATTTAATTCAACAGATTAGGCCGATGTAGAGGGTAGACAGTGTCAATTGACTATGACACGTCTATTCGACAAGTTTTTTTGTTCAGGTAAACAAAAACAGACGCCGAACGATCAACGTTCGGCGCCTGTTTTCGTCAAAATCGCGATTTTGCGCGTTTATCGGCCGTCGTCGACGTCCCGGTCGTCTTTGAACATCCGCCAACCGCTGACCATGGTGCTTATCAGGCTTTGACGAGACATGATGTCTTCGCGAATGGCCACGTAGACATGGATGATGACAAAGCAAATGATCACCCACATGCCCAGGTTGTGATAGGTGTGAACACTCTGGCTGTTTCCAAACAGCGGCATCACCCATGATGTGAACATGTCGTTCGCCCAGCTGCCGTGCTGAGTGCCTTCGCCATAGAGGGCAAATCCGGTTGCGATCATGAACAACGTGCCCCAGACCAAGACCACATGCATCACAAGTGTCGCCAAAGGATTGTGGCCGGTGTACTTGCGTGGCTCACGCTCGAGGAACAAGTACCACTTGATCTCGTGCCAAATACCGCCCCACCATTCCCGATTGAAAATCGGCGGCAGGAACATTTGCCGTGCGTGGCTGTTTCCCGCAAACGCCCAATAGATCCGGAAAGCGAATCCGATGGCAAAGATGTAGGCGGCAGCGAAGTGGGCAAATCGAATGTAACCCATCAGAAAGTTGTCGATCGCCTCGCCGGGCATCGTAGGTAGCGGATGCGAGATGAAATATCCGGTGATACCAAGAACCACAATGCTGAGCGCATTGACCCAGTGCCAGAGGCGCATCGGCGCCTCGTACACATAGACTGCGGTTTGCGCCGGTGCGCGCTCCACCATTTTTGCGACCATCGCCCGACCCTCCTAGCTGCCGACTGGCGAGGTGGTTACCTTCGCCAGCTCTTCGCCATCTTCGGACATCACATGCGTAGAGCATGCAAGACACGGATCAAAACTGTGGATGCTTCGAAGAATCTCTACCGGCTCGTGTGGCACTTCGACTTTCGTGTTCATCAGTGACGCTTCGAACGCACCGATGTTGCCTTCCTCATCGCGAGGCGACCCGTTCCAGGTCGTGGGCACCACGCACTGGTAGTTCTCGATCTTGGTGTCCTTAATCCGAATCCAGTGGGCCAGCGCGCCGCGCGGTGCCTCGGTGAACCCGACGCCCTTACTCTCGGCGGGCCAATCCTTCGGATCCCATTTGTCACCACTGTGCGTTGCGGTATCGCCGGCCTTGATGTTGGCCATCATTTTGTCGAAGAAGTAGATCTGCTTGTCGGCAGCCCATTGCGATTCCAACGCGCGTGCCGCGGTACGTCCCAGCGTCGAGAACAGTGCATCGACCGGCACATCCAGCGCCTTCAGCACGTAGTTGATCTGCTCTGTGATCTCCTCATGGCCTTTCGCGTAACCGATGACGTATCGAGCCAACGGACCCACTTCCATCGCATGGCCTTTCCAGCGCGGAGCCTTGATCCAGGAATAGCTCGCCGCTTCATCGAGTTCCTCAATGTTGTGCTGCGTGCCTTTCGCGGTACTGACGTCGAACTTCGGCTCGGTGATGCCATCCCACGGGTGGAGTCCTTTCACGCCATCGGGGTATTCGTACCAGGAATGCGGTACGAACTCCTGAATCTGCTCAGGGTCACGAAGATCGATCTCATGCACTTCATTGAGGTTGCCATTGATAATGGCGCCGCTCGGCATCATGAGGTTTTCTGGCGAGTAGTCATTCGCCCGGTCCGGGATATCGCCATAAGCCATGACGCTTTGCCCGGAGATACCGCCGCCGTACAGCCAGCCTTTGTAGAACTGGCCGATCGCGAGAATATCCGGGATGTAGACGTTGTCGATGAACGTCTTGGTGTCCTGGATAATCTGCTTGACCTGATTCAGCTTGACCATGTTCAGGCCACCAACACCGCCCGTATCGTCGATATTGATCGGAGACGGTGTGCCGCCCACCGTCCAGTTCGGGTGTGTGTCTTTACCGCCGAAGATCGTCCGGGTTTTCATGATTTCTTTCTGGAAGTCCAACGCTTCCAGATAGTGCGTCACGGCCATCAGATCCGCTTCGGGCGGCAACAGATACGCAGGGTTCGTCCAGTAGCCGTTCTTGAATGGTCCAAGCTGGCCCGACTCAACAAACTTCTTGAGTCGATTTTGAATATCGCGGAAATAGCCCGGAGATGAGTTGGGGTGACTCGGGCTCACTTTCTGCTGCAGCGCAGAGGTCGCCTTGGGGTCGGCGGCCAGCGCGTTGACCGGGTTTACCCAGTCCAGCGCATGCAGATGATAGAAATGCACCAGATGGTCGTGGATCTGCAGCGACAACTGCATGATGTTGCGAATGCTATTCGCATTTTCGGGGATGCTGATTCCGATCGAGTCCTCGACCGCACGCACCGACGTCAATGCGTGTGTGCCTGTGCATACGCCACAAATTCGCTGCGTGAACGCCCATGCATCACGCGGATCACGACCCTTCAGGATCACTTCCAACCCGCGCCACATGGTGCCGCTCGATACCGCATTGGTGATCATATTGTTGCTGTCGATATTGACCTCAGCGCGCATGTGCCCTTCGATCCGCGTTACCGGATCGACCACAACGCGCTGGCCAGCGTTATCCAGCGTAAAACCGTTAGGTGTTTTGATGACACTCATGACTGCTGCTCCTGGTCGCGTTTCTGTGCGACACGTTGCACGACAGACCCCGCAGCGTGCACCGCTGCCGCACCGCCCACGATGGCAGCCGCAGCGCCACCAATTCGATCGGCGTTCGACTCGACGCCGAAGGCATCGACCGTGGTCAGGCGCTCATAGAAGCCGCCCTTGTCCCAGAAGCCATCTTCTGAACAACCGATGCAGGGATGACCCGCTTCAATCGGGAATGACAACCCGCCATTCCAGCGAACCGTTGAGCAAGCTGCGTATGTCGTTGGCCCTTTGCAACCAACCTTGTAGAGGCAATAGCCCTTGCGTGCCGACTCATCGTCGAAAGCCTCAACAAACTGACCCGCATCGAAATGCGGTCGGCGATAACACTTGTCGTGGATTCGCTGGCTGTAGAACATCAGCGGACGTCCCTGGCGGTCGAGTGACGGCAGGCGCTCAAACGTCAGCATGTAGGTGATTACACCGGTCATGACCTCAGCGATTGGCGGACAGCCCGGCACCTTGATGATCGGCGCATTGCCAATGTCGGGCACCTTGTGAATCGGCGTCGCGCGGGTCGGATTCGGTCGCGCAGCCTGTACGCAACCCCATGAGGCACATGAGCCCCAGGAGATGATCGCTTTGGCGTGCTTGGCCGCGTGACGCAGCTGCTCCGTATACGGCTTGCCGCCGATGATGCACGACATACCACCGGTCTTGTCTTCATCGAGACCCGGATTACCTTCGCACGCGAGAATGAAGTTACCGCTGTATTTCTCGATCGTCTCTTCGATGATCGCTTCGGCCTCATGACCCGCCGATGCCATGATCGTGTCGTCGTAGTCGAGCGAAATCATCGACAGAATCACATCTTTCACAAGCGGATGTGCCGAACGAATAAACGACTCTGAGCAACAGGTGCATTCCAGCCCATGCAACCAAAGCACGGGAATGCGTGGCTTGTTCTCCATCGCATGAACCACTTGCGGCGTAAACGCCGGACCCATGCCCATAGCGGCGGTTGTCAGGCTGCAGTACTTCAGAAAACTGCGTCGCGTGATGCCCTGCCGGCGCATCACCTCATAGAAAGTCTCAATCATCTCCGTCTCCCCAAGACGTTTACTGGCAGGCCGCGTAACGAATGCGGTCGCCCCCGCGACTGTCATTGCAAGCGACGTACCAACAACTCAGTTCCTAAGTGAATCAGTGGGTTGAGTACGTGCGACCGCTTCGGCCGAAAGGGGCACCGGTTAGTCGGTTAATGCAATGGACCGCTGGGTGGAAACCAACTTACCGGCGTCATGAAGGAGAGAGTTGTAGTCTTGGAGACTATTGTGGATTAGGAGTGAGTGCTAGCCGCGTAAGCCAACAGATCGCACGCTGAGTACTTGCGGGGAAACGTGCCACGGCATGCAACACTGCATGCCGTGGCGCTGTGCTAAGACTAGAACGAGTAAGTTGCCGTCAAACGATAACGACGCGGTGCACCCGGCTCTACCCACACATCCGCGAACGAGTTGGTGTAGAACGTCTCGTCGAAGACGTTATCGATGTCTGCACGTATCGACATTTGGTCCATCGGCTCAAACTCGCCAAACAAACGGAACGTCGTGTAGCTCGGCAGGAAGAAATCGAAACCCGTCCAGCCCAGACGCTCATCCGTGTACAACATGCCCCCGCCAAATTCCGCTGGGCGATCAGCAATCACGACCGACCGGCTCAGTTGGATGCTTAGCTGGTTTTCCGGCGCGTTGATCAGCGGATCACCCGATTCGATGATCGCGCCAAAGTCCGCATCCGGGTTGCTGTTAGTGAATTCAGCATCGACGTAAGCGTAGGAGAACCAGACGTTCCAGCCGTTGTCCGTCGACAGGTTGGCGTCGATTTCAACACCACGACTGCGTGCTTCACCTGCAGGAAACGAGAAGAAGCCCGCCGCTACCGCCTCAGGGCGATCATCGTTTACGAGAATATTGCTCTGATCGACCTGGAACGCCGTTACGGTCAGTGAGCCCGCTGCGCCATCGAAGAACTGGGCGAGGTCCGCTTTGAATCCAATCTCCGCAGACTCGGTCACATTCGGGTCGAACTGATTACCTTGGAAATCAGAGCCGGTTTGCTGGCGGAAGCCCTCACCGTAAGAAGCATAGAGGCTGACCCCATCATTCACGGCATACACCGCACCGAATTGCGGCGACACACGGTCATCAGAGGTGCTGACCGTGCTTGCGGGTTCGGCTCGCAGGTTTGTGAGATCCTGCTCAAAGTCATCGAATCTCAAACCTAAACGAATCTGCAATCGATCCGTCAGATCGATCTGGTCCTGAATGTAGAAGCCCATGCCCTCCAAGTCCTCTTGTCGGTTCGTGTTAGGACCCGCCGTGGGAATCGGGAATTGACCGTACACCGGATTGAAGGCATCGAGGAACAAGTACTCAGCCGGATCCAGCGTGGAGATGTCTGTGCCGTCCCCGAAGAATCCAGGACGGAAGCGCAGGATGAACAGGCTGTTCTCGAACCGGTCGTAGTCGGCGCCGAACAACAGTCTGTGGCGTAACCCACCAGTCTCGAACTGACCTGCGATTTCGCCACGAAGGACGGTGTAGTCAGATTCAAAATCGCGGAATCGGAAGAAGCGCGAGATCGTCTGTCCATCGAGGAAGAACGTTTGGCGACCACCAAAGTTGTTTTCCGATGCGTTGCCGGTAAACGAGGTATCCCGGAAACCAAAGCCACCGAGGAAACTCCAGTTGTCGGAGAAGTTGTGCTGGACCTCGATCTGATGCCCAACGACTTCCGTCTCGATCGGCCCATCACCCGGTTCGCCGGTGAAGGTCTTTCTTGGCGAGAATCCGAACTCTTCAGAGAAGACCACACCGCGGTCAAACGGAATCTCCTGCTCCGTGTATTCGAGTTCGTATGTCGCACTGGTATTTTCGCTAATCTGCCACGTCACCGACGGATAAAAGCCAAGGCGCTCGGTCTCCACCGTCTCGCGGAAGCTCTCAGCATCCTCATAAAAACCGACCAATCGTACGCCGACGTTCTCATCGGCGCCCAGCGTGGTCTGAACATCGCCCTCTAGCCGAAGCTGCGACCAGCTGCCGACCGTAAATCGAACATCACCGCCCGTCTCGAACTTCGGTCGCTTGGTGACCAGGTTGACCGTACCGCCAGGCTCTCCACGGCCGAACAACGCAGAGCGAGGCCCTTTAAGTACCTCGACAGACTCGATGCCGACAATATCGCGAGGCCCCGCGAAGCCGCGGCCTGCGTTAAACCCGTTAACGAGGAAGCCGCTCGGCAGGTTGATATCGCCAGAGAACCCACGAATCGAGAAGCTGTTCCATAGCCCACCGAAGTTGTTTTGGCGTGCAACCGACGCTGACAAGTCCAGCGCATCGTTCAGGTTGAGTGCACCTACATCCTTCAGCAATTCAACATCGATCGTCTGGACTGCGGACGGATTCTCCAGATCGTCAAAATTGCCCTGATAGGCTCGGCGATCACCGACAACAAATACTTCTTCGATCTCACCGCTCTCTTGCGCGAAGGATTGCGTTGGCAAACTTGCACCAACGGCTGTCGCAACCGCAGCGGCCAACGCCAACCTGCGTCGGTTAATAAATTCCACCTCTTTCTCTCCCATCTTATTGCCGGCGCTTCATGAATGGCGCCGAGTTCAAAACGATTTGTAATGTTATTACATATCACGTCGGGGAAAAGAGATAATTGGTTGCGATGTCGGCTATTTGTGACGCTGCCCAGCCTGCGTCGCGGCAATAGCGACCATGGCCCAGGAAGCGATAAAGGACAGTCCCCCAAATGGCGTAACGACGCCGAGCTTCGTGTTGCCCGTCAGTGCGAGCGCGTAGAGACTGCCGCTGAACAGTAGAATGCCCACTTGCATCATGACGGCCGCCCGCGGAAACCATCGGGAACCGGAAAACTGCGCCATTGCGAGCGCGATCAGGATGAGCCCGAGTGCATGGTAGAAGTGATATTGAGCGCCGGTTTCGAACGCGCCCAATAGTCGGTCTGAAACACGCCCTTCAAGGCCATGCGCACCGAACGCACCTGCGATGACCGCAAGCGCTGCATTGATCGCCCCTGCCAGCAACACGGTGCGGCTGGACGACGCTGTACGATCATGACTATTCACTCATCGCCCGGGAATCGAGCAATGCCAGTGCTTCTTGCACCTTCGCGATTGCTCTTGGCTCGTTGCCCATCGCACGATTGAAGTAGTAGATGAATCCCGAGAGGTACTGCTCGCCGTCGTTAAAGCGAATCTGGGCGTTACGATTCTCCAAGAAAATCTCGTTTCGTCGAACCTTTTCGAGCGCCTCATAAGCGCTGGCAATCACCAGCAAGTCTGCAGCTTTGACAGAAGCAATCGCCCCGGAGTCTGTGGCAAGCTCATAGGCCACGATCGTGATTTCAGGGGGCACGGTGCGCGGTAGATTCTGGGGAAACTGCTGCTCCTTCAGCAACGTCTGTATCGCCTCTTGATAAGCAAGCAAAAGCTCGGGTCGGGTTGGTGCAATTTGCTCCAGCTCGGCCAGATTCTGTGCGAGCTCGGCCCGCACGAGAGATAGTGCCACCTCGGCGTCCTTCGCCTCATTGAGATCTTCTCTCCACTGCTCAACGAAAAACGCGAGCAGGACGCTCAGGAAGATCGCGATTGACTCGAGCAGCAATGGCGGTCTTTTGGAAGCAGAAATGAGCGGCTCCTATTTCTTTTGCGACGCTTCGACAGGATACCGCACCTGCGACTAGAACATTTAGTTGAAGCTTAAATTATTTTAGTTTATGCTTAAACCATATTGAACCAAACCACAACGATGAACGAATCTCGAGCCTCACTGGAACGCAGCGCCTGGTTGGCAGTTGTTCAGGCCTATCAGGTCTGCACGCGCCAATACACGCGTATGCTGTCGGCCTATGACCTGACAGTAGCGCAGTTCGACGCGTTGACCCGTATTCAAGAGCTGGGGCAACGCCAAGAGCACGTCACGCCCCATGAAATCGCAGAAGCGATGCTGGTAACGCGCGGCAACCTGACCGGCCTGATCCGGCGACTCCAGGAACGCCACTTGTTGACGACCCAGCCCCACCCGGAAGACGGTCGCTCGGTCACCTGTCGGCTGACCGAGATCGGTATTGAGCTGCTGACCGAAGCACAACGCGCGTCGGCCACGTTTATCCAGGAGCAGCTCGCACCGTTCGGCACCCAATCGCTCATCGAGACACGCGAACAAATGCGCGCCATGGCCGTACATCTGGAAACACTCGACCCCGACAACATCGTCGAGCGGTCACAACGCAGGAAGCAAGCATCATGAACTCAGCCACAAACGCACAACCCCGCCCACCGTCGAGACGCACCTTCTGGAAGGAATCTCGAGCTCTGGTCGATCTCGCCACCATGCCTGGGCCGCTTCTGGCTGCGGGATTGCGAAAACGGGAAGGACCGTCTCCTATGCGCGTTGTCACCGTCCCCGGCTTTGGCGCTGACGATTGGTCGATGCTGCCGCTGCGCCGATTCTTGAAGTCGCGCGGATTCCAATCTGAAGGTTGGGGACTTGGTCGTAACCTTGGTGGGCTTGATCTGAAGCATGAGCTCAGCGACCTCAGTGAGCGCTGGGACTTCATCCCGCGCGACAACTACCAGGGTGAGGGTGGTGTCCCCTATCTCTGCGACCGACTCTTTGAACGCTTGGTCGAGCAGTACGGCGACTCGGACCAACCGATTGCGTTGGTCGGTTGGAGCCTCGGTGGTTTCCTAGCCCGCGAGGCCGCCAGAGACTTGCCCGATCTTGTTGATCGGGTGATTACGCTCGGCTCGCCGATTGTCGGCGGACCCAAATACACCGCGACCGCAGAGCGCTTCCGCAGTCTCGGACAAGATCTTGATTGGATCGAGGATGAGATCGCTCGCCGCGAATCAAAGCCGATCCAGCAGCCCATTACCTGCATCTATAGCAAGTCGGATGCCATCGTCGATTGGCGTGCAGCGATCGATCGCTACAGCAGTGACGTCAACCATATTGAAGTGAACGTCGCCCACCTCGGCTTTGCCTTCAATTCGAGGGTATGGCGACACGTGGAGGACGCGTTGCGCGCGTAAGCTGTGTGTTAGTCTCGGCCCACAGTTTCGGGTGGGGACCAACGAATGAAACACATACTTACGATCACGGTGTTGCTGGTTACGGCTTTCGCGGCCAGCAACGATGCATATGCTTCGGATCAGAAATCCGTACTGGTCACCGGTGCTACCACAGGTATCGGTAGAAACCTGGCAGAGACACTGGCCGAGTCCGGCTATCACGTGTGGGCCGGCGCGCGCACAGATAGCGAGATGGCAGAACTCAATGCGATCGAGAACATCACCGCAATCCGCCTCGACGTCACCAAGCAGGATGAAGTGGATGCAGCCGTTGAGACGATCCTCGAAGCCGGCACCGGGCTCTACGGACTAATCAACAATGCCGGCATCGGAGATGGAGGGCCTGTTCTTGGCACTGAAATCGACGTGCAGACCCTCGTCTACGAGGTCAATGTCGAAGGCGTCTACCGGACTACCAAGGCATTCGCGCCAATGGTCATTGAATCCAAGGGACGCATTGCAACAACCGGCTCGATCGCAGGCACGATTTCGTTCGCAGGCTACAGCGCCTACGCGGGCAGCAAACATTGGATCGAGGCATTTACCGATGCGCTGGCTGCTGAAATGGCGCCCTTCGGTGTTTCGGTCAGCGTGATCGAGCCTGGCAATTACCAGTCGTACATTCGACGCAGTGCGGTCAAGCGCCGCATGGCGCGAGTTGTCGGCGCAGGTGGCATTATCACTCCGCAAATGGAAGCGGAGTACGCAGCGACCGAAGAACGGGAGCTGTCTTACAAGCAACCGGACGAAGTCACGCAAGCGTTCATGCACGCGCTGTTCGACGACAAGCCGTTGCTGCGTTACGTGGTAGTACCGAATGCGGGTGAACAGCAGTTCACCATCGAGACGAAGATTCGCGAGCTGGTTCAGCTCAATGGCTGGGGACCTTACAGCTACAGTCGTGACGAGCTCGTCGAGATGCTGGACGCGGCGCTGGCGCAGTAATCGCAGACAGCAGAAGCGCGCACCACCAACTTTTGCACCGTATCGTCGACCTGTGACTCACGGGTTGACGATTTCGGTCTCCCATCCATCATCGGTCCGTGTGTAACGCTCGCGCACCTGTGGTTTGCCTTTGAGATCCAGGTACTGAGCGTCATCGGGTGTCACGCAGAGCACAGCGAAATGTGGTGACACGCCTGGGGTGTACTTCGGCGATCCATCCGTGTCCGTGACGGGTGCACCCGGTCGCGGCCAAAAGAACTGCTCACGCGCGGCGTCCGAAAGGCGCTCCCAGACATCGGATACATCAGCTACGACGATCGAAGTATCCGTCTTATCAACGCTACAGCTCGTATCCACACGAAGCTCGGCCGTGCCACGGAATCGGTATTGTTCACGCGTCTTGCGGAAATACCATGCAACGCTTACGACCGGACGTTCCAATAGATGCTGGACCTTCTCACTGCGAGTATCCGTGACCGTCAGTAATGCAAGTGGGTCTTGCTGGTCAAAACCACGAAACACAACGGTTCGGTTATCCGGTAGACCTTCGCTATCGACCGTCGCGATCTGAAAATAGCGCGCTTCAGCATGTCCACGACTCACATGCAGACTTCTAACCAATCTTTGCTTCCAGACAGACATCCGAAGAGTGTAGCTGGTTTGCCTGTGCGATCCGCTTATTCCGCGTCGACCAGACCAACCACCACGATGTTCTCGCCCTTGTTCACAGGCGGGGTCCCGAACACGATCAACAGCACACCGGTCGCTGGCGCCGTGATCGTTTGCAACAGGTTGCCATGGTAATCAGTGATCGTGCCGAGGACTTGTCCTTCAGTGACATGCTGACCCGCCACAATTCGTGGCGCCAAATGCCAAACGCCGTCATGCTCACTATAGACGCGCTTGCGGGTGGCGATGAATAGCGGCGCTTCAGCCGGAGCCGCGGCGCCTGGAATCATCGACAAGTCTCGCATCACACTGATAGCGCCATCGACGATCGGCGTGATGAACTGCGTTTGAGCCTCACCCATTTCCCCAGACTCGACGTCCATGGAAGGCACACCGAGCGCAACCGCTTGCGCACTCGTGTAGATGCGTGATTTGTCGCTCGACAGGTCGCCCGCAAATTCGACGATCGTGTTCAACCCAAAGGCGACCGTCATACGTCTGGATTTTGCCTGTATCGCTTCGCTGCCTGCTTCCGCGTAATACGCCGTGTACGCCGGTCCCAGACGCTCATTGCCATCGCCCGAGTGAATGTCCATGAGCAAGTCGGCTTGCTTGATCACTTCCTCGGTCAACGCGTCAGCGATGCGTTCGGTGATGGTGCCGTCGGCTTTGCCCGGAAAGGATCGGTTGAGATTCTTCTGGTCGCCGGGCCCAAAGTAAATTGTGCGCTGTTGGAACGCTGGCAGGTTTGCGTTGTGGACGATAATTACCGCACCAGACATCGTGGCTGTATCGAGACGCGCAACCAGCTTCTGCATCGCAAGAATCGGCGAATACTCGGAACCGTGGATACCCGCAACCAGTGCAAGCACAGGACCGTCGTGTGCGCCGTTGAATACCGTGACAGGAATCGTTGTCGAAATACCGTCGCCGGTATCAGGCACAGCGATGACGCCCTGTGCCATTTCATTTCGGCGCACCGTCAGCTCGCCGACTTCGAACGTATCGTTAGCCAGCGCTAAGTTCGCCGACATCACCATCCATGCGACCAGCAGTTGAATTGGTTTTTTCATATCAGAGGCACACGCGTGTGCTGTCGAGCGCCAATAATTTCTCCGGATCAAACGTCGTTTGATTAAACAGCATCGGATAATGCGCAACACGCAATGATTTGTGAAAATCCCGAACGCACTGATCATAGGCCTGAAACGCCGTGATATCAGTTTCGGCCGCTCGCGTGAATTGCCGATCGATCAACAAAGGCGGGGACAGCAAAGACACCTTGTGCATAAAACTGTCTCGCTCGCGAATGCCCTTTCGAAGCGCGTCCGACAATCCACGAACCGAGACATCACCGACGTGTTGGAACGCGTAGTACCACTCCCATTCAAACCCGTCGCGGGTAGGTGTGTAGTCCTGCAGTTCAGGGTGCGAGGCGAAGAACGCCGTCATCGTGTCAGCCTTGGGAAGATCCCAGGCCCGATTCACCGTCTCGCGTTGCTGCAACAATATCTCGCCACCTTGCGGGACTTCGATACGCCGCTCCGCTAGCGCACCGCCAGCCAGGGGGATGATCAGCACCAATACAGCCCAGATCCCCAGCATCACCGAAGCGCTGGTCGCCGCAGAGCGTGTCTTCTCGGCGATCCACGTGGCAGCACCGCTCCAACCGATCACATAAATACCACTTAGCAGCGCAAGCCCCAGCACCGCGCCCGGCGCCGCACCAGACCACAACCCTGCAGCAATAAACGGAACGATCAGCGCCAGCACCAATGCGCTCGCTCGCAACCCAGCGCGCCACAAGATAAAGCGAGTGCTGCGACCGGTGGTCGCCACCAATAGATCGAGGCGTTTGTGGCGACGTTCCACGTCAACAATGTCATGCAACAAGAGAATGACCAGAAGAGGAGCGAGTACGGAGATCAAAAATGCGTAGTCGATACGACCGATTTGACCGAGCTCAGGATTGCCAGCGTCGTGCTCATACACCTGCCCCTCCAACGCCAATAAGCGAATGCGATGCTTCCAGGGCAACTGATCACGGACGCCGCGCGCCGCAAACGCTAACTCACTTGGCGGATCGACCACCAAGCGAAAACTATAGTAAGCCGCACTTCCAGCGTCTCCCTGCTGGGGCAAGACGTCTTCGAGATCCGTGATCGTGTCGGCGCTCAATGACGCAATATCCGCTCTTTGCGTTGCGACATCATTCAATCCGAATGCGACGGTAACGACGGCTAGCAGCGCACTTGCCGCGACCGTCGCGAGCCCTTGCCGGTCGCGCAAGAAAAACCACCACTCGCGACCGAAATTACTTTTCATACGCACGACCCTGGTTGCGGATACCAAACCACCCGAAGCCACCCGCCAACAAACACCAAACCAACAAAACGAGGAGCCCACCACCGGCAGCCTGAACTCGCTCTGCGGCGGGTGCAGGTTCGAACTCAAACGACTGCAGCACGCGCCAGTTTTCCTTGCTTACGCGCGCGCGCATCCAGGAGTCTTCGTCCTTGTTGCGGTTGATGTCATCGATGTAAGAAAGCTCGTAGCCATGAGCGCGATTGAGACCCTGGACGAACTCGAACCGGGCCGCTTCCGCTTCACGCAAGAATCGATGGTGATTCTCAAGATCACTACCAGCGGTCTGCATCGATACATTGCGTATCGCCAGCGCCGGGGAGAGCAACGCACCACTGCGGGCAAACTGCGCCTGCGTCACCTCCTCGCCCATGCGCCGCTCTGCGAACTGATTCAGCACCTCAGTCAGGCGTGCTTCTGATTCTTCGGCAATCAATCCACGCAAGTTCACCGGCAGGTTCTCTGCGCGGTCTACACCGTATTCCTCGAATACGCGCGCCCGAAACTGGTCGAACGCCGGGTCCGCGGCATTGTGACCATCGCCCAGCTCACGGAGCTCAGCGATCAATTCGAAATCTGACGCAATCTTCCCGCGCACGGGTGAGACTGTGCCCGCGACATCACCCGCGAGACGCGGCATCAACACAGCAATTGCAACCCATGCGACGCAGCACCAAAGCAGCGACATCGCGCCGGATCGCGCACGCGCTGATATGCCAACAATCGCGAAAGACCAAAACGCCAGATAAAGAAAGTAGCCAATGACCATCGCGCCCGCCGCTAGTGCCGATTCTCCTGCGGCGATGGCACCGAACGCACTGACATGCAGCGGCAACAAGGCAATACCGCTCAGCACCAGCAGTGCGAGCGCCTTACCCAACCAGACTCGTCCCGAATCTACGCCTTGCGCGATGAGCTGAACGTTGGTTTGCAGCTCGCGCTCGCGTGAGACGGAGGAAAAACCAACGACAATCAGTACCAACGGGACGAGCACCTGGTAGGCGAACGCAGGCGTCAGACGATCAAAACCGGTCACTCTGGGCGCCGTGTACGCAGCAGGAAACGTGGCCGTGTTCTGACGGTGGCCTTCCAGGAACATCACCGTGCCGGTCAGCGGGTCGACACCAGGATCGATGATCGCGAGCGGTGAAGGTGTTCGGAACACGTAGTGACCGTAATGCACCATCCGGTGCGGGTGACGATCCGGCTGCGAAAGAAACGCCGTCTCAGCAGCACTCTGCATGGACTCACGTGCATTCGCTTCGGCGGCCACCCGTGATTGCGTATTGATCACCGCTGCAATCGCGATGACCACCAACAACGCAAGCGCGCTCAACGTCAGTCGCGATCGCGACCAGTAGCGCCACTCCTCGACAAGAATTCGTGGCCAACCCGTCATTGCGAATTTCCAGCGGCAAACGCCTGATGGACAGCTTCCGGATCAAGTTTTTCCCCGTCGGGTGCATCAAACACACTAACCAGATTGCCGTGGCGCAGCAGGCCAATACTGCGGGCCACCTGGCAGGCACCGTAAACATCATGTGTAACCATCATGATGGTGGCGCCCTGAGCGGAGAGGTCACTGATCAATGCATTGAACTCGTCGACAGCGACCGGATCGAGGCCAGAGGTTGGCTCGTCCAGGAGCAACAAGGGCGTCTCGCGCAGCATTGCCAATGCAATAGCGACTTTCTGTCGCATGCCCTTGGAGTAGCTCTCAAGCCGCCGCTGTCTCGCGTCCGTTGCCAATGAAACGCGGTCCAGCGTTTGGTGGATTGCTTCTCTGGAACGACTGACACCCGCAAGCGCGAGAAAATAGTCGAGGTTCTCAAGTGCGCTGAGGTGTGGATACAGGTTGGCAGACTCCGGCAGATAGGCAGTCATCGCACGCACCGCTTCCACATGGTCGTGCACGCGCTTGCCGGCAATCCGTGCTTCACCGGACTCCGGCGTGATCAGCCCCAAGAGCGTCAACAGTGTCGTCGATTTGCCCGCACCATTCCCACCAAGCAGAGCGAAAACATCGCCTGGCTGCGCTGAAAAGGAAACGGCGTCGAGTACCTGGCGACCTCCGCGTGATACCGACAACTGGTCGGCGACGAGCAGTGGCTCTCCCACTAGACTCTCCCTCAGTAAATTCTAGAAGTCTATTGTCAGCAGTAACCGACGAGATCCAGACTCAACGGCTGGCGATCGATGCACCAAACCCGCACCCTCATTTCCAGGCCAGGCTTCTCCCTTCATCAATCCAACGTGCCCACTATCGATCGTCTGAATGTCTCGCTCATCGGAATAAGCGGGCAGATGCCCTGCCCCCCTCGCGGGGCCTGATGGGCCGAGACGACTCCGATCCACATGCTCGTGCCGCAACCACTCGGTACCCACGCCACCGTACGTCGAAATCAGCCTACAAGGCACACGGTCTACGTGGAATTTCGGGCACATTGCACGGTCGAGCGTACGCAATCGAAGACCTGCTTCTTTCAAATCGAACAAAAAACAGAAGGTATCGAACAACTCGGCGACATCCGCGGTCAACGCGTTCGGAAGCTCAGGCAGATTGTGAGAAAGCACACTCGTAACCGCCTTAGGCGCAACAACCTTGCCGAAATCGATCACGCAATCAGATTCGAGCAAAGCCTGCGCCGCGATATCTACCTCCGGCGCCAGCCTGCGCTGCCAGATCGCGATATTCACGTTAGGCCGGTAGATCTCGGTGAGCACGGCCAGGTCGGCGCCAATAGCAACCTCGCGTGAGATCACCTGCGGCGCAACAGGTTGCCCCGTCTGCGTGCCGCTGGCTTGCATCAGCCGCGGTCCCAAGCTGGGAAAGGATCACTGAGCGTTTCCCAGTGGGTCCTGCCGCGTAGCACCTCTTCTTCGCTCAATAGACAAGCGTCCAGCGCTGCACGAACGCCCGCCTCATCCAAACCTTGACCGATGAACACCAGTTCCTGGCGCATATCGCCAAACGGCTCCACCCAGTTTTCTTTGATCGCGGCGAGATACTCCGGGTCTGTTGGCCAATTCGATTGCGGCACCGCTTTCCAAAACAAGCCGGCAAACCCGTAGGTGGCGACCCCGCCCGCCTGGCTCCAATTGCCGGCGAATTCAGGACGTGTCGCTAGCCAAAAATAGCCTTTCGAACGAATCAACTTGCCGTACTTCCGTGTGCCGTGAAGGAAGTCGTAGAATTTTTGCGGATGGAACGGACGACGCGCGACATAGCTAAAACTGCCGATGCCGTATTCCTCGGTCTCGGGCACATGCTCGCCTCTCATCTCTTTCAGCCAACCCGGGGCTTGCTGCGCCTTCTCGAAATTAAAGCGGCCGGTATTGAGAATCGCATCGGTCTCAACGTTGCCCTTGGCGATTGGAATAATCTCGGCCTCGGTGTTCAACGTGCGGAGGATCGCAACCAGACGCTCAATGTCTTCCTCTTTCGCGAGATCCGTTTTGCTGATCAGGATGACGTCTGCGAATTCCACCTGATCGACCAATAGGTCAGAGACGCTGCGTTCATCCTCTTCGCCAAGGGACTCACCCGCCTCTGCCAAAGTCTTTGCCTGCTCGTAGTCTTTTAAGAAATTGATCGCGTCAACGACGGTGACCATGGTGTCCAGCGTCGCGACATCGGACAACGAGATTCCGTCTTCGTCAGCAAACGTGAAGGTTTCGGCGACCGGCAGTGGCTCGGATATACCGGTCGACTCCACCAGCAGATAATCAAATCTCCCATCTTTCGCGAGGCTCGTGACCTCTTCAAGAAGGTCCTGGCGTAGCGTGCAGCAAATACAGCCGTTGCTCATTTCAACGAGCTTTTCTTCGCTGCGATTTAGCGACACCTCGTTGCGGACAATCTCCGAATCAATATTGATTTCGCTCATATCGTTCACGATGACCGCAACGCGTTTACCTTCGCGGTTGTTCAACACATGACTCAACACGGTCGTTTTTCCCGCACCCAAGAATCCTGACAACACTGTCACTGGCAGCTTGCTCGCAAGCTCACGATTTGTATTCACGATCAACACCCCTGCAGATCAATAATGAAATAGTATTACATTAGAGTAGCCCCGCAGTAAAAGTCGTTAATCCCACCAGATATAGACACCACCCAAACGCTCGAGCTCGTCGGCAAGCGCCGCGACACTGCCGGCACCTTGGCGAACAACGTCGGGCGCAAATTCGAAGACCTCGGCGGCGAACGATTGCCAATCTGCAGGCGGATTTGAAAACGTACCAAGTAGCCAGTCGACACCAGCGCCATCGAGCGTAAATCCAAAGCGAGCTTCCCAGGCACGAACTCGAGCCAGCACTTCTGCATGGCTGATTCGATAGGTGATGCTATTGGTGCGAACAATGTTCAGGTAATGAAACGGGTCGGAGGACGGCACAACCGCGACTTTGTCAGGCCGTGTTCCAAATCCGAGATCGAACAAATAGGGCGTGAAGCACTCACCCTCAAACACCTTTCGCAACTTCGCCAAAATGACTTGGCCCGAATTTGGGCCGGTCACAACGACGACACCACTACAGACAACAGGACTCCAGTTGTCATCAAGACCTTGCAGGACTGCGAGCGCACGCCCCTTCTCGGAAAGTCTTTGAATCAAACGGAGAGAAACGTGTGCGCGGCGCGAGAGTAAAAACTGTTGAATACGTGACAGAAGCATCTGTAGATGGGTAGAGTCGAGGGGGCGTTATTAACCCGCTTATCCTTTTACCTGAGGGAACACGTGGAGCCAATAAAACTACCTGCTCTCGACGGGCAGAATTACCTTGTCTACGACGGTGAGTGCCCATTGTGCAGCCGCTACGTACAGATGGTTCGTCTGCGTGAACGACTCGATGGATTACAGACAATCAGCGCAAGACATCCACACCCGGTAGTAGAAGTGCTCACTCAACACGACCTCGATCTGAACGAAGGGATCGTGTTGATCGAAAACGGACTCGCGTATTATGCGGACGCCGCGGTACGACGGATCGCCATGCTTTCCGGTGGGGGTTCCTGGATGAATCGCCTAAATTCACGAGTGTTTCAATCTGGAGCGCGCGCACGAGTCCTCTACCCAGCGCTGAAAACCGGTCGCAACGTCTTGCTGAAACTCCTTGGGCGAAAACCTATCCCGAAGTCCGTTTCGCGAACTTACGACTAGTTTTATTCGACAAAAAAGCACTCCCACCTGTCTTTAATTCTACAAAATATAGACATTTGGATATATTTCACTGATTTGGTCGACGTTTTTTGACCCATTAGTGCAAATGGGAATCGTTCTTGTTACGATTCCGCGCCCATTTGGGCATCACTTACTAGGGAAACAATTAATGAACACAAAACTCATCGCCACGCTCGTATGCAGCAGCGTACTGGCACTTGCAGGCTGTGAAGGCGACGACGGCGGTCCAGGACCGGCTGGTGCTACCGGCGCAGCGGGCCCAGCAGGGCCCGCAGGACCAGCAGGTCCGGCCGGTAACGATGGCTCAGGATCTAGCGTTTCGGTGGTTGCTGATACGGTCACCACCGCGGCCAACGATCTTCGCGGCATTACTTATGCCCGCGTCGCACCTCATGCAAACAAAATCTATGCATCCGGTCACGTTGGCATCACGGATGCGACGCGCCAGGTCGTGATTGCGCGATTCTTCGCTGATGGTTCGCCGGATCCCAGTTTCGGTGGCGATGGTTTTGTCGAGCTTGAAGCGACGGTCACCGAAGGGAGTGGAGATGAGAACGCTTACAGCGTGACCGAGCTGCAAAGCGGTGACGTAGTCGCGACTGTGAATGCGCTGGACGCCGATGGTGGACAGTCTGTGTACTTGTTCCGTCTCGCGCCAGATGGCACTCAGGTGGCGGGCTGGGGTGATGCTCAGGGCAAGGTGGAAGTTGTCCTTGGCTATGCAAACGCTGACAACGGTACTTTCCCGGGTGCACCTGCGACGGCTCCCGCTGATATCGCGTGGGACATCCAGACGGACCGTAGCGTCGCTACCGATCGCGTGGTTGTTTTCGCACAGGGCTCGGCAAACGACGGCACTCGCACCGATCGCGACCGCTACATCGCGCGTCTCGACATTACAGCTACCGGTGCAACCGCAGATCCGACGTTCAACGGCGGCGCTGCCTTTTCCTACAACGCCACCGGCGTACTGAATGACAACAATCGTCGCGGCAGCGTAGAGGCCGACGGCAAGATCGTTTCGTCAGGTTACACCGATCTTGGTGGTGTTTTGGACAATCACGTCTTCCTGATCCGTCTTGATGCAACGGGCGCTCTGGATGCCACCTTCGGCGGCTTCAGTGATGAACCGAGCATCACGGCGACACCGGGTATCGCGGTCTTCAACCCGTTTAAAGTCGATGGTGGATTCACGGAAGCCTACGCAACCGGTTTCCAACAAAGCACCTCTTCCTACATCGTCGCGGGCTACGTTCGCGCCACAGGCTCGGGTGTGCCCTCTACTTTGGGCTATCAAACAACTGACCGACAAGACGTTGGCGTGTTCCGCGTATCCAGTGGCACCTCTACTGCAATCGACACAGGCTTTGGCAACACCGGCACCGCAGTCGTGCAGAGTGAGGGGCTGGGGTATCCCACGACAGAAGACCGTGGCCGTCACGTAGCCGTACTCGCTGACGAACGTGCAGTCGTTGCGGGACGCTTTGGTGGCAACCCGGCAGCTTTTGTATTCACGGCGGACGGACAGCCGGACACCCGAGTATTCGGCGATGGCATCATTGAGCTTCCCGATGACACGATCACCAGTCAGTTCTTCGGTCTGGCGCTGTCACCTGATGGAAGCCGAATTGCTTTGTCAACGAATACAGACGATGCTGGCGCTCGCGTCGTGATCGTTAAGTTTTCGCTTGACTAGTTTCGACGCTTTCATTTGATTGAGCTCCGGGCGCTGCTATCCACGGCGGCGCCCGGAGTTTCTTTTTTTTCCTCTCTTCTTTTTTGGTGGCCACGATGCACGAAACACTGTCTTCATCCTGGAAAACACGCAGTACGCATTTCTTTTTGTTTGCTTCATTGTGCTTGTTTTCTGCCTGCGGCGGAGGCGGAGGCGGAGGAAGCGCGCCGCCGGTGGTTTCAACTCCACCACCGGTCTCCGATGATGACGCAAGGCGCATGGTTTTGGCCGACATTGGGTCGGACATTATCCTGCCGGCGATTAGGTCTTTTGATGCTGACGCGATGGCACTGGAAACGTCGGTTGCGAGCTACGCGGCTGCGCCGACCGACACGGTGATTCGGGATACAGCACGCTCCGCCTGGAATACGGCTATGGATTCCTGGCAGCGCAATGAGGTCTTACAGGTCGGTCCGGCCGGCCGGTCGACCAATCCCGATGCGGTTGCGGGCGGTCAGGACTTCCGCGACTTCATTTACTCATGGCCTTTTACGCTCGATATTTGCGCTCTGGAGCAAGCGGCCGCCAATGGCGATGCCGTAACCTCTGCGACACCCATCAACATCACGGGGCTCGGTGCTCTTGAGTACCTTCTCTTCACCGATGCGCCCGACGCTTCCTGTACTGCACAGCCCGATGCAGCGACGCGCTCAGCGCACGCGCTAAGGGTTGCAGAACGAATCGCACTCCTGGCAGCCAGCTTGAGAAGTCGCTGGGAGCCTACCGACGGCAATTTCCTGGAGCAGTGGAGCACGGCCGGTTTGTCGACCAGTGTGACTTACTCCCGTCCGCAGGACGCGCTCGATGCACTTTCGATTGCGCTCTTCTATGGAGAAAAAATCACGAAAGACCGCAAAGTCGCACAGCCGACCGGTCTGCCTGCGACCGGATTGACTTGCTCACAACCGATTTCTTGCCCCGAGTTTCTGGAATCACCACTCTCTGAACGCTCGGGTCGCAACCTGATTATTAACTTCCAGACATTCCGGGATGTCTTTACGGGACTGAATGGCGGAATGGGCATGAATGAGCTGTTAATTGGTATCAATCGACAAGATCTCGCGGACGAAATTATAGCGGGATTGGATGGCGCGCTGGCGCAACTACAATCAATTGAAAACGCTGACGGATTCGAAGATGCAGTCGCTGCGATTACAGACAGAAACGAGTGCATTAATGCCTTCTCTAACTCTGCCGGCATACCTGCATGCGCCTTGCTGGGTTTCATGAAAACCGCAATGGATACTTTCCGCGGCCCGATCGTCGCATCGCTTAGTCTAGCGGTACCGCAATCCGCCGCTGGGGACAACGATTGATAGACACCGATAGACCTTCTGGGCCGTCGCTGATGACGCAGTTACGAGGCGCCGTATTGGCGCCTCGCGACATTTCGGCGCTCGCTGTGTTCCGGATGCTTATCGGCGCGCTGATGTGCTTTGGCGCGTTGCGTTTCATGGCGAACGGATGGATCGATCAACTGTATGTAGAGCCCCAATTTCATTTTAAGTATTGGGGTTTTGAGTGGGTGCAAGTTCCGGATCGTCAGGGGCTTTATTTGCTCTATGCCGGAATCGCACTGTCCGCTTTTCTCGTCGCCGTTGGGGCGTTCTATCGACTCGCTATCATGAGCTTCTGGTGCCTGTTCACCTATGCAGAGTTGATGGATGTAACAACTTATCTGAATCACTATTACTTCATCAGCCTGCTCACGCTGATCTTGTGCTTTCTTTCACCTCATAAGGCCTGGTCGATCGATGCCTGGCGAAAACCAGCGATTCGAACTGCCACACTGCCCGCATGGCAGACCTATTGGCTTCGCTTTCAGGTCGGGCTGCTGTACTTCTACGCAGGTCTGGCGAAATTCGAGCCTGACTGGCTGCTGCATGCGCAACCGTTGAATATATGGCTGCCACCGCATAGTGGCATGCCAATCATAGGGACTCTGCTGTCCCTACCCTGGATTCACTACGCATTCTCGTGGTTTGCGTTTCTCTTCGACACTTTCATTATCGGCTTTATGTTGTGGCGGAAAACGCGTCCCTACGCGTTCGCCATCATTCTTGTGTTCCATTTCTTCACGCATTTGTTCTTCAATATCGGACTATTCCCGCTGATTATGGTGTTTGCCGTTTTGGTGTTCTTCGATGCCGACTGGCCCAAGACACTCGCAAGACGTCTGAATATTCGCCTGAAGACGCCGCCCGCTACAAAGGTGAGCCTCGATACCGATCGTTGGAGCGCAAAACACCAACTATTTGCTACCGCGGTCATTGCGTTTTGCGCCTTCCAATTTGCGATGCCATTACGACAGTGGGCATACCCCGGAACGGTACTGTGGCACGAACAAGGGATGCGATTCTCCTGGCGCGTGATGCTGCGAGAAAAGTCCGGCAGCCTTGAGTATCGTGTCGTGCTTCGTGAGCCAGAAATAAAGACGGTGATTGTTTCACCTCATGACTATCTGACTGAACAGCAGTACCGTGAGATGGTCGGTCAGCCCGATATGATTCTCCAACTTGCCCATCACATTCGAGATGACTTCGAGAATCGAGGGTGGAGCGCTATCGAAATATTCGCTGATTCGCGCGTATCCCTGAACGGGCGACGCGCGCACCAAATGATCAAGCCGAATGTCAATCTTGCCATGGTCGAGCCCAGCCTGACCGTCGCGAACTGGATTACGCCTGCACCGACTGAACCTCCTCCACTGCAAACCCAACTTGTTATCCAAAAGGACCTGCCGTGAATCACAAGACCACAATGTCTATTGGTGTGCTGCTCGCTGCTTTGTCGGCAGCGGAACTTCACGCGCAAGAGACTAAGTCCAATGAAGAAATCGAAGAAATCGTTGTCACCGGGATTTTCGATGAACCTGATCGCGTAACAGGGTCCGCCCATCGTCTCGACGAAGTGACGTTAGAAGCATTCCAGTACACCGATATCAATCGCGCTCTTAACCTTGTTCCAGGCGTCTATGCCCGGGAAGAAGATGGATTCGGTTTACGGCCGAATATTGGCCTTCGCGGCGGCACTGCAGATCGCAGTGCGAAAGTAGTCTTGATGGAGGACGGCGTTCTCATCGGGCCAGCACCCTACTCCGCGCCTGCAGCGTATTTCTTCCCCTTGGCGCGTCGAATGGTGGGTATCGAAGTGTTTAAGGGACCCGCCTCGATTGAATTCGGTCCGCAGACGATCGGTGGTGCAATCAACATGATCTCCGCGCCAATTCCGAATGACAGCCAAGGTTCTGTGGAGTTATCAGCTGGCAGTTATGGCTATCGACATCTCCACGCACGTGGCGGCGGTCAAACCGAAAGCGGGACAGGTTATCTCGCCGAGTTCATGCACTTTGCGAGTGACGGCTTCAAGGAGCTCGACGGTGGCGGGGATACCGGCTTTTCAAAAAACGAACTCATTCTGAAGGGATCACGCGAGATTGGCTCTGGCACTTTGGAGCTTCGATTGACTTATGCGGACGAGATCTCGGATGAAACGTATCTCGGACTGACGCAGGCTGATTTCGACGCAAACCCCTTGCGCAGATATCAAGCCAGCGCACTCGACCGCATGGAATGGGACTGGTATTCAGGACGCATTGACTGGAAGCAGCGTTGGCTCGATGGGGATCTAACCGTGACGGGCTACACCCAAAGGCTGGACCGAGCATGGCGGAAATTTAACAATTTCGCAGGAGCCGACATCAGGCTACTGCTGGCCAATCCGGACAGCCCTGTCAATCAGCTGTTTGTGAACGTACTCAATGGCGCAGATACCGACGGCGTCAGCGGCTCGCCCGACGACATTCGGATCGGGACAAACGATCGATCATTCGTGGCCTCGGGACTGCAAGCACAACAGCGCTGGAAGTTTGGTGAGCGTGTGAAGCAAACACTGAGCATCGGCGCGCGCTGGCATGTTGACCGGGTTCGCCGATTGCATGATGAGTTCGGCTTCGAGCAGTCAAACGGTCGCATCTTTGAAAACGATCAGCCGCGGGATATCACAACGGATAACACGGGCTATACCCAGGCGTTGTCACTCTGGGCGCGTGATGAAATCCGCAGCGGCAAGTGGACCGTAGTGCCGGGCTTACGCGTGGAGGCGATTGGGAATAGCTTCACCAATAGACTGGTGGGCGCGAAGAACGACAACGACTACCTCGTTATCCTGCCTGGGATTGGAGCGATTTACAGTCTGAACGAGAGTATCGACCTCGTACTCGGTGCACACGAAGGCTTCTCGCCGGCAACGCCCTCGCTCACTCGGAATCTGGACCCGGAGTCATCATTGAATTACGAAGTCGGCGCGCGCTGGCGTAGCAAGTTTGGCCGATTCGAAGCGATCGGCTTCTTGAATGACTACAGCAACCTCACCGCAATTTGTACGATTTCGTCCGGGTGTCTGCCGAGCGAGCTCGATACGCAAACGAATGCCGGTGAAGTGCGCACTCAAGGGCTCGAATTCGGTTGGAATCACCAATTCGAGTTTGGACCGGGGCTACGTGTTCCTGTCTTGCTGAGCTACACCTATACGGATGCAGAATTTCAGGAAGCATTCTTTTCCACAAACCCGCAGTTTGGCGACGTCCAGGCAGGATTTGAATTGCCTTATGTTCCGGCAAATCGCGCAAACATGACCATTGGACTTACGAACGAAACCTGGACTGTCAACCTTTCGGCCACGTATGTCGACCGAATGCGCGATGTCGCCGGCAGCGGCGACTTCTTAAACAATGAAGGGTCCGACGCCTACACCGTAGTTGATCTTGCAGCTCACTATGATTGGTCAGATCGCCTGCGTTTCAGTGCGCGCGTAGACAACGTCGCGGACAATGAATACGTGGTTGCCAGACGCCCCTTCGGCGCGCGACCGGGGAAACCGCGGACGCTGCAGCTGGTTGCTGCCTGGAGATACTGATCTCGACGCGACGCGCAAGATGGTAACCTCCAATTCCGCTGGATGGAGGGTCTAATATGCCTTTGGTAACGATATTCTTCTCACTTGGGTTAATCGTGCTCGGTGTTGGCACCTGGTTGGCTGCGGGTCAGTCGAGCATGACCGCGCTCATCCCAGCGTTTTTTGGTCTGCCTCTCGGACTGGCGGGACTGGTCGCGATGAAGGACCGTTTGCGCAAACATGCAATGCATGCAGCAGCAGCCATTGCCCTGATAGGCGCATTAGGCGCTTTGGGTCGCGCGGTTCCCGGGCTCCTTGCTGGCGGTGAACTCAAGCTGTCGACGCTCTCGCAGCTGGCTATGGGCGTTGGGTTGGTTCTGTTTGTCGTGCTGTGTGTCCGGTCCTTCATTGCAGCACGAAAGGCGATGACGCCCGGAATCGAGTAACCACACCACGGTAGATCGAGATAACACGCTACGGGATGGACCAGAGGACGCTGGCGCTTGATCTATCCAGCCACTCGGCGCCGTATTTCAGAGGCGATTAACCACAAACGATCCTGACCCCAAACGGCGAGATCGGGCTCCCCGTCGGGCCCGGACAATCGATAGCTGGGTACGCCCCAAAGGCCAAGCCCTTCAACCATCTCGGCCTGATGTTGCTCGACCATGGGTTTCCAGTCATCAGTGCCGATGATTTTAGCCGCATCCTCCCAGTTCAACCCCGCGGCCTCCACCGCGCGGCGCATGCCACGCCGCTTGTGCAACCCGACCCCCATCGCGAACGCATGACGTAGCAAAGCGCTCATCAATGCTTCGTCCCTGCCCAGAGACATCGCCCACGGCAACAACGAGTACGCATTTCGGGTTGGCATGCCGATGGGAAAAACCACGTTGCCGAAAGACACACCCATTGCATCAGCCTCACGCTTGGTATCAAACACGAGGTATTTCGTCTTGTTTCTTGGCGATGGTACGCCGCGCATGATCATTGGCAGCACGGGTTTGTGGTGGAACTCGATGCCACATTCGTTCTTGAGTGCGATCGTGTGATCGAATCCAATGGCGGTATACGGCGAGTTCAAAGAAGGGTAGTAGTCGAGCCTCAGCTGCGATGCATCGACACCGGTGACATCGATCTCGGGACGAGGCACGAGTAGCTCCAGCTCCGGTTGCTTGCAGACACCGAGCGCTCTCAACCGATGCTCCAGATGAAAGAGGCGATCGACGCCCCAATACCACTCCCCACCGTAGAAAAACGTCGCGCCGGAGTAATGCCCGAATTCCGCCAGACGTGTCGACCCAGCATCAAGTCGATTCGCGAGAGTCTCGTCCGAGACCCCGTCTTGCGCCAATCGTACGAGCGTCGTCTCATCGCCCGACCACAATGCCGTCGACACTTCAGCCAATCGAGAGATTACAAAATCTGCGTCATCCGTAGCGAGCACTTTCCCAGCCAGTACCTGATGTTCGGGCAATGGCACAGTCCCGGAATCACTAGGAAATGACAGGCCAAGATACGGTGCCACTACCTCGGCGTCCCGCCGCGCCCAGTGCGCCAGTTTTTCGAACTCGGGCTGGTATCCCCCGCCCGAGGCGCGAATCAGATGAACGCTGAGATCGATGTCGTAGCGCTCGGCAAACCGTGCAAGGATTTGTGCTGTCAGATGGCTGTAGGGATCATCCAGTTGATGATAGTAATCCACCCGATGCGGGGCTTGATTACGTCGCCGCAGCGCCTCGGCCTTACGGCGACGCTTTTCGATAAGCCGACCGTTCATGTGCGGCCCAAGCACATGTTTGCTGATGATCCATCGCGCTAGCGCCGACGGCTCGCGGATGTAAGCCGGTGTTGGGTTGTTTTCTGCCTCGAGCATAATTGCAGGGCATGGTAGCCCTGCACGGCGTTTGTCGCTACCGAGCCGCCTCAGCGAATTGCGCGACCTGCGACAGTGCATGCCAGTCGACGGTTATCGCCGGCATAGCGTCGGTGTCGTCATTCTTACAAGCCATTCGATCAGCCCAACCGCCCAACTGCCCCGTATCACTGCCGCCAACAAATACGGGCGTGTCGGCGAACCGGCCACGCATCGCTTCCGCAAGATGCTCAGCTCGTCGCTGGTTCTCCAGCGACCCTGTGCGCGACCCTGCGATTACGACCTCGTCGGGCCTTACCCAGGTCAGCACCTCGATCGTGGCGTTGATAGTCGGTGCACGGATCAAACGCACTGCCGAACCCGCTGAGCGCAGTAAGTCTGTCTTGACGATAGCCCCCAAAATCTCAGTGCTATCGGGAGGCACAACGACGGCAACGGATCTGCGTGCGCTGGAGGGTTGACGAACCCGGCCAGCGCGCTGCCAAAGCAAATACAAATGTGCCATGGCAATCGCAACCTCTACCGAGTTCCAGCGATCTTCCTCCCAGCCGCGTTGCAGTTCGAGACAAACGTCATCGACGAACTGGGCTCGTGCACGTAGACCGGAAACCGCCGCCCGAGGCATCGCCGGTGAAAGATCCGAAGATCGGTGAATGAGTTGGTCGGCGAAATCGGCCAATGAAACCATCGACTGAGCGCTGATCCGTTGGCGCTGGTAAGTCGCCGCAACCGCCTCGAACGCATCGACGGCACTGGAGTTGCTGTAGAGCGCTGCGAACTCAGCATCGCTCGTTTTGCTTTCCACCGCTCTTGGTAAAGGCACATTGGCGAGCCGCATGCTCCAACTCGCGTAACGCCGATTTGGCATCCAGCCAGCATTCAGCACCGTGACGTCCGTGTGCCGCGTATCGGCGACTATGCGCGACATCAGCTCACACACTTTCGGCGCTGGCCCTTCCAGCCACTGCAGAAACATACCGTGATCGGCAAAAAGTACACCTGAGATATCGTCACGCGCATTACTCAGCGCTGCGGACTCAGCAAGATGCAGAGTCTCTGCATGATCGAGCGGCAACGTCGCACGACTGGCGTAGCTGAGCCGGAACACCCGGTCAGGGTGCGGCCTATGTTCTGCGCTCTTGGTCATGCTGGCCAATCTCCACGTACGGGGAAAAACAGCACGGAACCGGGTGATGTCCCGACGTACTGCGTAGCCAACCGCGCCGACGTCCCCAAAACAGCGTCGCGGCCAACAGCTAGCGCTCGTCCTAAAGCAGCTGTTTCCAGTTTGTCTGGCTGCCGTCCAATTTGATGATGCACCAAACTGCTCCACAACGTCCAGTCGGATCATTCTGGATCGTTGCTTCCGCATACACAGCGATACAAGATATTGACTTTGCACATGCGGCTGTAACAACATCTAGTGGTCGGTTCGCCATCGCGGCGATGAAAAGGGAATCCGGTGATCGGCGACGCGTTCGAGAGTCCGGAACTGCCCCCGCAACTGTAAACGGCGGCTGTTTGCCAATTTGCCACTGGATTATTCCGGGAAGGCGGTGAGCAGCGATAGCGCCGTAAGTCAGGAGACCTGCCGACACGACAAGAAAGAGAGAACTCATCGGACGGGGTGTGCCGGAGGGATTTGTTGCCGGTAATCTACCTGGATCAGTCCGCTCAAAGCCTACCCCGTTGAACATAAACTGCTTTGACAGGGGCAATTCACATGGCGAAGACGGCGGCAACCTCCTCCTCCGCGACAACGAGAGCTTTAACGCAAAACGATACGAATGGACTGGTCATTGATCGGAGTCGTGATGATCTTCTCACCGACTTCGGCAAAGCCACCATGCAAGACCGCTATCTCCTTGCTGGCGAGTCGTATCAAGATCTGTTCGCCAGAGTCGCGCGCACCTATGCGGATGACTCAAATCACGCCCAGAGGCTTTACGACTACATGTCGACGCTCTGGTTCATGCCGTCCACACCGATCCTCAGCAACGGCGGCAGCGACCGAGGGCTGCCAATTTCCTGCTTCCTGAATGCGGTAGAAGACAGTCTCGGTAGCATCGTGGATACATGGAGCGAGAATGTTTGGCTTGCATCCAACGGCGGTGGCATCGGAACTTACTGGGGCGATGTACGTTCGATCGGCGAATCCATCGGCGAAAGCGGTCAGACGTCCGGGATCATCCCTTTTGTACGCGTCATGGACTCACTCACCCTCGCGATATCTCAAGGGTCGCTTCGACGCGGCTCCGCCGCCGTGTACATCGATATCCACCATCCTGAGATTGAGGAGTTCATCGAGATTCGCAAAGCCTCGGGCGACTTCAACCGAAAGAGCCTGAATCTGCACCATGGTGTGGCCATCACGGATGAGTTCATGGAGGCGGTGCGCAACGACACACCTTTCGCCCTGCGCAGCCCGGCCGACAACAGCGTTATCCGATCGGTTTCGGCAAGAGAACTCTGGCAGCGCCTGCTGGAAACCCGTTTGCAAACGGGCGAGCCGTACCTTCTATTCGTGGACACTGCCAACCGCGATCTGCCGGAGCATCAAAAACAACTCGGTCTGAAGGTGCGACAGTCGAACTTGTGTAGCGAGATACTGCTGCCTACCGGACGCGATCATTCTGCCAATGCACGCACGGCGGTCTGCTGCCTCGCGTCCGTGAACCTCGCCAAATGGGACGAGTGGCGCACAGACCCACACTTCGTCGAAGACATCATGCGTTTGCTCGACAACGTACTCGACGACTTCATTGAGCGAGCGCCGGACAGCATGGCGCAAGCAAAGTACTCGGCCATGCGCGAGCGTTCAGTCGGACTTGGCGCCATGGGTTTCCATACCTATCTCCAGGATCATGGCATCCCCTTCGAGAGCGCACTTTCAAAAAGCCTGAACATGAAGATGTTCCGCCACATCAGGTCAAAGGCCGACGCTGCCTCGGTCACACTCGCAGAAGAGCGTGGACCTTGCCCGGACGCCGGTGAAGCGGGTGTTGCGGAACGATTCAGTCACAAGCTGGCGATCGCACCTACCGCAAGCATCAGCATCATTTGCGGTGGTGTAAGCGCGTGTATCGAACCGATACCGGCCAACATTTACACGCACAAGACACTATCTGGCTCATTTACTGTCAAGAACGCGGCACTGGAGTCATTGCTTGAGACGCGCGAGCTGAACACTGCCGAAACCTGGGCTTCGATCCTGCAACACGATGGTTCGGTCCAGCATCTGGAAGCGCTGAGCGACGACGAAAAGGCGACGTTCAGAACGGCCTTCGAAATCGATCAGCGCTGGGTTGTGGATCTGGCGGGGGACCGTGCGCCCAGCGTTTGCCAAGGCCAGTCAATCAACCTCTTTCTGAATTCCGATATCCACAAGTGGGATTTGCTCATGCTGCATTGGTCTGCTTGGGAGCGCGGCGTCAAGAGCCTCTACTACTGCCGCTCCAAGTCCGTCCAACGCGCAGGTTTTGCGGGCGTTGAAGGGGACAACACCAAGGCTTGGCCGGAGCGAGAACTAGAGACGCCGCTGAACGATTACGACGAATGTCTGGCATGCCAGTAGGCGCTGCGAGTAGACGGAGAAAACACTGATGATCAATAAGAAACCACAGATTGAACTACTCGACATTCCTGGCTTGATGCAGCCGAGCAAAACGTACAAACCGTTTCGCTACCCCTGGGCGATGGAGTTTTGGCGACGCCAGCAACAGATTCACTGGATGCCGGAAGAAGTGCCACTGGGTGAGGACTGCAAGGACTGGGCGCATCGGATCAGCGATGCCGAACGCAACTTGCTGACGCAGGTGTTCCGGTTTTTTACTCAGTCTGACGTGGAAGTTCAGGACAATTATCTTGAACGTTACTCCCTTGTCTTCAAGCCCACAGAGATCAAGATGATGCTCGCCGCGTTCTCTAACATGGAGACCGTACACATCGTGGCCTACGCACTGTTACTCGAAACACTAGGTATGCCGGACTCTGAGTTCGCAGCGTTCATGGACTATGAGGCGATGCGCGACAAGCACGACTATATGCAGGAGTTCGGCGTCGATAGCGAAGCGGACATTCTACGCACGCTTGCAATGTTCGGTGGCTTCACCGAAGGGCTTCAGCTGTTCGCGAGTTTCGCAATCCTGTTGAACTTCCCGCGCCACAACAAGATGCGCGGAATGGGACAGATCGTTTCCTGGTCGGTGCGCGACGAGAGTCTGCATTGCGAAGGCATCATGAAGCTGTTCCACACTTTCGCCGAAGAAACCGGCGCGCTAACCAATTCGGTCAAGGACGATATTATTGATTGCGCAAAGACTGTGGTACGGCTCGAGGACAGTTTTATCGATCTCGCCTTCGAAATGGGGCCGCTGGAAGGACTGGATGCCGACGCCGTCAAACAGTACATCCGCTACGTCGCGGACTGGCGCCTACGTCAACTCTCGCTTCCGACCGTCTTTGGCATCAAGGAGCACCCGCTTCCGTGGCTGACTGAAATCCTGAACGGTGTCGAACACGCGAACTTTTTCGAGACCCGTGCAACTGAATACGCCAAAGGTGCCACCGGCGGAAGCTGGCATGGCGAAGCAGGCGTCTGGTCATCGTTTGATGATCGAATGCACCAGATGAAACAGACGGCAATGCCTCTGCTGTCTGGCGTCGACTAAAGCGAACGCGCTCGTAACCTCAACCCAACGAAGAGCCAGGCGGCGACCATCCACACTGCGAGCGCAAGCACAGGTGTCGACAGGTCGCCGGCTGGTGCTTCGTAGGCGGAAGGCGCCGAGCTGATCAGTGCCTCGTAATCCTGCTGATCGAGTGGTTGTTCATCCCATGCTTGCTCAAGCACCCACTCACCTCTGGTCATCACGGCAGACACCAGATAGTCACGGTAGCCAGACGCGGCGTCCGGCCCGACACCCGCGAGACGCTCCAATGCAAGTGCCAAGGCTACGGTGGGCGACATCCAGGTAGCGGCCATGCCGACATGACTGGCCTTCAGCTCATCCTCTCGTCGCTGCCTGTTTCGCTCCTCTAGCATCAGCAAGAGCAATCCATCGTAGGCATGGCGAGCTACGGCGTTATCCAACGACTCGTTGGCGGCCGCAGCTCGAGTTGTTAGTCCCGGATAAGCCCGATAGAGCAAAGGCAAGACATCACTCAGCTCCTGATCATAGATGTCGTACCTCGCACCTCGCGCGTTAAGAGTCTCACTCAGTGCGTAGTCGGTCTGCACCCGGGTCAGGGCGGTCTCGGAAGCGAGTGTCGGTAACAACACGCAGAGCACGGTCCACGCAGCACCGAATCCGAATGCAGCATTGCTAACGGAGTTGGCCCTGGAATTAATAGCGAGAAGTAATCCACTCCACAGCGCCGTATAGATCAATCCAATCGTGATCAACGCGAGCGTCGCGCCTAGCGCCGCACCAACTACGCCCGCGAACAAGAGACACAAAACAATCACTGCAACAGCTGCCACAATTGCTACTGCAATCATTCGATTCAGTAACCAGCCACTCAACGAGCCTGCCTGGACAGCGATCAGCTGATCGAGATGTGTTTCGCGTTCGCGACTACCGACGTTCAAGCCGAGTACCGCCACCAACAACGGCAGCAGGATGCCAATTACGAACACGAAGTCGACCGCTCCGACGGTGAGCTCAGGATTCTCTATTCGATAACCACCCGCCGCCAGCGGATTCGCCGTACGATAAACCTTGAACACCGCAGGCGCCGAATCGACCGCACCACTCGCCATACCCGCCATAGCATTGGGGGTACGCACCACCCGAGTGCCTGAATACCAGTCTTGCCAAAGAGGTTGGCTAAAGTCCACCCATGGACGATCCTCTGGTCCTTCGCCAGTTTCGAGGTAGCCGCGCGTTTCGGCAATCAACTCCTGTTGTGCAGCGCGCGCAGTCTCGACCGCATCTTCCCACTGCGCCGAGAATCGATGCGCCGAAAATATAGACAGGCTGCCGATCGCCAGGAACGCGACAAGTGCCACTTGTGCTGCTCGACTCCTGAGCAGCATCCGAATCTCGAAAGATAGTGCAAGTCTCAGCACGGCAGCTGCCCTCGCTCTAGCCGATCAGCACCTGCCCGAAGAGCGAGCGTTAGCAAGAGCGCCCAGAACAGTAGACTCAATATCGGGGCAATCGAACGCGAAAGCGTGCGTTCCAGTGATGGCGGAGAATATTGAAACTGTGGCATGCCGGCGAAGAACGCAGCGGGTGCCTCCCACGACCAATCACCGGTTTTTGAGCCCCCGTAGGCATGCTCGTGATTCAGCGCAGCCACCAGCTCACGCCGATGCGATTCCGCTTTCTGCTGGAAGGCCACATCGTGCGCGAGGTCAGTCCCCGCGAGAGCCATGGACAGTCGCTTTATCGATTGGAATGGGTTGAGTAGTCCCACACGATTTCCAAACGCCACTTGCGCTGTCATCGTCTCGCGGAGCTCACCGTAGTGTGTATCCCAGACACCATTGGCGAATTCTTCGTCGACCTGCATCGCGATGCCATCGAAATTGAACGGTAACTCTTCAACAGTCTCGACACCGTGAGTATCGAGCATTTCCTGGCGGAGTCGGTCCAGCTCAGCATCCTCGGGATTGTGGCCATCGGGACCTGCCTCTCGTGCCTCTCGCAGAGTCGCCTGGAATGCGTCCTGAGTCGGTAACGAATAGAACGAGCCTGCAATTCCGGCTGTAGCTCGCGGCAACAATGCTGTGGCAATCACCCAGACCGAAAGCAACGTCACCAGTGCTCCGCGCGCTGAAGGCAGCCATACGGTTGTTGCGGTGACACCAGCGCTAACGACTGCAAAAAACACAACGTGGACCAACAGAAATAATGCAAGTCGATCCTTCGCCAGCACACCGTCTATACCTAGCAACCCTGACATCAGTAGCGATGTGGCGACTACGAGAAGAAGCAACACTAATGACAGTCCAAAAAGACCGAAGAAGTGACCTGAAAGGACACTTCGTGCACCGGCACCCTGCACCAGCGCTAGCTTCAACCTACCGGATTCGCGGTCTGCAGCGAGGCTGGTCGCACCTAGAAAAATGAGCACCAACGGCACGATCGTCTGCAGCAAAAAGGCAGCATCAAGTCTCGGAAACCTGGCGACAGAGCCTGCGCGTGCCGCATCGGTATGCAACGGCACACCCTGCCGATGGCCTTCCATGAACAACACCTTCCCGACACGCGCTTGTACACCACGGTCAAGCTGGGCCATAGGACCCGCGGGCCGAAAGGCGAAATCACCGAAATGCGCCATGCCATGAGGGTTGGCATCACCCTGCCCTTCCCACTGAGTGCGTGCAGATTCGCTTGCCGCCATCTGCGCCTCACGTTGGACAAAGTCGACGTTTACCGCCCATGCCGTAACCGCGATTAGCGCGACAACAACCACAAACAGCAAAGCGCCGAGGCGCCGATCTCGCCGCCAGTTGGTCAAATCCAGTCGAGCGACTCTGCCGATCATGCTGCTACGGTCTCAGCGCTTTCCTCGCGACCTCGCATGAGCCTCAAGTAAAGCGCCTCAAGGTCACGGGCATCAACGTCATCAGCCTTAAGCACTTCAACCAGGCGCCCCGAACGCATAATGCCGATCGTGCCGCCGAGCGCCTTCGCACGGAATAGGTCGTGGGTACTCATGAGCACTGCAGCCCCTTGGTCGCAAAATCGGATCAACTCATCGCAGAACTCGCTTGCGGCGGAGGGATCCAGACCCGACAGGGGCTCATCAAGCAACAAACCCCCCGCACCGCGCGCATATGCGATCGCGAGTCCGACCTTTTGCCGCATACCCTTTGAGTACCCATCGACTCTTCGCCGCGTCTCAGCAGCACCGAGGCCGGTGCGCTCGAGCAGCGCTACAGCTCGCCCGCTATCTAGCGTAGTCCCGCCCATGTCACAGAACAGTTTCAGGTTCTCAAGTCCGGTCAACTGAGGGTAGAGCGCAACGTTCTCGGGAATGTACGCGAGCTGCGCGCGAGCGGCTCGAGGATCGCTGCTTGGATCAACAGAACCGACGCGAATCATCCCGTCGTCCGGCTTCAGAAAACCCAGGAACAGGTTGATTGTTGTGGTTTTTCCAGCGCCGTTCGCTCCGAGTAGACAAAACAACTCACCTGGCGCGATCTTCAGTGTGAGCTCATCAACTGCTGTGACCGTCCCAAAGCGACGCGTCACAGATTCTGCTTCAAACATGGTTCTCCCCCAGAAGAGCTCATTTAGCTTGTACCCCGACGATCGACCGGCGGAGCACTGTCCCAACCAACGTTATAATATAACAATAGGCGTGATTCATCTGTCCGTGTTGTCTGCACAACACAACGCCTCAGTGCTTGAGTTGACCCGATTGCAGGCTTGCTCGTCTTGCGTGCAGGCGCTGGATCGTGGCTTCATAGTCCGCCTAAGGGGGCAGTAGGCCGTACGGCCGGGTTCTAGCGGAAATGAAAGGGAGCAACCCCACATCGCGCGACATTGCAGAAGCCGCGGGCGTATCGCAGGCGACCGTATCGCGTGCGCTGCGCGACAGCCCATTAGTGCGACCCGAGACTCGAGAGCTGATCCAAAACGTCGCCCAAGAGCTCGGCTACAGCGTCAATCGACACGCCGCGAGCCTTCGCAGACAGTCCAGCAACACGATCGCGCTGCTGCTGTTCGATGAGACCGACGGAACCCAGTCGGACGCACTGATCAACCCATTTTTTTTGGCGATGCTGAGCCATATCAGCAAGGCTGCAGCACAATACGGCTACGATGTACTGGTTTCGCTCCAGGAACTCGCGGCCGACTGGCACATCGAGTATCAGGCGAGTTACAAAGCCGATGGGCTGATCTTGTTGGGCTATGGTGACTACGAGAGCTACCAGTCAAAACTTGCGGCGCTCGCCGAGACCGACACACGATTCGTTATTTGGGGACCGATTTTCGATGAGCAGCCGGGGCGTTCCTTCGGATGTGACAACGAAACAGGCGGTGAAATCGCAACGCGCCACCTTATCGATCTTGGGTGCCGTCGGATCGCATTTATCGGTGACACAACGCATCAGAACCCGGAACTCGCCGACCGCCACCGCGGCTATCGAAATGCGCTAAAGAATGCCGGATTGCAGTGTTCAGAAGCGTTGATCTTTAGCGCAAACAATGATGAAGCACTCGGCTTCGACGCGATGAACTCGCTCCTCGACAGCGATGCAACCTTCGATGGCGTTTTTGCAGCGACAGACTTGTTAGCGATCGGTGCGATTCGCGCCATGCGGGCGCGGGGGGTGAGTGTCCCAGACGACGTACGTATTGTTGGATTCGACGACATCGAGCTAGCGGCCTACGTCACGCCACCGCTGACCACCGTACGTCAGGATATCGCTATTGCGGGACAGGAACTCGTGCGTCGACTCGTCTTGTTGATCGAAGGACAGCACATCGACTCAACGCTCATGCAGCCGCAGTTGATCGTTCGCGAGTCCTGCGGCGGTTGACTCAGCCACCGCCGCCCGAACCTGCTGCAGGGCGTTCCGACATCTTTTGCAGCGCGCGCAGACGGCTAGGTTCAATTACGTCGGGTAGCCCGTCGGTGATCAAGACACGAACCCCGTGAGGCGCGACGGATAAGGACTGAACGTTCTCGACAGACTGATTGGTCATCGCATCTCGCCATTCGATACTGCCCAATATCTCAGGGGAGAACTCGTTTTCGGCGTCGCCCTTATTGAGCAGCACAAGCGCAGCCTGACGGATGCCGTCATGCTGATACACGCGATAGAAGCTTGCAGTGTTTTCAGTGAATTCAAGGTTCACCTGCAAACCACGCTGTAGCGCAGGAAGGGCCTCACGTAGTTTCGCAATCGACGTCAGTGACTTGCGAATCGGGTGCTCGCGTGCAGCATCGATGTTGTCCTGCCCGAAGTAGTTCCGGTTGCCGCCGTGCTCTCGCGCTCCCGCCATGAACCCGACCTCGGAACCGTAGTAGACAACCGGAATGCCGCGGCTGGTAAACAACCAGTTATTCGCATCGATGAACCCATGATCGTCGGCGGCCATACGCGGCATGTCATGGTTGTCATAGAACGTCATCAACTCGTAGGGGTTCTGATAAACACCAGAATCCAGGTGCAGGTAGTCGAGCAGTCTCGAGTATGGCGCATTGCCTGCGAACACCTCGCCGATCGCCTCCTGACCGGGAAAGTCGAGCACGCTGACGTTGCCGTTTTCTATATACGTGTGTTCAGCGATCTTGCGAGCGTCATAGTCAAAGCTCTCACCGAACATAAAGAAGTTCGGGTGCTCACTGCGGATACGCTCGGCAAAAGCACGCCAGAAAGAGTGTGGCATGTGTCGAATCGTATCGACTCGGAACGCAGACGCGCCTTGCTCAATCCACTTACTGTAAGCGGCCACAAAGTAATCGAGTACCGCTGGATTGTGCGGATCCACGTCTGCCAACTCAGCAAGATCCGGTTCGTCGCTAAAGAAGGTATGCAGAGGATTGTTGAGGTCCAGTTCACCCGGGCGCAGATTTTGGTGATCTGCGATCAGTTCTCCCTCTGCGTTATAGATCTCACCGAATTTTGGCTGCTCAACAGGATTCGTGTAGGCCGGAGAGCCGTGGTTACAAACGATATCGAGAACAACTCGGATGTCGTGACCGTTGCGCAACTGACGCGTTAGGTCGGCAAACGTCAGATTGTCAGACTCAAGGTGCTCATCAACTCGAAAGAAATTCACGCCCCAGTAGCCGTGATACCCCGTCTTACCGCGATCAGTGAATATCCCTTGACCCGGCAATGTACCGCCCAGAAATGCTTCATCGGGATTGTCGACAATCGGTGTAATCCAGAGCGCCGAGAATCCCATCTCTGCAATGTAATCGGCGTTATCGACGATGCCTCTGAAGTCACCACCGAGATACCCGATGTTGGCCTTAGGTTCGCCGTCCAGTTGGATCGGTCGATCAAAAGTTGCCGTCTGTCCTTCACCCTGACTCTGTTGATTGTTGCTCTCGTCGCCATCAACAAATCGGTCAGTGACAACGAAGTAGACAGCTTCGGACGCAAAAGGCTCAAGCGTGCCGTAGAAGCTCTCGGGGGTTAACGTCTCTTCCGCCGCACAAGCCGTCAACAAGCAACATGTCGCGAGGCCAAGGACTCTTGAGCTAGGTCTTGTCACGCTGGCTCCGCATCCGCATCGACCATCATGGTGGCAAAACCGGCAACGATCATCAGTACCCCACCAATCACCAGACCGAAGATGCTCTGGAGATTAAAGAACTCGCGCAGCACTAGTCCTAGTATGCTGGCGGCAACCAACTGCGGGATCACAATAAAGAAGTTGAAGATGCCCATGTACACGCCCATTTTGTGTGATGGCAGGCTGTTTGAAAGCAACGCGTAGGGCAATGAGAGAATCGACGCCCAGGCTACACCAACCCCGATCATTGGTATCAACAACAGCTTTGGATCACTGATGAAGTAAAAGCTGATCAGCCCTAAACCACCCAGGATCATGTTGATCAGGTGACAAACGCGACAACCGAGCTTATGGGCTGCGTAGGGAATCCCGATTGCCGCGAGCGCGGCAAAAAGGTTGTATGCGGCGAACAGCAGTCCGTTCCAATCCGCACCGTCATTGTAGGCAGCAGAGGTGACATCGGTTGTGCCGAAGTGATGGCTCGTGACTGCAGCCGTTCCATAAATCCACATCGCGAACAAGGCAAACCATGAGAAGAACTGCACCAGAGCGAGTTGGCGCATCGCGCGTGGCATATGGAATAAATCGTGGGTGATTTCGTAGACGATGTTGTCAACACGTTTAGCCACCAATAAGCGACCGGCACGCGCCTGGAGCGCACCAAATGCAATGCATCCTCCAGCGAGCACATACAGCTGCTGGTCTAGCTCGTAGTGCTTGATGAGTAGCGCGAATCCCGCACCGATTGCTGTCCAGATCACACCGCCGCGCGAATAGGCACTCGGTGTTCTGTGGGTTACTCCAGGGGCGTTCGAAACACCTTCACTTTCCGCGGCCTCAAAGGCGCGCATCTGCTCGGGCGAATACTCCGTCGAGAGAAAAACAGTCCACAAGACCGCTAGAAGGAAAGCAGCACCACCGATGTAGAACGAAATCTTGACCGAGTCAGGGATAACGCCCTCAGGCGCGGTATTGCTAATCCCAAACCAATTCGCCATGACCCACGGCAACGCGGACGCGACAACCGCACCCACGCCGATAAAGAATGTCTGCATTGCAAAGCCCGCGGTGCGTTGTTTCTCAGGAAGTAAATCCCCAACAAACGCCCGAAACGGTTCCATCGAGACATTGATGCTCGCGTCCATGATCCACAACGCCCCTGCAGCGAACCAAAGCGAAGGCGAGTTCGGCATGAAAATCAAGGCAACCGACGCAGCGATGGCTCCCGCGAGAAAGTAGGGGCGACGTCGGCCCAGGCGTATCCACGTACGATCACTGAAGTATCCAATTATCGGTTGGACAATCAGCCCGGTGAGCGGTGCCGCAATCCAAAGAACCGGAATATCGTCAATCTCCGCGCCCAGCGTCTGGAAGATGCGACTGATATTTGCGTTCTGTAACGCAAAACCCATCTGAATACCGAGAAATCCGAAACACATGTTCCAGATTTGCCAAAAACTCAGATGCGGTCTGTTCTGCATTCGAAATGAGACCGCCTCATCTCGCAGATGAGGCGGCCTGAAGATTCCCGATTAGTTGGAGTAGCTGAAACCGAAGAAGTACTGGCGACCAAAGTTCCCAACACTACTAAGTTGTTGCGGTGTGGTGAAGTAAGTTGCCAATGGCTCATCGGTCAGGTTGTTAACCTGGAACAAGAGCTGTATACCTTCGGCCCGACCACCTTCCTCGAACCGGTAAGACGCCTGGAAGTCGATCGTCTGCTCCGCATCCGAGATCGGCAGCTGAACGCCGATACCACGCTGGCGAGTGATGAACTCGTCGCGGTAGCGATAGCCGACGCGTGTCTCAAACCCGCCGCGCTCGTAGAACAGCGTTGCATTGAAGACGTTGTCGGAAAGTCCCGGCAGGGAAATCGATCCACCGCGACCGCTGAATGTATCCGGTAGCGACACGGAACTCTCCGTGTAGGAGTAGTTGGCGGAGATGCCGAAGCCGTTGAAGGGTGCAGGTAGTGAGTCGAACGTCTGAGTCATCGCCAACTCGATACCGCGTACGTAACCACCTCGTCCGTTGGCAGGCGCATTGAACTCGCCAATGGGATTCAGCGTTGTTCCCGGGTTTAACGATACGTTGTCAGGATCGAGGAATCCGTTGGCAACGAAGTCGAGTTGCTGAGTTTGGCTAATCACAAAAGTATCAAGACCTTTGTAGAACGCCGCCACTGCGTAGATGCCGCCAGAATCTGTGTAGTGCTCCCAGGACAGGTCGACCTGATCGGCACGGAAGGGTTCGAGGTTCGTGTTACCACCATTACCGCCGACCATGCCCGTATTCGAGTCGACCATCACGGTGTTGCCAGCACGCAGATCAAACAGGTCGGAACGTGCGATGACTCTGGCCGCCGCAAAACGCAGTATGTTCTGGTCGTTGAGCTCGAACGCAACGTTCAAGGATGGGAGCACTTCGTCGTAGTCCGACTCAATCGAAATCGGCTCAACAGCACCGTTCAGGATGGTGTTCGAGTCAGAACCTTGAGTGGTGTCGACGTAGCGGACCCCGAAGTTGCCGCGAACAGGAATACCGCCAAGCTCGTTATCGAAGTTCAACTGCACAAACGCTGCGAGGGTCTCCTCATTAATGTCGAACGTCTCCGTCAACAGAAAGTCTTGTGAGTCGCCCGTGATCGCATCACGCCCTTGTTGCTGGTTCGGCGAAACATTCGGGAAAAGCGCCATCACCGAATTGAAGTCGATTGCGAGGTAAGACGGGTAGCCGGCGAAATCGCCGTTAAAGTTCTGCACCGAATACAAGCTCGGATCGATGAATACCGGCGAGAATCCTGGGATTGTCTCGGTCACAAACGGGTTTGCGCGAACGCCGTTGTTGTTCTGAGCAAACTGGTAGAACCCGGCATCGTTGCCGAGTGAGAAGCCGCTGCGTACCTGAGATGCAGTGCGGTCTGAATAGCGAGCCCCAAACTGAACCGTCGAGAACGGGCCGTCAGAAAACGCATACTCAAACTCTGTGGCAATCGCCGTTAATTCATCCTCGTTCTCAGTTGGGAACGCCTGAATACCGCCGACTGCGACCTGACCCGGGTTGTCACCGAAGTTGTTGTCGAAGCTGAAGACGCTCGGTACGTTCAAGCCATCCTGCTGGAAATTGAAAACGACGTTGTCTTCAAGCTGAAAGCCGTTGTTAACCTGGTGAAGGATGATTCGAGCATCAGGAGCGAACGCATCGGAATTTGAGTAGGAGATGTCACCCGAAATCGTCCAGGCACCCACGTCCCGTGAAGCACCCAGGCCGAGCGTGGTCAGCTCGTCTTCGAAATCACGTGTCTGCGTATCGCTGCTCGGCGTGATTCCGAATCCACCACAACAAGCACCGGTGGTGAACGGGTTATCCGGATCGGTAATCGGCGGCGCGGCGGTACGCGTAAATGTGCCTCCGACAACGACATCATTCACGATCGAGGGATTGGTCAGCGTGGTTCCACCACCGATAGACTGCGGGCCCAGTAGCGTCACACCGCGTGCGAAACCTGTCGAATCAAACTTCGAGTAGTAGCCGTCAAACACCAACTCAAAACTGTCGTTCGGTTGCCACTGCAGGCCGACGATCAAACCATCGCGAACATCTTCACCACCAAGCTCTTCCGCGCTGTAGCGGAACGGGATGAAGTTATTGGTGCCGTTACCATCGTCGTCTGTGCCAGTCTGAGTGAAGGTGTCTGAACCAAATCGAGTCTCAACGTTCGGTTGGACCAAACGCGCATAACCCAGCGTCACACCGAGGGTCTCATCGGCAAGGATGCCCTGATAGGTCAAACTTGCACGGTAACCGTAGTCATCCGCGTCGAAGGTGTCGCCGGCCAGATCGTTGAAGCTGCCGCGCAGGTTGGAGGTAAAGCGATGTAGTTGATCGGTTGGTCCATCCAGCGGTCGGGCGAGCTTGAGCGCCACAGTACCGGCGAGACCGCCCTCAATCAGACGTGCTTCCGGCGACTTGTAGACGTCCGCGCCAGCAATCAATTCAGAAGGGTACTGTGAAAACTCGATTGCTCGGCCACCACTGGTAGCGACCTGCTCACGACCGTTTAGCGTCGTCTGGATCAATCCCTGATCCAGTCCGCGAATATTCAGCGCGTTGGCCTGGCCACCGGTCCGCTGCGCTGTGACACCCGGAAGGCGTGCTAGCGACTCTGCGATCGAGATATCCGGCAGACGACCAATATCCTCTGCCGAAACGGATTCGACGACGGCATCAGAGTTACGTTTGGTTGAGATAGCGTTGGTCAGACTCGCCCTGAACCCTACTGCCACCACCTCGTCGATGACTCGGTCTTCTTCAGCTTCTTCATCCTGCGAGTGCGCCAGCTGCGGACACAGCGTCATAAGAGCCAAAGTCGTCAGCGCAGCGCGTGCCTGCCTGCGCTCAGGTATGCGTTTGGACATGTTTCCCCCCTAGTCCGATAGCGGTCCGCCAGTGCTCGCGCGGACGACTCCTAGGACGATAGAGCGCGTCTCACGCTCCGGCAAGAAAATGCATACGTATTCATCGATCACCAGGATTCCTGATCGACTACTTCTTCGACTTTACATGGACGAACTCGCGCTCTTGCGGAGCACTCAGGTGCCGCAGAACGTCCGGGTCACGCGCTCCTGAACCTCAGGTGCGTCTGCGTAGCGAATGAACTCGGACTGCTCTTGAAAGGGGTGCGCCAGCACAGTGTTCAGATCATTGAATACCGTCATATCACCAGCGACCGCGGCATTGATTGCCTGCTCGACCCGATGGTTGCGGGGAATGAACAGTGGATTGGCCGAGTTCATGAGTTTAACAACCTCTTCGGCTGATTTGCCCTGCCCAACAACGCGCGCGCGCCACCGGGACTCGAACTCACCGAATGCAGACTCATCATTTTCAGCCGTGCGTTTCGCAAGCTCGCGAAAACTCAGTGTGTAGTCCAGCGCGTTGTCGTTGAGATAGTTCAGCCAGCTGACGATCAGGTCGCCATCCGCCTCGGTCGCATCAAATAAACCCAGCTTGGGCGCCATTAATGCCAGATAGTGTTTTGCGTAGTAGTCGGTGAAATCACCGAGGACAGACTCGAGCGCCTCCTGCTCTTCACCTAGCACCATCAGAGATTCGGCAAGCCGCGCGAGGTTCCAGTGCGCGATGTTAGGTTGATTCGCATAGGCATAGCGCCCCTGCGTATCGATCGAGCTGAAGACTTTGTCGAAACGGAACTCGTCCATGAAAGCCGCAGGCCCGTAGTCGATCGTTTCGCCCGCGATCGACGTGTTGTCGGTATTCATCACACCGTGAATGAACCCGACCGAAACCCAGTGGGCGACCAACTCTGCCTGGCGTTGCACCACCCGACGAAAAAACTCGATGTTCGGCGCTTTCGCTTGACGAGTTTCGGGGTAGTGCCGGTCGATCGCGTAGTCCGCCAGCGTCCGTAAAGACTCGACGTCCTGACGCGCTGCGAAATACTGAAAGGTGCCCACTCGCAGATGACTTGCTGCCACACGAGTGAACACACCACCAGGCATCAGATCTTCACGCCTGACGGTATCGCCCGTGGCCACCGCCGCTAGTGCCCGTGTGGTGGGTACACCTAGCCTGTGCATTGCCTCACTCAAGATGTACTCGCGCAAGACGGGCCCCAACCATGATTTGCCGTCCCCCCGGCGCGAAAAAGGCGTTCGCCCGGAGCCCTTCAGCTGGATGTCGAACCGCTGGCCGCTATCTGTGACGACTTCGCCCAACAGCGCGGCACGCCCGTCTCCAAGCTGTGGCACGAAGTGGCCGAATTGGTGACCCGCATAAGCCATGGAAATTGGCTGGCTCCCCTCCAAAAGCCGCGAACCACTGAAAATCGTTGCGCGCTCTCGCGGTTCAAGGTCGGTCACATCCAGTCCGAGCACTTCAGCAAGTTGGTCGTTCCATGCGAGCAGCGTCGGCGCTGAGACGCGATCCGGGGCCACGGATGCGTGGAAAGCTGCTGGCAACGCCGCATAGGAGTTATCGAAGATCATTGCTGTCATCCTACACATACCTCAACATTGGTGGTCATATGAAAACTCTAAGGCTTCTTCCCTGGATCGCAGGCATCGCACTGGTCTTGTTGGTGCTGACCGGCCCCGGCTCGCGCTTCGGAATCTGGGACTTCCGCTTCGGGTTGACCTTGATGCGATATGTTCTTTATGTGGGGGCGGTCTGTCTCGCTGCAAGTGTCGTTCTGCTGCTGATACCAAAGTCACGGAGAGCGCAGTCGGGCGCACTGGTGGTCGCCGCAGTGTTAAGCGCCGCGACGGTTGCTCCGGTGCTTTATCAAGTGAAGAAAGCACGTTCACTACCTTTCATCCATGACATCACCACCGATACCAACGATCCGCCCGTGTTCGTAGCGATTGCACCACTGCGTGCGAGCGCTCCAAACCCCGTTAAGTACGGCGGCGAAGAAATCGCCATTCAACAGCGAAAGGGCTACCCGGCTCTGCAGCCTTTAAGTACAGAGACGTCTTTCGAAGCGGCGTTTCTGGCAGCGGATCGAACCGCCGTATCGATGGGTTGGGAGATCATCGACGTAGACGCGCAGGAAGGTCGGATCGAGGCGACAGACACAACCTTCTGGTTTGGGTTCAAGGACGACGTGGTTATTCGAGTGCGTTCAACAGATGACGGCAGTGTCGTCGACGTGCGCTCTAAATCACGTGTCGGTGGCAGCGACATTGGTGCGAACGCAGCAAGAATTACCAAATACCTACAAGCACTCTCAGAACGCATATAGGAAAGCCAAGGGCCGTGAGCAGCTGCAGCAAAATTCTGGCTCAGTTCTCCTGAACATCAATACCCAGCATCCGGGTAACAAAGTCGAAAGCGAGAGGTTCGAGCCGCTGCCCGTTGTACATCGTGTTCCATGCGCCATGACCTGCACCCTCAAGCGTAATCAATTCGAAGTACGCTCCTGTATCGGTATAGATGTTCACTAGCGCTTCCGCCTCGGTGTACGGGACGGTCAGATCTTCGGTGCCATGTACAATGCTGAGCGGTGCGTCGCTCAAGTCCCAGCGGCGTGTTCCGTCGACAATTTCGAGAAGATCGACTGTCGCTGTACCACCCCAGTGGTCGACGACAGCCGCGACAATAACCTCATCATCGAGATTGGTTGTCGCAAGCGTTGGATCCTCATCCAGTGAAAGCTCAGCCGTATAGTCGTCGAGATCGCTCGCACCTAGTGCCAAAGAGATGTAGGAGCCAGCGGAGCCGCCAACGACACTAATCATGTCGGGGTCGAGACCATACGTCTCGGCATTTGCTGCCAGCCATCGCAATGCCGCTTTGGCATCTCGAGTCGCCGGATACATTGCTTTGATCTGGTCACGTTCTTCGATCGTCAATAGAGGAATTGCATCAACCGCATCGCTAAAGCTCGCAGGCAACGTGCCGTAATCGCCCAGCAGACGATAGTTGATCGATACTCCGACGAAACCGCGTTCAGCGAAGTAGCGGGCGAATGCCGCTGGCGCGCCTTGAGCTTTATCGCCACCGATAAAGCCGCCACCATGGATGAACACCATAGCGGGTCGATCGACTTCATCATTCATCGGTTGGTAGACATCGAGGAGTAGGTCCTGCGTTACCGCACCGGGCGCGTTCCAACCGATGTGCGACTGCCCCTCGGCGTAGATGACATCGTATGTTGCCGTGACGCCGAAGGCGGCTTGTCGGAAGACTGCCGCAGACGTTTCCGGTGTGCCAACGCTGGTGTCATCTACAGGGGCGACACCGGATGAGCCACCGGAACTACAGGCGGCGAGCAAGAGAATCAGAAAGCCGATGGCGAATCGACCGAGGTAGTTTGCCTTCATGGTTAAGTCTCCCTGGCATTGCCCGCAGGCATGCGAATTACAGACTTAAACGCACCAGTCCGGTTTTGGTTGACTATGTACCCGGTACGCCTTACCGCATTAAGTAAAAGACATTGAGCTTACGCGTCTTGCCACGCCTGCTTGATCCAAGCTTTGACCGCTTTATCGACATCTGCAGGTTTCTCAAGGCGCACCCGGTGGCTGACCATAGAATTGAAGCTGCCGGATACCTCGAGACGATCAGTGGCGTCTCCACCTTTCAAATTCAGGCCAAGGTCGACGCGCGTCCTTGTTGAAGGCTGCACGATTGCGAACTGCTTTGAACGCCGCAGACTCACGTAGGCTTTCTTAGGGGCAACCTCAACGTTCCCACAAGCCATTGCAGCCTTGAGGATCGCATCATAGATTGGTCGGAGGTCGGCCTTCGGTCCGCTGTACTGTGCAGCCACGAGATCGGTATCGACACTGCCAGCATCACTCTTCAACGCCTTGTGCGCAACCAGATTTGCAAAGCCATGCGTCATGCTGTGGTCCGTCTTCAGGTGCTTGACAATCTGACCATGTTTTTCGAGGTTCGATTGCTTCACCACGGCTAGCCACTGCGGCAGTGTCTTGCCGGTTTTCTCTTTCATGTTGGCGATCATCGTCGCCGCCATCGCTTCCGGTGATTTCGCCATCGCTGCCTCTCCCTCTAATGAATCTCACTGTGCGGCCACTGTCCCGCTCGCATCGACTTAGGGGCAAACGCACCCATCAAGCCCATCATGCCGAGCATGATGCGAGCGCCAAACTTGACCTTGCCAGTCTCGACGAAAGCCTTGAGGTTCTCGACGATGAACTTGGAACCGTTGGCCATCGACTTCTCGCTGCCGGACCCGGCAATCACACCCTCGGTGATCAGACGCATCTCTGTACCGCCCTCTACTGCATCCAGTTCATACGTGACCCGCGATGGAGGATCGTCGAGATTGGTGAGTTTGAAAGTGGTTACGAGGCGATGTGGTGGATCGATTTCGACAATCTTGCCGACCACGCCGACCGTTCGTTGATCGGCCGATAGCATGCGGTAGGTGTTGCCCTCGGCCATCGCCTCCGTGTCCCAACCCGAGTTCCAGAAGAATGGTCGCGGCGAAGTCGTATTCACAAGCTCAGACCATACGGTCTCGATGGGCGCGTGGATCAACACCTTGTAAACCGATTTCTCTGCGTGTTTTGTCTCATTCATTGTTTGTCCCCTCTCTTCTGTTCTTCTTTAGCTCGCGCTTCGGCGACGTATTTCAGCAGTGTTAATGAGCCACTCCAGTACGCACTGAACTCTGTCGTCCAGCGTTCGTGAATCATCTGGATGGGTACAGCGTTCAAATACAGCCGTCGCGAGCGCCCTTCTTTCACCGACTGAATCAAGTCGGCGTCCTCCAACACACGCAGATGCTTCATCACCGCGATCCTGCTGACGTCAAACTCACCGGCCAAGGCACCAACACTGATGCCCGGCGATGCCTTAACGACGTCCAGCATGCGCCGGCGACTCTCGTGCGCCAGCGCTTGAAACAGTGCGTCCATGTGGTGATCTGATAACATGTAACTAAATAGTTACCTTTTGCCTTATGGATGTCAAGACCACATGTGTCGGCGGGTGCGGCACAATGGAGGAATGAGCACCACAACCGCTACGCCAGCACCGAATCGACAACGTGACATCCTGGGACTTATCGGATGGTTCGCCATCACCATCGCTGCGTCTGCACTCGGGGCACGGGCATCGATCAGTGCGAGCGAGTTCTACGCGCAGCTCGCCCAACCGGCGTGGGCGCCACCGGCATGGGTGTTTGGGCCGGTGTGGTCGATATTGTTCGCCATGATGGCGACTGCGGTCTGGCTCGTTTGGCGCAGCGGTGGGTTCGCCACAAATCGAACGGCATTGCTCGCCTACCTCGTGCAATTGGGGTTGAACGTCTTGTGGAGCTGGCTGTTCTTTGGCTGGCAGCTTGGCGGACCTGCCTTCGCGGAGGTATTGCTGCTGTGGACGTCCATTCTGGCAACGCTGATTCTGTTCTGGCGGATAAAACCGCTAGCGGGCGTTTTGCTGGCGCCTTATCTCGCGTGGGTCAGTTTTGCGTCGGTGCTAAATTTTGTGCTCTGGCGTAGCAACCCAACGTTGCTTGGTTAGCTAATCTTTGTCGATCACGACCGCATAATCGACAGTCGCACCGGGTGGTGGTTCAGGAAACGGCGCAGCTCTTTCGACAATTCGGATCACTGCTCGATCGAAGCGGCTTGAACCCGAACTCTCAATGATCTTGATGTCTCTGACCGATCCGTCCGGATCAATGTGAAAGGTCACCTTTGCAGACCCCACGCGCACCGAGGCCGGAAGTCGCTTGCGATTGAGCATAGCCACAATTTTCCCACCGTAATTCGATGCTGCAGCGTTACCTGCCTGCGAATTCGTCGTTTGTGCCTTCGAGTCAGCAGTCGGCGCACCACTGCTCGTAGTCGTGGCAGCCTCCTCTCCGGTTTGCACCGCCTCACCCTGCGTCATCTCACTTGCGTCAGTTTGGGTATCCGCAGACTGCTCCATTTCCGCGGTAGCGGGGATGTCTGGCTCGGGTGCTAGCTCTGGCTCGTGTTCAACCTCAGGGTCGGGTTCGGCTTCGTCTTCGGGCTCGGGCTCGGGCTCGGGCTCACGCACCGGTGATTGCTCTTCAACCGACGTGGGCTCAGGCTCCGGCGCAGATTCAGATTCAGTGTCGATACCTGAGCGCGCGTTCGTATTGGTACTCGAGTTTCCTGCGTTGCCGAAACTGACCTCAATACTCTGGCCTGCCACTTCAATACGTGGCGGTCGGTCTCGGAACAGCATCTCCAAAACCATCGCGTGCAGGCCGAGTGCCACGCCAGTAGCAACGACCCAGTGGACCCGCTTTCTGCTCATCGGATCTGGATTTGTGTCAAGACAACAATTTTTTCGCTACCTGCTGCTTTCAGCTTTGCGACTAACCGGAGCAAGTCTCTTGCCGGCAAATCTCGGTCCGGTAGCAATCTGACGGGTGCAGCACTATCCGCACGCAGTGACAGATAGTCGGATATTGAGGCGATTGGCGCCCCACGGTAGGACAGCTGATTGTCTTTCGAAATGGCTAAAGCATCGGAGTCTGCGCAGCACTCGGTCATATCCGATTGTACAAACTGCAATTCGCGTGGCGGTTGAGCGAGCGTACCTGCGACCATGAAAAAAATCAGGATCAGAAACACGATGTTGATGAGCGAGATCATAGGCTCACGTTTTGCCCGCCTGCGACGAAGACGCTTCACGCTGCCGGCTCGCTAAGACTGATCTCCAATCCTGGCACCTGAGACATGAGTGTCAGCGCATCGATCAGGCGTTGTGTCACGACGCCCTCTGCCGGGATGACAGTCAGTTTGGTGGTCCCGGACGTGACCAGCGACGAGAGCCGCGCAATGAGCTGCTCGTCAGACAGTTTCTCAACACCCAGACTGGTTCCGGTGCGCTCGATAACCAGCGATGCCTGCTCTGTCGACATACCCGAGCTTTCGCCGCGTGTCTCTGCGATCGATATTTCGACTTCGGAAAAGCGCGAGAAGGTCGAACTCAGCATGAAGAACAGCAGCAACAGAAAAATGACATCGATCAACGACGTGATCGACGCGCGCTTTCGCGGCTTGCGCGCTTTAAGCGACATCGGTGCCGCTAGTGGCGGCGTTGGCGGTAATTGCGAAGATGTATTCTGCTGCCAGCCGCTCTGCGTCGATCCGGTCTTCGAACCAGGACAACGCCATGCCCGTCGGCATTGTGACCGCGAGTCCAGCAGCGGTCGTCAAAAGTGCAACCCAGATGCCGCCTGCGAGTGCGGAGGGGTCGACCTGCGAGCCTGCGCCCTGCAATGCCTGAAACGCCTCAATCATGCCAATCACGGTGCCCAGCAAGCCGAGCAAAGGCGAGAACTGTGTGACGTTATCGAGAAAGCGAAAGCCTTTTTCTAAAGGCACGATCCGTAGCTCCGCTTCCGCCTCGAGCATGGCTGTGGTGGCTTCGCCATGTGTGAGCGTGGCCGCCATCGCAAATACCGGCGCCAGGAAGTGTTGCGAAGTCTCTAATGTCCGTTGGGCTGCCTCTCTATCACCCGCTTTGAACTGTTGTGTTGCAGCCTCGATGTCATCGCGTGAACCGACCTTTAGACTGCGATACTGCAATGCCTTATGAATGACCAGCGCGAGCGCGCATACAGAGAGCAATAGTAGCAGGATCAATACCGGCCCGCCGAGTTCGTAGAGTTGAACAACAGATGCCATCAGACCCCCGCCGCTTCCCGTGTCTTGTTCCATGTCAGTTCTTTTGTTGGTCTAGTGCCTACGAATGACGCGAGGCGCAGCCTTAATGGAAAGGCGTTACCCCACTGCGAGCCAAAACGACTCGCAGTGAGGATAACGGACTGCGTTCAACTATTGGAACATAGCTGTGAAGGTGAACTTGAAGTTGCGACCCACAGCCGGGCGCGTCGACAAGAACGGCTGGAACTGCTCGTCAAACACATTCTCAACACCAAGACGAACTGAAGTACCTGCAAGGAAGTCAGCCTGCGGCGTGTAGGTCAGTCGTAGGTTGTGCACATTGAAGCTCTCAGCTTCAAGGCCTGTCAGCGGCGATACACGATTATCACTCTGGTTGAAGACCGCTTCCCAGCTCACATCCGCACTCTTACCGAAACGATGACCGACGGTCAGCCGGAAGTTATCCACCGGTGCGCGATCGAACTCAGCGGTTTCTGCTGTGTCGATGGTCACTGTTTCGCTGTCGGCGATGAATGCACCGTTCAAATCGAAGTAGGTGCCGGTCTCGAGCGCAAGAGAAGCCTCAACTTCAAAACCACTGATATCGATTTGGTCGATACCACTGTAGCTCGTCACGTCGTCCAGTGAGGTGTCGTAGTAATTCACCTTTAGCGCAAGGATATCGTTCTCGGAGAACAGACCTACGCGGTCGTATGCGAATCCAACTTCCGTCGTATCACCGATTTCCGATTGACGAATGAACTGCTGGTTCTCTGCGTCGTCAATGATCGGCAGTTGCTCGGTGCGAGCCACGCTACCGAATACCGAGAACCCGTTTTCGAACGCGTAGCGCACGGACAGTCCGCCCATGAATGCGTCATTGGTGACGTCAACGCCGACCGGTGCGCCAGGAGGTGCACCCGGAGCGGCCGGGGGTGAAAACGGATCCGCATCGATGTTGGATGATTCATAGCGCAGTGCCGGAGTGATCGTCAGTCCTTCGGTGAGGTTGATTTCATCGATCAGGAAAACGGCATACCGATCGTCCGTACCGCCTGGAGCCGACTGCTCATCGGCGCGATCCCGAATGAAATACTCCACACCTGCGCGCAGTCGATGACCAACGTTGCCGGTATCGAACAATGACTCATTGCGGAACGTCAATCGCGTGGTCTCAAACTGATGGTTCGCATCACCCAGCGCTGCCACGACCGGACCGAAGAAGGGGTTGCTCTCCAGCGGAGAGCTGCCCTGAACATAGGTGCCTTCGATTTCCTGGTTCGCATAGGTCAACGCGATATCGAAGTTGATCAACTCACTGCTCGATGGATTGTAGTTGTAGACCGCAGAGAACGTCTGCGAAGTCGTGTCCCGATCAACATTGCCGAACGCATCAGTGGTCGTGAAAAACGTGTCATAAGGCACGTTGGTTTCGGCAGTGGTGCTTTGCGTGAAGCTTGCCATGATCGAGGACGAATCGGTCAGTTGGACACGCGCCTTCAACAGGAACGACGGCAGATCAAACGCGCTGTTACCAATAAACTCGCCATCACCATCCTGCTGGTTCATTTGCTCGCGGTAAGAGAAGTTCGCCAGAAACTCAACGTTCTCGGTCGCCTGATAGGCCGCCGTAAGCGAGGTGTTGTAGACATCTCGGTTGTTGAAGTAGCCCGCTGTTACGCCGAAAGCGAATCCTGGATCACCGCCGGTGAAGTCCGACGCATCCCGAGTCTCAAGCTTAACCGTGCCACCGACGATGCCGGCGCCATACTCGAAACTCCCGACGGTGCCTCGGATGACTTCAACACTCTTATAAAGGTAGGGGTCAGTGAATAGCTGACTGCCGATGCGATATAGCTCCTCGCCACCGGTGGTTGCGCCATCAACAATGATCGCGACTTTTTGGTCGGTGCCGAAGGTGCCGTTAGCACCAAAACCACGGATATTCACGCCCGACCCGGTCGGGGTGGATCCGTTCACCAGAGTGACGCCAGGCGCTGAGTCGATCAGTTCACCAATCGTGTTGGCCTGACGGTCGTCAATCTCGGTCTGATCGATCACAGTTTTCGCGACTGCAGTATCGGTTTGCACGGCGCGCTTGCTGGTGCCGAGCGTCAGGGTGCCAAGAAACTCTGGCTCCTGCTCCTCCTCGTTGTCCTGCGCCCACACGGGGGCGCCAGACGACAGCACTGCAAACATTAGCGCGGGCGCGAGGCCTCGTTTAAAGGCGCGGGTCGGACGGGAATTCACGGTGTTCTCCTCCAAATGCAAAAAAGAATCATTCGCATTCTAACTAATATTTTCATTTGAATGCAAAGTGTCGTGCACGGACAACATGAAATTCCTTTCTCGACGTAACTGCGACAATTCGTGTTGCAAATTTGCGACATCTAGTGATTTTTCGGTCGCACGAGAAGCTCAGACGGTCTTAATGGCCATGTGCATGAATTGCCAACACGGCCCTTTTCGATGACGATGCGGTTGATGAGCCGCTTTCCAACAGTCGCTAATAAATGCAAGCCAAGAGCGGCAGGTGCCGACAGCGAGCGGACGATCGAAGCGCTCTATTCACTACACTCCGAAAAAATCACCGGACTCATCAGAAAGCACTTCGGGAGTGGTCCTCCGGACCCAGAGGATGTGACACAGGCCGCTTTTGAGAAGCTGTTGGAGCGACCTGACCTGTCGGACGTGCGTGACTTTGGTGCTTTCCTTTGGACCATTGCGCGCAATCTGGTGCTGAGAGAGAAGCGCTCGATAGACGTTCGTTCTCGCTATGACTTTGAGATAGAGGAAATATTCTTTCAGCAAAAAGGTGACGTTCTACCGCCTGAAAGAGTCTTATTGGCAAAAGAGCAATTGAAACTGATTAACAAGGCTTTACGCGAGATGCCAGATCGAAGGCGCAAAGCGTTTCTCATGAATCGGATCGAGGGCTTAAATGTCTCATCGGTGGCTCGGCGACTGAAACTATCCCGTACAGCTGCAAACAAACACATAGTGCGAGCAGTTGCAGATATTGATCAGTGCCTTGATAGCGCCAGCGACAAATCAGAATGAGTGCTCAAGGTTTGTACTCCAAAGAAGAAGTAACGCGCGCAGCGCATGAGTGGCGCGACCTCAATGCCAGAAATGCGCTCGACGAGGAAAAAAGTAAGGCGTTCGAGGCGTGGCTAGCCGCGGATCTAAGGCATGAGCAAGCCTATGATCGGGCTATAACGGTGTGGGCTGCGGTAGAGTATCTGCAAGCCGAAGACATAGACGATGATCTACTGTCTGCGGCCACTCTCAAACCCGATCACGCGCTCACCGACCGCCTGAGCGCTTGGATCGCGACAACTGCAGGACGAACCGTATCCGCAACCTTCACATTCGTCCTAGTGGTGTCGGCTGCTTTCTGGACGATGGCGAAACAACAGACTGATGGGCTTGATCCCCTCGGCCCAGATTCTCCAGCACAGCGTTTTGCCACTACGACCGGTGAAGTGCGTACAGTGACTCTGCCAGACGGCAGTCGAGCAACACTGGGGGCATCCACCGCGTTGAGCTTTACTGATCGGATCGATTTTCGAGACGTTCGACTAGATCGTGGCGCGGTCTATTTTGAGGTGGTCTCAGATCCTGCAAGACAATTTCGGGTAGAGGCAGATGAGATGGTCACGATGGTGACCGGCACCGCATTCGAAATGCGCAAAAACGGCAACATTTCTCGAGTTGCAGTATCTGAAGGAACGGTCTCCGTAAGCTACCCGATTTGGCTTGGCGGTAGAAAAGTTGCGCAACGCAAACGTGTCGATCTGAGCGCTGGCATGCAGGTCTCGGCATTGGCGACACAAGGACTCTCTGACAAGCAATCAATTGAAATTGACAACATTGGAGCCTGGAGAACTGAGCGGCTCATCTACGACGGTGCAACACTCTCCGAATTGCTGGCCGATGTCGAACGATACGCAGGCGTGATAGTCGAGATCGATTCAGCTTTGGACCTCGAGCAATTTGGGCGCGTCTCCGCCTCATTTAATAGCAAAGACATAGCATCCATGACGGAGACGCTCGCGAATCTGTTTCCCATATCTATCGCACACGAGCAGCCTGGACGACTCCGGGTAGGTCCCAAGGGCGGCTTCAACCCCTGACGCACCCCGTCTGGGGTGGCGCGAAAATCTTTTTTTCTTAACGGGTGTGATTTCAGCACGCTCAAGTACCTATTGGGTAGAACTGCGATCGCCTCTCATTTACTACAGCAATAAAAGGACGTCATCGGTGGCCAAATTTGCTCGCACCAGCCTGACTGCACACGCACTTTTCCTCCTCTTGGTCACAATGACATTGGCGTATGCTGAACCGGCAATCGCCCAATCGGTCGATGAAGCCACGACAGCAATGGACGTGGATATCGACGCTGGTGACCTAAAGTCGTCACTCTTCGCCATATCCGAAAAATTTGAGATCAACATCATCGCACCGGACGCGCTAGTAGCCGGTAGACAATCGCCCGCAGTTGACGGCCGCATGACGGCTGGTACTGCAATACGCGGCCTGCTCTCAGGATCAGGGCTGTCCGTGCAATTGTCACCGAGCGGGGCCTACTTGATTTCCACAGCGACAGGCGACAGTAACGACTCGACCGCAGACTCGCCGCAAGCGCCAACCGTAGTCGATGAGATCGTCGTAGTTGCCCACAACCGCGATTACGATCCAACGCGTGCTGACACCTTCCAGCTCGGCCTCGACATCTTGAAGACGCCCGCATCAGTGAGCGTCATTAGTCAGGACCTACTTCAAGACCTGCAAGTAAACAACATCGATGAAGCACTCAGGAACGTAGCCGGCGTAACCCGCCAGAAGACCAACAATGGCGGTGGTGAAAGCGTCACGATCCGCGGTTTCGGTGCTTCCGTATTCAAAGACGGCGCCCCGGTTAATAACGGACTAAACGCTTCAAGCTTACCGTCAACCGAACCCGCGAACCTCGAGCGAGTGGAGGTCCTGAAGGGGCCAACAGCACTGCTATATGGTGAAGGCGGGCCGGGCGGTCTCGTCAACTACGTGACCAAGAGGCCTCAAAAAGAAAGGCTGACGACGGTCGAAGTACTCGGTGGAAGCTACGATTTCTTCAAGGTTGAGCTTGATACAACAGGGGCATTCGCCGAAGACAGCGGGTTTGCTTATCGCCTAGTCACAACCTATGAAGACTCTGAGAGTTTCCGAGACGAAGTCTCTCGTGAGCGACTACTCGTCAACCCGAGCGTATCCTGGTCGAACGATGCGTTCTCAATTGTTGCGGGACTCGAGTACATCGACGACGACTACACACAGGAACGCGGTCAAGTGCTAGACGGCGACCTTTTCGGCGGCTACTTCTATGGGCCAAACCAGAACATAGATCAGTTCTACGGCATCCCGGGTTTTAACGATCAATCTGTAGCAGAGTCACTTCGCGCCTATCTATTGGCGGATTATCAGCTGCTTCCGAATTGGCGCATTGAGGCGACGATTCAAAACACCGAAAACGACAAACTCCTGTTTGATACCAACAATGGACCGGTTACGGCGACCTTCGGGCTTATCGGAACACCAGGCACACCCTTCGAAAACTCAGTCAGCATCACCGCCAACTCTTCGGATTCCACTGGTACAGTCCAACAGTATACGTTGAAGAACTTCATTGATCTTGAAGGTCCGAGAGATATCGAACACCAGATTCTCGCTTCGTACACGTTCGAAGAGTTCAAGACTGACGGCACCAGTCAGATCAGTTTTGACTCGGTTCTCTACAACATCGTCACCGGGGTTTACGCCTCGGGCGACGATCCGTTGACACCCGTCGCCGATCCACTCTCGCTTCTAAACTTTACCGACAACGGATTCGGGGTGGCACAGGATTTCGAAGAAACCGGGCTGAATGTACTCGACTACATAACGCTCAATGAAAAGTGGGCAATCCTCGCAGGGTTTCGGTATTCGGAGTACCAGGATAATCTCTCCGACTTTGATGACGACGACCTAAGTCTCCGTGGTGGCCTCATCTACTCGTTCAACGATGAGTTGTCGGCTTTCCTCAGCTATGCCGAAGGTTACACTTCGTCAGGTGGGCGCCTCGGGTTTGATGATCAAATCATTGATCCTGCAACCTCTACGTCGTGGGAGATAGGTGCAAAATGGCAGCCAAACGGCGACCAGCTTCTGGTAACCGGAACGGTCTATCGGGTGGTCGAAGAGGACGTTGCGTTCCTCTTGAATCCGCTTGCACCTGCTTCAGAAGTACGATTTGGGAACATCGGCGAATACGAGTCTCTAGGTTTTGAACTTGAGGTAGTCGGTCGAATCTCAGACGCGTGGCGTATTCAGGCAGGCTACAGCTATATCGACAACGAAGTGGTTGAAGGCGGCACGGCCTTCACCTTCGGTCCGCTGCAATTCGGGTTCGAATCAGGCACAAGGTTGCCGGGGATTCCTGAACATGGCGTAAATCTAGCGTCGTTCTACGAAATTCCATTCGCCCGCGGACAGTTGGGCTTCGGCGGTAGCATCAACTATCAGGATGACATTTTCGCAAGCGGAGAGAATCGAGCGGTTTATGACGGGTGGACTGAAGTCGGAGCAGTTGCTTACTTCCGTCGTGATCGCTGGAAAGTCCAGCTGAACGTGATCAACCTACTCGACGAAGACTACCTTCTGACTCAGGCATCGGTTACCCCCGATGCGTTCGCAGCAATCCGCGTTGGAACATCGCGGGCACGCACGGTCATTGGGTCAATTGCTTATGAGTTCTAGATGACCTTGAGCGGGACCCCGGTCCGGGGCCAGCCGGACAAAAGAAGCACGGAGGTCGGACGCTACCTTCAAAACAGTCAGTGTTGAGTCGAGCAACCAGTGGCCGACAAGCCGTCAGATCAAACACGCGTATCGTGCTGCTTGCGCAAAACTGGGCCGAGACCGGTGACCAAGAGGCCAGAAACGCACTCTCGAATGCGATAGACACATTCCAGACCTCTCACGAACGAATCATTTCCGGGCACGTCGGCGATGAGAAGAACATCGTGCCAGACAGCGTGCTTGCCATCATGTATGACCCGCCGCACGAGCTAGATAAGACAGTAAGCAACTATGTCGCGTTGGCCACAACAGTCGAAGAGAAAGGTCGCGATGCGAGCGCCGAACTCTCGATGTTAAAGGAACTCATCAAACCTGCAGCGGCCGAAGACATCACCCTGCTTGGAAGCCTGAACGATGTCGTCACAGGGTTTGAACGGATGCACATCAGCCAAATCGGGCGAATGAAAAACGTGCAAAATGCAGCGGTTCTCGTGCTTGCCATAGCGCTGGTTCTGGAAGCACTTGTCATCTTTCGACCCCTGGTGCGACGCGTAAACGGTTTGACCGACTCGCTCAAGAAAGCATCAATTTCCGACCCGATGACCAACATTTATAATCGCCGGGGCTTCATGGCGTCGGGGGAGCAGAAAATTTCCAACTCTTCGCACGGCGCCGTCATCATTCTGGATATCGATCATTTCAAAAAGATCAATGATCTACATGGCCATGCGGCTGGTGATGCTTGCATCGTTCATACAACACAGGTTGCACGCACCGTCTTTCGACTCGACGACACGATCGGCCGAATTGGTGGCGAAGAATTTGCGGTGGTAGTTCCAGGTGCCCCTGAGAAGCGGGCGCTAGAACTGGCAGAGCAGCTTCGCGAAGCGGTCGATAAGACGCCATGTGATACACGAGACGTCAACACAGAAGTTGACTGCGTATCATTCACCATCAGTGTTGGCGTTTGTTTTTACGAAGAACCTCGACCACTCAGCGAGCTCATACAAAATGCTGACGCTGCGCTCTACGATGCAAAGCGTGACGGAAGAAACCGGGTACAAAGCACTTCCGCGCTGGCCACAATGACTTTTCGTGTTGGCGAAGGTGCTGCCTGATCATTCATTAAGTGAAATAGAATCCTGCCCTGTCTGCAATCAGCGACAATACTGTGAGGCTCATCAACGAACGGCAGCGAGACAAACCGTATCATCTGAATCTTTATTGAGCCGAGCACACTCCCATGCGGATCCCTAAACCCCTTTATGAAGCGGTCCCGACGATATACGCGATCGCTGGCATCCTCGTTATTTTTGCGACCTTGTACAACGGTCTTTATGACAGCCTTGCGTATGGATGGGTATGCGTCGGCATGTTCCTGATCGGTAACGGAGTGCACCTGAACCTGTTGCGGGCTCGACATCGAGGCCTTTCGCAGAGGCGGGTTGAGGTCAGCCTCGCCGATACCGACATGCTTGCGCAGACAGTAATCTCATCACGCTAATTGCCGGTCAGAACGGCAGTCAGGATTCAGTGTACGATCGCCGCTGATCTGATCGCCGTTTTACGCGCTTTGGAATCTGCGACCTGCGCCCAGTTGATCGCAATATCGCCGAACTCGCCCTCGCCACTCAGGCGCGCATCGACAGGGTGTGACAAATCAATATCGAAGGTCTGGTAGGTGTGACCACCGTGTTCCCGAGCGGCTTCTAGGTGTAGCCGAAATTCGTTGCCCGAAACCAGCTGTCCGCGATCATCGCGTCCATCCCATCGTACGGTGTAGCTACCTGGACGCCGGGTGGAGCGGGCGTATCCATCCAGCAAATCGCGATTGTCCCGACCCACCGCCCGCCACCAGCGGCGGTTTTCCTGCGCCCATCGATGGCTGTCGCCGAGGATCAACAAATTGCGAATCGGCTTGCGTTCAGCATCTGTAATCCACAGCGCCACATACGGTCGCCGGTACTTGCCACCCTCCACTCTCGGGATCTGAAACTCAACCGTCATCACAGGCGGTTGGGCTTGATCACCTGCGAGCTCATGATCACGCCAACCAGCAGACGCCAGTTGCTCTCCGCCCGCTAACACGACCAGCAGTTCGATCGTCGATTGACGCTCTGCCCACTGAAGCGCATCACTCGCACTGAGGCTGGCCGCAACGGTAGCCGCAACATCGGCCGCCAGCGCGGTATCCGCGATGGCGAAAGCCGATGTGTCGTGGGTCACCGGCCAGCCGTCACGCGACGATAGGATTTGGCTGTACTCACGCCGGCGCACCAAGTAGGTTCGGCCGCTGTGACCACTGGCTGCCAGCGCATGATCACTGAGTTCAACAGCGCCGTCGGCCGCTTCGAAGTCTTCAGGTGTTGCCGAAAGACCAACACGCCACAGCGCTCCATTCTCAGTCAAACCCAAGTAGCGCCCATCACCGCCAATATCGACCTTGAAACCGGAAGCATCAGGCGCAGCCAACTGCATTGCCGCCAGCACCTTGTCGATAATGTAGCCCTTTGCGATACCACCCAAATCGAGGCTCATACCGTCCGGGAGCTCATACTGGCCAGTACTGGGAGCCGGCAACTCAGTCGCACGCAACGCCCTTGCCTGGGCGCGCAACGCGCGTCGATCCGGAGGTACATCTGCATTGACGGCCTCATACCATGCCGCACGGATTTGGCCGAGCTTGCAGCTGAAACGTCCATCGGTCTCTGACTCCCAATGATGGCAATGACTGATCAGCTCCGCCAATTCTGGCGACAATTCACCGGTAACCCGCTCACGGTTTAGCTTCGACACTTCGCTATCGGGCTGGTAGTCCGACAGCAATGCCTCCAGACGCGACACTTCGCTAAGCGCGGCGTCGAATGCCGCGTCCGCTCTGGCGGGGGGCACACCAGCAACCGATAAGTCCATGCTCGTGCCAAGTACCCCGTCGTAATGGCGCGTCATGGTGTCGGCCAAGGTGTGACCGCTGAGGCTTCCCAGGAGCACGGTACACACGAACAGTCGCGCTAGGTGGCGCACTATCGCTTGCATCGAAATCAGAACCTTGTACTGTGATCAATCGCCGTTACTGGCTGCCAGCTGTTTGTCCTCAACCACTTCGAACCGCGGCGGCATCGGATCGTCGAGCGACACGTAACCATCCTGACTACCATCGTAGCGCGCGAAGATCTTGTTGCCGGATTCACGATATTCAGCAAACGTCATGCGACCGTCTTCGTCGTTATCCAGTGCTTCAAAACGGCGACGACTCTGCTGCACTGATTCCGCTCTGAAGGTCTCGATTACAGCATCCATACGATCTTCAAACTCACTGGCGTATTCGTCAGGCTCAAGCGTGCCGTCACCATTGAAATCTGTAAGGTCGTAGTCCGCACGTCGTTTGCCGTCGAATTCGTCCCGCTCTACGCGACCGTCCTGATCCAGGTCGTAACGCGCCATGACGCCCTCAAGGTTGTGCGTCGTCGGCATGACGAGCATGGAACGAGCGTAGGACATTTTTCGTTCACGGCGCTGCTCGAGCTCCTCGGCAGTCAACTCGCTATCCGGCTTCGGCGACCAGTTGTAACTGCGCTCGGGGTCAGCACTGTCGATAACACCGTCTTTGTTGGTGTCCCAACCCGTGAAAATCCGGTTCCCGGATGCCGCGTACTCGTCCCAGGACATCAGCTCATCGTCGTCTTTGTCCATTGCAGCAAACCGCACATACGTCTGCTTGGCACGCCCGCTGCGATCGATTTCCAGTTGTGCGTCCAGCCGGTCTTCCCATTCGTAGACGTACTCCTGTTCGTCGACCGTCCCATCGGTGTTGCTGTCGGTCGCATCGAAGCGATCGCGTCGAGACTGCTCGAATTCGATCGAGCTCACACGCCCATCGCCATCGTGGTCATGGTCGGCAATAAAGTTCATCCGACGGCCTTCTCGCTTCCATTGATCCATGCGAGTCTCAGCAGAGCTCGCCGAGGTTTTCGTCGCGTTTTTCTCGGTCGACTGTCCGCCTGCAGTAGCAGTGCCAGCAAACATCGTGAGCGCCGTAATCATCAAAATTCGAACGGTCATATTTCTCAGTCCCGAATAAGAAATGGTTTGCTATCGTCTCACCGTCTCGACTTAAATACAAACGATTCTCATTTGTGTTTAATGACTGACTCACTTAACTTTAGTAACCTTAGTGAGGTCCTAAGGGTTGGTATTCATGACTCGGCAGCGGTTTTTTATGCTGGTGCGAAGCGTCCATCTGTACAGCTCAACCGCATTATTTGCGTCACTCGCTTTCTTCTGTGTCACTGGAGTGACCTTGAGTCATAGTTGGTACCTCGATTCCGGGAGTCGCAATGACTCAACCACGCTCGAGATTCCCAATGTGCTCGCTGAAGGGCTGAACCCCGACGCTTGGAACCCCGATGTAGGCGCGCTAACTGACTATCTCGAGACATCGGTGGGATTGCAGGCACCGATCAATATCGAGTTGGACCGTGACTATGGAGAATTGACGCTATCGTATTCGGCCCCTGCGTCCGACGCAGATGTGCTCGTCAGTCAGGATGGGATCGTCATCGACTCGCAGCGCGGATCATGGCTCGCCACGCTGAACGATCTACACAAGAACCGTGATGCAGGTGCTCTCTGGTCATTGCTCGTCGATGTCACAGCGATAGGAATGTTGCTGTTCGCTCTGACCGGGCTCGTCATCTTGTTCCAAAACCGACGCAAACTATCGCGATCACTGATGATTGTGGCGTTAGGTCTTGCAACTCCGATTTTGATTTTTGTGTTCTTCGTGCCCAGCATTCCGCTGCACTCATGAGTTTTTTGTAACACTTTGAAGCAGCCTTCGTCTCTATAAGCACAGGAGGCGAGAATTCGCATGCAGGCTGTTTCAGACGAACAATTGATTCAATGGGTTGCCGATGGAGATGCCTCCTGTCTAGGCACGCTGTTCGAGCGGCACCAGAAAGGTCTATACAACTACGCGCTGCAGCTAACCCGCAACGCAGCACAAAGCGAAGATCTGGTGCAAGAGCTATTTTTGCGACTCCTCAAGAAGGCTTCGAGCTTTCGTGGCGAGTCGAGCTTCAAAGCCTGGGCGTATCATATTCTGCGTAATCTGACGTTTGACCAGCTGCGCAAGTCGCGACGTCAACAAACCGATTTCGCATCCGAATCGATGCTTGAGCAGGAACTCGTCGATTTGCGCAGCGCGGAGCAGTCCGCATCGGGCGAGCAGCAAATACAAGTATTGATGAACGCGCTCGCGCGCTTACCCGTCGACCAACAAGACATCATCTGGCTCGGTCGATTCGAATTCCCGGATTATCAATCGCTGGCAGTAGCTACCGACTGCTCGCCAGCGACCGCGCGTGTGCGAATGCACCGTGCGCTGAAGGCGTTGAGCAGCGTCTTCGAAACGCTGAACGAGGTACCACAAAATGTCTGATCGAATTGAAGACGATAGCGAGCTTTTTGGCGACAGCGCGTCCCGAGATCTTTGGCAGCAACTGCAAACCGCTCAGAAAGCGGAACCCAGCGCCCAACTGCGCCAACGAGTGCTGCATGACTTGAACCGACATGGCGAAAGATCTAGCAGCTGGTGGACAAGACTGCTGCCGGCAACTTCACCCCAGTGGGTCGGACTTGCGGCAGCTTGCTGTGCGAGCCTGGGTCTAGGTCTATTGATATTCCCACCGGACATACAAATTGATCAGCGCATGGCACGTCTCGAAATGCAGCTGGATAGTGTTAACCAGCAACTGCTGATTAGTCGATTGACGGCCACATCGCCGAGCGCACGCCTGGCAGCGGTTCTGCAAGCGTCCACGCTCGACCAGCGTGACGCGACAATCGCATCGGCACTATTACAAAGAGCCGCTACCGACGATGTGCCCTCCGTTCGGTCGGCAGCGATCGGTGCACTGGGTGACGAAATCAATCGGCCAGAAACCTCGGGCCAGATTTTCGAGCTACTCGCAGCAAACGACTCTCCGATTGTCCAAATCGCCATTATCGATCTGATTCTTCGCCATGGTGAGCTCACGTTGCTGCAATCGCTGAAGCAGCGTGCATCAGATGGTGAGGTCCACCCATCGCTCGTCGGCTACGTTGAAGAAACTATGGGAGCACTTGAGATATGAGGGTTTCACATTTACTGGGTCCTATTTTGCTGTTGATGGCCAACGGCGCTTCAGGCGCACCGGTCGTCGAGACCACTGAGTGGACAGAGTCCTATGAGGTCGTTTCGCAGGCCGAGCTGTTCATCGACAATATATGGGGTGACGTCGAGGTGATTCGCGGAAGCAGCGATCAAATTGAGTTATCGCTCCGCTCGATTCGACGGGCGGATGACGAAGAGAACTTTGAGTATTCTCTGGAACATATTCCGCTGCGTATTGGCAAGTTTGGCAACACCGTGGCGGTAAAAGTCGGCCGAGATCAAGACAACTGGTGGAATGTCCGGCGTTGCAAAGGGTGCGCGCTTCGATTGGATCTCGTGGTCAGCGTGCCGGTCGATGCGACGATCAACGTGAGCACCGTCAATGATGGTGACGTTACCGTCCGTGGCATTCGCGGCGACGTCACCGCGACCAACGTCAACGGCTCGATCTTCACCTCAGGGCTAACGAGTTGCCAAACGATCGAGACGGTCAATGGCGACATTGAGGCGGATTTCCAAACCAGCCCTGCGAACGACTGCCGTCTGGAAACTCTGAACGGCGATATCGCCCTGAAACTCTCCGATGGCGCCGATGCAGACGTCGAGGTGGATCTCGTCAACGGCAAGATTCGAAGCACGGTGGAACTGACACCGCAATCCGTGCCGGCCCGGGTCGAACACACCTCCGAGAGCGGCAAGCACCGTTACACCATTGAACAGTCGGCCGGTTTCAGAATCGGCTCGGGTGGAAAAACACTAATCTTGAAAAGTCTTAACGGCGATGTACTCGTCGAAAGGAGCTAAATAATGAACCGAATTAAGCATATCGTTGCCGGGTTGCTGGCGAGTGCGCTAGTCCTTGTCCTTCCGCAAGCCCAGGCGCAGTCCGAACCGATTACGATTGATCTGTCACAACCCGACCAACCGGTTTCATTCAAACTCGGCATGCTCTCGGCAAACATCCAGGTCATTGGTGAACGCCGCAAGGACATCACGCTCGAGGTCGATGGCAGTAAAAGCGGCCAACGAATTGTCACGCCGTCCGGCAGCCAGCCGATCTCAGCAGGAAGCTACCGATTGTCCGTCACCGAAGACAATAATGAAGTCAAAGTCTCTTCAAGCTGGAATCGCAGCACACTGGATATCGTGGCTCGGGTGCCTATGGACGCATCTCTGGATCTGTGGACGACCAACGACGGTACGATCGTGGTCCGAGACGTCACGGGTGAGATGCAATTGCAAAACACCAATGGCCCAATCACTGTCTACGGCGCGGGAGGTGCAGTCATTGCCGAGTCCACCAATGAGGACATCGTCGTGGGATTTGCAGAGTTGAGGAAGGACACTGCCTCTTCGCTGACGTCCATCAATGGTGACCTGACTGTCGTCTTACCCGATCAACCGAAAGCACAATTGCACATCGACACCACGCGCGGGGAAATCGTCTCTGACTTCGAGATCGAAGTATTGCCTAGCGAAACCAAGGTTTCACGCAAAAACGAAAATGGCACTATCGAGATCGCGGTTGAAAACCTGATCATCGCGAACGTCAACGGTGGCGGCCCGGTAATCCGACTCAAAACGTTCAATGGTGATATCGATATCAATGCCGAAATGCGGTGAATGGCAACCATGACCAGAGAGCGGGACCAACTCCGCGTCTGGTTCCGCTCTATGGCTGGACGGCCTCGATCGTACCTTCGCGGCGCTTATCGGCTGCACCATCGAGACTGTCTTCCCCAACCACGATGAGATGCAGGCCGGAGTTCTCCCCCTCACGCTCTTGCACGTCGTAACCACGGGCACTTAGGTCATCAGCAATCTCTTGACCGGCACCAACAGAAATCTCAACACGAACTCTCTCGCCACGCGCCACGAGGTTTGGGTGATCGACAGCCTCCTGAGCCGACATACCCCAATCGAGCACGCCAACAATGGTCTTCGAGACGTAGGCCGGTATGGAGTTTCCGCCTGGCGAACCCGTCACCATCAAAAGGTTCCCATCGTTGTCGAAGATCATGGATGGCGACATGGACGAGCGCGGTCGTCGATTCGGTGCGATCGCATTTGCCGGTCGACTTCCATCCTCCGGAACCTCGCGTGCGAAGTCGGTCATCTCGTTATTCAGAACAAAACCGGCCGCCCAGCGCTGTGTACCAAACGGTGCCTCCACAGTTGCTGTCATGGATACGGCATTGCCATCTTTATCGATAATGGACAGGTGGGTTGTGCCCGCGGCTTCCTCCGTCGTGTCAACGCCAAACGTTGACGCTGTCGATTCGCCGCGAAGCACCTCGCCGGGGTCTCCCGGTGTCGGTGTCGCATCCGGTGCGAATCGCTCGGTCGCACGGAACTCAAGGTACGCCGGATCCAGGAGATCCTTCAGTGGGATGTCGACCTCGTCAGGGTCGCCAAAATAATGGTCGCGATCTGCGTACGCGAGCCGCTGCGCGTCGACCCATGCGGCGATCTTGTCCGAACGACTCTCGGCATCCGCGGATAAGTGACTGTAGAGCGCTGCAATCATGATCTGCGCGCCACCCGAAGAGGGCGGCGATGGCGTGCAAATTCTCATGTCTCGGAACTGCCCGCAAATAACCTCACGGGTTATCGCCTGATAATTACCAATGTCCTCTACCGTCAAAGTGCCTGGGTTCGGCTGCGCCTGAGCAGCTGCTGCAATTTCCTCTGCGACCTCACCGCTGTAGAACGCACTCGGTCCTTCCTCGGCAATGCGGGAAAGCGTCTCGGCGTATTCCGGATTCTTCAATAAGTCGCCGACTTGCAGTGGCTCGCCGTCTGGATAGAAGTACTCGGCTGTGCCGGGTGCCTCATCAAGACGACTGACTTCTGCCATTCTGGGCAGGTAATTAGCCAGCCGCGGCGAGACCTCGAAGCCATCCTTTGCCAGCCTAATCGCAGGCTGAAACACGTCGGACCAAGGGAGGTTGCCATGCGTGTCGTGAGCGAGTTTGTACATAGCGACTGCGCCCGGCACACCGATGGCGATGCCGCTTTGCCAGGAGTCGTAGAACCCCATCACCTCACCGTCACGCATGAACATATCGACCGTGGCACCGGCGGGTGCGCTCTCGCGCCCGTCATGAAACGTCAGACTGCCATCGCCACGCTCGTAGACAAGCATGAAGCCGCCACCGCCGAGGCCAGAGCTTTGCGGCTCGACCAGACCGAGTACTGCATGGGCCGCAATCGCGGCGTCAACGGCATGCCCGCCCTTCTCCAGCATCTCAACGGCAGCCGCAACCGCATGCGGATTCGCTGCGGTCGCCATGGCACCCCGATCCCAATTGCCGTCAATCGCGGCGGGTTCGGTCGCGTCAGAAACAGAGACGTTGCTATCCAGGCAACCGTACAGGAGGAAAATCAGAAGAAGCGGAAAGGACTTTGTCATTCGATCAGATCCATGGAGTACATTTGGTCTGCCGAATATACCCAATTGACCGGTATCGGTGGTCAACTGCGCGGGCGAAACGCTCGGATCACGCTCTCGTCGGTCTCGAGGTATGGACCACCGATCAAATCGATGCAATACGGAATCGCTGGAAAAACGGCATCAAGACACTCGCGGATCGCTTTGGGACGTCCCGGTAAATTCAAAATGAGTGTCTGGCCCCGAATACCTGCGGTCTGTCTTGAGAGGATCGCCGTTGGAACGTACTGCAGTGAGGTCGTTCGCATTAACTCGCCGAAACCCGGCATCATCTTTTGACACACAGCTTCGGTGGCTTCAGGGGTCACATCGCGTGGTGCCGGGCCGGTGCCGCCTGTGGTGATGACCAGACAGCACGCCTGCTTATCCGCCATCTCAATCATTGCAGCTTCCAATTCAGGTTGTTCGTCTGCAATGACGAGATAGACCGATTCGAACTCCGTCTTCAAATATTCTTGCAGCGTTGCAACCACAGCCTTACCGGGCACATCGTCGTATACGCCAGCCGCAGCGCGATCAGATACGTTGATGATACCAATAGATACCTTTCTCATACTTTGTTGTTCCTGGTTTTGTGCGCATCGCCGAAAACTTCAGCGAAAGCTACAGTTCGCGGCAATGTGTGCTCGAGAGAGAATTTGCTGTTGGTGAGACTCTGGCGCGTTTCCTGGTAGCGCAGTGATCCATCGAGTGCTTCGTCATCATCGATCAGCTCATCGAGTGGGCATGCACATCCGAGTAGGAAGATACGTTCGCCTACAATTTTACAGGCAATCCTCTGGCCTTTGAGATATCGAGGTGCGGGCACGAAGCTATCCTCAGTTTCGTCCCATTGACCACCAAGCAACACCACATCACCACGGATAAACTCATACTCATCGCGCAGCAATTGCGCACCAAGCCTGTTGGAGCGTCCGGTACAGTCGACCACGATATCTGCGGGCAGCCGCTGCTCTCCCACCGTTAGTTCTACAAAATCACCTTTGTGCGATAACCCGCTCAGCTTTTCTGGAAAACACTGAATTCTCGCTTTGGTGTTAGCCCAAGTATCAGCCGGCAGGTCGAACGGTGCCTCTCCGTCCCAGAAGAACTCGATAATGCCGCCCGAGTGGCCGTAGCGCTGCTTGTTCGCAAAGAAAAAATCCTTGATTGAATTAGCGCCCTGTCCGATCCAATAGATCGCAGAGGGTAGAAAGGGTCCTTTCTGAAACGTTGGATATCGGTCGTTGGGATACGTCAACGGCAACAGATGTTCCAGCACACAATTCGCGGTATCTCCGGCACCCACAACGGCCACACGCGCATCACGGATTTGCTCGCGAAAAGCCTCACTCTTGCAAAAGGCAGAAATGAAGCTATCGCCAGTAATGACTCGCTCGGATGACTGGTCCCTAGCGTACGCGTTGCTTCTCGGTTCGCCCATACCGTTTGCAATAACAACGGACTCTGCATGCAAACGCCGATCACCAGATACAACCGAATAGCGAGAATCCATCTTCTCGACTGAGTCGACTCGGCAGTTGAACAAGATCTCTGCATCCGCGTGGAACAGAATCATTGTGGCTAGCTCGTGCAGATGTTTGGCTGTCGGGTACTGGCGCTCTGAGAGCTCATCGAAATCGCTCACCTGAATGAAATGTCCTTGAGCGACATTCGAATTCAGACCGACTGTGCTGAAGGTCGGCGAATTGAGCACCAGAGCATCACCCAGACGAGCAAATGTTGAACAAACATCTGAACTCTGTTCGACGATCAGCACCTTTAGGTGCGGGTTCCTTCGCTTCGCCGTGTAAAGGAACAATGCAGAGTGCAGGCCCGCGCCAATCAGAACGATGTCGTAAACCGTGTCAGTTGGCGGCTTTTTCTGTCTGAGATAGTCCGTTGCAGCGGCGACGTAACGCGCTCGACTGCCCCTGTCTCTAATGTACTGGCGCACTTGCTCGGCCAGCGACTCTCCAGAGCGGTGCTCTGGCGTTGGTTCTCCAACGGTGAAGGCCTCAGCGGCACCAATCGCACCGCCGAGGATTCCTGATTGCGTCACTGAGGCTCCGTTCTTGGGCTCCAAGCGAATTGCGCCTCGCGTCATTTCCGGCGCCGGTCCAGCGGCAAACAATCACACGGAAGCTTACGTATCCAGGCCGGACCGCTCACATTATTTTGGTTCGGCGGGCGGCAACCATGTCAGTGAAGAGTGGTGCAACGAGATCAATACCCGCCCGTTCAGCTTGTGGTAGGCAAACGTGTAATCGGCGCGAGTTGCGTTGCCGTCACCGTCCACAAAAGTGTAGTGCCCCATATCCTTGTAGCCCAAACCACCTGCCTTCAGAATCGGTCCCGCACTGCTCTGGAACTCAACACGCTTCCAGCCGCGATTGAGAAATCCTTCGTCGTGAGGGTAATTCTCATCGCCGCCGACAAAATAGGCGCGCGCTCCGGCACGATCGAGGCGGATCACATCCGCTAGAGTCGGCTTGAACAACAACGGCTCATCAGCAGAGCCGAAGTCGTAGAGTTCGAGCAGATGCTCGACATCCTGCTCGGTAACGTACTTCGCCCATTCCCTCTGCGCAGCGATGACCTCTGCTTTCGTCATCTTCTGAAACTTTCGCTCAGACATTATCCCCGGTCCCCTGTCCCTAAACGGGTAACGTTATAACATTGCAATTGACGTGCAAAGGCATAGGTGTGGTGGACTAGAGTAACTAGCCTCATCGGTGCCTTTGGAGAAAGACCGACAACACCCAGCATCTGGATTTGGAAGTAGAGATCCAAGGCCGAGTTTCTGGCCTTCGTACATCGGCTTCATCACGTCTGTATCGTGGCGATACCTCGACTGAACGGCAATCCTTTGTTACCCGCAAATAGTAGGCGTTACATCGGACAACTCTGATATTTGTCGCTTAATCAAGAGAAAACTCGACCTTTTCTTTGCGTTTTTGGGGTCGACTTAGATCGAAACAGCACGCACACTATGTTGCAGTGCAGCAAAATTGATTATGTTAGATCGTCTTCGGCTTGAGAAGCGACGATCTTCCCCCCGCTGCGAAGGCGGGGCTGCTGTGACTCACCAGACTACTGCGGCAGCGCGTGGCCCAACAGCCAACGCGGAGGCCGCGTGCGCGTTCGTCATTATTTTTTCCTCTGTGCAGTGGATTCTGTATCGAGGTGGGAGTTGGTCATGTCGAAAGGAAATACACAATCATTGGCGGCGGGATGGACCGTGGGCCGAGATACGCGTTGGTTTCAACGAGATGCGATACGTCTTTTGAAAAATGTGCAGAGCAAGGCTGAGCTACTGCCGGTGGCTGTGTCCTGGGAGCACGTCAATGTGCACGCCAAAGAGATTTCCGAACTCAGTCGTTGTGCGGCGGATTTTGTAGGTTGCCTCGAATCGAGTAATCAGGACGATCACCCGACTGTTGACCTGGCACATACGCTTCGTACCTCCCGGACGTTGTTGCGGGCGCTGGCTTCACCCGAGATCGAATTGGATTTTCAGATCACGCAGCTGCCAGCGATTGCAACGCTCTCCCCGGTCGCCTTCGAGCAAATCCTGATCAACCTCGTCGACAACGCAAAGAATGCCGGCGCGAAGCGCCTCACATTTGAACTGCAGGTCGAGCCCTACTTAGAGGGTGAAACCGTCGCCGATGGCGGCTTCGCCACTTTGACAGCGCTGGACAACGGTCCCGGGATCAGCGAGCAAATGCTCGATCAAGTGACGGAGAAGTTTTTTGCTGATAATGACCCTCAATGGTTTGGCGAGGGCCTAAAACTCATCAATTTCACGGCGCGAAATGCCGGTGGCTATCTCGCAGTTTGGAACGATAGCGAGTACGGGCTGGCAGTTAACGTCCGAATCCCCGTGGAGCGACACGAAGCGCCGGCGGCATAGCCACGACCGAGAGTCACGCCGACTTTAGAGTATTCTGCATCTCGGACGCACTGACACACATATCGCGACCGCTGTCTTTGGCTGCGTACATCGCCTGATCCGCCGCGAGAATTAGCTGGCGCTTCGTGTTGATCCTGCCGTTTGGTTCAAAGCAGGCAATACCGATCGATACCGTGAACCGTATGGTTGCGTTGGAGACCTCAACGATGCCGGCGCCCATGGCAACGCGTATGCGTTCGGCTAGCGCCGCTGCGTTGCATTCTTCGAGTCCTGGGAGAATAACGACGAACTCCTCTCCTCCGTAGCGCGCGACAACATCGCTAGTGCGTACAGTTTCCTTGAGAGAACCCGCCATCCATTTCAAGACCTCGTCCCCAGCGAGGTGGCCGTAGGTATCGTTGATGGATTTGAAGTGATCCGCGTCGATGAACATGAGGCTGAGCGCTCTGCGCTCACTCGATGCGACCGAGAAACACCGATCAAGCTCGCGCTCGAAGTGCGCTCGATTGAACGTGCCGGTCAGCGCATCCACTCTGCTGTCTTTTTCTAGCGAGGCAACCCGTGCCTCGAGTCGTTCAATCTGTTGATTATGACGCGGAGCCAGGAAGCTCGCAGACTGCTCAAACAGCAACTCCTTCGATGCCTCCATCAACGTGAATGGCTCTGTGATCAGTTTGGTTTCGAATAGCGACTCGGCAACTGCCAGCGCGTTCGCGATGTCGGTCTCGAGCATCTGCTCTCGGGCGTCGTCGGCATCGCTACAAACCTGATGGAGTGAGGACAGAATGCGCGCGATATCGTGCTTCTCCTCGTCCACCAGCGCATCAGCCAACACGCCAGAAACGGCGACGCACCAGGCTTCTGGCTCGTCTGCTATGGACTGCATCGCTTCTGGCACCTCATGGCTTCTCGCGACGAGAGAGGAAATCACAGACGGGAAATGCCATTGCTCAAGCAACCAGGCGCCAACCTCGGCATGGTCACATTCGAGCGCCGCGTACTCAGCAAGGATTGCATCGTAATGACTCCCGTCCGTAAACGATTCGTAGAGTGACGGATGCGTCCTGCTCAAGACCATGATCCCCAAATCCTGAATCAAACCGGCGAGGAAGCATCGGTCAGCGGATTGAGAGCCAAGGTGTTTTGCGAGAAGCCGTGCAATCGACGCGCTGGCGATTGATCGTTTCCATAGGCGCTCTGTGTTGATGCCTTTTACTTCAGTGCCTCGCATTGGGCCCGACAACGAGAAACTCAACGCAGTAACAACGGTGGCATCCACACCCAGTCGATTGGTAGCTTGCTCTACTGTGGTGCAGGCTGAACCACGGAGAAATGCACTGGAGTTTGCTGTCGCTATCAACTTGGTTGAAATCGCCAGATCGTTCTTAACGACGTCTGCGACATCATTGAGTCCGAAATCGTCCTGGTTGATCACTTCGATCAACTGAGCCGCCACCACAGGCAACGAAGGCAGTGACCTGCATTTTTGAATGGCTTCTTTTAGGGCAGTATCCAACACGAAATCCAACAAGAGTGCTCTCCCGATTCGGATAGCGGCACGTGGATCAGTTACTTTAGAGACTGGATCGACCCACGCCCTGGAATCTTTCTGCTTTTGGGGCGGTCTATTAACCACAACCAACCCGCATATTTGCCGGAGAACATGTTATGAACCGCTTCCTGTCGACGATCGCCATCGCGGCGATTGCCTTGGCCGCACTGTTGCTAAACACCGGAGCGCAAAGCGACGCGGCGTCACCATCCGCTTCTTCAGCCAGTGAACCGGACGATGTTGCCGTTGCGATTTTCGCCGGCGGTTGCTTCTGGTGCATGGAGCCGCCATTCGATAAGTTGCCGGGCGTTCTGGAAACGACCTCCGGATACACCGATGGGGAGGTCGAAAACCCGACCTACAAACAGGTCTCTGCCGGACGGACCGGTCACACCGAGGCCGTCGAGATTCGCTACGACTCGACGAAAGTGAGCTACGAGGAACTGCTCGCCGTGTTCTGGAAGAACATCGACCCGCTTGCCGTCGATCGGCAGTTCTGTGATCGCGGCTCGCAGTATCGCAGCGGCATCTACTACGCCAACGAGCGGGAAAAGGCCCTGGCCAAGGCAAGTGCGGCGCGCATTGCGGCGCAATTCGACCAACCGATCGCGACAGAAATAAAACCCGCCTCTGAGTTCTACGCGGCTGAGGAATACCACCAAGATTACTACCTGAAGAATCCGATCCGCTACAAGTTCTATCGTCGCGGTTGTGGGCGTGATGCCAGGCTAGAGGAGCTTTGGGGCGAGGGCTAACGACGCAGGATCGCCCACCAACGGGCAACGTTCAGCAGGCTCATTAACGACGCCGAAACATAAGTCATCGCGGCGGCGCGCAGCAGGCGACGAGCGTGGTATTCGTCGCCCGCAATCAATACATCATGCTCTCTGAGCATTGGCAGCGCCTTACCGAAGCTCGCGTCGAACTCGGTTGGCAGTGTCACCATGTGCACCAATACACCGGTACCCAGCGTGAGAAATCCGCCCAATATCATTAGGACACCCGCCGAAGGGATCCGCGTCACGGCAACGAACACCGGTGCGCCCATCAGCAGGAAAGCACCGACTTTCTGGATCGGGCCTACCCAACGCACAAGCCGCGTTCGCAAGCGCAAGGCGGGATACCCATTCGCATCTTGCACAGCGTGGCCGACTTCGTGAGCGGCAATGGTGACGGCGGTCAGTGATCTGCCGGAGAAATTGTCGCCGCTCAGGCGAACCATCCTGTCTAACGGCGAGTAGTGATCGCCAGCTTCTGTTGCTTCAACGCCTACGTTTTTAAGGCCATTCAGGTCGAGCAGACGCCGAGCAGCCTCGCCTCCAGTGACGCTGTAACGGTTCGCCGGTTTGCTGTAGCGCGCCATGACACGACGCACCCAGAACCCCGGCAGAAACAAGGCGGCGAGAAGGATGACAATGAGCAGAATGATGACCATGGTGTGCTTGTTTAGGGTTCTGTCTCGCGAATCAACAAAAAACCTATCGAAGAGTCAGACCGTTACACTTACCGTTCACGACAGCACCTAGCGCATCTGATCCAACAAGACAAAGAAAGTATCATTGGAAAATAACACCATGACTCTTGAAAACAATGACACTCTCGGGGATAGACGAAGTCAAACGACACAACGCACACGGCGTTTTGTGCGGGCCATTCCACGAGCAATCATTGTTTCTATAGTATTCGTGAGCCACGCAATGGCGGGCGATTTGACCGCGGCGCAATTCGAAGATGAGCTGATTCGCCTCTTATCCGATGCCCGCGCATACTTTTTTGTGCTCTACACCGAGGATACGCAAGAGCGACTCGTTTCCAGCGGAATGGATCAGCGAGAAGCGCGAGCGTCGAGCGCCGCAATTTTTGGACGCGCACACTACTGCTTCGCAGAAGACATAATGGTTGGTATAGGACCTATTCGTGAAACGCGTGCGGTTAGGGCATATTTTGCTGAGCGTCGTTCAAGAATTAGCTCGTTGGACACCATCTATGGTCGTTGCATTGAAGGAGCTATGGAACGTGAGAGCGAGCGTCGCAGCATCGATTATGCGCCCGAGATCAGACCTGCAATCTGCGGTCGTTTGTCGATTCTCGCAGCAGATATTGCAGCGCAACTCGAAGCAGAAATTCCGGCGTGGAGAATTCGCGCGAGTTCGTTAGTCCGTTCTCGCGAGATTTCGGAACGTTACGGTGTTGCACAAACCAATGCGGACAAACAACTGATTGACGAGGTGATTAAGTACTCACCCGTGCAATTGGAGCACTCCAGAAAGCTGGGCCAAGAAGATGGCGTTGAGAAAACCCGGGACTTTTTTTTCGATCGCTGTATCGAAGTGCTATTCAGGACACTGGTAGCGGAGCTCGGAGTGACTGCCGGAGAGTGACGGCGCAGCTAGCATTCCCAAACAGGCGGCTTGCCGATTTTCTCGATTAAGAAGTCGATGAACACGCGCACTTTTGCGGTGAGCACATTTGACTTTGGATAAACCAACCAGATCGCCGACTGATCATCGACTTCATAGTCGGGCAGGACCCGGATCAGAGTGCCACGTTTGAGTTCTTCAGATACGCTCCAACAGGAATTCATAGAGATACCCGCACCAGCTATTGTTGCGATTCGCATATTCGCGCCGTCATCACACTCGACGCGCCGTTTAGCGCTCGCAGGTGGGAAGATGCACGCAGGAGCTCCACTCAGCGGCGTCAGCTTTCTTACGGCGGCATTCATAAACCCTATGATGCGATGAACCTCAAGGTCTTCGGGAGTTGCAGGGGTTCCGTAGCGAGCGAGATATTCTGGCGCCGCGCAAAGAATTCTCTTGTCGTCCGCGAGCTTCCGCGCGCGCAGGCTACTGTCCTTGATGGCGAAGTTGCGCAGTGCCAGGTCGAAACCACCCTCGATCAAGTCAGACTGAGTATCAGACAACTTCAGCTCCAAATTCACTTCGGGGTAGCGCTCCAGAAACTCGGGCAGGATGGGCGCCACATGGAGCTGTGCGAAGGTACTAGAGGCGGCAAAACGTAAAGTGCCGGTCGCTTCGGTGGTCGTGTGTCCAAGCGCTGCTCTGGCACTTGCCTCTTGGGCCAGAATCTCCCTTGCGAACGGAATAAACTCCTCACCCTCCAATGACAGTGAGACCTTTCTCGTAGAGCGATGAAGTAGATCAGCGCCGACCTGCTTCTCCAGCTTCGACAACCGCGCGCTTGCCACCGCCGGCGCCAATCCGAGTTTGCGCCCCGCCGCACTGATATTGAGCAGATCAGTTGCCATCACAAAGAGCCGGATGCCTTCGATATCGATATTCCCACTCCTGGCCACATGGGCGTCACTAAGGGTTTGCCTTGCTGAATTATATAGAAATTACGAATTCTGAAGTTCTCAATTAGTGATTTATACATCTATCGATGACTAATAACCTATCCGCATTGATTTATTCGGGAGCATCTAATGCGGGACATGGCGGTAGTGAACTATCACGTCGTATCCGATCAGCCTCAGTCTTTCGGTTTTGACCGTGATGGCATAGCGGGGCGACTCGAGTCCCCGGAATTGATTCCGACGGCGGTTCCCGTGCGCGACCTGCGCCACGAACCGGAGCACATGCAGTTCCGTCGCGATGGGATTGCGTTTTCTCATCATCGGACACGCGCTATAGGAATCGGAAGCGCATCAAACTGGCAGGCTGAGTACGACCGCGAACTTGCGGAACTGCTCTTGCGTGAGATCGGGGCGGTCGAAGTGCTCATCTTCGATCACACCGTGCGTGTCGACGATCCGAACGCGACACGCCGGCCTGCGAGAAACGTCCACAACGATTTCAGTCAAGCAGGTGCCGAGCAGCGGCTGATCGATTTGGTGGGCTCAGACCGGGCGACGGAGTTTGAACGAGGACACTACGGTTTCGTCAACGTCTGGCGCCCGTTGGATCATCCCGTCAAAACCTCACCTCTCGGGTTCATTCATCCGAACTCAGCAAGCGCGGAAGACTGGATGACCATCGACCTCGTTTATCCCGATCGCAACGGAGAGATCTTGGGTGTGGCAGCCAACGACGATCACCAGTGGATTTATATGTCTGAGATGACGCCTGAGGACATCGTGATCTTCAACGTCTACGACAACCGCGGTCGCCCTTTCCTCGGCCACAGTGCGCTGGATATGCAAGACGACGCAGAAGGCCGACACCCTCGTAAAAGCCTGGAGAGCCGAACACTGGTTCGGTATCGGTGATGCATATGAACCTGCCGTTAAGCAAGCCCTCTGAGTGCCCGTTTAGTCGAATTAATGCTGGCTATGACTCGGTGTTCCAGCGTGACCGACTATCGATCGGACTGGTGGTTCCTCTGGAGAACTACGAACGTAGCGCGATCCCTGAGATGGAGCATCACGTACAACGTGTTCAGCTCGCAGAGGATCTCGGGTTCTCGGCGATCTGGCTCCGCGATGTTCCGTTTGATGTGCCATCTTTCGGTGACGCCGGTCAGCTATTCGATCCGTTTGTATATCTCGGCAGCCTGGCTGCACAAACATCCAGAATCGCTCTTGGCGTCGCCAGTGTGATCTTGCCACTGCGTCACCCTGCACATGTCGCGAAAGCCGCTGCGACTGCGGACGCCTTTTCTAATGGGCGGTTGATTCTGGGTGTGGCATCGGGTGATCGGCCAGAAGAGTATCCCGCGATAAACGTGCCGTATGAACTGCGAGGCGAACTCTTCCGCGAAAGCTACGACTACATCAGAAACGTCGGAGAAGACTCACCGACATTCAAGAACGTACGCGGTGAAGTCCGTGGCGGCATCAACATGTTGCCTAAGCCTCATGGCGCACGGCTGCCTCTGCTGATCACAGGGTCCAGTCAACAGTCCAACGAGTGGATCGCAACTAACGGCGATGGTTGGATGACGTACCCACGCCCAGCGAACATTCAGGCGCAGTTGATCGCGACGTTTCGAGCATCGTCAGAGGCGGCAGGCCACGTTAGCAAACCGGTCATGGAACCACTCTATGTAGATGTCGCTGATGACGTGGACGCACAACCGACGCCGATACACCTTGGCATTCGCACAGGGATCAACCGCCTCCGGGATTACCTGCGCGCGCGCCAGAAGATCGGCGTGAATCATGTGGCGCTCAACCTGCGTTTCAACAACGCCCCAATCGAATCAACGCTCGCTCTGCTTGCGGACGAGATCCTGCCCGAGTTTTCAAACTAGGCCATCAATCCAAGTACATAAAAGGAACAGCAATGAAATACCAAGGATTCACCACATTCTCGACGGAGCAGAACGGCGCGATATTAACGGTCACGTTCGATTTCGGAACCGTCAATGTTCAGGGTCAGGAAATGCTGGCAGACCTCAACAGTCTCGCCATGCGACTGGAGCGAGATCGCGAAACTAAGGTCGTCGTTTTTCAATCGGCCAACCCTGAGATCTGGGTGTGCCACTACGACACCGAGCTACTGAAAGACATGTCTGACGAGGCCATCTCACGCGAAGACGCGGTGCTGCTGGACCTGCAGGCTGTTTGTGAACGACTCAGCAAAGTCCCGCAGGCTACGATCGCCAAACTCGAGGGTTTTGCACGCGGCGGTGGGCACGAGTTAGCACTTGCGTTAGACATGCGATTCGCGGCACGGGGCAAATTCAAGTTCATGCAGATGGAAGTCGGCATGGGAATTTTGCCCTGCGGTGGCGGCGCATCGCGCATGGCGCGCCAAACGGGTTTGGGGCGTGCACTCGAGATCATCCTGAGCGCGCGTGATTTTGATGCCGATGAGGCCGAGGCAATAGGGACGATCAACAAGGCCCTCGAACCGGATGAAATCGGCGAGTATGTCGACACACTGGCGAAACGGATCGCACAGTTCCCTGCAGAGTCGATCAACGCTTGCAAACAAATGGTCTACGAATCGATTGACCAACCAATTGATCAGGCACTCAAGTCTGAAGCGTACTGGCTATACCAGGCCACCAGCAAAACACCGGCTTTGAAGAGATTCACCCTCGCTGATGAACAAGGTCTGGAGCATGACATTGAGAACCAGAGGAACTGGAATGACCTTGTCATGAAGGTACAGGAAATCAACTAGTACCGGACGAACCAACAAAAAGGGTCCCTTCGGGACCCTTTTTCAATAGTGGCGCGCCCGAGAGGATTCGAACCTCTGACCCCTGCCTTCGGAGGGCAACCCGGATAGACGGTGTTAATCGGCGGCTGACGTAAGACGCGCTGAAAGGCCCCGCACGTCTAGGTTTTAACGATATCTACTCTAGGTTTTCTATACAACGCTTAACCCCGTTTTTGGCAACTTTCGTCAGTCACGTGTCGATTCTGGTCACCGAAATCTCTGCCAGATTTGCACAAAAACTGAGCAAATCCACGTCAAAGCGT
>JBCCKF010000004.1:0-284184 GCA_039027435.1 Pseudomonadota bacterium | reverse complement strand
GTATCTGCAAGCAGGGGTGCGTCATATCGTTGCGCTGCGTGGCGATCCGCCCAAAGGTTGCGAGCAATACGATCCGCATCCGGATGGCTATGCGTTTGCCGCCGATCTGGTCGCTGGCCTACGCCGCGTAGGCGACTTTGACATTTCGGTTGCAGCCTATCCCGAGGTTCACCCGGAGGCGCGTTCTGCCGCAGCTGATCTCGATAACTTGAAGCGTAAGATGGACGCCGGCGCGAGCCGCGCGATCACCCAGTTCTTTTTCGATACGGCACATTTTCTGCGCTTTCGCGACGCGTGTGTGCGTCACGGTATCGACGCACCGATTGTGCCTGGCATCCTGCCGATTACGCGTTTCTCACAGATGCTCAAGTTCGCCGGCATGTGTGGCACCGAAGTGCCCGCATCGCTTCACCAACGTTTCGATGGACTGGACGACCAGCCAGAGACACGCAATCTGATCGCGGCAAGCTTCGCGATAGAGCAGGTGAATGCTCTGCGACGCGAGGGCGTTCGCGACTTTCATTTCTATACCCTGAACCGCGCAGAACTTACCTACGCGATCTGCCACAACCTTGGTGTGCGTCCTTTGCGAGTTGCCTCATGACGAACGCTCGCTTTGCAGAGCTCACGGCACTGCTGGAGGAACGTATCGTATTCCTCGATGGCGCGATGGGGACGATGATCCAGGGCTTCGGGTTGACCGAGGCCGATTATCGCGGACAACGTTTTTTGGATTGGCCGTCGGATCTCAAAGGCAACAATGACCTTTTGACTTTGACCCGCCCGGATATCGTCGCGGATATCCATCGACAGTTTATGCGCGCAGGCGCAGACGTCATTGAGACCAACACCTTCAATGCCAACGCGCCTTCGCAGGGTGATTACGGCATGGAAGCGCTGGTGGGCGAGTTAAATCGGAGTGCGGCGATCATCGCGCGGCAGGTGGCAGACGAAATCGCCGCTGAGACCGGCGCGCCGCGATTCGTCGCGGGCGTGCTTGGCCCAACCAATCGAACGGCTTCGTTGTCGCCCGACGTTAACGACCCCGGATTTCGTAACATCACCTTCGATGCATTGGTGGAGACCTACACCGAGGCTGCGGTCGCGTTGCTGGATGGTGGCGCCGATTTCCTGATGGTCGAAACGATCTTCGATACCTTGAATGCGAAAGCTGCGGTGTACGCGATCAATGAGGTCGGCAGGCAGCGGGACGCACAGGTGCCGGTAATGATTTCGGGCACTATTACCGACGCGTCTGGCAGAACGCTGTCGGGACAGACGACGGAAGCGTTCTGGAACTCGCTGCGACATGCGCAACCCTTCATGTTTGGTTTGAACTGTGCGCTAGGCGCTGCCGATATGCGTCCCTATGTCGCCGAGTTATCCCGGGTCGCCGATACCGGTGTCAGCGCCCATCCGAACGCCGGTTTGCCGAATGAGTTTGGCGAGTACGACGAGTCGCCCGAGGATATGGCCGCGGTCGTCAAGGAGTTCGCCGAAAGTGGATTTTTGAATCTCGTTGGCGGTTGTTGCGGCACGACCCCTGCGCATATCGCGGCCATTCGAGATGCCTGCGAAAGTCTGCCACGCCGAGTCGTGCCTGAACCGCCGAAGGCATGCCGCTTGTCTGGTCTAGAGCCACTCAACATCTCGAGCGACAGTCTGTTCGTCAACGTCGGTGAGCGAACGAACGTGACAGGTTCGGCGAAGTTCCGGAAACTGATCGAGGCTGATGACTATCCGGCTGCTGTGAGCGTCGCTTTGCAGCAGGTCGAGAACGGCGCCCAGATCATCGATGTCAACATGGATGAGGGCATGCTTGACTCCGAAGCGGCGATGGTGAGCTTCCTCAATTTGATCGCTGCCGAACCCGAAATCGCACGCGTGCCGATCATGATCGACTCATCCAAGTTCTCGGTCATCGAGGCGGGACTGAAGTGCGTGCAGGGCAAAGCGATCGTCAACTCGATCAGTCTTAAAGAAGGGCACGAGGAATTTGTCGAACATGCGCGTATCGTGAAAGCGCATGGTGCTGCGGTGATCGTGATGGCGTTCGACGAAAACGGTCAGGCGGATACGCTCGAGCGCAAAGTCGAGATTTGCGAGCGCGCATACCGAGTGCTTGTCGATGAGGTGGGCTTCCCTGCAGAAGACATCATCTTTGACCCAAACATTTTCGCTGTTGCGACGGGTATTGAAGAGCATGCCGATTACGGCATCGCGTTCATCGACGCGACTCGTGAGATTCGCGACCGCCTCCCGCACGCGATGGTCAGCGGTGGCGTATCCAACGTTTCTTTTTCGTTTCGCGGCAACAATCTGGTCCGCGAAGCCATTCATTCAGTGTTCCTGTACCACGCGATCCGCGCGGGGATGAATATGGGGATCGTCAATGCCGGGCAGTTGGCGATCTATGAGGACTTGCCTCGCGAGCTGCGAGACGCGGTGGAGGCCGTGATTCTCAACACGGATAGCAATGCTACCGAGAATCTCCTCGAGCTCGCGCAGTCCTATCGCCATCAAGGCGGCAGCGCCGGCAGGACGGTCGATCTCAGCTGGCGCGAGCAGCCGGTTGAGAAACGGTTGGAACACGCGCTGGTCAAAGGTATCGATGAGTTCATCGTCGAGGATACGGAATCCGCCAGACAGTCAGCCGATCGACCCTTGGATGTGATCGAAGGTCCATTAATGGACGGCATGAACGTCGTCGGAGACCTGTTCGGCGAAGGCAAAATGTTCCTTCCTCAGGTTGTGAAATCGGCGCGAGTGATGAAGAAAGCCGTGGCACACCTGATCCCGTTTATCGAGCAGGAGGACGATGGTCCGCGCAAGAGCAACGGCAAAATCGTGCTCGCGACGGTGAAAGGCGATGTGCACGACATCGGCAAGAACATCGTTGGCGTTGTGCTCCAGTGCAACAACTTCGAAGTGGTCGATCTCGGCGTGATGGTGCCGTGCCAGGACATTCTGGATGCGGCCCAACGCGAACAGGCCGACATTATCGGCCTGTCTGGCTTGATCACGCCGTCGCTTGACGAAATGGTGCATGTCGCAAGCGAAATGCAGCGACTGGGTTTCGAACAACCACTGCTCATTGGCGGTGCGACGACATCGCCAGCGCATACCTCGGTCAAGATCGATCCGTGTTTCGACGGGGCAGTGATCTACGTTAAAGACGCCTCTCGCGCTGTCGGGGTGGCCCAGCAACTGGTGGGTCGAGAAGCCGAAAGTTACAAACTCGGCATCAAGGCCGACTGCGAGCGCCGCCGAATCAGTCACGCGCGGCCGAAGCGTCGGGCGCCAGCATTGACGATCAGAGAAGCGCGAGCTGCAGCACGTCGACTCGACTGGGCGGAGTACACACCGCCGGTTCCCGCGCATTTGGGTATTCATACTGTCGACGATGTCAGTGCGCGTGATCTTGTGCCTTACATCGACTGGATGCCATTCTTTAATGCGTGGGAGTTTCACGGGAAGTTTCCCGACATTCTCGATGATGAGGTTGTCGGCGAAGCGGTCACGGCGCTCTATCAGGATGCGCAGCGCATGCTAGATCAGATGCTCGCCGAGGATTGGATTGAAATCCGAGCGTGTGTTGGCTTTTTCCCAGCTAATGCGAACGGCGACGACATTGTTGTCTACGAGGATGCGAATCGTGACGCGGAGCGCGCGACGATCCATTGCCTGCGCCAGCAGAAGCGTCGACGCGCAGACCTGCCGCAGGAATGCCTTGCGGACTTCGTTGCGCCTGCGACGAGCGAGATTGATGACTACGTGGGTGGTTTTGTTGTGACCGCAGGCGGCGGTGTCGAGTCGCGCGCTCAAGCGTTCGAGGCCGACAACGATGACTATTCAGCGATTCTTCTGAAGGCGCTGGCTGACCGTTTCGCCGAAGCAGGGGCTGAGTATTTGCACCAACGTGTACGCCGCGAGTGGTGGGGTTATGCGCCCGACGAGACGCTCTCCAACGACCAGCTTATCGATGAAGCTTATTCGGGTATTCGACCGGCGCCGGGCTATCCAGCCTGTCCGGATCACACGCTCAAGCACACGCTGTTCGAGTTGCTTGAAGCGCCGGAGAGAACTGGCGTAACGCTGACCGAGAGTTGTGCGATGGCGCCGGCGGCCTCTGTGAGTGGGTGGTACCTATCTCACCCTGAGTCGCGCTACTTCGCTCTCGGTCCGATTGACCTTGATCAGGTCGAAGACTACGCAGTGCGGCGTGGCCTCGATGTCGTCGAGGTGGAGCGCTGGTTAGCTCCTGTCCTTGGATACGAGCCAGGCGATCGGTCGCAGCAGGACGCAGCCTAGGACCGCTTCATTGTCTCGGGTAGCGTCGGCCTGCTGTAGGCCTGTTGGAACAGGTGCTCGGCTTTCTCGGAGAGCTGCAATTTAAAAGCATGTCCCCAACTACAGATTTGGCCCAACAAGATGTCAGCGACCGTAAATCGGCCGCAGCAGGCAAAGTCTTGTCCTAAGACATGCTCCAGATTTCGGAAGCCTTTTTGCGCCATTTTTAGTGCGAATTTGGTGGTGCCGTCAGGCCATGGATACATGGCTGACAAGGTTGATGCCTGCGTGGCCGTCCAGACATACGCCTCGACTTCGGTTAGCAGGTAGTGCATCAGACGCGAGTACTCGAAGTGTTCCTCATCCGTGACTGGCATTAACTTCGCCTCGGGCGCGAGTCGCGCGAAATACTCACACATCGGGACGGATTCGGTGAGCACCTTGTCGCCGTGTGTTGCGGTTGGAATCTTGGCCGTCGGGTTGATGGACTTGAGCTGAGCAAACTCCGGAGTGTCAGGCCGGGGCTTCAGTCTGATCACTTCGTGCTCAATACCAGCTTCGTTGAGTGTCCACAGACAACGCTCAGCGCGCGAGGCGTGGCTCCAAGCATAAACGGTGATTGATTCGGTGCTCATGAACTACCCCTGCGTTGTATTGCGGGGCGAGCATACGCTGCATGAGCTGCGTTTGGAAACCTTGAGCTGTGCCACAGAGGCATGTCTGGCATCCCAAATCGTCAATTGGTGCGGCCGGGATTTTCCTGTCAGCAGTGCGATGGTTTCGGTCGCCAGGCACTGACCGATAGTGCCCGGCAGGCTCGCGAGCACGCCAGCGCCCTGACAGTCCTCCAATGATTCATCGTCGGGTGAGTACACACAGGCATAGCAGGGCGACGTCTCATAGTCCGGTCCGAACGTTGCGAATTGACCTTCCCATCGAATGGCGCTTCCGGTGACTAGCGCCACGCCGTGCGTAACGGCCACCCGATTGACGGCAAAGCGCGTGGCAAAGTTGTCACTGGCATCGATGATGCAGTCGGCGTCGGCTGCGACCGCGGCGAGTGATGTCTCATCGGCGCGCGAGTCGATTGCCTGCACCTCACAGTCCGGATTCTGCGCACGCACGCGTTTTGCCGTGATTTGCGCTTTGCTGGCGCCGATATCCGATGCCGTGAATAGAGTCTGGCGAGCGAGGTTGGTGGCGTCGATCCGGTCGTGATCGAAGAGTCGGATCGTGCCGATCCCTGCCGCAGCGAGCGCCAGAGTGACATGGCCACCAATGCCGCCGGCACCTATGATGACAACCGTGGCGCCTTTGAGTCTCTCGACACCGACGCTGCCGAAGTCTTCGAGACTGAGGTGGCGCGCGTCGCGCTCGTCAGTCAGTCCGGCTGACCTTCACGATGGTGATCGGTTCAACAGGTACATCCCCATGGGGTCCCTGATTTCCCGTTTTCACACCTGCGATGGCGTCGACGATATCCATACCATCGCTGACCTCACCAAATACGGCGTAGCCGAAGTCGCGCCCGCCATGATTCAGAAAGTCGTTGTCACGCAAATTGATGAAGAACTGGGCGGTCGCGCTATCCACCGCATTGGTGCGCGCCATGGCGATCGTGCCACGGCCGTTCCCCAAACCATTATCCGCCTCGTTCTTGATCGGGTCGCGCGTCGCCTTGCTCTGCAAGGTAGCGTCCATACCGCCGCCCTGAATCATGAAATTCGGGATCACGCGATGGAACACGAGACCGTCGTAGAAACCATCATCAACGTATTGCAGGAAATTCTCGACAGTGATCGGCGCCTTCTCGCTGTCCAGCGTCAGCGTGATGTCGCCCATGCTCGTTTCAATCTTGACCATCTGAGTACTCTGCCTCCCGTGAGTTCGGTCGTCTTCCGAGGCTGACGCGATCCCGCCCGGCTATATCCGGTACGGTTTGCAAGTCGACTAGCCCCGCGGCGTCAAGAATACCGGACACGCCAGCAGCCTGCATGTTGCCGTGCTCGATCATGAGCCAGCCCTCGGGTTTGAGGCGTTCAACAGCGCCGGGTACCAAACGGCGAATCTGGGACAAGCCATCGACGCCGCCCGCAAGTGCGATCACAGGCTCATGTTTCAGCGAATTCGGCAGCGCACCGTCGTTCGTCTCTACATAGGGCGGATTGGAGACAACCAGATCGTAATCCCCTTTCGGCAGCGCGGTCGTCCAGTCACCTTCGAAGAACTCGACATTGGTCAGGCCGAGATTTTCTGCATTGAGGTGAGCAACGGCGAGCGCTGCGTCACTGCGATCCACGGCGTGGATTAGCGCATCGGGACGCTCTTTGCCCAGGGCAAGTGCGATAGCACCTGAGCCGGTGCCGAGGTCGGCGACTCTGGGTGCGCTGAGACCCGTCATTCGGGCAAGTGCGGCATGGACAAGAATTTCGGTGTCGGCGCGCGGTACTAGTGTGTCGCGGGTTACGGTTAAGTCCATCGACCAGAATGGCTGGCTGCCCAGCAGATAGGCGAGCGGGACTTCGTCGCACAGCGCCTCGAGCCGCGAATCCAGAGACTGTGTAATTTGTGGCGTCAGAACCCGGTCAGGTTTTGATAGCAAGGCGCCTCGACTGATCTCTAGCGTCTCCTGAATGAGCCAATCGAGTTCCGCGTGACGTTCTGCGTCCAGTTTTTGCCGGGCCCGAGCTCGCCAGATTTCGATCGTTGTGGGCTCGGTACATTCACTCATGGTTGGTTTACACTGGCGCCGCGCGAGGAGAGACGGCGATGAAAGTCTACACAAGTGTGCTCGATATGGTGGGGAATACCCCCATGCTCGAACTCTCACAATTTGACACGGGTCCCTGCAGACTATTTCTGAAGCTGGAGCTGCAAAACCCGGGCGGATCGATCAAGGATCGTATCGGCGTTTCCATGATTGAAGAGGCCGAACGTCGTGGTGACATCAAACCGGGCGACACCCTCGTAGAGGCAACGGCCGGCAACACTGGGCTCGGTCTGGCTCTGGCGGCGGCTCGAAAGGGCTACCATCTCGTGTTGGTACTGCCCGACAAGATGAGCCAGGAAAAGATCTTCAACCTGCGTGCCATGGGTGCGGAGGTGGTGCTGACGCGCTCGGATGTCGGTCGCGGCCATCCGGAGTACTACCAGGACCTCGGTAAGGCTATTGCCAAGGAGCGCGGTGGCTATTTCATCAATCAATTCAACAACCCGGACAACCCGCTCGCCCATGAGCGCACGACGGCGCCGGAAATACTCGATCAACTCGATGGAAACGTCGACGCAGTGGTCGTCGGTGTGGGCTCCAGTGGCACGGTTAGCGGGATGAGTCGCTACTTCGCCGAGCATGCCCCGAACCTTCGCATCATTCTGGCAGACCCAGAGGGATCGATCCTCGCGGACTACATCAACAAAGGTACGATGGGCGAGAGCGGCGGCTGGTTGGTGGAAGGTATCGGTGAGGACTTCATTCCGGACATCGCCGATTTTTCGATGGTCCACAAAGCTTATTCGGTCAGTGACGCCGAGTCGTTTGATGCCGCGCGCGAGTTGTTGCGTCGAGAGGGTCTGTTGGCGGGCTCGTCCTCGGGGACTCTACTGACCGCGGCATTGAAGTATTGCCGTGAGCAAACCGAGCCGCAAAATGTGGTCGCGTTCGCCTGTGATACCGGCAACAAATATCTTTCCAAGCTCTACAACGACTTCTGGATGGAAGATCAGGGCTTTATTGAGCGGCCGCAGTTCGGCGATCTTCGCGACCTGATCGGACGGTTGCACGGTGAACGGGCAACCATCACGGTCGGTCCGAACGATGTGCTCACCACCGCGCACAATCGATTGCGCAATGCTGGTGTTTCGCAGCTGCCGGTGATGGACGAGGGTCGCCTGGTTGGTGTGCTGACCGAGGACGACATCATTCGCAAGGCATTTGGCTGCCCGCAGTGTTTGCACGATCCGGTAGCCACGGCCATGCAAGAGCACTTCGTACAACTCGACCCACAAACAACCGTGAACAATTTGGTTGCCCTGCTGCAGGTGCAACCGTTCGCTGCCGTGACCGAGAACGATGAGTTCTTTGGACTGATCACACGCGCTGATGTGCTGAATCATCTGCGCAAGCAAATGGGACCTTAAGCAATGACCGAGAAGAAACAGGGTTTCGGAACCCGGGTAATCCATGCGGGTCAGGCGCCCGATCCATCGACGGGTGCGATCATGCCGCCGATCTATGCCACCTCGACCTACGTTCAGTCGAGCCCGGGTGTGCATCAGGGCTTTGAGTATTCCCGTTCACACAATCCCACCCGATTCGCGTTTGAACGTTGCATTGCAGACCTTGAAGCAGGGACGCATGGTTATGCGTTCGCATCCGGTTTGGCTGCGATCGGAACGATTCTTGAGTTGTTGGATTCGGGTGATCACGTCATCGCCATGGACGACCTTTACGGCGGTACCAATCGCCTGTTCAGCAAAGTGCGCACGCGCTCTTCGGGTCTTGAATTCGACTACATCGACTTTACTGATCTCGATGCCGTTAGAGCAGCGATCACACCCAAGACGAAAATGCTGTGGATTGAGACGCCGAGTAATCCGCTGCTAAAGCTCGTGGACATCCGCGCCGTTGCCGAGATCGCAAAGTCTGCGGGTGCGTTGCTGGTTGCCGACAACACCTTCGCAACGCCGTGGGCACAGCGTCCGCTCGAGCTCGGCGCGGACATCGTCATGCATTCGGTGACCAAGTTCCTGAACGGTCACTCGGACATGGTCGGTGGTGTTGCGGTTACCGCGGATCCTGAGATTGCAGAGCAGTTGACGTTCCTGCAGAACTCCATCGGTTCAGTGCTCGGTCCGTTCGATAGTTTCCTCGCATTGCGTGGTTTGAAAACGCTGAATATCCGCATGCAACAGCACACGACGAACGCGACCGCGATCGCCGAGTGGCTGGAGCAGCATGAGCGCGTCACGAAGGTGTTGTATCCCGGACTAACCAGTCATCCGCAGCATGCGCTGGCAGGCGAGCAGATGGACGGCGCTGGCGGCATCGTGACGTTTTTCATCGAGGGTGGTCTGGATGCCGCAAGGCGATTCCTGGAACGCTGCCACGTATTCGCGCTTGCGGAGAGCCTGGGCGGTGTCGAGAGTCTGGTCGATCATCCAGCCATAATGACGCATGCGTCCGTGCCCGCCGAACAGCGTGCGGAGATTGGGCTCACCGACGACTTGATCCGATTGTCAGTGGGTATCGAGGACCTCGCCGATCAGATTGCCGATTTGGAGCGTGCGCTCGCCCCGGCGTAGTGATCAGAGCGATAGCCAATCCGGCATCGTGAGCCCGCGTCCCGCCAGGAAGTCGCGATTAAACAATCGCTCTCGGTAGCGAAGACCACCGTCGCACAGAATCGTCACGATGGTGTGACCGGGTCCGAGGTGTCGCGCGAGGCGCAGTGCGCCCGCGAGATTAATGCCGCTGGATCCGCCAAGCACAAGGCCTTCGTCACGAATCAGATTGAAGACGATCGGCAGTGCTTCGCTGTCGGGTATCTGGCAGCTCCAGTCGATCGCGGTATCCGCCAGATTCTCCGTGATGCGAGAGTTACCGATGCCTTCGCTCATCGAGCTTCCGGTGATCTTGATTTCGCCGTGCTCGAAGTAGTGATGTAGACCTGAGCCTTCAGGATCGCTAAGACCAATAACAACGTCAGGTTTCTCGCGGCGGAGACCACGAGCGACACCGGCCAGCGTGCCACCTGTGCCCACTGCGCAGATAAAGGCATCCACACCGCCATCGGTTTGCCGCCAGATTTCCTGCGCCGTCGTTGCCTCGTGCGCATCGCGATTGGCGGTGTTGTCAAACTGGTTCGCCCAAAAAGCACTGCCGGGTTCTGCGTCGTTCATGCGATCGGCGATGCGCTGTGACTCATGAACAAAGTGTGCGGGATCGCGGAAGGGGACGGCGGGAATCTGGCGAATCTCCGGACCGTAAGCCGCGAGGGCTGCCACCTTTTCCGCACTCTGCGTATTCGGCATGACGATGATCGAGCCGTGACCGAGTGCATTGCCGACCATGGCCAGTCCGATGCCCGTGTTACCGGCTGTGCCCTCGACGATAGTCGCGCCGGGGTGCAGTTCCCCACGAGCTTGGGCTGCCTGAGTCATTCCGAGTGCGGCTCTATCCTTGACCGATCCGCCGGGGTTCATGAATTCCGCTTTGCCCAGAATCTCGCATCCCGTCAGGTCCGACAGCTTGTTCAATCGGAGCAGGGGCGTGTTGCCAATACAATCGATCAGAGTTGATGCCGACATCAGCCGTCCTGTGCCTCTAACGCTGCGAGTTGATCCGCCTGATATTCATGCGTCAACGGGTCAATCACGGAATCCAGGCCACCTTCCATCACTTCGCCGAGCTTGTAGAGCGTCAGGTTGATTCGGTGATCGGTGACTCTCCCCTGCGGGTAGTTGTAGGTGCGAATGCGCTCTGAACGGTCGCCGCTACCAACGAGTTGGCGTCGCTGTTCGGCTTGCGCCGAGCTCTGCTCGCTGCGCTGGGCGTCGAGCAGACGGGCTTTCAACAATGACATCGCGCGCGCCCGGTTCTTGTGTTGGGACCGTTCATCCTGACATTCGACCACGACGCCGGTTGGCAGGTGGGTGATCCGTACCGCGGAGTCAGTTTTGTTGACGTGCTGGCCGCCAGCACCCGATGCGCGGTAGGTGTCCACACGCAGATCAGCGGTGTTGATCTCGATGTCTTCCACCAGCTCGACTTCAGGCAGGACCGCGACGGTGCAAGCGGAGGTGTGGATGCGGCCCTGAGATTCAGTCTCGGGGACGCGTTGTACGCGATGCGCGCCAGACTCGAATTTCAGCTGTGCATAAGCGCGCGGGCCTTTCACCTGGCTGATGATTTCCTTGTAGCCACCGTGCTCGCCTTCGCTCGCGGACAACACGGTCACCTGCCAGCGCTGCCGCTCGGCATAGCGGTTGTACATCTTGAACAGATCGCCGGCGAAGATAGCCGCTTCGTCGCCGCCTGTGCCGGCACGAATCTCGAGAAAGAGATTGGCGTCGTCGTGCGGGTCTTCCGGAATCAGGGCCTTCTGAAGCTCTATCTCGTCCTCGGCGAGCGAGGCTTTCAATCGCTCCACCTCCTCGATGCCCATCTTGCGCATCTCGGCATCGCTGTCTTCCGCGAGCAATTGCGCCTCGACAAGCTCTTCTTCGTGGGTGATGAAACCACGGAAGCGTTGCACGACCGGCTCGAGCTTACTGTATTCCATCGACAGTTCGCGGAACCGATCCGCGTCCGCCAACGTCTCCTGATCGGCGAGCAGCGCCTCGATCTCCTCAAAGCGCTCCGCAAGCGTCTGCAGCTTGTGTTTGATGGACGACTTCATGGCAAGCGTCTAGCGCTGACTTCGCGCGGACTTCGGTACTACTGCTGGCGGCAGCTCGTCTTGCGACTCGGGGCCGGGAGTTTTGCCAAGGAACAACTCCTGTGCGGTGCGCAAGAACTCCGCGTCCGACTCCGCCGCCGCTTCACGTAAACGCTCCGTCGGTTGGTGCAGAATCCTTTGCGTCAGCGCATGCACCATGTGTTGCATGACTTCGTCGACGTCATGACCGGCGGCAATTCTTCGCCGAGCATTGTCGAGCGCTTCGTCGCGAACCTGCATCACAGCCTCACGCACGGAAAGTATCGTCGGCGTTGCAATACGTTGGCGCTCGATACGTTCGAATCGCTCCAGCTCGTCGGTAACGATTTGCTCTGCTTCGGTCGACGCTTGTCGGCGGGCCTCCTGACCATCGGTGATGACGTTATGCAGATCGTCGATGGTGTAGAGGTAGACATCCGGAAGCTTGCCGACCTTCGGTTCGATATCGCGTGGTACCGCGATGTCGACGGCAAACAATGGTTTGCGCTTCCGGCTCCGGATCGCGGCTTTCATCATGTCGGCGGTGACAACCGCATTGGGCGCACCGGTCGAGCTGATCAGGATGTCAGCATCGGGCAATGCGCGTTCGATACGCGACAGCGGCATCGCGAAGCCGTCTACCGCGTCGGCCAGGCGCTGTGCGCGATCTTCACTGCGATTAGCGATGAAGATGCGACCGATGCCATTGCCGCGCAGGTGGCGTGCGGCGAGCTCAATCGTTTCCCCGGCGCCGACAAGCAGCGCCGTGTGTTGCTCAAATCCCGCGAACAGGCGTTTGGCCAGATGGACAGCCGCGTAAGCCACCGAAACCGGGCTTGCACCAATATCCGTGTCGGTGCGCACCTTTTTCGCGATCGAGAAGGCCTGCTCAAAGACGCGGCTTAGGTGTGAGCCGACCGCTTTGTGTTCCTGAGCGAGTCGATAAGCGTTTTTTAACTGGCCGGTGATTTGTGTTTCACCGAGCACCATCGAGTCGAGGCCGCAGGCAACACGAAAAAGGTGCTCTGCCGCTGCCGTATCGGTGCGACTGAACAGTACCTCGCGCAACTTGCCGCCGGTGGCTGCGGTCGACTCCAGCAGGGCAGCGATTTCGGTCGACGGGTCAGGTGACCCTGCCCAATAAATTTCTGTGCGATTGCAGGTCGATAGGACCAGCGCCTCGGTAACGCCAGGCAGGCTTCGAATATCGCGCAGCGCATCCGGCTGCGCCGACTCATCGATCACAACCTGCTCACGGATTTCGACCGGCGCAGTCTTGTGGTTAATCCCCAGAATATTGATCGACATTGCGCGAACTATTGCGATCCGACACTCTCCAAACTCATATGATATGCGAAGTGTTGCCCGAGCGCCGCACAGTCAGTGGAGTCAATCGCATGAAAATCCGGAATGGTTATCGTTATACGTTACTGATCTGTCTCGCAGTTTTTGCTGGCGACGGTCATGGTGCTCGAGGAGAAATGCTCGCTGCGGCCGAGCGCGCACTCACCGATGGGGATTACGCGCAAGGCGTGGCTGCCTACGTCGAAGCTGCGCAAAACAGCGACAATATCGAGACAGCGCGGCAAGCAACACTCACCGCCTACGAGTTCGGCTTCGACACTTTGACGACACAAGCGGCGCAACGTTGGGCAACGCTCGACGCCAATACGAGCGAACCGGGGCTCTATGAGGCGATGGCAGTGCTTCGATCCGGCGATCGCGATGCTTCGCTTCAGCTGTGGCGAGCGGCCGCAGAGCGCGCCGATGATGTGGATTCGGTCTGTGATTTCTTCAGCGAAGCGACCGCTGCGGATGTGCGCGCAGATGATGCGGCGTGGCTGTTCGATAAGCTCGCTGCGCGGTTTCGCGACTCGGCGTGCCTCGGTTACCGGGCGGCCAGTGCCGCGGCCAGCGCGAATGACGCCGATGCGGCCAATGAATGGCTGGATCGGCTGCAGAAGATGGATGCATTTGATGACGATGCGCGGCTGCTGCGCATCGCCTTGCTGATCGATGATGAAAAGGCCGAGGATGCTTTCACCGATGAGGCGCTGTTTCTTTCCGGCGAAGCGAGTATCGAGCAGCAGGTGCAACTCGCGCTACTGAACGCGCGTGCGGAGGACATCGAAAACGCAGTCAACATGCTCGATTTTCTGTCGATGCAGAGTCCGGATGATCCGGCCGTTCAGGAGGCCATCGCGCTCGTCAAACTGCAGGACGGCGATCTTGAAGGCTCGCGTTCCGCATTTATGTCATTGCTGGAATCGGGCGAGAAGACCGGCAGTGCAATGTATTACCTCGCGCGCTTTGCGGAAGGTCAACGCCGCACCGATCAGGCACTGCGCTTGTACACGCAGATCGATTTCGGTGAATTCGTCCTCGACGCGCAGCAGCGCGCAGCCTTCCTGCTCAATGGCCGCGAGGGCTTTGTCAGTGCAATTGACCACCTGGAGGGCTTTAGCAACCGCAATCCGCGCTACGGCCTGGATATCAGCCTCATGCGTGCGTCCCTGTACGCGCAGAACGAATTCTACGATCAGGCACTCGAGCTCTACACCGCGTACCTCGAGGTTAAGCCACGGGCTGAGTTTGCCCAGCTTGGCCAAGCCGATACCTACCTGCGTAGTGGTGATCTCGACACCGCAATTGAGGTGTTCCGTGGCGTTGTGGATATGTACCCGGAGTCCGCAAATGCACTGAACTCGCTGGGTTACACGCTCGCGGATCGCACCCGCAAGCTGCGCGAGGCTGAACGGCTGATCGACAAGGCGCTCGAGCTGGATCCAGAGAATCCCGCCATCATCGACAGCAAAGGCTGGGTGCTCTTCCGGCGGGGGAAGCTTAAGGAGTCTCGCGAGTATCTGGAGAAGGCGTATGAGCAGTTTCCTGATGCTGAGGTCGCCGCGCACCTTGGCGAGGTGATGTGGCGCATGGGCGACGAAGAGGAAGCCCGCGAGTTGTTGGAGGAAGCATACCGACGTGACCCGCAGGACGAGACGCTGCGTGAGACGGTGCGCCGACTGATGGAGTCTGGTCCTGCGACACGCAGCTAGAGCCGCCATTGTCCTGACGTTGCTGCTCGCCGGTTGCGTCACCACCGGTGTGCAGGAGTTGCCGTTGCTCGAGACCTGGGAGCAGCGACAGCAGACGCTTGGCGCATTGGAGAATTGGTCTCTGAGAGGGCGTCTCGGGATCAAGACGCCTGAGGACGCATCGAGTGGCAACCTGCGCTGGGTGCAGGAGGGTGTGGCGTTCGATGCGCAAATCGACGGGCCGCTCGGTATCGGCGGTGTGCACGCGTTTGGCAGTCCTGAGGCAGTAACGCTCGAGGGCAGTCGTATCGATACGACGACCGTGCGAAATCCCGGCACAGAACTCTATAGACAGACCGGACTCGAAGTGCCGATCGAAGGGCTGCGCTACTGGCTGCTTGGAGTGCCGATTCCCGGTGCCACAGCGGTCGTTGAGAGGGACGAAAACGGCCTCGCGGAGCGCATCGAACAAGGCCGTTGGCGTATTGAGTTCAGGGAATATCGGACATGGTCGCTAAACCCTCTTCCAAGGCGAATCGTAGCCACATCCGGTGAAACCCGACTTACGATTGTGGTGCGAGACTGGGATATTCGTGAGGCGAATAATCCTGCCGCGTCATCAAATTGACATGAAGGGTGTGGATGACCACACTAGCGCGCTCAGGCGACCGGCAGATCCAGGTTCTACTGGGGTGTAGCCAAGTTGGTAAGGCAACGGGTTTTGATCCCGTGATGCGCAGGTTCGAGTCCTGCCACCCCAGCCATTCCCGGCGCCATGCACCTTGAGGGGGGTGGCTTTGGAAATCGCAAGTCTCGCGCTGTTTACCGGTAGCGCCCATCCAAAGCTGGCGGCGAATATCGCCCGCCATTTGCACGTTCCCCTGGCCAAAGCGCACGTCGGCAAGTTTTCCGACGGCGAAACCACGGTCGAAATTCTCGAGAATATTCGTGGACGCGAGACGTTTATCGTCCAGCCCACCTGTCCGCCAGCGAACGATCATTTGATGGAGTTGCTGGTGATGGTGGACGCCTGTCGTCGGGCTTCCGCTTCGCGGATCACGGCGGTCATTCCCTATTACGGTTATGCACGACAGGATCGCCGACCCCGCGCATCTCGAGTGCCGATCACGGCGAAACTCGTTGCCGAGTTGATTGCTGCAGCCGGTGTCGATCGTGTACTGACCGTCGATCTGCATGCCGACCAAATCCAGGGCTTTTTCGACATTCCGGTAGACAACGTTTATGCATCGCCGATTCTTCTCGGCGACGCCTGGAAGAAGAAGTACCCGGATATGGTGGTCGTATCTCCGGACGTTGGGGGTGTGGTGCGCGCCCGTGCGCTGGCCAAGCGACTCGATGATGCCGAGCTCGCCATCATCGATAAGCGCCGTCCGCGTGCGAATGTCTCCGAGGTCATGAACATTATCGGTACCGTCGAAGGCAAGCAGTGCATCCTGATCGATGACCTGGTCGATACCGCAGGGACCCTGTGTCAGGCAGCTGCTGCGCTGAAAGAGCACGGTGCCGAGAGTGTCGCCGCTTACATTACGCATCCTGTGCTGTCCGGCCCCGCTGTAGAGCGCATCAGCAATTCCGTACTCGATGAGATGGTGGTTACCGACACGATTCCTTTGTCTGAGGAGGCGGCTGCCTGCACCCGCATCCGCCAGCTGAGCACAGCAGAGTTGCTGGCGGAGACCATCCGCCGGATCGCAGACGAAGAGTCCGTGTCGAGTCTGTACGTCGACTGACGCAGTCGATTGACCCAATCTCGCTAATCCCTTAGACTCCGCGCGCGGTGGCACAAGCCCTGTCTGCTGGTCGCAAGCGGACATTCCGGCCCACCGAGACAACTACCCCAACTCAACCGGAGCATGTCATGACTGACAAAATCGATCTGGTTGCGGAATTCCGGGAAGACCAGGGCAAAGGTGCGAGCCGCCGCCTGCGTAAAGAAGGAAAAGTACCCGCAATCCTGTACGGGGCCGGCCGCCAGCCGCGCTCAATCTCATTGCAGCACAACAAACTGCAACGCGCCCTCGAAGACGAATCGTTCTATTCGAGCGTCCTTAACATCATGGTGGGCGACAAGAGCCAGGAAGCGATCCTCAAGGATCTGCAGCGCCATCCTGCCAAGAATCAGATTCTGCACGTTGACCTTCAGCGTATCGTTGCAGGTGAGGCGATTCGCATGAGCGTGCCGCTGCACTTCACGGGTGAAGATGTAGCGCCGGGCGTTAAGCTGCAAGGCGGTGTTGTTGCTCACCTCATCAACGAAGTTGAAGTGGTCTGCCTGCCGAAGGACCTGCCTGAGTACATCGAAGTTGATGTATCAGAATTAGACATCGACAGCATCGTTCACTTGTCCGACATCAAGCTGCCGAAAGGGGTCGAAGTGCCTCAGCTCGCGCAGGGCTCGGACTACGACCAGCCGGTGGTCTCGATCAGTAAGCCGCGTGCTGCTGTCGAAGCGACCGCTGACGCGGATGCCGACGGCGCTGCTGAGGGCGCAGACGACGCTGCCGAGGGCGGCGAATAGCGTCTGACGCCAATGGCGGACCAGATCAGAGTCATTGCCGGCCTGGGCAACCCCGGATCGGAATATGAGCAGACGCGTCATAACGCCGGGTTCTGGTTCGTCGACGCTTTAGCGCGAAGACACGAGGCGCCGTTGAAGTTTCAGCGGCGCCTCGACGCTGAAGTGGGCAAGTTTGAACTTGCGGGTCAGGAGATCTGGCTCGTCAAGCCGATGACCTTCATGAATTGTAGTGGAGGGCCGCTCAGAGCGGTGCTCGACTACTACCGACTGGACATCCGCGAAACGCTCGTGGCGCATGACGAACTCGATCTGCCTGCTGGCACGCTTCGGCTCAAGAAGGCAGGCGGGCACGGTGGCCATAACGGTCTGCGCGACATCATTGCGCACAACAGTGCCGACTACTACCGAATGAGAATCGGCATTGGTCACCCGGGTCGCAGTGAACAGGTCCTTGGGCACGTGTTGAAGCGGGCTTCTGCCAAAGAGCAGGAGTTGCTCGACGATGCGATCGAAAGGGCCTGCAAGGCTTTGCCTAAGATGGTGCGCAAGGGCCCCGGAATCGTGATGAACGAGCTCAATAGGAAACCGAAAAAGCCGAAACCGAAACCAACGCCGACCGACGGCGCAGAGGAAACCAGTTAATGGGTATCAAGTGCGGGATTGTAGGGTTGCCGAATGTGGGCAAGTCGACGCTGTTTAATGCGCTGACCGCCGCCGAGATTCCTGCGGAGAACTACCCGTTTTGCACGATCGAGCCGAACGTGGGTGTGGTCACTGTGCCGGACCCTCGCCTCGACCAGCTCGCGGCAATCGTGAGCCCCGAGAAGGTGATTCCGACCACAATGGAATTCGTGGATATCGCCGGTCTGGTGGCGGGCGCCTCACAGGGCGAGGGTCTCGGCAACAAGTTCCTCGCGAACATTCGCGAGACCCACGCCATCGCGCATGTAGTGCGCTGCTTCGAGAACGACGACGTGACGCACGTCGCCGGCAAAGTCGATCCGGTCGATGACGCCGACACGATCAACACCGAGCTGACGCTGTCGGATCTGGAACAGGTCGAGCGTGCTCTACAGAAGGCGCTCAAGCAGGCGAAGACGAATGAGAAGTCGGCGCTCTACCGACGCGATGTATTGCAATCGGTGCGAGACCATCTCGCCGAAGGTGCGCCACTGCGGACCATGGCATTGGATGACAATGCCGTGGCGGAGTTGCGAGACCTGCAACTGCTGACCGCGAAACCTGTGATGTATATCGCGAACGTGAACGAAGACGGATTCGAGAATAATCCACTGCTCGATAAGCTTCGGACCGTCGCAGAGTCCGAGGGCGCTAGCGTGGTGGCGGTGTGCGCGGCGATCGAAGCCGAGATTGCGGTGCTCGATGCAGAAGATCAGAAAGCGTTTCTGGATGACCTCGGTTTCGAAGAGCCGGGCCTGAATCGTGTCATCCGTGCAGGCTATGCGCTGTTGGGGCTGAACACCTACTTCACCGCGGGTCCGAAAGAGGTCCGTGCGTGGACCTACCCGGATGGCGCCACGGCACCACAAGCGGCGGGTGAAATTCACACTGACTTCGAGAAAGGGTTCATCCGAGCCGAGGTCATCGGCTTCGAGGACTATATTTCTGGCCAAGGCGAGCAGGGCGCCAAAGAGGCGGGCAAGCTGCGGCTCGAAGGCAAGGAGTATCTGGTCAAGGAAGGCGATGTCATGCACTTCCGCTTCAATGTTTGATGCTTGACGGACTCACAACCCAGCGCAGATAATGCGCGACCTGAAAAAATCCGGTGATGTAGCTCAGATGGTTAGAGCGGCGGACTCATAACCCGCAGGTCGGTGGTTCAATTCCACCCATCACCACCACACATTAAATGAAGGGCCGGTTCGGCCCTTTTTTTTGCCACACCTACTCGGCGAATCGGACCCGCGATGCGTTCCCTGGGATCGGGAGCGAAGGCTGTATCCGATTCATTCTGACTCGTGCTGGTAGATCTGGATCAGATTGCCGCAGGTGTCTGCAAACACGGCGATCGAAACACTGCCGGCATTGGTAGGTTCGGTAGTGAACGCGACGCCAAGATCGGAGAGTCGCTTGAATTCTGACTCAAGGTTATCGACTTCAAACGCGGTGATCGGTATTCCCTGTTCGAATAGCGCTTCCTGAAACGCCTTAGCGGCAGGGTTCTCGTTGGGCTCGAGCGTAAGCTCAGCGTCCCCGCCTTCTGGAGAAGCGAGCTGCAGCCATCGAAACTCTCCAACGGGTATGTCCTGCGTTTTGATAAAGCCGAGGATCTCGGTGTAGAAGTCCAATGCCTTTTGTTGATCGTCTACGAAAATTCCGGATAGTTTAATTCTCATCACTTTCTCCTAAGTTCATCGGTGCCGAGACTAAACTACTCGGATGATCACTGACTTCTTGAATCTTGCGATTGTTGTATCCAGGCTGCTTGCAATAGTGTCATGCAATGTGGCGAGTGCGCCTCAACCGCGCCTGAAAACTTCCGTCGATAGGCAGATGGTGAGTGGCCAAAGTGTTTTGTAAACAGACTGCTGAAGCTGCCAAGACTCGAAAAACCAACCGCCATGCAAATGTCGGTGACCGACTGGTCGCTGTTCAGCAATAGCTGCTTCGCATTTTTGAGTCGGGCTCTCATCCGGTATTGAACCGGTGCCTCACCAAATACCGCTTTGAATTGGCGCACAAAGTGAAAGCGAGACATGGCCGCATCTTTCGCCACTACATCAATGGAGGATTCACTCGGATCGGAGCGCCCGAGTTGTTCACGAGCCTTGCACAGCCGAATCAGGCGGTCTTGCGTGATCATGTTGCCCCCTGGTCTCGGTTGTCCCCGAAGACGGCTGTCCGAAACTGCTCAATTTCGTCTGGGAAGCGATAGGCCGTGCCGCGACCTTCATTAAATTTGGTAACGACACTGTCACGATCATCCAGAAGTATTGTATCGGGCAGCGAGAACGATGCCTTGCTCACGGTATTCAGGCAGAAGCAAACCGGAATCTTGATTTCGTGCCGCTCCAGCCAGGTGAGCTTCTCGCGTGCGATCGTGTAGTGATACTTGCCACCACCAGTCGAGGTGAGAATGGAGACCGGCGCCTTGGTCGCGATGACTGCTCGAAGCAACTCCAGCCCTTTGGGCAGGGACGGTAGATTAAGAAAAACCTTGTCTGTTCCAACCTGCTGGTTCCAGAATTTACCGGGATGCATCTTGGAGAACGGCTTACCATATTTTTCCTGAATGCCTTTCTCAAAGTCGGCAATCACACCGTCCATATCGAAGTAGATCATCACTGCCAGCGCATCCTGTGGTGGTTTTGTTAACGTCCCAAGCAGTAGATAGGGTACTTTTCGCAGCGCAGGTAAGCCACCGCAGTGGCGGTGTCGCTCGAGGGGGGGAGCGAGTCTCATGGGGAACACAAACGAGAACACGACGTTCATCATTCTGATCAGTTGTATTGCAACGATTGGTGGTTTTCTTTTTGGTTTCGATAGTGGCGTGATCAACGGCACAGTCGATGGGCTAAGACTCGCCTTCGATTCCGACAGTGCGGGAACAGGTTTCAACGTCGCCTCCATGCTGCTTGGCTGCGCCGTTGGCGCTTACTTCGCAGGTCGCCTTGCCGATCAATTCGGACGGCGCCAGATCATGCGAGTTGCCGCTGCGTTTTTCATTGTGAGTGCCTGGGGTTCGGGCGTTGCCACCGGCTCGCTTGAGTTCGTGATCTATCGGGTGCTCGGTGGCCTTGCGGTCGGTGCTGCGAGCGTGCTGGCGCCGGCGTATATCAGCGAGATCGCGCCCGCACGCTATCGCGGTGCGCTGGCAACGATTCAGCAAGTTGCGATCATCACGGGATTGTTCGTCGCGTTCATCAGCAACTTCATTATCGCGAAACTCGCTGGCGCATCCACCGCGGAGTTCTGGTTGGGGTTCGAGGCGTGGCGCTGGATGTTCTGGATCGAAATACTTCCAGCGGTGGTTTTTCTCCTGGCGCTGTTTCTCATCCCGGAGAGCCCGCGCTTCCTGGTTCTGAAGCGTCGCGAAGATGAAGCGCGCACTGTCTTCGAGAAACTCGGCGGTCGCGAGTCTGCGCAGACCAAGGTCGACGAGATCAGCCGCTCGCTCGCGGCGGATCAACATACCCCGACACTCGGTGATTTGATCGATCCGAACACCCGGCGATTGCGGCGTCTGGTTTGGGTCGGGTTGGGTCTTGCCACCTTTCAGCAGTTGGTCGGTATCAACGTGGTCTTCTACTACGGCTCGGTGCTGTGGCAATCGGTGGGTTTTGCTGAAAGCGACGCGTTGCTGATCAACGTCATCAGTGGTGGTTTGAGTATCGTGGCTGTGACCGCCACGCTGCTGCTCGTGGATCGGATTGGTCGAAAGCCGTTGCTGTTGATCGGGTCGGTGGGAATGTCAGTGTCTCTGGCGATCCTGGTGCTGGCGTTTTTGAATGCGACGGTGGACGAGAATGGCACGTTGGCGATGACAGGCATTTACGGCCCGCTGGCGCTGGTGGCCGCAAACGTCTACGTGATGTTCTTCAACGCGTCCTGGGGGCCGGTCATGTGGGTCATGCTCGGCGAAATGTTCCCGAACCAGATTCGCGGGGCAGGGCTGGCGGTGTGTGGGCTTGCACAATGGGGTTCCAACTTTTTGATCACCGTCTCTTTCCCCGTGTTGTTGACCTCGATCGGCCTAGCCGGGGCGTACGGTGTCTACACCGCGGGCGCAGTGCTCTCGGTGTTCTTCGTGATCAAGATGGTGCACGAAACGCGCGGTCTCGAACTCGAACAGATGCAGGGTTAATTCGCCCCTCTATTCGACTTCCTCATCCGTGTAGACCGCGACGCGCGCCGGTGTCTCGGAAGACATCACTCCGCGTCGCATATTGGCGGTGGTAGCAACGAATACGACGGATCCGTCTGGTTCCATAGCGATGATCCCGCCTGTGCCACCCTTGGGTAGGAGTGTGTCGGCGAGCATGATCTCCGCCGAACGGGCGAGCGTTTCGTCAGCAAATTCGACGCGCGCACAGATGTCTCTTGCGACCGTCCAACGCATGAAGAACTCGCCGTGTCCGGTAGCCGAAACCGCACATGATTGGTTCGACGCGTAGGTGCCAGAGCCGATGATAGGCGTGTCGCCGATACGACCGTAGCGCTTGTTCGTGCGACCACCGGTTGTGGTCCCAGCGGAAATGTTGCCGTGTTTGTCCAGAACCACCGCGCCGACAGTGCCGTAGTAGGCATTATCGGGAGCGCCTAGGTTCGTATCACCATGTTCGAAAGCGCGCATCCTGCGCAGCGCTGCTTCGCGCCCCTCAGTAATGAAATAGTGCGGATTCGCCATTTCCAGCCCGATATCGGCGGCGAACCAATCGGCGCCTTCGCCATGCAGTAGTACGTTCTGTGTTTGCTCCATGACTGCGCGTGCCGCTGCGATCGGGTTCTTGATGCGTGAGCTCCCGGCGACACCACCTGCGGCGTGATCTTCGCCCCGCATGATCGATGCGTCGTGTTTCGCGTCACCGTGTTCATCGAGTGCTGCGCCTCTGCCCGCATTGAAGTCCGGTGAGTCCTCGAGAATCTTCAAGGCAGCCTCGATAGCTTCCGGGCCAGTGCCGCCAGCGTCGAGCAGCTTTGCGCCGGCCTCCAGCGCGGCAGTCAGATCAGCGCGTGATTTGGCTACCTGCTCGGGAGTTAATGACGCCCGCTTCGCATCGCCAGCGCCTCCATGAATAGCAATCACCCATTCTGGCGAGGTTCCCACCTCTGGCACTTCTGTCGCAGCTTGTGCGAAGGAAATGGGGCTCGCGAGGAGGCTCGTAATCCCAAGCACCGCCAGGGACAAACGTTTGTTCATGTTCATGCAGGAACGGTAGCAGTCGAGACGCGAGCTCGCCAGCGGTGGCGCCGGAAAGTCTCTTGCAGTCTCAGGGCTGATTGGTCATGCTCAGCGCACTCTCGCGGCGGTTCCCGCCGTGAATCCGTGACTTTTGTGGGGATAGTCATCATGCTCGTACGACTCCTATCGATTGCACTCTCTGCGGCGTTTGCCCTCGCGGTTCCCTCCATCGGGAATGCGCAAGAAGACAAGCCTGAGAAGCATCCACTCGCCAGCCTACCGCTGCGAAATATCGGACCTGCCATTACATCCGGTCGCATTTCAGACTTTGCGTTTTATCCCGGCGGCGATAACGCATTTCTTGTGGGTGTGGCGTCAGGCGGGCTGTGGAGAACGCAGAATGCCGGCATTACCTGGGAACCGCTTTTCGATAATGAGGCCTCGTACGCCATCGGCGTTGTGGAAATCGATCCGAACGATTCCAAGACCATTTGGGTGGGTACCGGTGAAAACCTGGCGCAGCGAAGCGTTGCCTACGGCGACGGCGTTTACAAGTCCATTGATGGTGGCAAGAGCTGGAGCAATGTGGGTCTGAAAGACTCTGGCCATATCGGCATGATCTGGATCAACCCGGAAGACTCCAATGAAGTGCTGGTTGCCGCACAGGGACCGCTTTGGAGCGATGGTGGCGACCGAGGTCTGTATCGAACCACCGATGGCGGCGAGAGTTGGGAACGAATCCTTGAGATCGACGAACACACGGGTGTTAACGAGGTGCTCGTCGATCCGACGAACCATGATGTCATTCTGGCCTCAACCTACCAGCGTCGTCGGCATGTCTGGACACTGATTCATGGTGGCCCTGGAAGTGGTCTGCAACGCAGCACCGATCGCGGGAAGACCTGGACCAAGGTGACCTCCGGTTTGCCTTCGGACCATATGGGCAAGATCGGTATGGCAATGGCGCCGAGCGCTCCGAACATGATCTACGCCATCATCGAAGCGAACGATGACGAAAAAGGCGTTTACCGTTCAACAGACTTTGGTGCGAACTGGTCCAAGCAGTCGTCTTACATGACGACCAGCGGCATGTACTACAACGAACTCGTGGTCGACCCCAAGAACCCGGAGCGGGTCTACGCGATGAACACGTTCACCATGAAGTCGGAGGACGGCGGCAAATCGTTCTCGCCGCTATCGACGACATGGCGACACGTCGATGATCACGCGCTGTGGATCGATCCTGAAAACACAGCGCATCTGTACATCGGCGGCGATGGTGGTATTTACGAGACGTGGGACCGTGGTTCGACCTGGCGTCATGTACGGAACCTTGCGATCACACAGTTCTACCGCATCCAGCCGGATTACGCAGAACCGTTCTACAACGTGTGCGGCGGTACACAAGACAACAACTCGCTCTGCGCGCCGTCACGCACGACGGTGGTGCATGGCATTACCAACAGCGATTGGAACCTCGTTTTGGGTGGCGATGGTTACGAGCCGCGATTCGATCCGACAGACCCGGACATCATGTATGCGCAATACCAGTACGGCGGGCTCGCGCGGATCGATCGGCGCACACAGGAGCGCGTGTTCATTACGCCGCATCCGGAACGCGGTGAGAACGACTACAAGTGGAACTGGAATACCCCATTGATCGTTAGTCCACATGCGCCGCAGCGTCTCTATTACGCATCCGAGTACTTGTTCCGCTCCGATGATCGAGGAGACAGCTGGACGAAGATTAGCCCGGATTTGACGCGTCAGCTCGACCGCAACTCGCTTGAGGTGATGGGGCGTGTTTGGGGTGTCGATACCATTGCCAAGAACGACTCGACGTCCATTTACGGGTCGGCTATTGGGATCAGCGAGAGTGTCCTTGAGGAAGGGTTGATCTACGTTGGTACCGACGACGGTGTGATGAACATCACCGAGGATGGCGGCGCGAATTGGAAGCAGACCACCCGCTTTGCGGGTGTGCCGGACATGTCCTACATCGATGACGTGCTTGCCTCTGCCCACGATAGCGACGTGGTGTATGTCGTACTCGACAACCACAAGCGGGGCGACTACAAGCCGTACGTTTTGCGTTCGGACAACCGAGGCCAGTCCTGGAAATCCATTGCTGCAAATCTGCCTGAGCGCGGTTCGGCGCATACGATTGTTGAGGATCACGTCGACCCGAATCTGCTGTTCCTTGGCACTGAGTTCGGCCTGTTCTTCACTCAGGATGGCGGTGCTTCGTGGCATGCATTGAAATCGAACTTCCCGACGATCGCGGTGCGAGACATCGAAATCCAGCAGCGAGAGAACGATCTTGTTGTGGGTACCTTCGGTCGCGGCATTTACATCCTCGATGACTACTCCGCGTTGCGTACGAAGAAAGCCGATATCGATTCATTTGAACTGTTCGGCGTGCGTGACCCCTGGTTGTATGTTGAGGGTGACCTTTGGGGTGGGCGCAAGAAGGGTTCTATCGGTGAGGAGTACTATGTCGCCGACAACCCACCCTTCGGTGCGGTGTTCACCTACTACCTCGATGAGCCTCTGAAGTCGCGTAAAGCAACACGCCGCGCTGCCGAGATCGAAACCGAAAAGGCAGGTGGCGATACCCCGTATCCATCATGGGATGTGCTGCGTGAAGAAGACCGGGAGCAGGCACCTGAGCTCTATCTTGTGGTGCGCGATAGTGCAGGTAATATCGTTCGACGTGTTGCGGGCAAGACCGGTAAAGGGTTGCATAGAACGGCATGGGACTTGCGGCTACCACCGCCGAATCCGATCGATCTTTCCGGTGGTGGTGATCGGCCCTACTGGCAGAGTGAGCCGATGGGACCGATGGTGTTGCCAGGCACTTACTCTGCCGAACTCGCTGTTGTACGCGATGGCGTCATGACGAGCGTGGGTGAACCACAGTCGTTTACGGTGAAGTCGCTAGAATCGAGTCCGGAGATTACAGCCGACCGCGCCGCGCTGCAGGCGTTCCAGATCGAGGTGGCTGATCTGCACCGCGCCACGATCGGCAGTACGCGTGCGATCGGTGAGCTGGAAAACCGGATTGCCTACATCAGAGCAGCCATCTTGCAGACCCCGAACGTCGATCCCGGTCAGCTTGCTGGTGTGACGAATCTTGCGAATCAGCTTGCGGATATGCGAGTGCAGTTGAACGGCGATTCAACCATTGCGAGTAGGAATGAGCCGACGCCGATGTCGATCTCATCTCGTGTGGGCTCAATCTACGGCACGCTGGTCAGTTCGCAGTCTCCACAGGGCGGTAATTTCGAGGGCTCATATGTGATCGCTGCCGCTGAATTCCGTGAAGTTCTAAGAACGTTGAAAGCGGTTTCTGGACGCGTCGCAGACCTGGAGGCTGCATTGGAAGTGCAAGGTGCGCCATGGACGCCTGGCCGCATCCCGGACTGGACCGGCGAATAACTCGCTAGTTCAAAGCTAGTCCAGAGCCTCAAGCACCAGTTCGGCGGCAGATAAGGAAATCTGCCGCCATTGCTCTGGGTCACCCAGTGGTGCCATGGTGTCGAAATTGAAGTAGATCGCGACCAACGCAACCGCTGCCACCCGACAGCGCTCGGTTGAGTTGGGGTAAGCGCGTTGCAACACGCTCGCAATCTGCTCGGTGAACCCTTCGGTCCACGCATTCAGTTCACGCGCCAGCGCAGGGTGCGCGATGGCCGCGGTGAATAGTGCGTTAGACACGCTCGCCTCGTCTGGGTCGCTGAAGTCAGGATCGAACAACCAGTCCATGAGTGTGGGCATTGGGTCCGATTCGGGAAGCGCATCGAAGAGCGCGTCAAAGGCCTTATTCGTCTCGTCACCGTAGTGCGCGACGAACGCCTCGAGTAGCTCATCACGATTGCCGACGTTGTGGCGAATCAGTGCTCTTGCGAGCCCTGCCTCAGCGGCGACCTTATCCAGAGTGGCCCCTTCCACGCCATAGCGGGCGATACACCGACCAAACGCCGAGAGAATCTCGGCACGTCTTTCTGCTTTTCTTGTGGGTCGAGCCATAGTGCTTCATTAATTATCAAAGTTGACAATTTATCATAGCAGCTATAAATTATCAAAATAGATAATTTACTGGAGTCTTCGAATGGATTGGTTGATCGCTTCTGTGTCTGAGCTCGAGCTGTATAACCTTGAGACGGCGCTTAGCGAGTGGTTCTTCGTGATCTCGCTGGCGTTTCTCGGTCTTGAATTCGTCCGATATGCGTGGCGGCGAACCCTTAACTGGCGACTTTTTGGAGATACGGTCGCGAACTTCGCGGTCCAGGCGTTGTACCTCGTCGTATCCGTGGTGCTGTTCTTCACGTTCTATGTCAGTACGCTGTCTTTCTTCCATCAATTTGCGTTCTTCGATATTCCGACCAACGGCTGGAGTTTGGTCGGTCTGTTGTTCATTGCGGACTTCGCCTACTACTGGGAACACCGGTTCAGCCACCGGGTCGCGTTGGCCTGGGCCACGCATTCGGTGCACCACTCTTCGCCGCACTACAACATGTCAGTCGCCTACCGATTCGGTCCGATGGACGCCTTCTGGCCGGTTTTCTTCCACGTGCCTATTGTCCTCATGGGCTTTGACCCATTTGCTGTGATTTTTGCGGAGGCCGTCGTACTGCTCTATCAAACCTGGTTGCACACCGAGGCCATCGGCAAGCTTCCGAAGGCCATAGAAATGGTGTTCAACACGCCTTCCCACCATCGGGTACATCACGGGCGCAACCCGGAGTATCTCGACAAAAACTACGGCGGTGTCCTGATCGTCTGGGACCGGATGTTTGGCAGCTTTGCCGAAGAGGAGGATAAGGTCGACTTTGGCATCACACGACCGATTAACTCTATGAATCCAATGGTGATTTTCGTTTCCGGGTTTTCTCGGCTTTGGCGTGAATTCCAGCGTGCAAAGGGCATGATGGCGCGTCTGTCAGTCTTGTATCTACCGCCCGGTTCGGGCGATTCCGGCGGAGGTACGCAAACACGTTAAACCGACCTGGATTCCTGCCGCTATTCCCCTTACGTGGCTTCGGCCCAAACGACGCAGATTTAGGGAATTGCGACTGAAATGAATCGACTACCTTTGGTTTGGAAGCTGGTCTTGGCACTGCTGGTTCCCGCGTTGGGTCTCGTTTGGCTTGCGCAGTCAGACATTCGACACGCGTTGGCGTTTCGTGAAGAGAATTCGAGGCTGCTGGAGCTTGCGGAGTTTGCTGTTGTGTCGAGCGCGATGGTGCACGAGCTGCAAAAAGAACGGGGCATGTCGGCCGGATACCTGGGCAGCAAAGGCGGAAGCTTTGGTCCGCAGATTCGTGATCACTACGCGATCACCGACGCCCGTATCGCTGAGTTGCAGCAGTTGCTGAATGCCTTCGATTCCGAGAGCTTTGGCGCTGAGTTTTCGTCTAAGCTGGCGACGGGGGTTGCTGACCTGAAGCAGATCGCCGAGATTCGAGAGCGAGTCCAGACGTTAGAGATTCCGTTGGGTGATGCGCTGGGTTACTACACTGTCATCAATAGCGAGTTTCTCGGACTGATCGAGTTCTTACCGCGCTTGAGCAGCGTGGGTGAATTCGGTATCGGTGGCTCGGCCTACGTCGCGTTCCTGCAAAGCAAAGAGCGCGCCGGAATCGAACGCGCGGTTTTGTCGAATACTTTCGCCAATGATCGGTTTGGTCCGGGCCTTTACGACAGATTTCGTACACTAGTCACGACGCAGAACGTGTATCTCGATGTGTTCAGATCTACGGCCACGTTGGCCCAACGTCTGGCCTTCGATCAACTGATGGACAATGACGCGGTTCGTGAAACAGAGCGAATGCGCTCAGTGGCGCTCGCGCGTTCCGCAAGTGGCGGGTTCGAAACCTCGTCGACGTACTGGTTCGAACAGCAGACCCTGAAGATCAATCTGCTCAAGCAAATGGAAGACCAACTCTCCGCCGACTTACGCGCACTCGCGCAGACTGGATTGCAGCGTGCGGAGACCACGGTCACAGCCACATCGGTCACGGCGCTACTACCGCTGATTCTTGCCGTCGTACTCGGGGTGGCGCTTATCGTTTCGACGATGAGACAACTAGGCGCAGACCCCTCGCGACTCGAGTACTTCGTTAATGAGATCGCAAACGATAACCTCAGTGTGGAAATGTCGACCGGGGCGGCTGAGACAGGCGTATTCGCATCGGCACGTGTGATGCAGCGGCGACTGCGTGAGCGGATCGAATCGGATCGACTGTTGCTCGCCGAGAATGGTCGAGTCCGGCAGGCACTAATGAACGTATCGGGATACGTACTGATTGCAGGTCCGGACGGTAAAGTCATTTTCGTCAACGACGCTTTGCGCGAGTTTGTTGACCAGATCGGCGCTTACGTAGAGACCGACACAGCGGTTTCATTCGAAGGCTCCCTTGAAGGGGTTGATCTTGAGCAACTGCATCAATCGCCGTCAGAGTCCTTGGCGAATATCTCCAGTGAGACCGAGGCGCGAATCACGTTCGGTCCACATACGATCGACTATGTGGCGAATCCGGTCTATGCCGACAACGGTGATCGCGTCGGCACGGTTGTCGAGTGGCGAGACAGAACCGCTGATCTCGAAGAGGCGCGTCAGGTAGAGATTACGCTCGCCGAAAACGGTCGTATTCGCGAAGCGCTGGTGAACGTCGATGGCATGGTGATGATCGCTGGCCGAGAGAATCAGATCGTCTTTGCAAACACTGCGATGATGGACTTCCTTGATCGGATCGAATCGTCGATCGCTCAACGGGTATCTGGTTTTTTTGCCGCTTCGGTGCTCGGCGCAGATGCATCATTCATGCACCGCGAGGTTTCGCACGGCGCCGCGTTTGATGCGTCGAGCAACAGTGCGCAACACGGCAGGCTTGAGTTTGGTAGTCACACGATCGACTACGCATCGAATCCGGTTTTCTCGGATAGTGGTGAGCGCATGGGGACGGTTTTCGAATGGCGAGATCAGACCGAAGCGTTGGCAGAAGAGGTGGTCGTCAAAGCCACACTCGAGGAAAACGGTCGGGTACGCGAAGCGCTAAACAGTGCCGCGGCGAACGTAATGATCGCAGGTCCGGATCACAAGATCGTGTATGCCAACCACGCGATGCGCGCGTTCTTTGACAGTGCTCGTGACGAGATAATGAAAGCAACAGGCGAGGGCAATGTGCCGGCCCTGGAAGGTACTCACGTTGCCATCCTGCATCGGGAGTCAGATCCACAGGTATTCGAGTCATTGAGTGAGCGTTACCAGTCCCAGGTCATGTTCGAGACGATCACTGTGGACTACATCGCCAATCCCGTATTTGGCGATGACGGTGATCGGATCGGCACCGTCTTCGAGTGGGTCGATCGAACCGCGGAGCTCGCTGTCGAAGAGGAAGTGCAGGGGGTGGTTACGGCGGCACTCGCTGGTGACCTTAGTCGCAGAATTGCGCTCGGCGACAAGACAGGCTTTTTTGTCACTCTCTCAGAGAACGTGAATCAGCTGGTGGGTATCGCGCAGTTCGTCCTGGATGACACGATGCGCGTATTCGCAGCGGTCGCGAAAGGTAATCTCACAGAGACGATTGATCGTGAGTACGTCGGCGCCTTCGATCAATTGAAGTCGGACGCCAACACGACGATCGCTCAACTCACCGAAGTCGTTGGACGCATTCAAAAGTCCGCCGGCTGGGTGCGAAGCGCCGCTGAGGAGATCTCACAGGGCAACGTAGATCTGGCACGACGCACTGAATCGCAAGCCGCGAGTCTGCAGGAGACAGCCGCGAGCATCGAGGAAATGACGGGTGCGGTCTCGACCAACGCCAGCAATGCGCAGGAGGCAGAAGCGCTGGCTCTGACGGCGCGTGAGCACGCTGAGCGGGGTGGTACGGTCGTCAAGCAAGCGATCAATGCCATGAAAGACATTAGTAACTCGAGTCGGGAAGTGACTGCGATCATTGGTGTGATCGACGAGATTGCTTTCCAGACCAACCTGCTGGCACTCAACGCGGCGGTGGAAGCGGCCAGAGCGGGCGAGCAGGGCAGAGGGTTTGCGGTCGTGGCTAATGAGGTGCGGAACCTGGCAGGTCGCAGTGGCTCTGCGGCACGTCAGATCAAGGAGCTGATCGAGGCGAGCACCAGCCGGGTCGATGTTGGCTCCCAGCTTGTGGACGAGACGGGCAAAACGCTAGAGGAGATCGTCAGAGGCGTAGATCAGGTCTCCGATATGGTCGGCAAGATTGCCAGTGCAAATCGGAAGCAGTCCACCGGCATTCAGGAAATCAATGGTGCCGTGACTCAGATCGACGAGCTGACACAACAAAACGCAGCACTTGTCGAAGAAGCTGCGCAAGGAAGTCAGGCGCTCACCGAACAAGCGGATGGGCTAAACCAGTTAATGCGCTTCTTCAACACAGAGACCGAGACGCACGCGTCCGTCAAACACAGCGTTCCCGCCCGAGGAAACAACGCCCACCGAGCGGCTTGAGGTGAGATTCCGCAGGTTGGACTTACTCGTTGTCGTTGCAGACGAACACGAGTCGGTTACGGTCTGAAGCAAAATCCATATAGGCGGACAGGTCTGCCAATGCGGCTTTGTCGAGTCCTTCAGCGACGCGCCCGTCGTTACTCAAGATCTTATAGCCATTGCGGGCAGCACACGTGCGTCCGGCTTTCTCAAGGCAGAAGTTTGCACCACGGCTGTTGCCATCGCAGATGACTGAAAACACCTCAGATCCGTCTTCGGTTACCGTACGTTCCACGCTGGCACAACCGCCAAGAATAGAGAGTCCCGCCAGCGCAATAATCGTGCGCAGATAGTGTTTACGGTGGTTAGGCATGGGGACGCTCCTTATATGCATGGCTCACCCGCTGATCGTCGCATATTTGACCGTTACCGTGCACGCTTATCGCTCGCGCCCGCACGTATCAACGCAAGACGCAGTAGCGCCAGGACACTGATGGCGTCGGTTATCGAACCGTCCGTCGTCATGCCTATTGCGGTGTCGACGGGCACCCGCAACAGTTCGATGTCTTCGGTGTCATCAGGCTCACTGTCACCACGCGTCAGTCCGGTGGCGAGGAAAACCAGCCCCACCTCATCAGTGATTGAGTTGCTGGGATGCACTCTCATCAGTTGCGTCCAATGCTGGGCGGAGAACCCCGTTTCTTCCCGCAACTCACGTTTTGCTGCCGTCAGCGGATGCTCATCGAGCGGGGCACCGCCCATTGGTAGCTCTATCGTCTTGATGCCCAACGTGTAGCGACTTTGAGAGACCAGCAGCACGCAATCCGACTCGTCCACGGCGAGGACCGCCACCGCCATATTCTTAAAGTGGACGTGACCGTATCGGTGCTGAGTGCCGCCAGGTGCGGTTACCTCGTCTTCATGCACAGACATCCAGGGATTCTCGTAAACCAGCTGTGTCGTCTGCCTCGTCCAGCTCCCAGGGGCTGTCATACCGGTATATCCGTACGCACAATTCTTCGATGCCTCAAAAGTCAGTAGGTGCTGCTGGCGCCTTCACTTCGGTAGACGGGTTGTTTTGTAACTCAGTCAGCAAATACTCGACTGCAGCCTCAAGCGACGGATCCTGCCCGGCTGCAACAAGCTCTGGACGATCGACAATCTCGATGTCTGGCGCGACGCCTTCGTTTTCAACCGCCCACGCATTGTCCGTGTCCATGAAACGGAATGTAGATGCGAGAATACTGCCGCCGTCAGCGAGCGCTGGGTTTCCTGAGATGCCGATGAGACCGCCCCAGGTGCGAGTACCGATCAGTGGCCCCAGACCTAGTTTTTTGAAGTAGTACGGGAAGGCGTCACCACCACTGGACGAGTAGCCATTGATGAGTGTTGCTTTAGGCCCAGAATGTGAAAACGCTGGGGTTGCCTGGGGCTCAAGGCCGCGACGTTTCCAGTAGTTCAGGGGTTGGCGTGCAACCAGTTCAATCATCCTGTCCGGAATAAAGCCGCCACCGTTATATCGGGCATCGATGATAAGCGCATCCTTATTCATCTGAGGCATGAACCGCTTGAACAACTCACGATTCCCTGCACCTGCGGTGTTCGGTAAGTGCACGTAACCAATACGTCCGCCTGAGAGTTCGTCAACGCGCCTGGCCCGTTCTTCTACCCAGTCGAGGTAGCGCAGCGACGTCTCGGAGGTGATGGTACGGACCATGACATCGCGGCTACCCCGCGTGGTCGGCCTGTCGTTCACGGTCAGCGTAACGAGATCACCGCCAGTGTTCTCGAGAAGCGCATAAAAGTTCTCGGCCTCGTCAGTCGAAACACCATTGATCGCAAGAATGTAGTCGCCTTCGTCAACGTCGACACCTGGCGCCGCCAATGGAGAATAAAATTCTGTTTGCCATGCTTCTCCGCTGAAAATCTTCGTGATTCGATATGCACCTTCAATAGGTTTGACTTCAGCACCCAGCAGACCGCTATTTCGCCGTTCAACAGTAGGCTGATCGCCGGATTGGACATAGATGTGCCCGGCATTCATCTCGCCGGCGATTTCGCCAAAGATGTAATCGAGGTCAGCTCGGTGTGCGACATGGTCTACGAGCGGGGCATACCGATCTCTGATCGCATTCCAATCCTGACCGTGCATATTCGGGTCGTAGAACCAATCACGGAGAATGCGCCACCCATCGACATACATCTGCTGCCATTCGACACGTGGGTCGACCCGAATCTCCATGTTGTCGAGATCAAGCAGTCCTTTTGTGGTGTTCTGCCCTGGGGCCACGTCAACGATGCCAAATCCGCCGTTGGCTCTGAAGAGCAACTTTTTACCATCGGCGGAAAGAGAGAACTGTCCCGTACCTTCGAGGATCGTTGACTCTTCTTCGGACTCAAGATCGAACATCGCGACACTGACACCGGCATCGGTGACTTTGGTGTAGATCGGGCCTTTTGAAGTCGCAGAGAGCCCGAAGTAATTGCCGCCACTGGGTTGCAGCGCAACGATACGACGCTCTATACCTTCAAAGTCAATTCGAATATCCGTTGACGCTTCCGCATCGTCCGTATCGTCACCGGCATCGCTGTCGGTCTCATCGTTTGTCGCGACCTCATCGCTTTCCGGAAGGAACAATGCCGGCTGGTCCGCATTGAGCATTGCTGCATAGACACGGGTTGAGTTGGTGACCATGTAGTTGAATTCAATTGAGCTGAACTCAAGGTTTTGATCGCGAGAGGAAAGGAAATACAGATAGCGTCCTTCCGGATCGAAGACGGGCGTGCTCTCGCCGGTCATATCGGATGTCACCTGATACGTGTTCCTGGTCCGCAATGCATAGATCCAAACGCTACCGATACCAATATCGTTGTTCTTTACGTAGGAGACAAAACGGCTATCAGGTGACCAGCTGTAGTCGGTAATGTCATTGCGTACAGAGGTATCGATAATGCTCACTCTGCCACTGTCGACGTCAAGAATATTCAGTTGCTGACGCTTGTCACCGAACATCAGCATCTCGGAGTTAGGGGACCAAACCGGCGCGAATCGCCAGGTGTCACCATTATCGGTAACTTGTTTTTCTTCGCCGGTCTTTACCGAGCGTACATACACTTCGTACTCGCCGCTTGCATCCGAAAGATAGGCAATCTGAGTACCATCCGGCGACCAACTGGCGGCGATTTCACGTGCTTCTGGTGTCCGGGTCAGGTTGCGTATTGGACCTTTCTCGGCGGGTACGCTGAACAGCTCTCCTCTCGCTGTCATGAGCACGCGCTTGCCTGTGTGCGATAGGGATGCAGACTCCACAAATTTGCCCGCTTCGACCACCTTCGGCAGAGATTCGTGACGGTCGCCGACGACCGTGATATTCAGCTTTTCAGTTTGTCCTGTGGTTGGATCAAAGCGATAGATCCATCCGCCGTTCTCGTAAACGATGGCGTTTGGACCTGCGCTCGGCCATAGAACATCGAATTCGTCGTGGTCGGTCACGGGTACGGCACCAGACTTGGAGTGACGGTACAGATTGAGGGTGTAATCGCGATCCGAGGTGAAGAAAATGTCATCCCCGACCCATACCGGTTGGTGATCCGTCGCTCGGTGCTCAGTCAATTGCGTTGATTGGCTATTGGCGAGATCGTAGACCCATACATCTTGAGCACGACCACCGCGATATCGTTTCCATGTCCTGAACTCTCGGTCGATGGGTGTATAGACGATCTTCGTTCCGTCCGGTGAGAACATGCCGCCGCCACCTTCTGGAATCTCCAGGGGCGATTCGTTCCCACCATTCGCCGGCACCAGGTAATACTGACCCATACGCACGCCCCAGGGCAGTCGGTTGGCACGTACCAGAACGTGTTCTCCGTCTGGAGTCCAGTCGAGGACTCGATAGTCGGTGCCACCGCGTGGCGGCATCGGACCGACATCGTTGTACCAGGTGAGCTGGCGCGGGGTCCCGCCATTTGTCGGAATGACATAGACCTGGCGCGTCCCGTTGTACTCGGCTGAAAACGCGATCTGCTCACCGTTCGGCGAGAATTTGGGGTAGAGCTCCATGCCGGCGTGTGAGGTCAGGCGGACAGCTGAGCCGCCGTCGGTCGACGCAACGTACAGATCACCGGCGTAGACAAAAGTCACGCGATCATTGTGGATGTCTGGAAAACGTAGAAGCCGTGTGTCATCACCGAGCGCCTCGTTCGCCGCTACGAAACACAGGACCAAAAGCAGAAGCCGAAAAGCTCGCATAATCGATGCCCCCTAGATTTGAGGGCACATCGTAGCGCGGTTGTAGTGCAAGTGCGATGGGTTGACAGGCCTCCGGTCGAAAGTAGGCTCAAAAAAGAAAGGGCAGCCGAAGCTGCCCTTTCCGAAACGACTGCGCCTTGCGACGCAGCTTATTCCTAACTACTCGAAGTCGACTTCAGAATCCGAAAGATCATTCGTATTGATGAAGTCAAACAACTCGTAGGTTGTGCCGGTTGCCGACAGGCCGGAGCTTTCGCTGAGGTCGGTCGAACCTGGATCGGCTGCGCCGTTACCTTCCGTGACACCAACCAGGCCATCGGTTGCAGCAATGCCGCCGTAGGCGATGTTGATGCTACCGTCAGCTGACAATGTCACTGTGAAGGTGTTGGTGGTGCTGGCGAAGAACTCCGGTACACCTTCGAAGGCAACCGTGAAGCTCGTGCCATCACCATCAACGACTACGCGACCACCGGCGTTCGGCGACAGATCGTCGAACAGCGGCGCGATGCGCGGTGGGCCGTTCAGGAAGTCGAAGGTGGACTCAGAGAAGTCCGTGTCACCCTCGCCGAACGTCAGGTTACCGTTCGAGTTGACGAACACGCTGGTGTAGGTCTCACCATTGAACGGGAAGCTGAAGCCGAGATCGACTTCCGCAGAGTCATCGTCACCGAGCGCGAGGATGAAGCCATCCACGGCCTCGATGCTGAGCACGTAACGACCTTCGCTGAACCCGTCACCAACGAAGTCGAAGTCCGGGAACGTGGATACAGCAATGGCGTAGGTGCCGGTGACTTCCAGCGGAAGCTGGATTGCGGAGAGGACTCCTGCACCACCGTCATCATCGATCGCGATCGGTGTCGCAACACCATCCTCGAGCAGGAACAGCCCCATTACCGAATCGATGCTGCCGCTGATCACTTCGGCAAACAGCGTCGAGCCAGCTTCTGCTGAGAACTTGTAGAAGTCCACGTCGCCGGCGGAGATGCCGCTGTAACGATCGATTGTGTTGAACGGTAGTGAGATCTTCGCTGCATCTTCAGCTGAGTCATTCGACTCGAACGCGTCCTTGAACGGACGTGTCGCCAGGAAGCGCAAGGTGCTACCGGACAGATCGTTCGTCGAAAGGAAATTGAACTGCTCGTAGATCGCCGCTTGTCCACGTGTCTTGATAGAACGTGTGAACGCCGACAAGTCAGAAGGTTCTTCGAAGCCGCTCGTGTCCAGGCCGCCACAGCTGTAGCCCGCCAGTCCGTCGGTCGCGGTCAGCGTGCCGTAGTCGATACGGAATGCATTAGATACGGACCCACCGTCGTTTCCGCGACGTTGGTTTCGCGTCTTAAAGATCGAGATCGTGAACGTGTTGCCTCCGGCCGCCGGGAACTCCGGCACATTGCTGAAGGTCACGGTGAAACGATCTGCTTTCTCTTCAAACGAAACGCTGCCGCCGTTGTTCGGGCTGAGGTCATCCCAGAGGCCTGCGATTCGCGGTGGTCCTGCGAGCATGCCACCGATGCTGTCGATGAACGCAGTGTCGCCAGCACCGAAAGTGATGCTGCCGTTCGAGTTCACGAACAGCGAGTCATATTCACGACCGCAGAGTCCAATCGTAAAGCTCGGGAAGAGCTCGACGAAGTTGTCGTCATCCAGCGGAATGGAGCCCGGAGGCGGTGCGTTGAAGATGATGTCCACACCTTCAACCGGCGCACCGGCCGCGACCACAACCGGCGTTGCGTCTGTTGGATCATCAGCGGTCGAATCCGATGATTCAGCGCTGTTGAAGAACTCCTCAGGCCCCGGTAATTGAACCGGCGTCGTGGAGAATCCACCCTGGAGGATCTGATCCACATGGATGGTGTATGCCTCGCCCGGTGTCAAACCGTTGATCGTGTAGATGCCGTTGCCTGCACGGTCACCCGAGATCGCCGATACAGCGTCGACGAACGGATCGTTGACGTTTCGTGCGATGACGTTCACACCGGTGATGCCTTCACCCTGAGGTGTCTGGATTTGACCGGTGATCGTGCCGCTGCCCGAGAAGAACGTGTCCGACGGGTAGAGGAACGACATGAACGCGATGTCATCCGCATGCGGTGTCACCTGGCCACCGCCCTGCAGCGCAAACGGATACATGGTTTCCGTCTGATCGCCAGGCGAGTTGCCGTAGGTGTTCGAAGGCGTCGGGCCAGACGTATCGCCAAGGGCAATGTTCTGGCCATTCACTACCGTGTGGCCGAGGCCTGAGTAGTGGCCGAACTCATGGAAGGCGACACCCTCAAAATCCGCGAGTGGGAAACCACCGAGAATTGCGCCGCCATTCAGGAAGTTCACAGCCTCAAGGGGTGTGCCGTCTGCTGCTCTCGTATCGGTGCTAGCGAAACCCAAAACGCCGCTGACACCGAACAGCGCCAGGAAGATTGAACCGTCTTCATCAAAGACGACAGGGCTCAATCCATCGGCATTGTTGTTGCCAAAGAACAGGTTGTCGACGAAGGGTGCGAAATTCGTCGAGTCCACGTCAAACGGAAGCTGACCGGTGGTGACGTAAGCGTTCGTGGCTGTCGGAATGCTCTCCCACGTCGCCAGTGCACTCTCTACCAAAGCAACTGCTTCAGCGGCGCTCAGCGGGCCAAGACCACCCTGGTCGATGTTGTAAGGAATCGCGGTACCGCCATTCGGCCAGCGCTCGACGCCGTCCGGGTCGTTCGCGTTCGTGTTCAAAGGACCGCCCGCGATCACCGAGGCGCTAAGGCAGCCGGCAACAGCCGTCGCCAATACTCTGCGCAATGTGTTCGTTGTTTTCATTATTCAGCGCCTCCCACGATGTCGGTGATCATGCTGGACAGCGTGCCCCAGGAGATCGGTCCACCGTCAGCAACGCCCACCTGCATACCGGCGAACAAACCGACGTTACCCGCACCGTTCAGTGCGACCTTGTCGCTTTCGTCACCGGTGATGGTGAAGCAGCCCTGACCCAGACCCATGGTCGCAGTCAGGCCGATCGGACCGACCGGTGCCACCATTAGGAGATACTCTTCGCCGACCTGCAGCATCGGAAAATCCGTGATCGGGTGATGGCCTTCGGCGATGTTCTTAAGCGTGCCAAGTGTGGTCACTTCCGTGTAGAACTCGCCTTTGATTTCACTGAAGTCGCCCTTGAACGACTCCGATACCTTGATGCGGTAGGTCACCGCAGGTAGCTCGCCGCCCCCAATTTGCTTGCGCGACTCGGTCACATCCAGAACAGTGCCCACGAAGACACGATCGGAATTGTTGACCATTTGCTCGAGGTTCATCTGCGCAACGGTTGTCGCCTGCAGTGCGCTTGCACCGAAGGCGCCAAACGCTATCGCAACAACCGTCGCAATGCGTCTCAACGCTCTCATTTATAGCTCTCCTTTTGTTGTGATGAGGTACAAGCTGCTCATGGCAGTCTTATGTCACCCCAAACGGAGAGTAGCGTCGCGCTCGCAAGCGCGTCTAATCGCCCACATATGCCCAGATTGACAGGTTGAAGAGTAAAGCCGATAGAACAGTAGGTTAGCGCTGCCGGCGCCCGAACCGGTTGATTTTCGCGATATGACAAATACTGGATAAATGCGCGGAAGTTTTCATTATGCAATGTTATAACATTCTATTTCTTATAGAGTTTTTTGTTTTTGGGTCAGGCCTTGATCGGCAGTAAGTCGTTGTTTTTCGAACAGGCTATTCCTTGGGGCAGCACAGGTTTTATCTGCTGGAGCCGGACGGTGCCGCCACCTATGATGATTATGGTCAAGTAGGCGATCTCAGAAATGACTGACCAGCAACAGTCTTGGCTCCGCGTTGATCATGTGCCGGGTTTTTCAGACCCGGCAGATGCGGCTGTGTGGTCGATTCGCCTGTTTCTGGCCCATGTCAGTATTGGCAGACGATCTCCTGAACAGCTCGACGCTGCCTTAGAAGGCAGTTTCGGCGAGGAGGGTCGTACAGCATTCAAACGGCTGATGCACGAGATGGTGGGGCACCGAGGCGCTGGCTTACCGATACCTGGACCCGGGGATACGACCCTCGCAGAACACGAACAGGCGTTTCTCGACTGTGTTCATGCGAGCAGCCCAGAGGACGCCGACGCCTTGTATCTCAGTCTCTCATCGCTCGTTGGCTACGAACGCGCATCGGGGCTTCGCGTTCACACGAAGACGCTCGCATCAGCATTCTCGCGGTTTCAGGCAACTGAGGGGCAGACCTTGTGGTCGTCTGAAGCTCGTCTCGCCGATGGGGAAGACCGGGAATCGCAGTGGCACTGACAGGGCCTTAGCCCGCTTCTGCGACTTTCAACTCCATTGGACGATCGGCACTTGAGTGCTGCCGCTCGGTATTGAACTCAGCAACCAGTTCACGCAGCGACTGCGCCTGGGATCGCATGGCATCCGTTGCGCCCGCACTGTGGTTTACCCGCTCAAAGTTACGCTCGTTCAGTTCGCGCATCGAGCTGAGTGAGCTGTTTGCGAGCTGCACGCCTTCTGACTGCTGCGTGCTGGCTGCTGCAATCTCGCCGACGACCGAGTTCGCCTTCTGTACTGACTCGACGATTGCCTCGAGTGTGCCACCGGATTTGTTGACGAGTTCCGCGCCCTCGGCGATTCGATTTACCGAGTCTTCAATCAGACCATTGATCTCACGCGCAGCCGTCGCACTGCGTGCCGCGAGGCTGCGTACCTCGCTTGCCACAACCGCAAATCCTCGCCCGTGTTCACCGGCTCTGGCAGCCTCAACAGAAGCATTTAGTGCCAACAGGTTGGTCTGGAACGCGATCTCGTCGATAACGGTTGTAATCTCCGTAACCTTGTTGCTCGCTTCCTTAATGCCACCCATCGCCGCGATCGCTTTACCCACAACGGCACCGCCGTGCTCGGCGTCATCACGCGCCTGATCGGTAAGGCGATTGGCCTCAGCCGCATTCTCGGCGTTGTTTTGAATGGTCGTAGTAATTTCTTCCATGCTCTCGGCGGTGACGCGCAGCTTGTCCGATTGCTGGCGCATGGCGCTTCTCAATTCCGCGCTGTCTTCGAACAATTGTTGTGCGCCTTGATCCACTTCATTTGAGTTGTGCTGAATGGACACGACCGTTTCGGTCAGGCGTTCGACGGTCTTATTCAGATTGTCGGTCAGCACCGCGAATTGTCCTGAGTAGTTGCCCTCGGCGGATTGCGTCAGATCGCCCTTCGCCAAAGCCTCAAGTACGCGTGAGCAATCCTGGACCAGCATCTCGGATTTCTCGACCAGCGTATTGACGCCGGTAGCGAGTTTTCCGAAGAAGCTGTCGACGCTGGTGACTGCGAGGCGTTGAGACAGATCACCCTGTCCGGCAGCAACGACCATCTCAGATACTTGTTGCTCCAACTCCCGTTCCGCGGACACGTCACCCAACTCGACAATGGCGCCAAGATTCTCACCTTGCTCGTTGACGACCGGATTCGCCTGCACTGTGATGATCTTCCCGCCGAGTCGGAACTCGGATTCGCTGTAGCCTTCTCTATCGATCTGGCAGTTACCAATCAGGTGGCCGAGTGGCGTTCCACGCAGCTGGTGTGGATTAACCTCATGGCCTGCCTGACTGTAGGCAGACTTGAGTTTCTCGATCAGTGTCTTGGCCGCGAGATTGCCTTCTTTGGTATTTTCTTGTTCGTCGATCAACAGCATCGGCGAGGTTGCGTTGTTGAACGCTACGTGGACCGCCGCGTTCTCTCGCATGAGTCGGAAGAGGTCATTCACAATATCCGATTGTGGATTGTCGTCGGCAACGCGTACTGATAGATCCCCGGTCTTGATGACATGCTTGAGCGTGTCGAGCACTTCAAGATTCTGATGAGATGCCTGTACGCGCTCACAAAACTGGTTGGTCAAATCAACAATGATGTAGCCGAGAACGGCCGCCTCAGCGATAACAAAGGCAGCGTGCAGGAACACGATGCCAAGGCCCGTACCATAGTCAAAAATCACCAACGGAGTACCGAATACACTGAGCCCGAATTGCTGGCAGAAATTCAGCGTCAAATGGTGAACGGCGATGGTTACAACCGCTGCGAGCAGCGGTCGCAAGTCCTTGTATCGAATGATGAACGCCAGCGTCGCAAAGACGTGGAAGTGCCATTCAATGCGACCTAAACCTTGTTGTATGAATAGCGCAGAGAACAGCATTAGCGACGAGGCGAGTACCATTCGCGTATACACGCTACCGGGTAGCGACTGACGGCACGCCCAACCCAGTCCGACAATTAATCCGCCGCCGATTAGTCCCATCAGGTAGAAGCCGTTGACGGCACCCATAACGGTGGCTGCAAACACCCAGTGTGCGAGCAGAATGCGGAAGAACATGGTATCCGCTTTATCGTAGTCAGCTTCGAGTGCCGGTTTGACCTCGGTTGGAAAGCGACCAAAAAGAACGCTGAAAATTTGATTCTTGTTCATAGTGAATTTACTGATTGGCGTGACTGATCTGTCTTGAAATGCTGGCGACCAGTGGTTGTGTCTGCAGGCTCGAACGGAGGATCTCGGCAATGTGCCAACCGTCGCGCTCTCGTCTTAGGACATAAATGTTGTTGCTGTGGGCAAGTGCGGCTTCCGTTGAGCCAAACGAACGCAGACCGAGTTCGCGTGCAAACAAGGAAGCAGTTGACTGCGTGAGCGTCACCCCCGAGAAGCTTTCGTGGTAGGCGCGTGCGTACTGTGTGGTCAGGTCATTGCGCGCGTGGCGCTCAACATTGATGAATACCAATTGCACGTCGGGGGTCAATGATTGCTCGTAGGCCGTGGCCATAGCACGCAGCGCCGTCGGGCAACTCGTGCTGCAGCCCGGGAATCCGGCAAACGCGATGACGACTTGTGAGTCGATACCGCTGAGAAACGGTAGGTCGATCGTGCTCTCGCTCTTGGCGGGAAGTAGGGGGATCAACGCAAGTGAGCCTGCGGTCAGCAGCATCATTGTCACGCCGACGACGTGGTGTCGCCATGAACATGTCTCCGATCGCGCATTTCTGCCTATGCCCATGTAGCTCCCTTTTTTCCGCCACGTATGTACCCCGATACGTATCGAAGGTATCGGCTCAACACTCGTAATCTTTAGGTTCATTGATCGGGTTATATGAATAAAGAAGCCTCGATTTCGGACGCTGTAGTTCCGGTGGAGGGAGAACTCATGAGCAAGGACCGGAGCGCGCACGGGTTATGAATGTGCAGTTGACTGATGCGCAGTACAAGCGCTGCCGTGAGATGATCGCGGGCCTTACCGGCATCCAGATGAGCGAGGCCAAGAAAGGCCTTGTTGTTCGCAGGCTGGGGACGCGGATGCGTGCGCTCGGCATCGCGAACATCGATCAATACCTCGATATCATCAGCGGCGGCGATGCGGTGGAAGTCGAGCATTTCACCAATTCGGTTACCACCAACCTTACGTCGTTCTTTCGTGAGAACCATCACTTTGATTATCTGAAGAACACCTTTCTACCCGAGCACATTAAACGCGGGTCGAAGCTTCTCAGCATCTGGTCCGCTGCCTGTTCGACAGGCGAAGAGCCGTACTCGATTGCAATGACGCTTGCTGAGACTTTGCCGAACCTGGGCAGCTGGCAGGTCGACATCCTGGCGACCGATATTGATACCCAGGTTGTCTCAACTGCAAAGCGCGGCGTCTACACCATGGATCGGGTCGATGGGCTTGCTGAGGCGCGACTGAAACAATGGTTCCTGCGCGGGAAGGGTGCCGCGTCGGGAAAGGTTCGGGTCAAGCACTCGTTGCAGCAGATGATCGACTTCCGCGTTATGAACTTGCTTGCGGACTGGCCAAAGCTTGGACCCTTCGATGTCATCTTCTGTCGGAACGTTGTGATCTACTTTGACAAGCAGTCACAGGCTGAACTCGTCAGGCGCTTCCATAGGGTCATGGATCCGGATGGGCTTTTGATCATGGGGCATTCGGAGTCCTTGCACCGAGTATCCGAAGACTTCCGGCTCTTGGGACGAACCATCTATAAGCGAGTGGCCTAAGGGTGGGCGTCGCGCTGTTTAACAGCATTCGCGTGCTGGTGGTTGACGATTCTCCGAGCGCACGTCAGCTGCTGCGCGGCATTCTTGAGTCGGAGCCCGACGTTGAAGTCGTCGGTGTTGCAGTGGATGCCTACGACGCACGCGAGAAGATCAAACTGCTCGAGCCGGACGTCATCACGCTCGATGTTGAGATGCCGCGAATGGATGGGGTTACGTTTCTCGCCAATCTCATGCGGTTGCGACCAATGCCGGTTGTCATGATTTCGAGGCTCGCCGAACGCAACTCGGCATTGGTGCAAAAAGCAATGGAGCTTGGCGCCGTGAGTTTTATCGAGAAGCCTGCCGTTGGTCGTGGCGAGGAACTGAAGGCTGCCGCAGAGATCATAATCGATGAGGTTCGAAACGCTGCTGCCGTAAACCTGAATGCGCTTTCTCCTCAAGGGCGCACGTCATCGGTCAACAGCGTGCCCGTTATGACAGGCGTTTTCCGCCAACCGACGAAAATGCTTGCCCCGGGTCTTGGCGATCCACTGATTGCAATCGGCGCCTCGACGGGCGGTACGGAGGCGATCAAGGATATCGTTTCGCGACTGCCGAGCAATGCACCGCCAATCGTCGTCGCCCAGCACATACCCGATACGTTCAGTCGATCTTTTGCAGAGCGGCTGGATGAGCTCAGCAAGATGAAGGTCTACCACGCTGAGCATGGGCAAAAAATAGAGCGCGGTTGTGTTTACGTGGCGCCAGGAAGCCATCATCTTCGTGTCGCACGAGATAGAAGCGGTCTCGTTTGCACTCTCGATGACAGCGAGCGTGTAGGCTTTCATCGCCCCTCGGTGAATGTGCTATTCGCTTCGGTTGCGAAAGCTCGAGTCCAGCCAGTGGTTGGTGTCATTTTGACAGGTATGGGGAGAGACGGTGCCGAGGGTATGAAACTCCTTCAGGCGGCCGGTGCGGTGACGATCGCACAGGATGAGGCATCCTGCGTCATTTACGGCATGCCGAAGACGGCCATTGAGGAGCGCGCCATCCAACACGTGCTATCGCTGAACGAAATCGGGAGTGAACTGATCCGCTTGTCGGCGAACGAGCTACGCGCGGCTTAAGGCGGAGATTCAGGCAGCGTTCGCGGGTACAAACACTCGCAGTAGCTCGTCGACGGTATCGCTGGATACCGACAGTACTTCCGGCAGATCGTCGGCCGACAGGTTGAGTTTCTCGAGTGTGCCCTCGCAAAGTGCTGGCCCATCATCAAGATGGGTGCTTTCCACTTCACCGACTACGGCCATTGTATTGGCAAGATGTACGATCGATGCAACCACCTCTATCCGGTTGGCCTGCTCTTCGTCATCACTGCCGTGAGAAAACGGTTGATGGTGAAACCGGATCGCATCGATGACATACGCCGGTAAGCCCCATTGGGTAGCCAGCGCCGCGCCCACCTCAGTGTGGTCGAAGCCAAAGACTTCGTGCTCGGCATTGAATGTCGATCTGCCATCGTCGCGATCAACTGATAGCTTCAGTGCCTCCTCAGACTGTTCCGGGCGGCGACTGAACATCACCAGTTGCCCGATGTCGTGCAGCAAGCCTGCAATGAACATGGAACCACCTGAGCGCTTTCGACTGACTTTTTCAATGGCGCGCGCTGCCGCCGCCGTGCGCAAGCTGTGGTACCAAAAGTCTTCCATCGTGATCAGCTGGTTCGAAATCCCGTCGAAAGCCTCAACGGCGCATACGCCGAAGGCCAGGTCTCTGACCTCACGTGTGCCGACCACAGTCACGGCGCGGTCGATAGCGTTTACTGGAATGCCGTTGTTATAGAGCGCGCTGTTCGCGATGCGCAGGAGTGCGGCACTCAAGCCTGGGTCCTGTTCTATGAGACGTCCAATGTCCCACGCGCTGCTGTTCGGATCGGCCAACAAGTTGTTGATCTGAATCGCTATATCTGGCATCGAGGCCAGGTCGCTTACTTCACTCGCCAGTGATTCGGGCGTCATATCCCTGATTCCCTTGGGTTTTGCAGGATGTCAAGCCAGCGGCACCCAGTGAGATTTATTGAACGAGATTTTCGAAGTGAATATTTACTAAAGCGAATGGAACTGCGGTCGCTACCGGGACTACGGGCGCGTCAGTGCACGCTGCTCCGAACAGATTCTTAACTCCAACGCCGAAATGGGTGATTAATGAAAATACTCGTGGTCGACGACAGCGCAGCGATGCGCATGATGATGTTGCGCACACTTCGCCAGGCTGGTGTAGCCACAAAAGACGTGGTCCAGGCTGAAGACGGCGCGGTCGCGCTGGGCATGATCCGGGAGTCTGAACCCGATCTCATTTTTTGTGATTGGAATATGCCGAACATGACCGGCATTGAATTGTTGGAAACGCTCCGCTCTGAGGGAGTTGAGACCACGTTTGGTTTCGTAACAACCGAAGCGGGAACCGAAATGCGCAAACGGGCAACGGACGCCGGTGCGCAATTTTTGATCGCAAAACCCTTTACCGTCGACTCATTTGAGAAAGTGGTCGGCAAGTTTCTGAACTAACGCTCGGCAGGAGGCCGATCATGAGCACGACATTTGTATTACCCGAGACCACGGCGGTAGCGGAGCTATTGGGCATCATCCTTGGCGAAGATCTGGGGGTGAGTGGCGCTGACGCTAACGACTTTTCGGGTCAGTATGTGGCGACCTACATCGACGACAACGACAAGCTCGTTGCTATCGGTGGAGGCGATCCTGCATTTGTCGCTTATGCCGGCGCCGCTTTGTCCATGATCCCCGCGGCAACCGCGCAGGACATGGTCAACAGCAACGACATCAGTGAGGCGATCAGTGCCAACTTCTATGAAGTCATGAATATCTGCTCGCGATTGTTGATGACCGAGAAAGACGACCAGCATCTCAGGCTCGACAAAACACTGGGCCCCGGTGAGGCCAGCGAATTTGTCGGTCAATTGGCAGCCAATGGCACGCCAATCGGGTTTCAGCTCAAGGTGCCTTCCTACGGCGAAGGGCACCTCAGCTTCCTCGTCACCTGAGCTCGACTAACCTGGCTTGCGGAAGAGGAGCGTCATTCGATCGCTCTCTCCGATAGCCGCGTATTTGGCCCGGTCCTTGTCCCCATGCCGATAGGTGGGGGGCAGGGACCAGACGCCCCCTTCCCAGTCCGCCGAATCAGATGCGTTTGCATTGATCTCACTCTCGAGCACGAGATCGAAACCTGCGCTCTCGAACAGAGCGATGACTTCGGACTGCTTCAGATACCCGTTGTGGCCGCGCGTGTAGTCCCATTCAGCGGACTCTTTGGCCCGGTGTTGCACCACACCAACGACGCCGCCCGGCTTCAATAGGTTGTATGCATGTTTGGCCGTCTCATCAGCGAGGTTCTTGCGCGACAGGCCATGCAGACTGCGGAAGATCAGGAAGGCATCGAGTTTGCCTTCCCATTCCGGTGCCTCATCGATCTCAACAGCGGCAATCGCGTCCGCAGAGAGCCCGGTCCACTCGGCAACCTGCCCCGGGAACGTTTGTGGAAATTTCTTGCGCTCTGCGTTGCGCTCGGCTGAAGCGCCCGCATGATACTTCTCGACGTCGGCGTTGACCGCGACATACGTGCCGGACGCTGAAATCCACGGTGCCAGAATTCTCGTGTACCAACCACCGCCGGGTCCATATTCGCCAACGGTCATACCCGGTTTAATGCCAAAGAACTTGAGCGTCTCCATCGGACGCCGATACTCGTCGCGAGCGCGATCTGCTTCGCGATAGTCGGCTGCGATGGCTTTGGCGAGTCCATCTCCCTCGTGATGCATGGCCCATGCTGTTCCAAACATCAGTGTGAGTGCTGTAAGTCCTAGTCCACGTCGAATTGATGCGCGCATCCTGATCGCTCCTGAAAAACGGTGGTGCGAGGATACCACTGGTGCGCAATCAGAACATCGTCGCGGTCGTGTCCGGCCTCGGGGCTTCTTCATGCATTCTTCAGGTGTTCTTCAAGTGCCGTTGGGCAGCTTCATCTAGCGTTTCCCGTGTCACCGGAGGTGACGTGCCTCGTGGGGCAATTGGGGTCGTCGAGGTTTGCAGGTAACGCCTGCATCGATCCAGAAACCAAAAGGAAACAAAACGATGAAGAAGAGACTGTTCGAGGTAGCTGCGATTCTCGCTATTCTGGGAGGTTGGAGCGCTGTCGGCAGCGCTACGGCTGTGGCGGATGAGGTGGAGATTGGTCAGATCGTGGAGCAACGCGGCGCGTTGTCCACGCAGACTTTCGGAGACTGCTCGCAACCTTTGCCATTTGGTGGTGAGCGCGCTGAGATTCCAAGGAGTAGCGCCAAAATACTGCGGCTGAAAGATGGTATTGCGGCGTTTGTCCGTATGCCTACACCGGAGCCGGGCTCCTACTGTTATCCACCCGCGACCCTGGCGACAGACCCATCGGCCGGGCCCGCTGTGCCCGGTGCGGTCGAAGCGTTTTCGCTATGGCTGATCTACTTTAATCGTCCGGATCAATGCCTGCCTGGAGGTTGCAGTGCAAGAGATGTTCTCGGTCCAAACTGTGTGAATGCAGGGGCTGGCGCAATCGGTCTGGGAGGTCGCGCCACACGCCGGGCACGTTTGAGCCTCTCGGGCTATGCAAGCGTCGGTGAAGGCCCCTTGCAAGGCTTTGGCTGCGAGCCGTTAGGCGACACCCAGCAAGCGGAAATTCATATCGCTATTGGACCGCACGGTGCGCTTCGAGAGGATCTTCTGCCCACGCAACTTCAGGTTCCACCAGGCGGTGGCCCGGGCTATTGGTTGCCGAAGATCTTTCTGCCGCTCTAGCGCATGAGCACGCGGGTTGCGGTGGGTGCTTCATTCCTGAGGGGCACCTGCTGCAATCCTGCATCTAGTTCAGTGCTGCAAACGCATTGCGAAACTGCGTCAGGTGGGTTGCATGCTTGTACTGAAAGGTTCGGATAAAGTCGTCGGCGTCGAATCCCGGACGCGCCTCATGAACCAGGCTGTACTGAGTTCTTGCTTCGTCGAGGCATCCGGCCAATGCGAAACTGACCACCGCTTTCGCTCGAATGGCAAAGTGAATATTGGGTTGGTGTAGTGCCTCACGCATGTGAGCTGCACCGGTCTCGCAGTCGCCCGCCAGAGTGCGGCTGAACGCGCGCGTTGTCAGCATCAGACTGAGGAGCGGGTCGTAGGGGCTGAGGGCTGCGGCTTCCACGCTATGTTGCTCGCTCGCTTGCAGTTCACCGCGTTGCAGTTCCGCGAAGCCTACCGAGTAGTGCCCAACGGCGAAACTGGGGTTCAATTCAACCGCTCGCGCGAGGACCGTAGCGGCGCTGTCGAGTTCACGCTCGAGCAGCAGGGCGCGACCCAGAGCCCAGTGTGATAGTGGATCATGTTGATCTCGCGCCAGGCTCTCGTTGGCAAATGACCTCACCAACTCTATCGAGCGCCCGGGGTCATCAGTAAGCCCGAGAAAGACTCGCTGCCAATGCACCCATGAAAGGCATGCCCAGGGTCGAGCTGCGCCCGGGTCGAGTGTTCGCGCCACGTTGAACCATCGCTCGGCCGAGTCCAACGACTCTGAGGAAAACCAGTACATGTGCCAGCAGCCCCGATGGTATGCGGTCCAGGCATCGAGGCGTGCGCTCGGCAATACCGCTTCGCGTTTTGCGATTTGCAATACCTCCGACTCCAGTTGCGCTGTGATGGCACCAACAATCTGGTTCATCAAGGCCTGAAGGTCGTCACGCCGCTCGCGTACCTCGTCACGCCACAGCACGTTGGCATTGGTGCCGTCGACGAGGGAAAGGTCAATCGTTGTGTGGGTCTGATCTTCCCTGAGATTCGAGTAGATAAGAAAACGCACCCCCAGTTGCTGAGCGACATCGCGCGCGTCCGCTTTGGGATCAAATCGCAGAGTCGAAGCACCCGCGGTGACTGGAAAGGCCCTGGTGCGGGCAAGCGCATTGATCAGGTCGCGATGCAGCCCAATCGCCAACGTCTGCCGGGATGGGCTTGGTTCCACAACACCGAAAGGCAAAACGGCAACAGCGTGGCGCTGTGCTGCCGACTGCATGTCTCGACCCTGCGAATGACCGAACTCGAGAGACTCAACCAACGGCAGAGGGTCTTGTATCCGGCTGATTTCAGGTATGAGCTGATAACCGAATCCGCGAATCGTGCGGATGTATCGCGGCGCATCGGCATCGTCGCCAAGCGCTGAGCGCACCAGCCTGACTCGCTGGCTCAGCGTTTCCGGTGTGACGACTCGATTGTGCCAGACGGCCTCGGCAAGCTCCGTCTGGTCTACCGCATTCGGCGCGGCCTCGACCAGCGTGCTGAGCAGGTCATAACTCAGTCCGCCGATATCGATCGATTGGTCACCGCGCGACAGCGTGCGTCGCGCTGTGTCGAGTGACAGGTCGTCAAAATGGAACGTGGTCATGTGCCCCCATGCTCGTTCCGTGATTCATAACTTGAATATACTCCGCGATTCACAGGGGCGCGACAGAATCGCCGGTAGGCGGGTTCAGGCGGCCTGCACACATCGGCAGGCCGCCCGTTCCTTAACGGTCAATCGATAGGGTGATCACCAAAGTAGCGGATATAGTCTTCCTGCGCCGCTTCGATCACTTTGAACGCGTGTTCGCGTCCGTACGGCTCGACCCCTTCGACGGGTTGGGTCTCGCCTGGCTTCATCTTGTAGGTGAGGAAGTAGTGACGAATACGCTCGATCGCAATCTGCGGCAAATCGTCGATGTCACGAATATGACCGTGGACAAAATCGCCTTCGAGAATCGCAATGATCTTGTCATCCGCCTCGCCCTTGTCGACCATTTGAAGACCGCCCACGACCCAGGCACGCAACGTGATTTCGGCACGATTCACCGGTCGCTCACTGAGTACGCAGATGTCCAGAGGGTCCTTGTCGCCGCGCTCCGAGCGTGGGCTCAGTGCGCATACACGTTCCGCACAGTAGGTCTGCGGAACAAACCCATACAGGCACGGCATCTGCGCTGTCGTGCGCTGGGGACGATCGACGTGGATGAAACCGGTTTCCTTGTCGATTTCATACTTCACGTGATCGAACGGCGTCATTTCGACAAACACATTCACCTTGTTCGGTGCCTCCGAACCCGGTCGCAGCCCATGCCAGGGATGCGGCCGGTGATAGGCGTAGGTGGTCTTTTCACTCATTACTTGATGTACCCCATCTTCTCGAGCGTCAGCAGCACGCGGTGCGCAGCGAGATCGGCAGAGAGTTCTGCGGTATTGATATCGAGTTCCGGGTTCTCCGGTACTTCATACGGATCATCGATGCCGGTGAAGCCCTTGATGAGCCCCGCGCGAGCTTTTGCATACAGTCCTTTGCGGTCCCGAGCTTCGCACACTTCAATCGGTGTTGATACGTGGACTTCGACAAAACCACCGAGCCCGCTGATGACTTCGCGCACTTCACGACGCGTTGCAGCATAGGGTGCGATAGGAGCACAGATCGCAATACCACCGTTCTTTGTGATTTCACTCGCCACATAACCAATGCGCTGAATGTTCAGATCGCGGTGCTCTTTGCTGAACGTCAGCTCACTCGAGAGGTTCTTGCGAACGACGTCACCATCGAGCAGCGTCACAGGACGTCCGCCTTCTTCCATAAGCTTCACCATCAACGCGTTGGCGACCGTAGATTTGCCGCTGCCTGACAAGCCGGTGAAGAACACCGTGAAGCCCTGTTTGTCTTTTGGCGGATAAGCGCGGCGCAGCTCTTCGACGACTTTCGGGTACGAGAACCATTCAGGAATCTCGAGACCTTCTCTGAGTCGACGACGGAATTCGGTGCCGGAGAGATTCAGTACACGATCTTGCGGTGCGGTCGAGTCGGCCGGCATGTACTCCGCCTTGTTCTCGACGTACACCATCATCTTGAACGGCACCATGCTGATGCCCATTTCTTCTTCGTGTTCCTTGAACAGATCCTGCGCGTCGTACGGACCGTAGAACGCGTTACCGTTCGAATCGTTGCCGGGGCCTGCGTGGTCGCGGCCGACGATAAAGTGGGTACAACCGTAGTTCTTGCGAATCAGTGCGTGCCAGATGGCTTCGCGCGGCCCTGCCATCCGCATGGCCAGGTTCAGCAGGCTCAGAGTGGTTGTTTGTTCGGGATACTGCTCGAGCACGTGCTCATAGCAGCGCACACGGGTGAAGTGATCAATGTCACCGGGCTTCGTCAGACCGACGACCGGCTGGATCAGCAGGTTGGCGTCTACTTCGCGCGCCGCACGGAAGGTGAGCTCCTGATGAGCGCGATGCAACGGGTTGCGTGTCTGGAACGCAACGACTTTGCGCCAGCCCAACTTGCGGAATCGACCGCGGAGTTCCGATGGTGTGTCACGCAGGAGTTTGAAGTCATAAAACGTAGGTGGCTCCAGACCGCGAATTTTACCGCCGATGTAGACGTTGCCTGCCTTGTTGAAGAGGTAGTCAACGGCCGGATGTGCTTCGTCGGTGGAACCAAAGACCTTTTCGGCCTCGCGCTCCTTGTCCGGTGACCACTTATCGCTGACGTCCAACACAGCAAGGATGACGCCTTCCTGGTCACGCAGTGCGATCGTGTCGCCGACGTTGACGCCTTCCGCAAACGCCTCGCTGACGTCGAGTGTGATTGGCATCGGCCACAGCACGCCGCTTTCAAGGCGCATATCTTCAACGACACCGTTGTAGTCGGCTTCTGTCAGGAACCCTTCCAGCGGCGAGAAGGCGCCACACATCATCAAGTCGAGGTCGCAGATCTGTCGCGGCGACATATCCCATGACGGGAAGTCTTTCGCTTCAGTCTTCATTGCCTCTGCTTTGTCTTCCGGCAAGTAGAGTTCTACCAGCTTGCCGCCGTGTGGTTCTTTGAATGCACCCATGTCGTTATCCTCGTCTGAGTATTGTTGTATTCAGCGGTTTCGATTCGCGAAACCATTCATGATCATGTCGGAGCACTTTTGCGTCAGTGCCACGATGTCCAGCTGTGAGTCGCGCACGATGAGATCACCCCATGCGTTGCCGATGCCGATGATCGCTTGCGCCGCAAAGTGGCAATCCACTTCGGCTCGCAGATCACCTACTGTCACGGCACGCTCGAGCATCGCTTCGAGCTCCTGTCGGTACAGAGATCCAAGGCGCTTGATTTCTGTTCTGGCGTCTTCGGGCAGGTAGTGGCGCTCATCGTTGTAGACCTTGAGTGCTTCATTGCGCTCTCGATACGCAGACAGGTGCGCTGAGAAGACCGCAATGATCTGCGCTGCAAATGGCTGCTCTGCGGAAGAGATCAGCTGCAGTCTTTCCACGTAGTCCGTCAGACCGTACAGACAGACTTCTGCGAGCGCGTCCTGCTTCGATTTGAAGTAGTAGTAGAGGCTGCCCTGCTTGATGCCCATTGCATTGGCGATCAGTTTTGTACTCGCGCCGTGATAACCATGCTCAGCAAACACACGAGCAGCCGCCTGGATGGCAGCGAGCTTTTGTTGCTCGTATCGCGGTGCTGCATTGGCCGGCATGGGTATCACTCAAAATTGGATGGCTGCGAATTCTATAAATCTATTGAAAAATAGCAAGGAAAAATCCGAAGTTTTTGAAAAAAACAATTAAAACAACAAGTAATTAGAAAGAAATTTCAATCAATCAATTGAATAATTGACATAATCTCAGGCTAAAGTGGTTTGGCTGCAGCGATTCGGCACCCGCGATACCATTCATCTCCAGCGGAATCAGCCACAACGGAAAACTAAAGATGCGTGACTACCTGAACTTCTACATAAACGGGCGATGGGTCGCTCCGGACTCGCAAGATGTTCTGGAGGTCATCAACCCGGCGACGGAGGTCGCTTATGCGCGAATCACCAATGGCTCTGACGCGGATGTCGATCGCGCGGTCGCGGCGGCAACGGCTGCGTTTGATAGCTGGTCCAACAGCACGGTGGAGACCAGACTCGATCTGATTGACCGCATCATTGAGATCTATCAGACCAAGCTGTCGGAACTCGGGGAAGCGATCAGCGATGAGATGGGCGCGCCACTGAAGTTCGCGACAAGGGCGCAAGCGGGCAGTGGTCTGGCACACTTCAAGGCGATTCGAAAAATCCTTGAATCGTTCGAATGGCAAACGCACGAGGGCGACTATCTGTTGAGCCGGGAGGCGATCGGGGTGTGTGGCTTGATCACACCGTGGAACTGGCCGCAGAACCAGATCGCTTGCAAGGTTGCGCCGGCACTGGCAGCAGGTTGCACCATGGTGTTAAAGCCGAGTGAGATTGCCCCCATTGATGCGATGGTGCTGGCCGATGTATTGCACGAGGCGGAGGTCCCACCCGGCGTGTTCAACCTTGTGAATGGGTCCGGCCCGGATGTGGGCGCACGCCTTTCGTCACACCCGGACATTGCGATGATGAGCTTTACCGGCTCCACGCGTGCAGGTGTGCTGGTCGCGCAGGCTGCCGCTGAATCGGTGAAACGAGTCTCGCAAGAGCTCGGCGGCAAGTCGCCGAATATCCTCCTGGATGATGTCGATCTGGAGGCCGCCGTGGCGTCCGGTGCAAAGCAGGTGTTCAACAACAGCGGACAGTCTTGTAACGCGCCGACCCGGATGCTCGTGCCCGCCGCGCACATGGAGAAGGCGGCAGAGATTGCCGCGACTGTTGCAGCATCGACGGTTGTGGGTAACCCGCGCGATGAGTCCACGCGGATGGGGCCGGTCGTCAGTGAGGCGCAGTTCGACAAGATTCAGGCGTTGATTCAGCAAGGAATCGATGAAGGCGCCACGCTGGTCGCCGGGGGGGTAGGTCGCCCGGACGGCATTGCGTCTGGTTATTTTGTCCGACCGACTGTCTTCTCCAATGTCACCAACGATATGACGATTGCGCGTGAAGAAATTTTTGGGCCGGTGCTATGCATCATTGGTTATGCAGATGAGGAAGACGCGATTGCGATCGCCAATGACACGCCCTACGGCCTGGCAGGCTACGTCCAATCGGCCAGCCCGGAGCGAGCGGTGGGTATCGCATCGAAGATTCGCGCGGGCAGTATCCACATCAACGGGCATGGAGGCTCGATCATGGCGCCATTCGGCGGCTATAAGCAATCAGGTAACGGTCGCGAATGGGGGATGCTGGGTTTCGAGGAGTTTCTCGAAACCAAGTCGGTCTTTGTGCCGAAAATCGCCTAGCTTCTGAAATACGGGCGATCAGCTCGAGCCGCGCACCCATACAAGAATGCTGGTGCTACGCGCGGCTTGTGCGACGACCGATTTTCTAAGCGCGGGCGGCTCGATATCGGTATAGCCACTGACGACCCAGGCGCCGCTGCTTGCGACCTGCGGCAGCGTGAACTCGACAGGTGTATCGGTCGGATTGAAGCTGACGGCGACCGCTGCTTGTTCAGGGGAAGGTGGTGCATCGTTTTCCGTAGCGACGAGCAGCATCGTTACGGCGCGTGCATGATGCCAGTCCAGTCCGTCTAATTGGTCTCCATTGGGCGCATGCCATTGGATGTTCTTCAAACCTGCTTCGTTTGTCGAACGGCCATGACGATAGGCTTCCTGGCGCAGCAAGGGTATGCGTTTACGCAGCGCGATCAGATCACGCACGCGCGAGAGAAATCCCTGGTCAATGTCGTGCCAGTCGAACCAGGTGGTTTCATTGTCCTGCGCATACGCGTTGTTGTTACCGTCTTTGGTGCGACCTAGTTCGTCACCGCCCAGGATCATTGGCGTGCCCTGTGAGACCAGTAGCGAAGCCAGCAGGTTCAGACGGTGTTTGCGCCGATGAGCGAGAATCTCTACGTCGTCGGTAGCGCCCTCGATACCGAAATTCACTGAGTGGTTTTCTCGATGCCCATCGAGATTATTCTCGCCGTTGGCCTCATTGTGCGTTCTTTGGTAGCTGGCAAGGTCTCTCAGCGTGAATCCGTCATGCGCGGTCACATAGTTGACGCTCGCTGCGGGTGTTCGCAGCGCGCGTTCGAAAATGTCTGCCGAGCCGTGCAGCCGTCGCGCCATTGCCGGTGTTTGGTGTTCATCATCGCGCCAGAATTGGCGAACCGTGTCCCGGTAGCGGTCGTTCCACTCTCCCCAGCCTTTTGGAAACGCCCCGAGTTGATAACCACCCGGACCTATGTCCCATGGCTCTGCGATCAACTTGCAGTGTCTCAAAACCGAGTCGTTTGTGATCTGCTCGAGCAGTGGATGGTTCGTGTTGAATCCGGAAAAGTGTCTACCGAGGATGGGTGCCAGATCAAACCGGAAACCATCCACGCCATAAGTGCCTGCCCAGTAGCGAAGACTATCGAGGATCATCTGACGCGCTGCCGGATGATCAGCATTGATGGTGTTTCCGGTGCCGGTATCGTTCACGTAGTGATCCGGGTTTTCAGGCAAGACCCGGTAATAGGCGAGGTTGTCGATACCCCGCCACGATAAGGTCGGGCCTCGGAGGTCGCCTTCGGCAGTGTGGTTATAAACCACATCGAGAACGACCTCGATATTGGCATCGTGGAGTCGCTCGACCAGGTGTGCGAACTCGGCGCAGGCGGCGCTGCGTGCAAAGCGTGGCATCGGCGCGAAGAAGGCGAGGGTGTTATAGCCCCAGGCGTTTCTGAGTCCGCGTTGCACGAGAAAGTGCTCGTCGGCATAGGCGTGCACCGGCAGAAGTTCGAGTGCAGTGATGCCTAGCGATTTGAGATGGCCTAATATCTCGTCGCTCGCGGCGCCAAGAAACCGGCCACGAACATCCTCTGCCAGCCGATGATCTCGAGCGGTCAATGCGCGCACCGACGCCTCATAGATGATCGTGTCAGACCATGAGGTTAATGGCCTTTTTGTCGTCAGCGACATCGTCGGTGCTACGACGCCTCGCGGTACAAACGCAGCGCTGTCCGACGTGCTGGGAATGTAGGTATCTTCAAGCGAGTGGCCGAAAACGGCATCGTCCCAGATCAGCTCTCCTGAGAGCTCGCGTGCATAGGGGTCGATGAGTAGCTTGTTTGGGTTGTGGCGCAACCCTCGTGATGGATCCCATGGACCGCTAACACGGTAGCCATAGCGTGCGCCGACTGAAACATTCGGCACGAATCCGTGCCAGACATCATTGTGCGGTCCCTGCATATCGAGACGACGCTCATCGTCATGCTCATCGAACAGGCAAAGCTGGACACGTTCCGCTGTACTCGAGTAGAGCGCAAAGTTAACGCCACCGTCGACAACGGTTGCGCCCAAGAGCGTCGGGTCTCCGGAGCTGATCATGGGTCGACGGTGATTGGCTCTAGTCGCCAGATGTCGTCGTTATAGTCCCGCATCGTTCGGTCGGTCGAGAATCGTCCCGAGGCGGCCGTGTTCCGGATGCTGAGTCTTGTCCATTGCTCCTTGTCCGCGTAGGTCTGATCCACACGCTCTTGCGCGTCAATGAAGCTGCGAAAATCAGCAACCGTCATCCATGGGTCATTCGGATCGCGAAGGGCACCAAGCACATGATCGAATACGCCAGGTTCGTATTGGTTGAAATGACCGGTTTCCAATAGGTGCATCACCACACTGAGCGCTGGATCGGAAGCAATGATCGCGCTCGGATTGTAGTCTGCACGCGCCGTCGGAATCTCATCGACTGTCAATCCAAAGAGGAAGAAAGCGTCCTCGCCTACCGCTTCGCGAATCTCGACATTCGCGCCGTCGAGTGTTCCGATGGTCAGCGCGCCGTTCATCATGAACTTCATGTTGCCCGTGCCTGAAGCCTCTTTCCCAGCTGTCGATATTTGCTCTGACAAATCCGCGGCAGGACATATCCGCTCCATGGCTGAGACGTTGTAGTCAGGGTAGAAAACCACGCGCAACAGACCTTCTGTTCTCGGGTCGGAGTTGATGACATTCGCTACGTTAGAGATCAGCTTGATAATCTCTTTCGCCATCACATATCCCGGTGCCGCTTTCCCACCGAAGATGATCGCGCGCGGTTGCATGCCTTGGGTGTCCTCAGCGCAGATCCGTGCGTAGCGATGGATTGCATGCAGGACATTCAATAGTTGGCGCTTGTACTCATGGATTCGCTTCACCTGAACATCAAACAGCATCTCATGTGAGATCGTGATGCCGGTGCGTTGTTCGATCATGCTGCAGAGCAACGACTTGTTGTGCTGCTTCGCTGCGCGCCACGTTTTTCGAAAAGCGGCATCGTCTGCACAGGCCGCAAGATTTTCCAGCTGCGGCAGGTCTGTGATCCATGCCTCACCAATTTGGGAATCGATCAGTTTGCTGAGTGTTGGGTTGCAGGCTGCGAGCCAGCGACGTTGTGTTACCCCATTGGTCTTGTTGTTGAACTTCTCGGGCCACAGCTCATAGAAGTCCCTGAACAGGCCATCTTTCAGCAACTCGGAATGCAGAGCCGCAACCCCGTTGACGGAATAGCTGCCGACAATCGCGAGATACGCCATGCGCAACATCGGCTCGCCGTCCTCGGCAACCAGTGACATGCGTCGCAAACGATCGACATCACCCGGCCAACGTCGCGCAACCTCTCGCAGGAATCGCGCATTGATTTCGTAGATGATTTCGATAAGCCGCGGCAAGAGTTCGCGGAACATGGCCACTGGCCAAAGTTCCAGCGCTTCAGGCAGTAGTGTGTGGTTCGTGTAGGCCATCGTGGATGTCGTGACCTCCCACGCGGCATGCCAGCCAAAACCATGCTCGTCCATAAGCAGTCGCATCAACTCGGCGACCGCGACCGCAGGGTGCGTGTCGTTTAGCTGAAAGCAGTGCTTGTTGGCGAACTCGCTGAAGTCATTGCCGTGTCGACTCTGCCAGTCGCGTATCGTGTCCTTCAGGCTGGCGCTCGCCAGGAAATACTGTTGACGCAACCGCAACACCTGACCGTTTTCGGTCGTGGCATTCGGGTAGAGCACCATCGTGATATTTTCAGCGGCGTTTTTTCGTGCCACTGCGTCTGCGTAGCTACCTGCATTAAACTCATCAAGGTCGAATTCGTCTGTCGCGACCGCAGACCAGAGCCGCAGTGTGTTTACCACGTCGTTTCGATAGCCAGGTATCGGAACGTCGTGGGGCACCGCCAATACGTCCTGCGAATCGACCCAGCGGAATGCCATGTTGCCGTTAGCGTCGCGGTAACTTTCCGTTCGACCACCGAACTGAACAATCTGCGACTGTTCGCGGCGACGAATCTCCCATGGGAATCCGTCCGCCAACCACTGGTCGGGCTCCTCAACCTGACGACCGTCCCTCAATTGTTGGTGGAACATGCCGTAGCGGTAGCGGATGCCATACCCTGTCACCGGTAAGGCTAGCGTGGCGCAACTGTCAAGAAAGCAAGCGGCAAGTCTGCCCAGACCACCGTTGCCGAGGCCAGCGTCGTGTTCCTGGTCCAGTAACACCTCGAGATCGACGCCCAGTTTCGACATGGCGCTTGCTGCAGCACCGGACAAATCGGTGCTCGCCAAAGCGTTATTGAGCAGTCGTCCCATCAGATATTCGAGAGACAGATAGCAAGTCTTGCGCGAGTCCGACTGGAGTTGTTGCTCACGCGTCAGGCGCCAATTGCGCATGATACGGTCTCGGATTGTGTAGACCAGAGCCCGGTATGCGAACGCATCGTTATCGTCCAGGTCATTGCGTCCGAAGGTGCGAGCGAAGTAGTGACTGAAGTCTCGCAGTAGCGCAGTCTCATCGTTGCTCAATGGTTCGGCAAGAATCCTGCTTGGAAGGGTCGATTCAGTATTGGTGCTCATCAGGTATCTCCTGCCAGCCAACTCAAGCGAGTTTGAGAACGAGTGTTGCGAGTGGCGGTAGCGTTACTACGAGTGACTGTGCTTGCTGGTGCCACGCCGTTGGCTGTGTTTGCAGATTCGAGCTGTTGACGACATTGCTGCCGCCATAGCGCTCGTTGTCAGTGTTCAAAATCTCCGTATACACGCCCCAGTCTGGTGCGCCAACGCGATAGCCTTCGCGCACTACCGGCGTCATATTGCAAATGCAGATCACATGTTGCCCGTCGGCGGTACGCCGGAGCCATGCGAAGACGCTGTGTTCGGAATCCTCCCAGTCCAGCCAGGTGAAGCCAGCCTCGTCGAAGTCCTGATCGTGGAGCGCGGGTTGCGCACGGATCAGTTGATTCAGGTCGCGTACCAGCTCCTGAATACCCCGATGTGGCGCGTATTCAAGCAGGTGCCAATCGATGGATTGATCGTGATTCCACTCGTCAGACTGTGCGAACTCCGTGCCCATGAACATCAGCTTCTTCCCGGGGTGGGTAAACATGAACCCGAGGTAGGTGCGCAGATTTGCGAATCGCTGCCAGTCGTCACCAGGCATTCTTCCCAAAATCGATCGCTTTCCATGCACCACCTCATCATGTGAGAGCGGCAGCACAAAGTTCTCATTGAATGCGTAGACGAGACCGAAGGTCAGCTTGTCGTGGTGGTAGCGCCGGTGAACGGGGTCCTCGGCGATATATCGCAGGCTGTCGTTCATCCAGCCCATATTCCATTTGAACGTGAAGCCGAGGCCACCGTCGTAGGTTGGGCGAGACACGCCTGGCCATGCGGTCGATTCCTCGGCATAGGACGCTGCCCCCGCTGCGTGAACGGCTTCGTTCAACCGTTTGATGAACGCTACAGCTTCCAGGTTTTCGTTGCCGCCGTGTTCGTTCGGGATCCACTCGCCATCTTCGCGCGAGTAATCGAGATAGAGCATGGAGGCCACCGCATCCACCCTAAGCCCATCGATATGAAACTCATTGATCCAGTACAACGCGCTACCAATCAAGTAATTCACAACCTCGTTGCGGCCGAAATTGAAGATCAGTGTGCCCCAGTCGGCATGCGCGCCTTTGCGAGGATCGGCGTGTTCGTAGAGCGCGGTGCCATCGAATTGGGCGAGCCCGTGTTCGTCGCGCGGAAAGTGCGCAGGCACCCAGTCGACGATGACTCCAATGCCTGCCTGATGGCAGGTGTCTACGAAATAACGGAAATCGTCAGGACTACCGAAACGGTAGGTGGGTGCAAACATCCCTATAGGTTGGTATCCCCAGGAGCCGTCAAACGGATGTTCCGTAATGGGTAACAGTTCTATGTGAGTGAACCCCATATCGGACACATAGGGCACCAGTGTTTCGGCTAGCGCTCGATAGTCGAGCCATTGGTTTTGTTCACCGCGTCGCCAAGAGCCAAGGTGTACCTCATAGATCGATTGCGGTGTGTGCAAGGCTTGTGGCTTTCTCGTATGCATCCACTCGCGATCTCGCCATTCGTATGCGCTCGTTGAAACGATCGCGGCATTGTACGGCGGCGCTTCAAAGGCATTGCCGAACGGATCGGTCTTTAGCGGAAGGAGATTGCCAGTCGCGTCCAACAGTTCGAATTTGTAGCGTGCGCCATCGCCAATATCGGGAATGAACAACTCCCAAATACCGATCCCATGATGACGACGCATCGGGTAACGTCGACCGTCCCACTGATTCCAGTCTCCGATTACACTGACGCGCGATGCATTGGGTGCCCAGACGCAAAAGCGTGTCCCGAGTGTGCCGTCGTGCTGCATCGTGTGTGCACCGAGCACCTCATAAATGCGCTCATGGCGACCTTCACCGAGCAGATGAAGATCGATCTCACCCAGAGAGGGGCGGAAACCGTAGGGGTCCTGCAAGTCACTGGTTGCGCCGTCCACCCAATGCACTCGCCATCGATAGGGGTCCTGCGATGAGAGTTCGACGCGATAAATGCCTGCATCGTGAATGCGCCGGGCTCGACGAATTTGTCGGCCCTGATTATCCACAATCGCAACGCGAGCGGCGCCCGGTGCGAGGCAGGTCGCGCAGCGAATGCCGCCAACCTCATGTATACCGAGAATCGAAAAAGGATCCGGATGACGACCCTGTGCTAGCTGATTCAGTGCCTCGCGCTCAGACATACATTTTCGTCTCGTATTGCTCGGCTGCGTCAGACCAGAGGAAGCGTGCTGCACGTGCATCGCTAACCATCTCTTGCCATCGCTCAGGTTGATCGAAAAACACTTGCTGTGCATGAATCATGCTGGCCATGCAGTTGGCGACCTGTGCTTCGGTATTGGGGCCGGAGAATGAAAACCCGTTGATATTGTCTTTGACGGTGTCGTTGAGACCGCCAACGGCATGCACGAGGCAGGGTTGGCCTGCGCGCATGGCATACATTTGACTGATGCCGCATGGCTCGAATGTGCTTGGCATCAGAAACAAGTCGCCAGCGGCGAACACGGCATTGGCGAGTGGTTCAGAAAACCCTCGCAGGAAAATGAGTCGCGAGTCTGTGGCCGCATGTTGCGCCAGCGCTGTTTCGATACCTGGGTCGCCGCTGCCGAGAAGCAGCATGACCGCATCATTGGGGAGCGATCGCAGTAGCTGTTGCAGCAGAGTGATCCCTTGAGTCCTCGCAAGCAGAAGTCCGGCCTTTTGATCGGTCAGCCGACTGACCGCCGTTAGAACGATCGACGGCTGTCTGTTGTTAGCCCGCTCCAGACTTCTCGAAGCGAGGCTGAATAAAGACTTATTGTGCGGTTGTCGGTCGCTCCATTCAGCCAGCGTTGTGGCGACAGTCTCTCCGAGTTCAGGAAACGTGGGGCGGTGCAGAGGGGTAGCGGTATAGTCGCATCCGTTGAGAATGCCGTGAAGCCGGCCCTCGGCCGCGGCATGTTGCAGAAGTACTTCAAGCCCCTCACCACCGTGAAAGCCACGTGCGAGATCGGTCGGTTGCAGTATTTCGCGTGCATTCGTTGGGCTCACCGTGTTGACGTGATCAACGCTCCGAATCGCGGCCGCGAGTGGGTTCGCAACATCGTGATAGCGTGGGTCCGATAGCAGCGCATCATCCGGGTCGAGCTCCGGGAACCAGCGTTCGAAACTCGATGGATGTCCGCGTCGAGGTCTCAGGCCTTGCAGTGCGAGGTTGTGCAGGGTCAGCACGCAACGCAAATGCTTCAGTCGCTCAAATGCCGGTAGACGTTCGCGCAGCAATGCGAGCAGACCGGCGTGCCAGTCATGAAGGTGCAATACAGCCTGATCGTCCGCGTGGCGCACCAGCCATTCGCCCGCCGCCAGCGAAAGTAGTGCGAATTTTGTAGCATCACTTGCGAACGGATTATCCCGCCCATCATCACAATAGATCTGGCCGGTGTTCTGCGGGTCGAAACGGGGGTTATGCAAGACGACGGTGTCGACATCGGCTGCGGTCTGCTTGCCGTACCACTCGATATTCAGGCTTTCCTGTCCGAACCGAACGGGGAATGCGCCGCACCACTCCATGCCGTCGGATGTGTGCAGCCGATTGTAGGAGGGCATCAATATGGTGACGGGTCGGCCGGTCTCTGCAATTGCTGGTGGCAAGTCGCGCAGCACGTCTCCGACACCGCCTGCTTTGCCGCCCGGCAACGCGCCGTTCTCCGCGGCTACCATGTAAACCGGTGGTCGAATCGACATAGCCGTTAGCGAGTGAAGTGCAGTTCCTGGCCAAGCATGTCGGGTGTCACCAGCGTGATGCCCTCATCAGTGACTCGAAACCCGCGAGCGCGATCGGCTTCGACGTCCTCGCCGATGACAGTGTGATCCGCAACCACCGATCCACGATCGATAATCGCGCGATGGATACGGCAGTGTTCGCCGATCTCGACATCGGGGAGCACCACGGTCTCCGTCAGCTTGCTGTAGGAGTGCACGCGGACGTTGGAAAATAGCAGCGAACGATGCAGTGATGCGCCGGAGACAACACAACCACCGGACACCATCGAATTGATGGCGACCCCGCGGCGATCCGCCTCGTCGTGAACAAACTTCGCTGGTGGTAGCTGGATCTGGAACGTATCGACCGGCCATTCCTGATCGTAGAGATTGAGCTGCGGTACGACGTCCAGCAACTCCATATTGGCCTGCCAGTATGCGGGCAGTGTTCCAACATCGCGCCAGTAGGCCTGATCTGAGGTTGCCGGATCGCGGAACGGATAGGCGAACACTCGGTACTGGTTGATGATCGCCGGGATCACGTTCTTGCCAAAATCGTGTTGCGTTTTCGGATCGTCGGCGTCTTTGATGACTTGCTCAAACAGGAAATCCGTATTGAATACATAGTTGCCCATCGACGCGAGGCACAAGCCGGGTTTACCGGGAATTTCCTCGGGTTGTTCGGGTTTCTCATTGAAGTCGATGACGCGACCGTCTTCGTCGACGGTCATGACGCCAAGTGCACCAGCCGCTTCCTCGACCGGCACCTCGAGACAACAGACCGTCATATCGGCTTGCGCCTCAGTGTGCGCCGCAAGCAACGGACCGTAGTCCATCTTGTAGACATGATCGCCTGCAAGGATCAAGACGAAGCGCGGGCTATGTGTGCGGATAATATCGAGGTTTTGGTAGACCGCATCCGCAGTGCCGCGGTACCACTCGCCACCGACACGCTGCGACGCCGGCAGAATTTCGACGAACTCCTGTTCGCCCGAATAGCGGTTGGTCCAGCCACGCACGAGGTGGCGGATCAGCGAGTGCGCCTTGTACTGAGTGAGCACGCCAACACGACGAATCCCCGAGTTGAAACAGTTCGACAACGGAAAGTCGATGATTCGGAATTTGCCACCGAATTGTAGTGCCGGCTTCGCGCGCCACGTTGTGAGCTCATGCAGGCGCGATCCCTGGCCGCCAGCCAGAATCAACGCGAGGGTGTCTTTCGTGAGACGACTGACAAAACGCCCGCCGTCCTCAGGTATGGGTTGGTTGCTCATGCGCCGATGATAGCGCAAGCCCCGTGATTTGGTGTTGCGCGGATCACGTTTGGCTCAAGCGATCCGCCTCAATCACGGCCTGCCGAATTCGTGCCACCATTTCAGTATCGAACTGGTCGGCGTGCAGCCGCCACTGCCAGTTGTCCGCGGGTTTGCCTGGCGTGTTGAGGCGCGCCTCTGAGCCCAGGCCGAGAAAGTCCTGCATCGGGATGATCGCCATGCACGCTTGCGTGCTGAATGCCATCCGCACCAGACCCCAATGGACGTCCTCCGGTGAGCTACCGGTGCGCGCGAGCGTCAGAGTCTGATGTTCGCGGATTTCGCTCGAGCTGCGCATATCGCCAGGCCCGCCCAGGAACCAACCGACCGATGTGTCGTTATCGTGCGTGCCCGTGTAGGCGACCGAATCACGAGGAATCTGCGTTGGGTCAAACTGCACATCGGGCACCATGAATTGAAGGACCGACATGCCGGGCAGGGACTGGCGCTGGCGCAGTTCCGTGACCTCAGGGGTGATGTCACCAAGATCCTCAGCGACGATGGACACTCGACCAAGCTTCGCTGTGATCGCTTCGAACAAAGCATCCTTCGGTCCGTACTCCCAGACTCCGGTGCGCGCACTCTCGGACCCGAACGGAATGGACCAATACGTCTCAAAGCCGCGAAAGTGATCTATTCGCACGATGTCGACCATCGTCAAGGTGTGTTGCACGCGACCGATCCACCACTCGAAGCCGGTATTGGCGTGGTAGTCCCAGTCATACAGCGGGTTCCCCCATAATTGCCCGTCCTCAGAGAAGTAATCGGGCGGCACACCGGCGACGTGAGTGGGCTGGCCCTGATCGTCGAGGCGCAACAATTCACGGCGCGCCCAGGCGTCAGCACAATCGAGTGCAAGATAGATGGGCATATCACCAAACAGCAGGATGTTGTTCTCGACGGCAACCTCGCGCAGACGGTCCCATTGGCGGTAGAACAAAAACTGAATCAGTTTGACGGCGAACACCGCTTCCGCCTGCTCGGTCGCAATGCGCTCAAGCGCCGTTCTGTCTCGATCACGAAACTCGGGTGCCCACTCGATCCAAGGTCGTTCCTCGTGAAGTGTTTTCAGCGTGCGGAACAACGCGTAGTCGTGTAGCCACTCGTCGTCATGCTGCTCAACAAATGCCGCGTATTGGTTGAGCAGGGGCGTGGTTGCTACATCCTCAAAACGCAACGCAGCTCGTTGCAACAATTCGGTCTTTTCGCGGATCAATGGTCCGTATTCGACCCGATCCTCCGACAGGTTCCGCAATGGGTCGATCTCGATTGACTCCAGCAACCCAATCTCTACGAGGTCGCGCAGTTCAATCAGCGTAGGGTTGCCGGCGCGCGAGGAGAGCGGCTGATACGGTGAATCGCCATACGCAGTAGGGCCGGTGGGCAGCAATTGCCACACCTCGAGGCCGGCCTCTGCGATCGCTTCTATGAATGCATGTGCATCGCGGCCAATCTCACCGACGCCATGCGGCCCTGGCAGCGACGTGATGTGCATGCAAACGCCCGCTTTTCGTGCCTCCGTTAGCGACACCGTCGGCCTGTATTGGCTTGTCAAATTGTCAGCAGTACGCTCGTGCATTGGCTCGCCCACCCTTCGAATAGCGAGAGACTACTGGCGCCAACACAGCGGCACAAGAAGGCGAATTTGCCGCACCACAGCACCTCGGCCCCTATTCGTCAGCACCTCGACAGAATGCCGTCTGATATTTGCATTCACTGCAATCTCCCGATGTAATCGGCGCGCACACAGAGTCTGTCGTATTCAGGCAAGGGGACACCGTTGATTCCTTATCGAGAACTTTTTGGCCCGGGCCCGAGCAACGTCCCGGATTCGGTCCTGATTGCATTGGCGCAGCCGACCATAGGACATCTGGATCCGGTGTTCCTCGACACCATGGATGACGTGGTGCGTGACCTTCGAACCGTATTCATGACCGATAACCCTGTGACGTTCGTGCTTTCGGCGCCCGGCTCTATCGGCATGGAGGCGAGTTTCGTGAATGTGGTCGAACCGGGTGAAACGGTGATCATCGGTATCAACGGCGTGTTCGGTAACCGCATGAAGAGCATCTGTGAACGCATCGGTGCCAATGTGGTCACCGTCGACGACGAGTGGGGCAAGCCCGTTGATCCGCAAAAAATCGAAGATGCGCTGAAGGCCAACCCTGATGCCAGTGTGGTTGCGTTCGTCCATGCGGAAACCAGCACAGGAGTGAGATCGGATGCCAAGCAGCTTGCTGCGCTGGCGAGGTCGCATGACTGCATGACCATCGTCGACACGGTGACGTCATTGTCCGGGGTCGAGTTGCGTGTCGACGAGTGGGGCCTCGATATTGTGTATTCCGGTAGTCAGAAGTGTCTGTCCTGTGTGCCAGGTTTGTCTCCGATCACATTTTCACCCCGCGCTATCGAAAAGGCCTCCAGTCGCAGCACCGAGGTGCCGAGCTGGTTTTGCGATACCAATTTGCTAGCGAGCTACTACACGAGTGGCGAGAGCAAGCGTGCGTATCATCACACGGCGCCCGTTAATTCATTGTTCGCGATGCGTGAGGCACTCCGCCTTGTCGTGGAAGAAGGATTGGAAGCGCGGTGGGCGAGGCACACGGCGGCTGCAAACCACTTATACGAACGCCTCGAGTCTGCAGATTTTTCGTTGGCCGTTGATGCGGCGCATCGGTTGGCGCCATTGACCGTCGTAGACATTCCCAATGGCTGCGACGATCAGGTTGTGCGTGCGAAACTGCTCGAAGCGCAGAGCATTGAGCTCGGTGCGGGACTCGGCAAGTTCGCCGGGAAAGCCTGGCGCATCGGCCTAATGGGGCAGAACGCAACGACGGAACGTGCTGACTTTATTGCTGACGCTCTGATCGAGGTGACGAGTTAGCCAAGCATCAACGCGTGTTTGCTCGCATCCAGCGGGTCACGAACACGCTCCCCTCCCGCAAGTACGGTGCATAACTGCAACGCGTCGAGCGCGGCGAGCTGTGCCAAACGCGATCCCATGGGGGTAAACGCCGCCGTGTCTTCCTCACTGTCGACGGCGAGTATCACATCGCTGACGCGCGAGAGCGGTGTGTCCGACGCTGTGAGCGCAACCGTGACGGCGCCTGCCCGCGCGGCGATCTGAGCGGCTCGTACGATCACCTCCGAAGTGCCGGATCTTGAGATCGCAACCAGGACACTGTTGACCGCAGTAGTGGCAGCAACCTGAGTAATCGTCGGGCCATCGGTGAATGCAGCAGTTGGCAGCCCCAGCCTGAAGAACTTGTTATTGGCGTCCTGCGCCACCACGGCAGACGCGCCCACGCCAATAAACGCGATACGACGCGCGGCCAACAGATGGCCGGCGGCAGCTTCGAGCGCTGCGGGCTCAAGGGATTGTTGGATTCGCTGCAATTCACTGATGCTGCTCGCGACGACTTTCCGGATCACGACGTCCGGCGCATCGCCATCACGTACGCTGGCGTGCACGTCACCTGGATTGCTCGCAAGATGCCGGGCGATCGCGATCTGCAGGGCGTTGAAGCCGCGGGTGCCCACTTTTCGGCAAAACCGCACAACCGTCGGATCAGAGACCCCGGTGCGTTTCGCAAGGTCCGCCATTCTCAGGTTAGCGATCCCATGCGGGTCCTCGAGAATGCCATCGGCGACCCGCTGTTCGGCGGGGGAAAGCGAATCTCTGAGCTGCCGAATTCGTGTGATCATTGTAGTAATACTACAGAGATTGCGGAACAAAAACGATAAATAGGCTAGCTTTATCACGCGCATGTAGTAAAATTTCAGTCGGGGAAAGCACTAGGAGTCCACGATGGCGCAGTTCGTGCCGGTAGATACCTTTGATCTGGTGATATTTGGCGGCACCGGAGACCTGTCGCAACGCAAGTTGCTGCCTGCGTTGTTTCATCGAGATCGTGACGGGCAGTTCACCCCGGAAAGTCGCATTATCGCGCTGTCTCGTGGCGAGATGAGCAACGAGGCATTCATCCAGCTGGTGCGCGACGCGCTGGAGACCTATCTCGATGAGGACAAGCTCGAGCCCGAAGTCTGGGAGCGCTTTTCCAAACGATTGCACTACGTCACGCTCGACATCACCACGCCCGATGGTTGGCAATCGCTGGCGCGCCTCGTTGAGCCCGAGTCGGATCGTTGTCGGGTTTTCTATCTGGCGTTGATACCTTCGCTATTCGGTGAGACCGCGAAGCAACTCTCCGAGCACGGCTTGATCAACGACGGATCGCGTATCGTGCTCGAAAAGCCGGTTGGCAGTGATCGAGACAGTGCCCGTGAGATCAATGACGGCGTCGGTCGTTTCTTTAACGAGCGTCAAATCTATCGAATTGATCATTACCTCGGTAAAGAGACGGTGCAGAACCTTTCCGCTTTACGGTTTGCGAATGCACTGCTCGAGCCACTCTGGAACCGAACTCATATCGACCATGTCCAGATCACCGTTTCCGAACACATCGGAACCGGCAATCGCTCGCAGTTCTATGATCGGACAGGCGCGCTCAGAGATATGGTTCAAAACCATATGTTGCAGCTGCTGTGTCTCGTGGCGATGGAGCCACCACTCAGCATGCACCATGACGAGTTGCGCAATGAGAAGATCAAAGTGCTGCGAGCGTTGCGTCCGATCACGCCGGAGAACGTTGCGAGAGCCACGGTTCGGGGGCAGTACAAGCAAGGTGCTGTAGATGGCCAGGCCGTTCCCGGCTACGCCGATGAGCTGGGCGCCGAGAGCAACACAGAGACATTTGTTGCGATTCGCGCTGATGTCGATAACTGGCGGTGGCAAGGAACGCCGTTCTATTTACGCACTGGCAAACGGTTGCCCGAGAAAACCTCTGAGATTGTTATCCAGTTTCGCAGCATCGCGCACTCGATTTTTGAGGAGCATGAAAACGGCATCGAACCCAATCGATTAGTAATCCGATTACAACCTGACGAGGGTGTGCGCCTCAGTATGGTGACCAAGGAGCCGGGTCCAGGTGGGTTCACGCTGCGCTCGCTCCCACTGAATCTCAGCTTTAACGAGACCTATGAGCTCGGCTACCCGGATGCTTACGAACGCCTTCTCATGGAGGTGCTGAGAGGCAACCCCGCGTTGTTCATGCGGCGCGATGAGGTGGACGCTGCGTGGTCGTGGATCGACAAAATTCGTAACGCGTGGGATACGACCGCTATGGCACCTCAGCTCTACTCCGCTGGAACCTGGGGGCCGACCGCGTCAGCTGTACTGATCGATCGTGATGATCGCAGTTGGTATCAGGACGGCAACTAATGTTTCTACAACAGTTCTTTGATTCGCGTACTTTGGCGGCCGAGGCATTAGCCGCTGACATTTGTGCTGCATTGTCATCCGCCATCGAGGAGCGAGGCGAGGCAACGCTGGTTGTTTCCGGCGGTAGTTCTCCGTTGGAAGCATTTCGTCTCTTGAGCAAGATGGAATTCGACTGGTCCTTGGTGACTGTCGTACCGAGCGACGAACGATGGGTTGATGTTGACGATCCGGCGAGCAATGCCGGCATGTTGCAACGGGACTTGTTGCAGTGGTCTGCATCGGCGGCGCGTTTCCTCAGTCTTTACGATGCCGATGTGTCCAGCACGGATGCGGCTGAGGCTATCGGGGCACGAGTTGCTCGTCTTCCGCGGCCGATCGACTATGTGCTGCTGGGCATGGGCACCGATGGACATACCGCTTCGTTGTTTCCCGATGACCCGAATATCGAGGCCGCACTGGCGAGTAAGGCGCCTTGTGTCATGGCGCGCCCACCAAGCCAGCCATTGCAGAGGATCTCACTCACGCCTCGGGTCCTGCTCGACAGCCGTCAGATCGGGCTGCTGTTCTTCGGTCAGGACAAGGCCGATGTATTCGCTGAGGCCTCTATCGCCGGCGATCTCGCCGAGTACCCGGTGCGCAGTGTGCTGCGCCAGGAAATGGTACCGGTGTCCACATACTTCGCACTTTGACCTCTGGAGACCAGGATGCACCCGGTAGTCGATGCCGTTACCCGTAGGATTGAACAGCGCTCGTCCGAGACGCGTCGGGCATATCTTGCGATGGTCGCACAAGCCCGTCGCGATGGGCCGCATCGTGCTGAGTTGTCCTGCGGCAATCTCGCGCATGGATTTGCAGCGAACGATGCAGTGGGGAAAAAGGCTTTGGCCGGACAAGAGAGACCCAATGTAGCGATCGTCTCCGCCTACAACGATATGTTGTCAGCGCATCAGCCGCTCGGAGACTATCCTGCGCTGCTTAAGGCTGCCGCATGGAAAGCAGGCGGTATCGCACAGTTTGCGGGCGGTGTGCCGGCGATGTGTGACGGTGTCACACAGGGTCAGCCGGGCATGGACTTGTCGCTGTTCAGTCGAGACGTCATCGCCATGGCGACAGCGGTATCCCTGTCGCACAACATGTTCGATGCGAATCTTTGCCTCGGCGTATGCGACAAGATTGTGCCCGGACTGGTGATCGGCGCTCTGGCGTTCGGTCACCTGCCAACGATTTTCGTGCCCGCAGGCCCGATGACCTCGGGCATAACCAACGCGGCCAAGGCGCAAGTGCGCCAGTTGTTTGCCCAAGGCAAGATCACGCGCGAGGAGCTTTTGAAATCCGAATCCAAGGCTTATCACTCGGCGGGCACCTGCACGTTCTACGGCACGGCCAATAGCAACCAGTTGCTGATGGAGTTCATGGGTCTGCAGTTGCCAGGCACATCGTTCATCAATCCGCACACGCGATTGCGAGGCGCACTGACGCGCGCGGCGGCGATACGTGCCGTTGAAATTAGTGGGCTTTCGGAGCAGTACACGCCGATGGCCGAAGTGTTGGATACGCGCGCACTTGTGAACGGCGTCGTTGGTTTGCTCGCGTCAGGGGGGTCGACAAACCACACCATCCATCTGGTGGCGATGGGGCGTGCTGCAGGGATTGATATCAATTGGGATGATTTCTCTGAACTATCAGCCGTCGTGCCGTTGCTGGCGCGCGTCTACCCGAACGGGCAGGCAGACGTGAACCACTTTGCCGCTGCCGGCGGTATTGCCTTCATGATTCGCGAACTATTGGAAGCCGGTCTTCTGCATCGTGATGTCATGACCATCGCTGGTCGTGGTCTCGATCATTACACGCGAGAGCCGATGTTAGGCGATGCGGATGAAGACGGGCTTGATACGGTCGTATGGCAGGAAGGCGCCAAGACATCATTGGATACCGATGTATTGCGACCGGTGAGTGACCCGTTCTCCGGACATGGCGGCATTACGTTGCTCAAGGGCAACATTGGGCGCGGCATTATCAAGACTTCGGCGGTCCGTGATGAGCATCTGGTTGTAGAGGCACCGGCGCGGGTGTTCGATTGTCAGCATAAAGTGGCTGCGGCGTTCAAAGCGGGTGAGCTCAACGAAGACTGTGTCGTCGTTGTGGTCAACCAGGGGCCACAAGCGAATGGCATGCCAGAGCTGCATAAACTCACGCCATCACTAGGTGTGCTTCAGGATGCCGGGCACCGCGTTGCACTCGTTACCGACGGGCGCATGTCAGGGGCGTCCGGGAAGGTGCCCGCCGCGATCCAGATCACACCTGAGGCGATCAACGGCGGCGTGATCGGCCGAATCCGCGATGGCGACATGGTGAAACTGGACGCCAACACCGGTGAGATCAGCGTGCTGCTGGATGAGACCGAATTACGTGAGCGTTCAGCAACGTTCCAACTCGATAAGACTCAAGGTATCGGGATGGGGCGCGATTTGTTTGCGGCAATGCGGCAGGGTGTGTCGTGTGCCGAGGGGGGCGGTTCGGCGTTACCTCTGGATCGAAGTGTTGCCCTCGACAGTGAGGCGGTTTGCAGTGTCTGACGTAGGAAAAATCATGCGAGTGTCGCCGGTTATCCCGGTGGTTACGATTCCCGACAACACCGATGTGATTGCGCTTGGACACGCGCTCTTGAATGGTGGTGTCCGCATTATTGAAGTGACCTTGCGTACCCAGGGCGCGCTCGCTGCGATCGTCGAACTCGTCAAGACGTTTCCCGAGATGCGTGTGGGCGCCGGCACGGTGTGGACCGACGAACAGGCGCGCGCCGTTGTCGATAGCGGCGTCGCGTTCGTGGTGTCGCCAGGCATCTCAATGCCAGTGCATGAGGTTTGTACTGCTGCTTCTGTTCCGCTGCTACCAGGCGCTCAGACGATTTCGGAAATGGCGCACTGGCATTCAGTTGGGCAGGAAGCGGTGAAGTTTTTTCCTGCGAGCGTATCCGGTGGCGTCGCTGCACTCAAAGCTTATTCCTCGGTGCTTCCAGCGCTGGAGTTCTGCCCGACGGGTGGTATCAACATGAGTAACGTCCGAGAGTATCTCGACCTGCCATCGGTGCCCTGTGTTGGCGGGAGTTGGGTAGTGCCGGAGTCGGCATTACGCGATGCCGCGTGGGCCAGCATCGAGGAGAGCGCGAAAAAAGTCACCGAGTTCTGAAATGAATTGACATGCCTGCAGGTCTCCTCGGACATACCAAACCAATGGATACCTACAATGCATTCAAACACTCGATCTTTTTCTGCGCTCCGTGCGTTCTGGCTCGCGACGACCGCCCTGGTTTTGAGCTTCATGGCGCCTTCCGCGTTTGCTGATAAAGCACCGGTCTACACTTCGGTCTTTTCAAGTCAGGCCCTGAAGGGCTATGACGCAGTGAGCTACTTTACCGAAGGTGCGCCGACCAAAGGCGACAAGGACTATTTCTACGAATGGAATGGTGCGACCTGGCTGTTTTCTAGCTCCGAAAATCGCGAACTATTCATCGCAAACCCCGAGCGCTACGCACCTCAATATGGTGGATACTGTGCTTGGGCAGTGTCTCAGGGCTACACGGCTTCCGGTGATCCGAAAGTCTGGAAGATTGTCGACGACAAGCTCTACGTCAACTACAACGAAGACGTTGGAAAGACATGGAGCGAGGATCCCGAAGGTTTTATCCGCCTCGCTGATGAGAACTGGCCCGAGGTCCTGAAGTAGGACCGTGTGAAGTGAATTCCCCTCGCGGCGCAAGCCGCAGATGCCTGGTTGCCCCGTTAGTACGCTAACGGGGCTTTTTTATGGCGCTAACGCTCTTCGCCATAGAAATCGCGTAGCATTCGGTTGTGCGAAAGAAAATTGTGATCGTTAATCCCAAGGGTGGCAGTGGCAAGACCACGCTGGCTACCAATTTGGCCAGTTACTTTGCGAGTCGTGCTGGCCAACCCGCACTTCTGGATTTCGATCCGCAGGGCTCCAGCATGCATTGGCTGGCAGAGCGCCCCGATAACTTGCCGGAAATTCACGGCATAGCGGCATACGAAAAGCGCATGGGCATGACGCGCAGTTTTCAGCTGCGGGTACCCGACGACTGTCAGTACGTCGTTGTGGATTCACCCGCGGGTTACACCGCTGCGGAGCTGCGTGAGGTCACGCGCGATGCGCATAAGGTATTGATGCCGGTTTTGCCCTCAAGATTCGACATTGCAGCTGCGTCAAAGGCGATCGCTGATCTTCTGCTTGTCGCCAAGCTGGACCGCGAGCGCCAGCAGCTGGGTATCGTTGCGAATCGAACCCGACGAAACAACAAGAGTTTTGAGCGTCTGATGCGCTTCCTCGATAGTCTGGGCATACCGGTCGTCGCTGTACTGCGCGACTCGCAGAACTATGTGACGGCGTCAGAGTTTGGTGTCGGACTCTTCGACTTGAAGTCGCATCAGATCGCAAAGGATCGGCCGGAGTGGGAGCGACTGCTCGCGTTTTTAGATGTGGAGACCAGCGTCGCCAAAGCCGCACGCAGTGGCACCTAGCCCGACACGACTAGTTCGGAATCACCCCTGTGTCCTTGATGCGTTCCAACACGATCGAAGAGGTCGCATCTTTCACGCCTGGAAGGCTAAGAATCTCGCGCTGCATGAATTGTCCGTAGTCGCGAAGACTGCGCGCGACCACACGTAGCATAAAGTCGATCGAGCCTGACAGCATGAAGCAGCTTCGAACTTCCGGGAGCTCGATCATCACCTTGCGGAACTGTTCCGCGAGCGCCTGATTTTGCCGTTCGATCGTGACCGCAACGAAGGCTTCCACGTCGTACCCCATGCGTTGCATGTCCAGCGATACGCTAAATCGCTCGATCACCCCTCGTGCCTGGAGTGACTGCGTTCTGCGCTGACATGCACTGGGAGACAAATTCACCGCAGCGGCAAGCTCCACCCACGACTGACGCCCATCGCTCTGTAGTTCGTGCAGGATTGCGAGATCGAAGCGGTCTAGTGTGTAAGAATCCTGCATAAGAAAGTAGAAATATGAAGATATCCTGTGAATCATAGCGAATTTGCGCGTGAATCGCAGTCATCCTGCGCTACCGGATTGATAGACTGCCGCCAACACAAATTGAGGTGGTACTCATCATGATGGCAGCACAATCCCAGCAAGGCGGCGCGGCGTCGCATGCGACACCAACCGGTTTGGACAACCCTATGGGCACCGACGGCTTCGAGTTCGTTGAGTATGCGGCGCCAGACCCGACGCTTTTGCGGCACCTGTTCGAGAGCATGGGATTTCCCGTGGTGGCGCGACATCGTTCAAAAGACGTGACGCTGCATAAGCAGGGCGATATCAATTTCATCATCAACGCCGAGGCGGACAGTTTCGCTCAACAGTTTGCCGCGGAGCACGGTCCTTGTGCTTGTGCCATGGCGTTCCGCGTGCAGGACGCCCAAGCGGCGTTCAATCGCGCGGTGGAACTCGGCGCGACACCCATCGATCCTGAACCACGTCCGATGGAGCTCAACATTCCGGCGATCGAGGGAATCGGCGGGAGTCGACTCTACCTGGTGGACCGGTATGGCGATCAGAGCATCTACGACGTCGATTTCGTGTTTGAGCCCAACTGGCAGGAAAAACTGGCGGCAGCATCGACCAAGCTGACGTATCTCGACCACCTCACGCACAACGTGCGCAGGGGCAACATGGACCAGTGGGCAGGCTTCTACGAGAAGCTGTTCAACTTCCAGGAGATTCGCTATTTCGATATCGAGGGCAAGGTCACAGGATTGGTATCCAAGGCAATGACGAGTCCTTGCGGGAAGATTCGAATTCCGTTGAACGAGAGCCAGGACGATCACAGTCAGATCGAGGAGTTTCTCCGCGATTACAATGGCGAGGGCATTCAGCATATTGCCTTAGGCTCGAGCAACATCTACGACAGCGTCGATGCCCTCAAAGCCAACGGCGTAAACTTCCAGGACACTATCGAGACCTACTTTGACCTCGTCGATAAACGTGTGCCGAACCATGGTGAGCCACTTGAGGAGCTGCGCAAGCGACGGATCCTAATTGATGGCGCGCCCACCGATGGGCAGGGCCTGCTGCTGCAGATCTTCACCGAAAATGCCATTGGTCCGATCTTTTTCGAGATCATTCAACGCAAGGGCAACGAAGGGTTTGGCGAAGGCAACTTTCAGGCGCTGTTCGAATCGTTAGAGCTCGACCAGATGCGAAGAGGTGTCATTCCTTCTGACGGGAGCTGAAACCCAACCCCGTAAGGGCACTACAGGACCCCACGTCGTGCGACGACGTGGGGTTTTTTTACGGCATGAAAATGGTTGCCGGGTGCTCGATGTAGCCCTTGATGACTCGAACCATGTCAGCAGCGTCGTAGCCGTCGACAAAGCGGTGATCGAACGAGACAGACAGGTTCATCATTGTGCGCACCACGATTTCACCGTTGACGACAACCGGTCGAGGTACGGCTTTGTTGATGCCAATGATGCCGACCTCGGGCGCGTTGATCACCGGCGTGGTGACGATGCCGCCGAGTGCCCCGAGACTGGTGATTGTGATACTGCTGCCCGTGAGCTGATCTTTCTTGGCTTTGCCGTTTCGTGCGAGCTCTGAGAGTTCCAGAATCTCGGTGGCGAGGTTCCAGACGTCTTTGGACTGTGCCTGGCGCACCACAGGAACCTTGAGCCCGTCCTTGGTCTGTGTGGCAATGCCCACGTTGAGTGCTGCATGTCGAATGACCACTTCACGATCCGCATCGTAGGTCGCGTTACATTGCGGGAACTCGTTGAGCGTCTTCGCCAGCGCTTTGATCAATAACGGCAGGAACGTCAGCTTCGGCTGGCCTTCTACGCGCTGCGTGTTCAGGTGCTGGCGTAACGCATCGAATTGCGTCACATCGATCTCGTCGACATAGGTGAAGTGTGGAATGTTGCGCTTGCTCTCGCTCATCTTGCGAGCAATGACGCGTCGAACACCGATCACTTTGTGTTCTTCCACCGCATCGGTCTCTGCCAGAGCGCCGGGTTCCGGAGTTGCTGCAACCAGTGCCTTTCCACCGCTGGCAATAAATGCCTCCAGGTCCTTCCTGAGGACTCGCCCTCGGGCGCCGCTGCCGGGCACTAGTGCGAGGTCAACCCCAGCCTTGCGAGCACGCGCTCGAACCGCTGGAGAGGTCAGTACTCTGCCGGTTGTCTTGTTCGCCACTGGTGGCGTCGCTGCTGGTTTCTCGGTTTGGCTGGTTTCCACCGGAGCGCTCTCCGCATTGGCAGGTTCCGGTGCGACCGGCGTGCTGTCGCCTTCCAGATCAAACACGATCAGGTTAGTCCCGACGGGAACGATGTCACCCTGCTCGCCATGCAGCGACGCAATGCGGCCGCTCACCGGCGCCGGTATCTCTACCGCCGCCTTGTCGGTCATCATGTCGACGATCACGTCGTCTTCTTTGACGACATCGCCCACCTTTACGTGCCACTCTCCGATCTCGGCCTCGACCAGGCCTTCGCCGAGATCCGGCAGCTTGAATACGTACTGGCTCATTGAATCAATCCTCCAGCACTTGTTGCAGCGCGTTGATGACGCGTTTCTGTCCTGGGAAATAATCCCACTCGAATGCGTGTGGGTACGGTGTGTCCCAGCCGGTCACGCGCAAGATCGGCGCTTCCAGCGAGTAGAAGCAGTGTTCTTGAATACTGGCTGACAGCTCGGCGCCAAACCCTGAGAAGCGCGTGGCTTCATGAACGATGATGCAGCGTCCGGTCTTTTGTACGGACGCCGCGATGGTATCGATGTCGAGCGGCTGCAGCGAACGGACATCGACGATCTCTGCATCGATGTTCTCCGCTTTGGCAGCAGCTTGCGCGACATGCACCATCGTACCGTAGGTCACGATGGTGACATCCGAGCCTGATTCCACCACGTTCGCAAGCCCGATAGGGACCGTGTAGTGGTCCTTGGGTACCTCGCCCATCGGATGTGATGACCAGCCAACTGCCGGTTTGTTCGGGTCACCGTCGAACGGTCCGTTGTAAATTCGCTTGGGTTCGAAGAACACAACCGGATCGTCGTTCTCGATACTCGCGAGCAGCAATCCCTTTGCATCATACGGGTTCGAAGGCATGACCACTTGTATGCCAGAGACGTGCGCGAAGATCCCCTCGGGACTCTGGGAGTGTGTTTGGCCGCCGCGAATACCACCGCCACAGGGTGTGCGAATCGTTACGGGCGCGGAGAAATCACCAGCGCTGCGGTAACGGATGCGAGCGAGCTCGCTCACGATCTGGTCGAAGCCCGGGTAGATATAGTCGGCGAACTGGATTTCGGCCACGGGCCGCAGGCCGTTCACCGCCATGCCGATGGCCGTGCCGACAATGCCGCCTTCGGCGATGGGGGTGTCAATGCAGCGATGATCGCCATACTTGCGTTGCAGGCCTTCCGTGCAACGGAAGACGCCGCCAAAGTAGCCCACGTCTTCGCCCATCACGACCACGTTTGGATCGCGATCCATGGCGATATCCATCGCCGAGTTCAGCGCCTGAATCATGTTCATCTTGGCCATGGCTCAGTCCCCCTGTTCGCGTTCGGCACGCCAGGCTTCGCGCTGCGCTCGAAGGTTTTTCGGCATCTCTTTGAAGATGTCCTCGAACATCAACGAGGCGTCAAGGTGAGGTCCCTCGTTGAGGGTTCCGTAACTCGTCGCTTCCTTCCAGCAAGCATTGACGTGTTCGGTCATTTCCTCTTCGAGTGCCGCATGTCGTTCCTCCGACCATGCGCCCTGTTCGATCAGGTAGCGTTTCAGGCGTTCGATCGGATCGCCTAACGGAAACGCATCCCACTCCTCTTTCGGTCGATATCGCGAGGGGTCATCGCTCGTGGAGTGCGCCCCGGCGCGGTAGGTGACCAATTCCATCAGCGTGGGTCCGGCACCTTTGCGAGCACGTTCAGCGGCCCATTGGGTGGCCGAATACACCGCCAGGAAATCATTGCCGTCCACTCGCAGCCCCACGATGCCGTTGCCGGGTCCGCGTGCCGCGAACGTCTGTTGCTCGCCGCCGGCGAATGCCTGGAAGGTCGAGATCGCATACTGGTTATTGACGACGTTCAGGATGACCGGCGCCTGGTATACCGAGGCGAACGTGACCGCATGATGAAAGTCAGCTTCAGCCGTCGTACCGTCGCCGATCCACGCGGCGGCGATATGGTCCTCGCCCTTGATCGCTGATGCCATCGCCCAACCCACAGCCTGTGGATACTGCGTGCCGAGGTTGCCGGAGATCGAAAAAATGTTATCGCGCGCTGTGTGATACATCACCGGAAGCTGGCGGCCTTTGCACATATCCCGGGTGTTCGACAGGCACTGCGACATGAGGTCGGTCAGGCTGGAGCCACGAACGATGAACAGCCCCTGGTTGCGGTAACTCGGGAACAGCATATCGCCGGGTCGCAACGCCATCGCCTGGGCGACAGACACGGCTTCTTCGCCAGTCGATTTCACATAGAACGAAATCTTGCCCTGGCGTTGTACGCGCTGCATCCGGTCATCAAAGATTCGTGTCTGCACCATATGCCGTAACCCGATCTGCAGGTCTTTGGCATCCAGGTGCGGGTCCCAGGGACCCTTCGCAACCGCATCATCGTCGAGGACGCGCACGAGGCCGTCAGCGAGGTAGGCAGTCTCCGAGACCTTCGCATTTGCATCAGGTCGCGGGATCTCTCCCGCCGCGGACAGTTTCAGGTAGGAGAAGTCCGGTGTTTCACCGGGGCGTGCAGGTGCCTGTGGCACGTGCAGGCGGGATTGCTTGCTTCCCATCGGTTGCACTCCAAATCAGATCGGCATTGGGCGCCCGGGCTCCCCATGTTGTGATCACAACGCGCCCGGGTGGTTTCCGATGTAACAGTATAAGCGATTTCAGCGCCCGGATCACGGCAGCGCTAACATAATCGCGAGATCCGATCGGCTTACTCGGCCACCACGACAGCGGAGACACCGACCAGGACATCGACATACTGTCCGACCCATTCGGTATCTGCCCACTCTCCGAGACCCAGGCCGAGGGCAAGACGATCCAGTCTCGCTTCGCCTGACAAAACGCGCGTCTCACCATCCGTCGCCACATCAAAAACAAACTCGACCGGGTAGGCGGTGCCCTTGACGGTCAGTGTCGCCTGCGCGAGATAGCCTTCATCAGTTTGTGTGATCTCACTGGTCAGGAACCGCACGGTCGGATGGTTTTCCGCGTCAAAGAAATCGCTGTCCTGTAGCGTCTCATCGCGCTCTGTGTCATCGGTGCTGACGCCGCTGGTGGCGATCACAACGTCGAACCGGCTGTTCGCGAGGTCTTGCTCGTCGAATTGCATCTTGGCCTGCCAGTCGGCCCATTCGCCGGTGAAAGGCGCACCCGCCTGTGTCGCGGTGAACTCAATGAAGCTCGTATTGAAATCGATTCGCCACAACGGCAGGTCACTACTCTCGGCGACCGCGTCAGCGCTAGCTGGCTGAGTCTCGGCTACCGCACCGGAATCGGTCGCATCAGTGGATTCGGACGACTGGCCAACACTACCCAGCGCCCAGGTTCCCCCGGCAATGATCAGGCCAAACAAAACAAGCGGCACGGCCGCGGACATTCGTTTCAAGACGTCATCCTTGTCGAGGAAGTGGTGTTTGCAGGCGGCGAGTACGTGCAGCAACGCAATAACAAACAGCGCCTTGCCAAGGAGTTCATGAACGGTTTTGAGTGTGTCTTTGAGAACTTCATCTGGAGATACAAGATCCGGCCAGGTGAACAATCCAAACCAGCTCACGCTGTAGTTGGCGGCGGAAGACATGAGCCAGCCGCTGATCGGCAATGCAAACAGAAAGGCGTAGAGCGCCCAGTGGGTCAGTGCAGATACCTGCACCTGCCACGCCGGCATCTCGCTGGGCAGCTTTGGCGGCTGATTGGCGAGGCGCCATCCCAGTCGCAGGATCGCCAGCATCAGAATTGTCATGCCCACCGACTTGTGATTGGCGAACAGGCCAAGCACCGCAATTCTGCTGGTCGTGCCTTCAGCGATTTCGATCAGCACGAACTGTAAAACGATCATGGCCGCAACCGCCCAGTGAAGATACTGGGCGGTGCGACTGTAGACAGGCTTGCGAGCCGACGTGGTTTCGCTCACACGAGGTCTCGCAACAGATCGAACAAGATGATCAGGACTTGATCAGCTCGACCTGGATATTCAGCGTCACTTCGTCGCCAACGTTCGGCGCGTAGCGACCCAGATCCCAGTCCGAACGCATCAGCTTTCCAGATGCTGAGATACCGATTGTCGGCGTCTTGCGCATGGGGTGGTTGGCTGCCTTGTTGACCGTGGCGTCGAGCGTGATTGGCTTCGTGATGCCTTTCATCGTGAGGTCGCCAGTGATGGTCATCGTGTTCTCGCCCGTCATTTCAATGCCGGTTGCGCTGAAGCTGATGTCCGAGTGGGTGGCGATATCGAAGAAATCGTCACTCTTCAGGTGATCATCGAATTTCTCCACACCAGAGTCGATGCTGGCAGGATCGATCGAGACCATAAGCTTACTGGCGGTCACATCGTCCTGGTTCAGGTTCAGCGACACATCGAAGTCACTGAAACCGACGACCGGTCGTGAGAAACCGAGATGCAGGTAGCTGAAGGTTAGATAGGCGTGCGTCTTCTCGAGCGTGTATTCGCCGGAAGGCACATCGCCGATGCCGGCCGAGGCCGTGGTCGTGAGCGTAAACGCGGCGGTTGCCGCAACGAGCAATCGGTTGATCGCTTTCATGGTTTACCATCCTTTGTCAGGGTCAATAACAGGATATGACCGTCCCCGGCGCCGAATCATAGCAAAAGCGCTCGACAAAGATGGCGCAACGTTGGCGCGCCGATGTTGCGCACAGGCGTCCAACTTTAGATACTGCTGGCCGCGAACATTCCGCCCGAAGCCGGCGTTTTTGGCCAACCGGCTGAATTTACTGGAGATGTCCATGAAGATCGGTGTCCCTACCGAGGTCCACGTGAACGAGCAACGCGTTGCGATGACGCCCGAAGTCGTCGGTGCAGTCGTGAAGCTCGGTTTTGAAGTCATTATCGAAGCTGGTGCCGGTGCGAGAGCATCCTACCTGGACGAGGCGTATCGCGATGCGGGCGCCGAAGTTGTCGAGGGCCCAAAAGCGGTCTACGACGCTGCCGACATCGTATTGAAGGTGCGCCAGCCCGAACATCACCCCGAGTTGAAGCAGGACGAGATCGACCTTTTGCGCGAGGGTCAGACGCTGATCGGTTTCCTGTGGCCCGGCCAGAACCCCGAGCTGCTCGAGGCGCTCTCTGAGCGGCGTGTGAATGCGCTGGCGATGGACATGGTGCCGCGAATTTCACGCGCACAGAAGATGGATGCGCTGAGCTCGATGGCGAATATCGGCGGTTATCGCGCGATCATTGAGGCTGCGCAGCATTTCGGCCGGTTCTTCACGGGCCAGATTACTGCGGCCGGGCGCATTCCACCGGCCAAGGTGCTTGTTATTGGTGCGGGTGTCGCCGGGCTATCGGCGATCGGTACCGCGAAGAGCATGGGCGCCATCGTTCGCGCTTTCGATACGCGCCCCGAGGTCAAGGAGCAGGTCGAGAGCATGGACGCAGAATTCCTCATGCTCGACTTCGAAGACGATGAAGACGGCGCTGGCGAGGGCGGCTATGCCAAAACGATGAGCAAGGCGTTCATCGATGCGGAAATGGCACTGTTTGCCGAACAAGCCAAAGAAGTCGACATCATCATCACAACGGCATTGATCCCGGGTAAGCCGGCACCGAAGTTGATCACCGAGGCGATGGTCGAGTCGATGAAGCAGGGCAGCGTCATTGTTGATCTGGCGGCCGAGCAGGGCGGCAACTGCGAGCTCACGGAGCCCGGCGAAGTGGCTGTTCGGCACGGCGTGTCCATCATCGGTTACACCGATTTGCCGAGCCGACTGGCCGCACAGTCAAGCCAACTGTACGCCACGAATCTTCGTCACCTGTTGACCGACCTGACCCCCGAGAAAGACGGCAACATCGTCATCGACATGGAAGATGAGGTGATACGTGGCGCAACGGCGGTCAATGCCGGTGAAATCACGTTCCCACCGCCTGCACCGAAACTGTCGGCGGCACCCAAGGCGGCACCTGCAGCACCCACACCGGAGGCGGTCGCAGAGGCGGCTGTTGCGTCGAATCCAGGCTGGATCGCGACGTCGATCGGGATGGCATTGGGTGCTGTCGCGTTGCTGGCGCTTGGGAATGTCGCACCGCCGTCGTTCATGGCGCATCTGACCGTGTTTGTGCTTGCGTGTTTTGTTGGCTACATGGTCATCTGGAACGTGACGGCTTCGTTGCACACGCCCTTGATGAGTGTGACTAACGCGATTTCCAGCATCATCGTGATCGGTGCGTTACTGCAGATATCGAGTGGCAGTTTCATCGTATCCGCACTCGCGGTTCTGGCCTTGCTCATCACGAGCATCAATATCTTCGGCGGCTTTGCGGTGACGCAACGCATGCTGGCGATGTTCCGCAAGTAGTCCGTCGGAGAATTGGTAATGAGTGAAGGATTTATCCAGGCGGCCTATATCGTCTCGACCATCTTGTTCATCCTCGCACTGGGTGGACTCAGCAATCAGGAAACCGCGAGACGCGGCAACCTGTACGGCATGATCGGGATGGGCCTTGCGCTGTTTGCGACCATCTTTGGTGTTGTCTCCGGCAATTACTTCTTCCTGGTGGTGTCGCTGGTTGCGGGCGCCGTGATCGGGATTTGGCTGGCGCGCACTGTACAAATGACTCAGATGCCAGAATTGGTTGCGATTCTGCACAGTCTCGTCGGTCTCGCCGCAGTGCTTGTCGGCTACGCGACTTTTCTGGATCACACGCAGTCGTTCTACGGTATCGAGAAGACGATCCACGACGTTGAGATTTACGTGGGTATTCTCATCGGTGCGTTAACGGTTTCGGGTTCGGTCATCGCCTTCGGCAAGCTGTCCGGGCGGATCGGCGGCAATCCGACGCTGCTGCCAGCTCGGCATTTCCTGAACCTTGGTATGGGTTTGATTGCGATCTGGCTTGGCACGATTTTCGTGGGACAAGCCGCTGACGGCGGTGGGTTCTTCCCGCTATTCCTGATGACGTTGGTCGCGCTCGCGTTTGGTGTTCACATGGTGGCTGCGATCGGCGGCGCCGATATGCCGGTGGTCGTTTCTATGCTCAACAGCTATTCGGGCTGGGCGGCATCAGCTACTGGTTTCATGCTGAGCAACGATCTGTTGATCGTGACTGGCGCTCTGGTCGGCAGCAGCGGCGCAATTCTCTCCTACATCATGTGCCGTGCGATGAACCGCAGTTTCATCTCGGTGATCGCAGGTGGATTCGGGACCACTTCCGGCGGCGGTGGCGGCGGTGCGACCGAAGGCGAGCAGGGTGAGGTCGTTGCGGTGCAATCCGAGGAGGTTGCCGACCTGTTACTGAATGCCAAGAAGGTCGTCATCGTGCCGGGCTACGGCATGGCGGTGGCGCAGGCACAGCACACGGTTAATGAGATTACTCGCAGCCTTCGCGATCGAAAGGTGGATGTGCAGTTTGCGATTCACCCGGTCGCAGGACGGATGCCCGGGCATATGAACGTGTTGCTCGCAGAGGCGCGCGTGCCTTACGACATTGTCTTCGAGATGGAAGAGATCAACGAGGACTTCCCGGAAGTGGATGTCACGGTGGTGATTGGCGCCAACGATATTGTGAATCCGTCGGCTCAAGACGAGCCCGACAGCCCGATTGCGGGTATGCCGGTGCTTGAAGTCTGGAAAGGCGACACCACTATTGTGCTCAAGCGGAGTATGGCGACGGGATATGCCGGCGTACAGAACCCGCTGTTCTTCAAGGACAACACACGCATGCTGTTCGGTGATGCGAAAGCGACGCTCGATGAGGTGCTGCGCGTGTTGCAAAGCCAGGAATCGAAGTGAGCGACTCAAAACACGCGAAAACCGTCATTCTGGGCTCCGGCCCGGCAGGCTACTCGGCTGCTGTCTATGCGGCCAGGGCGAACCTCAGTCCCATGCTGATAACGGGCGCGGAAGTGGGTGGTCAGTTGACCACGACGACCGATGTCGACAACTGGCCAGGAGACGTCGAGGGGCTGCAAGGTCCGGCACTTATGGAGCGCATGAAGGCGCATGCAGAGCGATTCGACACGGAAATCGTGTACGACCATATCGACTCAGTGGACTTGTCGCAGCGACCGTTTGTGTTGTCCGGCACCAATACCTACACAGCAGATTCGCTCATCATTGCGACCGGAGCCTCGGCTCAGTATCTCGGACTGCCATCCGAATCCTCTTTCATGGGTAAGGGCGTCAGCGCCTGCGCGACCTGTGACGGATTTTTCTATCGCAACCAGAAGGTCGCTGTCATTGGCGGCGGCAACACCGCGGTCGAGGAAGCGCTCTATCTGTCCAATATCGCGAGTGAGGTCATCCTGGTTCATCGCCGCGATAAACTTCGGGCGGAAAAAATATTGCAGGATCGCCTGTTCGAGAAAGAGAAGAACGGCAACATCACGATTCGCTGGAATCATCAGCTTGAGGAAGTACTTGGTGACGATAGCGGCGTTACCGGTATGCGTCTGCGTCACTCTCAGACTGACGAGAAAGAAACGCATGATGTGCACGGTGTCTTCATCGCCATCGGTCACAAGCCAAATACGGGCATTTTCGAAGGGCAGCTGGACATGACCAACGGCTACATCGAAATCAAGAGCGGTCTTGATGGTGGTGCGACGGCCACGAGTGTGCCTGGGGTTTTCGCCGCAGGGGATGTTGCGGACCAGGTCTATCGGCAGGCGATTACTTCGGCTGGATTTGGCTGTATGGCCGCTCTGGATGCCGAGAAATTCATTGATGAGCTTGGGCTGGAGTAGCCCTTAGCTCGTAACGGGGACATCGATGAGTGTGTTTGACAATGCCGCCTTTGAGCGGCATGAGCGCGTTGTGCATTGCACCGACCCGGTTTCCGGGTTGCGTGCGATCATTGCGGTGCATTCGACGCATAGAGGGCCTGCCGCGGGCGGCTGCCGGCTCTGGCACTACGCCAATGCCAGCGATGCGGTGACCGATGTGCTGAGACTTTCTCAGGGCATGAGCTACAAGAACGCGATGGCCGGGCTCGACCTCGGTGGCGGAAAGGCGGTCATCATGGCGGACGCGGGGCGGGCCGTTACCGAGGATCAGCTACGCGCTTTCGGTCGCTTCGTCGAAACCCTGCGCGGCAGCTACATCACGGCCGAAGATGTCGGAATGACGGTCGAAGCCATGCAGATCATTGCGAGCGAGACGCGTCATGTCGCTGGGCTGCCACCCGAGGCGGGTAAAGCGGGTGGTGATCCATCACCCAAGACGGCGGACGGTGTGTTCCACGGCATTCGTGCAGCGGTGGCCTATCGACTCGAACGCGACTCACTCGAGGGTCTAAGAGTGGCGGTGCAAGGTGTCGGCCATGTGGGTGCCAATCTTTGTAAAGCACTGCATGATGCTGGCGCGAAACTTTGGGTCGCGGATATCAACGAGGCACGAGTCGCGCATATGTGCGATGCCTATGGCGCACAGCCCTTGCCACTGGACGAAATCATCACCGCTGATGTCGATGTGGTTGCGCCTTGCGCGCTCGGTGCCGTGCTCGATGCGAAGACGATCGCCGGGCTGCGCGCGAGCATTGTAGCGGGCGCAGCCAACAACCAGCTCGCGACGGATAAGGACGGTCAACTACTCTTCAACGCCGGCGTCTTGTATGCGCCTGATTACGTGATTAATGCGGGCGGCATTATCAACGTAGCCTGCGAATATAATGGTGACGCCTCCGACGCAGAGGTGGACCAGCGCGTGGAAGAAATCGGCGCTCGCCTTCAAGCGATTTTCGAACAGTCCGAACGTCTTGAGGTTCCGACTAACGTGATTGCCGACGAAATGGCGAAAGGCCTTATCGGGCGCGGCGCGGGCGCAACGGCCCACTAGACAGGCGCAAGATCAGGTTGCCGTTTGGAACACCTGAATGAAACGAGCCGGATTCGGGCGATCTTTCGGATTCTGTGAGCGGTGTGAAAATCGAATAATCCCGTCGCTGTCCGTAACCAGCACCGCAGGTCGCATCGTCTTGCGCCCGAACGAAGACTGAAAACGATCGGGAATGTCTTCCGGATCCGCAAGACCCAGTGAGTCCGCTGCCTGCAAATCCGCATCCAGCCAGAACTCAAATTCCACATTGAAAAGGTCCGCCACTCGACGTGTTGTATCGAGCGGCTTCGGCGTGACGATGATCAACCTGCCGTCTGCCTCATTGATCGTTCGGTAGTGGTCGGTCAGCGACTCAACCTGCTCAGTGCAGAAGGGGCACCATGAGCCTCTCACAAAGAGGATCACAGCTCGCTTGCCGACCAGTTCGCTGCTCGAAACCGATTCTCCAGACTCTCGAACGGCCGTGAATTCCGGCAACGCCGTTCCTATCGACAACGGGTTGGCCGTATCTTGCCGCCGGAAAAACACGAATACCGACAGCATGACGATCGCAAATGCGACCAATGGAAGAAAAATATTCATGCTTTGGCGTGGTCCTCTCGTACCGTCAGGACAATTTTGCCCATGTGCTTTCCGGATTCCATCAAAGTGTGGGCTTGATCCGCTGCTTCAAGCGGCAGTGATTCGAATATTACCGGTTTTACCTCGCCCGACTCGAGGAGGGGTAGAACGGAGGTCGTTAGTCCGTCTGCAATAGCGGCCTTCTGCTCGCTTGATTGGGGTCTTAGTGTGGTACCGAAAACTGTGAGGTGCTTCCGGAGAATCTTGGCAAGGCTCGCCTGTTCGGCGATTGCGCCTCCGAGTAATGCGATGATCGATAGTCGTCCCCTACGTCTGAGCGAGTCCAGATTGGCATCGAAGTAGCGCCCGCCCACCATGTCGAGGATGGCATCCACACCCTCCGGCCAAGTTGTGGCAAGCGCGTCTTGCCAATTCCCGTTGCGATAATTGATAGCGATATCGGCACCGAGATTGACGCAAAACGCGCACTTTTCGTCGGTGCCTGCCGTGACCGCAACCGCCACGCCAAGTGCCTTCGCGATTTGGATCGCGGTGGTCCCGATACCGCTGGAACCGCCATGGACCAGCAGGCGCTCACCGGAGGTCAGGCCGGCGCGCATCCAAAGGTTAGACCAGACCGTGAACGCGGTTTCGGGAAATGCTGCTGCCGTTTCAAGCGTCATGCTTTTGGGAACCGGTAGACAATGGCGTTCATCAGCCACGCAGAATTCGGCGTAGCCTCCGCCATGCGTCAACGCCATGACTCTGTCACCAACCTTGAATCGCGAGCATCGAGCGCCGACTTCGACGATGTGCCCAGCCACCTCTAGCCCGGGTAGCGGGCTTGCGCCATCCGGTACGGGATAGAGCCCTGCTCGCTGCAAGCAATCCGGTCGATTGACGCCAGCAGCGGCGACTTCGATCAATACCTCGTGACTCTCGGGTGAGGGCTTTTCGGCCTCGATCGGTTGGAGTACCTCCGGTCCACCGGGTTCACGAATCGCGATCGCCTTCATTCAAGTCGCCTCGTTTTCGGCCAGCAGAAACCGCATCGCATCGGCTGCGGTGCGCTCTGGTGCCTCGTCCATTGGTAAGTGACCCAGATCAGGGTACGTAATCAACTGTGCGTTGCGTATCGCGCGCTCGAATCGGGTGGCATCGGAAGGCGGAATCCACAAGTCCTGTTCGCCCCAGAGAATCAGCGTTGGCACTTTGATCTCGTTCAGGCGGGTGATCGGCGCAGCCTCGTACTGAAATCCGGAGTCAATGAATGCCTGTCGATTGCCCTCGAATAATGACAGGTCGCGATAACGCTTAACGAGCTCGTCGGTAACAAGCGAATCGTCTGCGTAGACTTCCAACAGACTCTGCCGATACAAACTCTCCGGTGCAAACCAGGTAAACACATCGGAAATCAGCGGTACCTTCGCCAGCTGAAATACAAACGGGATTTCGTACTCGTCCGACGGCATACCGGACGGATCGATCAGGATCAGGTGGTTGAGGCGTTCCGGTTGCGCGATTGCAAACTGCCAGGCGACGTTTCCACCGAGCGAATTGCCCGCCAAAGCAAATCGGTCCAGCTCGAGTGCATCCGCAAACCGGCCTACAAATCTCACGTAGGCAGAGGTGCGGTAATCGCGCTCCGGATTCGGGCCGGTTAGGCCGAATGCGGGCAGATCCATCCTGACAATATCGAAACGGTCGCCAAGCGCCGCGACCCACCCGTCCCAGGTATGCAGGGATGCCGAGTTGCCGTGCAAGAGCACCAAAACCGGTGCGCCTGGAGTGCCTTCTCGTCGGTAGTGCACGGATAGCCCGTCGATATCAATAAACTTCGATGCGTCGTTGATGTAGGCCGTCAGTTCTTCACGGGATCGATCAGGTTCGTAGTTGACAGCCACAAGCACCACGACAACGACGACAAGAAAAAGCAAAGCACGACGAACGAAACGCATCAGAAAGGCCGTATTGAGATCACCCGCGGATTATCTCACACTGCGCAGATGTCAGATCGCGATTTGAAGCTCGACGAGTGCGCCGCACCGGTATTGCATGAAGGTGTCGTCAAACCCGAGTGGATCGACGTCAACGGTCATATGAACGTCGCGTTCTACATGGTAGCGATGGACGAAGCGATCGACGCTCTGTGGCATTCGTTTGGCCTTACGAATGCGCTTCGAGAGGATACGGGGTCTTCGACATTCGCGGTCGAGTGCCACATAAGGTATCTGTCCGAGCTGATGCTCGATGAGCCTTTTGTGGTTGCAGCGAGAATTCTGGCGTTTGATGAAAAGCGACTCCACCAATTTCAATATTTGTTTTCTGCGCGAACCGGGCGATTGTCGGCGACTTGTGAATGGATGCATCTGCATGTGGACTTGAACCATCGCGGCGTATCGCCGTGGCCCGCAGTCATCGTCGAAAACCTGAAGTTGCATCCGGCTGGCCAAGTGGCCGGGCCCTGGCCGGAAGCCGTAGGTGCGCAGATGAGAGTGCGAGAACCATTAGGTCCAACAACCATCGTTGCAGCAGAACGATAGCGTCACTAAAGAGGGGGCGAGTGCGGTGAGCAAGAAATCTTACATTCTGGCAATCGATCAGGGGACGACCAGCAGTCGCGCGGTGGTCTTCGATGCCAACCTTGAAGTGGTCGCCAGTGCACAGCAAGAGTTTGCTCAACACTTTCCCCAGTCGGGATGGGTCGAGCACGACGCTGAAGAGATTTGGGACTCTGTGGTGACAGTCTGCCGGGAGGCTCTCAACAACGCGGGCATCTCCGCCGCAGAAGTCGCGAGCATCGGGATCACCAACCAGCGCGAGACGACTATTGTCTGGGATCGGGAAACCGGCAAACCGATTAGCCGAGCGATCGTCTGGCAGGATCGCCGGACGGCTGAGATTTGTCGAGGACTGGCTGGCGAAGGCCATGGCCCGGTCGTGGAGCGCAAGACGGGTCTGCGACTAGATCCTTATTTTTCGGCGACAAAGCTCGCCTGGATTCTCGATCACACAGAAGGTGCACGGGAAAGGGCAGATGCAGGTCAGCTCGCCTTCGGCACGGTCGACACTTTCGTGTTGTGGCGGCTCACGGGTGGAGCGGTACACGCAACCGACGTGACCAACGCATCGCGCACAGCGCTGCTCGATATCGAGTCACAGCAATGGGATGACGAGTTGCTTAGCATCTTTAACGTTCCCGAGGCCGTATTGCCGGAGGTCCGGGACTGTGCCGACGATTACGGTGTCACCGCAGACGATTTATTCGGCAGTGCCATACCCATCGGCGGAATTGCGGGTGATCAACAGGCGGCACTGATCGGCCAGTGCTGCTTTGCGCCAGGTGCGACGAAGAGTACCTACGGCACCGGCTGTTTCGTGATCGCGAACTCGGGCTCCTCCATCGTGCGGTCCAACAACCAGTTGTTGTCCACAATCGGCTACCGCATTGCAGGTGAGACGACCTATGCGATCGAGGGCAGCATCTTTGTTGCAGGGTCGGCGATACAGTGGCTGCGCGATGGCATTCGAATAATCGATCACGCCAAAGACACGGCAGATATTGCCGAATCACACGGCATCGAGCGCGATGTCGTCGTGGTCCCCGCCTTTACCGGGCTGGGTGCGCCACACTGGGACCCCGACGCGAGGGGCGCAATTTTTGGATTGACTCGTGGTAGTGATCGAGCTGCGATTGTGACCGCGACGCTACAATCGATCGCTTATCAAACGGCAGACCTGATGGGTGCAATGAAGGACGATGGGCTTAGTCCCGCTTTACTCAGAGTGGACGGAGGCATGGTCGCCAACACCTGGTTCCTCCAGTTCTTGGCAGATGTGACACGCTTGCCGATCGAACGTCCTGCCAACACAGAGTCCACGGTGCTCGGTGCGGCGGCGTTAGCTGGATTACAGGCCGGACTATTCGATTCGCTGGATGCCCTGACGAAGGTTCGCGCGGTCGACCACAGTGCATCTCCAGTAATGCCTGATGCCGACGCTGCGCAGCTCATGCAGAGCTGGCACTCGGCGGTCGCCAGGACGCGAAGCTAACGGCCTAGTGGGGGGCGCGGTCTGAAGCTTCGTCCGGTGTGTTGCTGACAACCGAAGCCGACGCAGAAACCGCAGTCTCGTCGGTGATGCCAACGAGGTAGCTTGAGAAGACTTCGCTGCATTTCGCCCAGCTGTTGTTCAGCGCATGCTGGCGACAGGTCTCACGACTGAGTTTCAGTGCCTCCGAGCAGGCCTTGCCGAGGTCTTCGTCAAGAAATCCTGTCTGGCCATGCTGAACCACGTCGATGGGGCCCGGCACAGGGTAGGCGGCTACCGGTACGCCGCATGCCATGGCCTCCAGCATCACCAGTCCAAATGTATCCGTGCGGCTCGGGAACACAAATACGTCAGCGCTTGCCATGATCGACGCGAGTTCAGCGCCGAACTTGTAGCCGGTAAAGGTGCAATCCGAGTACTTCGACTGCAGTCTTTTCAGGTCGGGTCCGTCGCCTACGATGACTTTTTGGCCCTGTACTTTCATGCCGGCGAATGCTTCGAGGTTTTTTTCAACAGCGACCCGTCCGGCATACAGATAGACCGGCCCGCTGCGGGGGTCTCGGTGGGCAGGACTCGGTTGGAACAAATCGGTATCTACTCCTCGCCCCCAAACGACAGGCGCTTTGAACCCATGGTGTTTGAGCTCGGCAACGATCGCCGGCGTTGGTGCCAGTGTATTTTCCGCCGCGTTATGAAACCAGCGTACGAAAGCCCATGTCCAACGCTCCGGAATCGGGAACCGTTTGCGCACGTACGCCGGAAACTGCGTGTGGTAGGAGGTCGTAAATTTCAAACCTCGCTTCTTGCAGTATCGGCGCGCCGCGAATCCCAGCGGCCCTTCCGTTGCGACATGAATAGAGTCCGGCGCGAAATCATCAAGCGAACGTCTGAGGCGTCGTCCCGCAAACAACGACAAGCGAATTTCCGGGTAGGACGGGCAAGGAATCGTGCGATAGGGCTCAGGCGTGAACATTTTCACTTCGTGCCCCATCTCGATCAGCGCTTCGGACGTTCGCGACAGAGTGGTTACGACGCCGTTGGTTTGCGGATGCCATGCATCCGTAACAATTGCGATTTTCATGTCGGGAGACTATGCCGGCTGTGTTACAAGCGCATGAAAAAGCGGTGTTTTTCGGTCACTAAAGCGTAATATATTTTTCAACTTTCTGTAGTGATTCAACCGCATCCTACGCCGGGTAATTTTCCGACGGCTGCGTGCCCGTGGTGTGCAAAAATGAATGTACTACTCAGTCAGGCGGATAAGCTCGAACTCGGGCTTTGCCTTCGGGTGAATTGGCTCAGCCGCTTCCGACCGGTCGTTGGCTTGTTCCGAATTGTGAGCCGTCTTGGTGACGGCGTGTTCTGGTACTCGCTGATGACAGTGTTCGCCGTGCTGTACGGTTGGCAGGGGGTTGCGGCGATGCTCCATGTGGGTTTCACGTCGCTCGTGGGTGTGGGAATTTACACGTACCTCAAAGAACGATTGGTACGGCCGCGACCGTTTGTGTCACATGGGCAGATCGTTTGCCAGACCGCACCGCTTGATCAATACAGCTTCCCGTCCGGTCACACGCTACACGCGGTTTTATTCACCACAATGCTTTCTGCCTATGTACCGACGGTGTTCGGCGCGTTACTCATCTTTGCTGTTCTAGTCGCGATTTCACGGGTGGTGCTCGGACTGCATTACCCCAGTGACGTCGTGGTCGGTGCGCTTTTGGGGTCCGCGCTCGCAATGATCAGCATGACGCTGATCGACGTTACGCCGCTAGTCAGCCCGGATACGGTTGACCAATGGCAGATTCGCTGGGTGTCACTTCACTAGCGACGATCTCTTCGTCCCAATCGGTGTGACCATATCCAACCGATAGCAACTGGCCGCGCCAGATTTGTGGAGAAAGTGGATCTTTGCGAGCGGCTTCCACCTTAGGTCGATCTGGGGCCGTCAAAGTCCGCGAATAACGCTGTAGCAGATTCATCGTCACGATTCCTTGTGCGCGTGTCGCGCTCAGGCAACCCGCATTTCATCCATTGGTCGGAGGCTTTCCGTCCAATGAACGTTGGACAGCGCTCCCGAGTCATCCTCAATCAGTGCTGAGCAATGTTCTACCCAGTCACCGTCGTTGTAATACACGACACTGTGGTCTTCGATGATGGCGGGCTTATGGATGTGTCCGCAGATGATGCCGTCCAGTCCACGCTTTCGTGCCTCTTCCGAGGCAATCCGCTCGTAGCGTGCAATGTATTCCTGCGCGCTCTTGAAGCGCAGTTTCATCGCCGTTGCGATCGAGACATCTCTGTAGCCAAATCTGGATCTGACGCGGTTGACGCTCACATCCAAACCTACCAACCATCCGTAAGCGGCACTGCCGATCTTTTCCTTTAGCGATCCGATCTTCAGGTGCGTATCAAACTGATCCCCGTGGGTGACCAGCAGCCGCTTTCCTGCGGCCGTCTCATGAATCGTATTGAGCCGAATATCGACGCCTTTGAACGTCGATCCCGCGAATGCTCGAATTCGAGCATCATGGTTGCCGGGTATATAGGTCACCTTTACACCCTGCGCGGCCATGCTGAGCACCCTCTGCACGACTGCCGTGTGGGATTCCGGCCAGCGAACGACCTGTTGCATGCGTTCGAGGTCGAGCACATCACCGACGAGATACAGGTTTTCAACGTTCAGATGTTCGAGGAAATCCAGCAAACGCTCTGCCCGACAACCGGCCGTGCCGAGATGAAGGTCCGAAATAAAAGCGCTTTTGCCGTCGAGAGGGCCCGCTCGTTCCTTGAGGCGGGTTACAGAGCTGTCGGAATGCATAAGTGCACCTTAACTGCTTGACGTGGCTGCATTTTGGTCGGGTTACGTTAACGTCAGATGACACTTTTGGGACTGTTCGGTTACGCCGAACGAACACTGAAGCTTTCCGTTGTTTTGCGCCGGGTGGCGGCTTCGATACACTCCACAACTCTTTGACTTGTATGGGGGGCAGTCATGGCAGCAGCGAATCCGATTCTCGCGTTCTGCGAACAGGCGATTGTGGAGGCACCGGAGTTTGCGGTCGGCTCGACGACGGTCGATGGCATCGACTATCCGGTCTTCTCGAATGCACCGCCCTCACTGCACCACCTTTACGCGCACGCAGGCGCCGAGCATGCCGCACTCGACTTTATCGTCTACCACGATGAAAGGCTGACATTTGCCGAAGCCGAGGCCTTATCGATAAAGGCCGGAAAGGCACTGCTTGCCAAGGGTGTGAAACCGGGTGATCACGTTGCGATCGCTATGCGTAACTTCCCCGAATGGATGATCGCTTACATGGCGATTACGCGGATCGGTGCCGTCGCCGTCTTGATGAACGCCTGGTGGCAAACTGCGGAACTGCAATTTGCCTGCGAAGATAGCGGTGCCAAGATTATCCTCGCGGATCAACAGCGCGCATCGCGGCTCGCTCCGATTATCGAAGGCCTCTCGCTCGATGTCATTGTTGCGCGCGGCGACGGCAGCATAGGCACTTCATGGGAGGCGCTGCTGGCGCAGTCCGACGACTCGCTCGACATCACACCGCCAGGACCGCATGACGTTGGCACGTTGTTCTACACATCGGGCTCGACCGGCAACCCTAAAGGCGTGCTCCAGACCCACATCGCCTCGATCAACACGATCATGTGCTGGGGGCTGCTCTCTACGGCAGATCGTATGGTCCGCGGAAAGGGCCCTGCCGAAGGCAAACAGATGGGTATTTTGCTCGCCGTGCCGCTTTTCCACGTCACGGGGTGTAATGCGCTGTTCCTGCTGTCCATTCTCGCGGGTCAGAAGATCGTCATGATGGATCGCTGGAACGTCGAACAGGCTCTGGATCTCATTGAGAATGAGGATCTGACGGCGTTCAATGGCGTTCCCAGCATGTCGTTCGAGCTGGCAGAGGCGGCCGCCAAATCCGGTCGTAGCCTGAGTTCGCTCTATGCCGTTAGTGGCGGTGGTGCAGCGCGTCCTGCGTCGCACGTTCCCGTGATCACCGATGCAATGGAAAACGTGATGCCGGCCGTTGGCTACGGCATGACCGAGACCAGCGCGCTCGGCACTGCCAACGCCGGGCAGCCTTATCAGGAGAAGCCCAACAGCGTGGGCATGGGTTGTTTCCCGTTGGTCACGATCAAGATCGTGGACGAAGACGGCAATGAGTGTCCGGCAGGAGAGGCGGGTGAAATCTGGATTCATTCGATTGCCAACATGCAGGGTTATTTGAACCAGCCCGAAGCAACAGCGGAGACACTGCAGGACGGGTACGTGAAGTCCGGCGACGTGGGCTACCTCGATGAAGACGGCGATCTGTTCATCGTCGACCGGCTTAAGGACATCGTGATCCGCGGCGGTGAAAACATCAGCTGTCAGGAAGTCGAGGAGGCGTTGTACGCGCACGACCAGGTCAAGGAGGCCGCCGTATTCGGCTTGCCCTGCGAGAAGTTGGGGGAGCAGCTTGTGGCGGTGGTCTACGCGCACGACGCGCCGAGCGAGGCAGACCTGCAAGCGTTTGTGAAAGAGCGGCTTGCGTACTACAAGGTTCCTGTGAGCATCGAGGTGCGCGGCGAGCCGCTGCCGCGAGGTGCGACTGCCAAGATCTACAAACGAGGGTTGCGTGAAGCTGCGTTGGCAGCCATGCAGGCTTGAGAACAAACCAGGAGAAAAAGATGAGTCAATTGGTGGATATGGCCGAAATCGATCAGTACATCGGTAAGGCGCGGGAGCCGTCGGACTGGATCACGATCGATCAGGACCGCGTGAATGCGTTTGCGGATGCAACGCTGGATCACCAGTTCATTCATCTGGATGAAGAGGCTGCGGCCAAGACACCGTTCGGCGGTACGATTGCACACGGCTTTCTGTCTCTATCACTGCTGCCATATTTCGGCGAGCAGTGCGGCATTGCACCGAAGGGCACCGTAATGGCCATCAACTATGGATCGGATAAGGTGCGGTTCCTGACGCCGGTGCGCGTTGGCAGCCGGATTCGGTGTCACCAGGTACTCGATGAAGCAGTGGAAAAGAACCCTGGGCAGTACCTGTTCAAGTCCACCTGCACGATTGAAATTGAAGGCGTGGACAAACCCGCGCTGATCGCACAAACCCTGTCGATGTTCGTGACGCAGGGCTAAAGGAGCAACAAGAATGAGTATTCGTTTTGACGACCAGGTTGTGATCGTCACGGGCGCTGGTGGCGGTCTTGGTCGCTGCCACGCGTTGGAGTTTGCGCGCCGCGGCGCGAAGGTCGTCGTCAATGATCTTGGTGGGGCACGCGACGGTACCGGCGGTTCGAGCAGTGCGGCAGAAGCGGTCGTTGCTGAGATCGAGGCGATGGGCGGCGAGGCGATCGCTGATGGCGCAAATGTGACCAAGCCCGACGAAGTCGAGGCGATGGTGAAGGCGGCTATGGATCGCTGGGGACGGATTGATGTGCTCGTGAATAACGCCGGCATTCTCCGTGACAAGACCTTTGCGAAAATGGAGCTCGACGATTTTGAAATGGTGGTCGATGTGCACCTTATCGGTAGCGTTGTGTGCACCAAAGCCGTTTGGGAAATCATGCGTCAGCAGCAGTACGGCCGCATCATGATGACGAGCTCCTCGTCGGGACTGTACGGCAACTTTGGCCAATCAAACTATGGCGCTGCCAAGCTCGGATTGGTGGGCTTCATGAACACGCTGCATCTCGAAGGCATGAAGTACAACATTCATGTCAACACGCTTGCGCCGGTCGCTGCGACGCGAATGACAGAAGACCTGATGGGCGAGGATGTTCTGGCCGCGTTGAAGCCCGAACTCGTAACCCCTGCCGTTATTTTCATGTGTTCGAAGGACGCAGGCAGTCGCCAGATCATTGCAGCGGGGGCCGGCGGTTTCGCTCGTGCGGCGATTATCGAATCGGAAGGCATTCTGCTCACCGGAGATGATGTAACCGCAGAGAACCTCGCCGCGCAGTGGGACGAGGCCAGTGATTTGTCGACGGCGCGTGAGTTGCAGCAGGGCAGTGAGCAGAGCGTGAAGTTCCTGACCGCACTTGCCAAGAAACTCGGCATCAGCCTCGAACGCTAGGAGATCAATATGAGCGATGCAGTTATCGTTTCAACGGCACGCACGCCAATCGGCCGTGCCTACCGCGGCGCCTTCAATAACACCCAGGGCCAGTCGCTGGCCGGCCATGCCATCAAACACGCGGTCGAGCGTGCAGGGATCGATCCCGGTGAAGTCGACGATGTCGTGATCGGCTGTGCGTTGCAGCAGGGTTCGACCGGGCAGAACGTTGGCCGTCAGGCGGCGGTCGTTGCCGGCCTACCAGTGACCGTTGCAGGCATGTCGATCGATCGTCAGTGTGCGTCGGGCATGATGGCAATCGCAACGGCTGCGAAGCAGGTCATCCACGATCGTATGCCGATTGTCGTTGGCGGCGGCGTAGACACGATCAGCCTCGTGCAGAACGAACACATGAATCTGCATCGCGCACAGGATCCCGTGGCGCTCGAGAAGGCACCGCATCTGTACATGTCGATGCTCGAGACTGCTGAGGTCGTTGCCAAGCGCTACGAAATCAGTCGCGAGCAGCAAGACGAGTACGGTCTGCAGAGTCAGCAGCGCACCGCAGCCGGTCAGGCAGCGGGCCACTTTGACGATGAGATTGTGCCGATGCCCAGCAATATGGGCGTGATGGACAAGGAAACGAAAGAGATTTCCTTCCGCGACGTGACGCTCGAGAAGGACGAGGGCAACCGACCGGAAACCACGCTTGAGGGTTTGAATGGTCTGCGGACCGTTTTTGATGGTGGCGTGATCACTGCCGGTAACGCGAGTCAGTTGTCCGATGGTGCTTCCGCATCCGTTGTTATGGACAGCAAACTCGCCGAGCAACGCAACATCGAACCTTTGGGTATCTACCGAGGGATTGCAGTCGCGGGTACCGAGCCGGATGAAATGGGGATCGGGCCGGTCTTTGCCGTGCCGAAACTGCTCAAGCGTCACGGTCTGTCGATGGACGACATCGGTCTGTGGGAACTCAACGAAGCGTTCGCCGTGCAGGTGATCTACTGTCGTGATCGCCTAGGAATTCCGAATGAGCTGTTGAACGTGAATGGTGGGGCGATATCGATCGGCCACCCCTACGGTATGTCAGGCGCGCGGATGGTCGGACACGCGCTGATCGAGGGCAAGCGTCGCGGTGCCAAATTCGTTGTCTGCACGATGTGTGTAGGCGGTGGCATGGGCGCCGCAGGATTGTTCGAAGTCGTTTAGTGTTCATCAGAATGTGGCACGGGCGCGTGTCGTCGGAAAAAGCGGTTGCCTATCGTGCCTTTCTCGAGGCAACCGCGATCCCGGATTATGCTGGCACTCCCGGCAACCGCGCTGTTGCCGGGCACTCCATTAGCGGTCAGGTCGGTTTAGAGCGCGCTGACACCCCAGAGTTTGGTGTAGGCCTCACAATGCAGCACCAACGTCTGGAATTGTGACAAGTCGATGTCAGCCGGGATCTCGTAACGCTGAGCCCCTTTAGCCTTCTTCAGTTTCGCGATGAGCACGCTGCCGCTAGTGGCGTTGTTCGCGTTGACGTCATCTGCAGCAAGCGGTGACAGGAACAGTTTCAAATCCGGTGCTTTTCGGGTCTTGAAGGCGTCGTCTAATTCGAGGAACGTACCAGCATCGGTTTGCACAATATTCCAGGTGCCTTTGATTTTCTGTGAGCGTTTGGTCCAGGTGTGTTCGCCGTGATCAGCCAATGCTTCCTGTTGAATCGCGAGCGTGCCCGCGAGCAGTGCGGCGGCGACGATGAGGGCGCGCGTCAATTGCGTTGCTAGGGTCATGAGTATTCTCCAGTCAATGAGAGGCGCAAGCCTCGTGTGTTGTGCTGGAGATGACCTAGGTCATCACGGAAACATTTCCGACAATCTCATTGAGCGTATCAATCGAGTAGATTGATTGTGGCCTATCAGTCGAAATCAGCAGCGCTGTGCCGCTCTTTGAGCTGTGAAGACTCTTCGCCCCAGACTCGATTCACACGGCGTCCACGGATGACCGCGGGACGCTCCGAGATTGCGTTGGCCCAACGTAGAACATGCTCGTAGGTTGTCACATCAAGAAACTCTGCGGCGTCGTACAGCTTGCCCATGACCATTCCGCCGTACCACGGGAATGTCGCAATGTCGGCAATCGTGTATTCATCGCCCGCGAGGAACTCGCGCTCTGCAAGGTTCTTGTCGAGCACGTCCAACTGGCGCTTTACTTCCATCGCATAGCGATTGATCGGGTATTCATACTTCTCGGGTGCGTACGCGTAGAAGTGCCCAAAACCACCGCCAAGAAATGGCGCACTGCCCATCTGCCAGAACAGCCACGAAAGCGTCTCTGCCCGCGCTGCGGGATCTGTCGGCAAAAACGCGCCGAATTTTTCTGCGAGATAAACGAGAATTGCACCGGACTCGAACACGCGCGTGATCGGGCTCGTCGTATGGTCTGCCATCGCAGGAATTTTCGAGTTTGGGTTGATATCCACAAACCCACTCGAGAATTGATCACCTTCCTGGATGTTAACGATCCATGCGTCATATTCGGCATCCGTTAATCCGTGTTCGAGCAACTCTTCGAACATCACAGTCGCCTTGACGCCATTCGGGGTGGCCAACGAGTAGAGTTGGAATGGATGCGCTCCAACCGGCAGTTCTTTCTCGTGCGTCGCGCCTGAGATTGGGCGATTGATGTTGGCGAACTTGCCGCCACTCGACTGATCCCAGGTCCAGACTTTGGGCGGTGTGTAGGTCGGATCGCTCATTGTGTGCTCCTCATGCTTCTGGACATAGTATTGATTCTGGCATTGGGTCAAAAGCAAATGTGGTGATTTCGTCGGGTGCCGAAAATCCTCGACTACAAAAGAGCGCTACCACTTGGCTTCTTTTGCGCACGGAGGCGATATCAAATGACTTGGCATTTGGTGATGCACCGGCATCGAGCAATTGCTCGATGATATCAATGTGAGAATTCATTACTGCCAGTTCCAGCAGGCTAATCGTGTTTTTCCCGTATCGAACACGTGACTTAGGGTTCGCTTGTGCAGTTAGTGCTTTGCGAACCATCTCCGGTCTGTTCCAGCGCACTCCGGCGATTAGCTGAGGTATGGGTGCGGTTATACCTTTGATATGGGAGGCTACGATCTTTTGGTGGGTGTTAGGGAGTGGATCGGGAGTTGCTGGTCCACCAAGCCTCAGTGTTCGGTCTTTGATCGTGTACGGCACTAGGCGCAAGGGGTTCTTGTGCGAGCTACGAGGTGAGCCTGACCGAGCGCCTGCTGGCAGACCCGATTCATCCCAGTACGCCCCTTCACAGGGGTCGACGAATAGCACTCGCTCATCGCTCGTTTTCTCGATATTGATCGCGCAGCCAAAGAACGGACTGCCACCCACGAAAACGAAGTATTCAGGATGCATGGATTGTCCGGGTCGCGTGGTTAGGAGTTCCGCGCCGGCTTCGTAGACTCTGGCAAAGAAGAGTTGGGAGGTTGTAAACGTGTATTCAAAAATCGCCTCGATGTGCTGCTCTAGATTTTGTGCAACTTCCGCTTCGGTCAGTGGCGCCAGAGATGCCACGGATTGGGGCGAACGACGATAGGCTGCGACGGTAATTTCCCCGAAAAGAACTCGACGTATCTCGCCATGCTTAAGGTCACTAAGGTCAACTGTTATCCCCTCACGAAGCGTCTCAGATTGTTTCTGCCACACTGATTCAGGGAATGCAGCTTGGGCGTCTGCGCGCAGGTTCGTTGTAATGCCCGCCGCGCAAAGTGCAAGAAGCCCGATCAGGAAACGATTAACGGGGCGTACCTTCAAACAGGTTAACCGGCTGCTTTGGCCTTACGGCGCCACGCGTGTAACAAGGGCTCAGTGTAACCGTTCGGTTGCTCCGTGCCTTTGAAAATCAGCTCTCTGGCAGCCCGGTAGGCAAAGCTAGTGTCCCAGTTGCCCGCCATCGGTTGATACAACGGGTCCGAAGCGTTCTGGTCATCAACGATCTTCGCCATGCGCTGCAGTGTAGCGTCAATTTGCTCAGCGCTGACAACACCATGATGCAACCAATTCGTCAGAAGCTGACTAGAGATGCGCAGTGTTGCACGGTCTTCCATGAGTCCGACGTTGTTGATGTCAGGGACCTTCGAGCAGCCGACACCCTGATCGATCCAACGCACAACATAGCCAAGCAGTCCCTGGATGTTGTTGTCGAGCTCGGCTTGCTTGTCTTCATCACTCCATGCGCTTGGGTCCGGCGCGACGGGAATAGTCAGAATGTCGTCCAGTGATGCAATGTCGCGCTCGGCGATGGTCGATTGCACATCCAGCACATCGATCGCGTGGTAGTGCGTCGCGTGCAGTGTAGCTGCGGTCGGCGAGGGCACCCAGGCGCAGTTGGCACCGGCCAGCGGATGGTTGGTCTTCGTATCGACCATCGCTTTCATTTCGTCCGGCATTGCCCACATGCCCTTGCCGATCTGTGCACGGCCGCGAAGCCCGGTCGCCATGCCGATATCGACGTTCCAGTCTTCATAGGCATTGATCCACGGCTCGGCCTTCATCGGTCCTTTGCGGATCATGGGGCCGATCAACATGCTCGTGTGAATCTCGTCGCCGGTCCGGTCCAGGAAGCCCGTATTGATGAATACCACGCGCTCGGGGATCGCGCCGATGCAACGCGCCAGATTCACGGTCGTGCGACGTTCTTCATCCATGATGCCGATCTTGACCGTGTTGCGATCCATTCCCAACGCTTCTTCGATCTGGTCGAACAACGCGCCGGTGAATGCTGCCTCTTCCGGCCCATGCATTTTCGGCTTGACCACATAGACGCTGCCGGATCGGCTGTTGCGTGGTCCGTCCTGTTTCTTGAGATCGTGCAGAGCGATGGTGCTGGTGACCATGCCATCGAGAATGCCTTCCGGTATTTCCCGACCCTCGCTGTCTAGCACTGCGTCGGTCGTCATGAGGTGTCCAACGTTTCTTACCAGCAGAAGACTGCGTCCTGGCAGTGTGAACGTCGACCCGTCGGTTGCCGTGTAGCTGCGATCTTCGACCAGCTTGCGCGTGACGTTTCTGCCGCCTTTTGAGAACGTTTCTTCGAGATCCCCGCGCATCAATCCGAGCCAGTTTTGATACACCACGACCTTGTCTTCGGCATCGACCGCGGCGACAGAGTCTTCGCAGTCCTGAATCGTGGTCACGGCAGCCTCAAGCACCACATCCTTGACCCCGGCTGCATCCGTCTTGCCGATCGGAGAGTCAGGGTCAATCTGGATTTCGATATGCAAGCCGTTGTTGCGTAGCAAAACCGCGTTGGGCGCATCTGCACTACCGACCATGCCAACGAATTGTGAAGGCGTGGCGAGGGTGGTGACCTCACCGCCATCCAGCGTGACTTGCAACTCGCTGTTAGCGACACGATAACCGGTGGCACCCTTGTGCGACCCCTGCACCAGCGGTGTCGCCTCGTCCAGGAAATTTCGTGCCCAGGCGATGACTCTCGCGCCTCGTACCGGGTTGTAGCCGCCAGCGCGCGTTGCCCCATCGGCTTCGTCGATCACGTCAGTGCCATAGAGTGCGTCGTACAGACTGCCCCAGCGTGCGTTCGCGGCGTTCAGTGCGAAGCGTGCATTCATGACGGGAACCACTAGTTGGGGTCCTGGGGTTGTCGCAATCTCAGCGTCGACGTTTTCGGTGGTGACCGTGGGCATCGGGTCGGGTTGCGGCAACAAGTAGCCAATTTCGCCTAAGAAGTCGCGATAGGCCGCTGCGTCATGAGGCTCGTCAGAGTGGTCTCGGTGCCATGCATCGATCTGATTCTGCATTTGGTCACGCACAGCGAGCAGCTCTCGATTGCGCGGCGCGAGGGTCTCGACCAAACCCGAAAGCGCCTCCCAGAATCGCGCGGGATCGATACCGGTGCCGGGTAGCGCTTCGCGCTCAATAAACGCACAGAACTCAGGGTTGACCGATAAATTCGATTTGGCGATGTAGTTCGACATGCGAGCGACTCCTGTTCGAGGGGATCGCCAGTGTCCAAGAGTTCTCGTTATACGTCTACCGAATAGTAATGATGCTCGGTATTCACAACAGATATGACGACGCGCCTACACTCCCGCCGCCTGAGCGACTTGCTTGAACTGTTGCCGCAGCCAGCGATGGCCAGGGTTTTGGTGCAAAAGCGGACTCCAGGCCATCGTGAGATCGATTTCGGGAATCTTGAACGGCGGTGGCAACACGGCCAGTGAGGGTTGCTCGGCCAGCAACTGTGCGGCACGCGTCGGCACCGTGGCGATCAGGTCCTGATTCGCCGCATGCTGCATTGCGACGAGGTAGTGGCGTGTAAAGACGGCAATGTTGCGCTGTTCGCCGATCCGAGCGAGCGCCTCATCAACCCAGCCCAGTCGTTGCACGTCGGCCGGGTTCATGCCAACGCCTACCCCCATCCCGGTCTTGCTTACCCACACGTGTCGCTCGCCGAGATAGGTTGGGAGATCGAACTTGCCTCGATTCGCGATCGCCGCGGGCACCAGGCAGGAAAATGCATCGCGCCAGAGCACCGTCGAATGGAAGGATGCGGGTAGCTCGTCAAATCGATTAATGACGAGGTCGACCTTGCCATGTTCAACATCATGAAAGTCGACGTCACTTGGCGTCAGAACATCGAGCGTGATGAGCGGCGCCTCGGCGCGCAGCACACCCAGCAAGCCCGGCAGCAGGGTCACCTCGGCGTAGTCGCTACACATCACGCGATAGACCTCGCGGCTCTCGCGCGGATTGAATTCTGTGACGGGCTGGACGAAGTGCTCGACGCGTGAGAGCACTTCGCGCACATCCGGCTGCAGTGCCAGCGCGCGCTCGGTGGGTTGCATACCGTCGCTGGTTCGCACGAGCAACGGGTCGCCGAAGGTCTCGCGAAGTCGCTTTAATCCGTTACTCATCGCCGGTTGGCTGATGCCGAGCTTCTGCGCGGCTCGCGTGACATTCGCTTCGCGCAGCAGGACATCGAGGTAGACGAGCAGGTTCAGATCAATCTTGGAAAGGCTCATGGCGAGTTATTAGTTTTGTGAATGCTGAGTATAGCAACTATAGGCTGGATTTATTTTGGGGTGAGGCGCTAACCTGCACGCAACCTAAACAGCTGATCCGCCAAGGAGCACACGATGACCACGGGCAATTACGATCGAGACGCCGAGATTCAACGCATCGAGAAGGACTGGGAGACCAATCCTCGTTGGGCCGGGATCACCAGAAACTACAGCGCAGCGGATGTCGTTCGCCTTCGCGGTTCTGTTAAGCGCGAAAACACGTTGGCTCGGCGCGGTGCGGAGAAGCTCTGGTCACTCGTGAATGGCGAGGCGAAAGAAAAGTTTGGTAAAGACTACGTGAACTGCCTCGGCGCACTCACCGGCGGGCAGGCGGTCCAGCAGGTCAAAGCGGGCGTGCAGGCGATCTACCTCTCGGGTTGGCAGGTAGCTGCAGATAACAACTCGGCGATGAGCATGTATCCGGATCAGTCGCTCTATCCGGTCGACTCGGTCCCGAAAGTCATCGAACGTATAAACAACTCATTTGCACGTGCAGATCAGATTCAGTGGCAAAAAGGTGTCAACCCGGGCGACGCCGGCTACATCGATTACTTCGCGCCGATCGTCGCCGATGCGGAGGCCGGATTCGGTGGTGTGTTGAATGCCTTCGAATTGATGAAAGCCATGATTGGCGCCGGTGCTTCGGGTGTGCACTTCGAAGATCAGCTGGCTTCGGTCAAGAAGTGCGGCCACATGGGCGGCAAGGTGCTGGTGCCGACCCGCGAAGCGGTTCAAAAACTGACCGCCGCACGTCTCGCAGCCGATGTTTGTGACACACCGACCATCGTACTCGCGCGCACCGACGCGAACGCTGCTGATCTCTTAACTAGCGACATCGATGAGTACGACGCGCCGTTCCTGACCGGCGAGCGGTCTTCGGAAGGTTTCTTCCGCACGCGTAATGGCATCGAGCAGGCGATTTCTCGCGGTATCGCCTACGCGCCGCACGCGGATATGGTGTGGTGTGAGACGGCAACGCCGAACCTCGACGAGGCTCGCCAGTTCGCCGAGGCGTTGAAGAAGGAATATCCGGATCAATTGCTAGCCTACAACTGCTCACCTTCGTTCAACTGGAAGAAGAATCTCGACGACGACACGATCGCCAAGTTCCAGCGTGAGCTCGCGGCAATGGGTTACAAGTACCAGTTCATCACGCTCGCGGGTGTGCACAACATGTGGCACGGCATGTTCAACCTCGCCTACGAGTACGCGCGCGAAGACATGTCCGCATATGTTCGACTGCAGGAGCAGGAATTTGCGGACGCCGACAAGGGATACACGTTTGTGGCGCACCAGCAGGAAGTGGGTACAGGTTACTTCGATGATGTTACGACCACCATCCAGGGCGGGCAGTCATCGGTAACAGCGCTCAGCGGATCGACCGAAGAAGAGCAATTCGGCTGATCGGCGAATCAGGCTTTAGGCTTTGTGAAGCGCGTCCACGGTGTGGGCGCGCTTTTTTGTTTGAGCGAGTTTCTTTTAGTCGAGTGGCGCGTCGGATTTGATCACACCGTTGTTGTCGGCGTATACGTAGTGCCCTGGCTCAAACGTGACGCCGCCAAAAGTGACGGGAATGTTCAAGTCACCGAGTCCGCGCTTCTCGGTCTTGACGGGGATAGCGCCGATTGCCTGAATGCCGAGTGCCGTTTCCGCCAAAGCGTCTACATCCCGGACCGATCCATAGATGATGATCCCGGCCCAGCCATTGTCCGCGAGTGCCGCGGCAATCTGATCGCCGAGCAGGGCGCGACGACGGGAGGCGCCGCCATCCACTACCAACACGCGACCATCTCCCGCTACCTGACCCTGTGCCTTCACCAGCGAATTGTCCTCGAAGCACTTGATCGTCACGATTTCACCGCCGAATCGCTCGACACCACCGAAGTTCCTAAGTAATGGCTCTAGAACCTGAATAGTGTCGGGGTAGTCGTCGCAAAGGTCTGGAGTGGGTCTTGGGTTATTCATGCTCAAATGATTGCCGCTGTCGCGGCGCTCTGCAAGCGGAGTGAGCGATACGTCTTTGGCCGCGAATCCGGTGTTTTTTCGTTATGCATCTTGAGTAATGGGACGTAGGTCGCACAGGCGACGTTAATGTCAAATTAGGGTATGTTCGGATTGGGACAAATATTTTGGTTGAGATGCTCTTGGTTGAAACGATTCCGGCGACAAGCCCGCGGGTCGACGCCCCGGTGATCGGCGAACGCGGTTTGGTCATTCCTGCTGCCGATGGTCCGGAGTCTGCATTGGTCGATGTCGGCGGGGGACGCGTTGCTTGCTTCTCGACGATTTCGCCGGACAAGCCGGAAGATAATCAGGATGCTGGGCTCGTCGTCGAGCTGGCACCGGAGACAAGCTTGCTGGCTGTGGCCGATGGCGCAGGAGGCATTCGTGGAGGGAGACGCGCGGCACGAATCGCACTCAGTACGCTGCGTGACACTGCGCTGCATGCCAAACACCCCGGCGACAGCCATAGAGACACCATTGTCAAAGGTTTCGAGGCAGCCAACCTCGCCGTCATCCAGGCGACTCGAGGTGCTGCGACGACGCTAACCGCCGCGCTGATTGAAGGCCGCGTGGTACAGATCTTCCATGTCGGCGACTCGATCGGACTGATTACGGGTCAACGCAGCCGCGTTAAGCTGCAGACCGTCGCCCATTCTCCTGTCGGATTCGCTATTGCAGCCGGTTACCTGACTGAAGAACAAGCGATTTTCCACCCGGAACGCCACATCGTCTCCAATTTTGTCGGCACGCACGAAATGCTGATCGAGGTTGGTCCGAAAATCACCATGGCGGCACGCGACCGCGTACTCCTGGCGTCTGATGGCCTTACAGACAATTTGCATCTGGCCGAAATATTAAAAGAGATGCGAGCCGGCCCGCTGGATGTCTCGCTGGACCAACTGGTGGCGCGGGCGTCCGAACGTATGTTGCGACGCGAACCTACACAGCCGGGCAAACCCGACGACATCGTGGCGCTATTGTTCGACAAGACGCCATAAATGGTCGGGAAAGTGTGGATGCGGTGCACTGGCGCGCCGCCCCTGTTCTGGTAGTCTTAGACAAGGGTGCAGGGCTGTCTGGAAATCGCTTTGAAGTGTAGACAGCGCGGGCTTTTTGGCACTTTTTTGCAACGAAATCCGTTCTGCACCGGTCTTATAGTTCTGTAAGTCCTGATGAATGACCCTCAGGCGCTGGAGGTTTCCGCTATGACCCGCCAAACGACGCTTAATGATCCCGGGCTGAAGGTGCTTCGAAACACGTTGGTGACGGCGACCGTCCTCGTGCTTGCGGGGTGTGGCGTTAGCGCCGGTGTGACCGGCCCGCAAATTCCAGGCGGCGGCGGTGTCTCTATGCCCGGTGGCGGTGGTGTCTCTATGCCCGGCGGTGGCGGTGGTGGCGCTGCGGGTGGTGGCCAGCAGGGCGGTGGTATGCCGTCCGGCGGCGGCGGTGGTGGTGGCGCTGCGGGTGGTGGTCAGCAGGGCGGTGGTATGCCGTCCGGCGGCGGTGGCGGTGCTGCAGGTGGCCAGCAGGGCGGCGGAATGCCGTCCGGCGGAGGCGGCGGTGGCGGTGCTGCAGGTGGCCAGCAGGGCGGCGGGATGCCTGGCGGCGGAATGCCTGGTGGTGGAATGCCAGGCGGCGGCGGTCAACAAGGCGGCGCCGGTGGACAACAAGGCGGTGCCGGTGGTCAACAAGGCGGCGCTGGGGGTGCCCAGGGCGGTGCCGGAGGTGCTCAAGGTGGCGCTGGCGGTGCGTCTGGAGGCGGTGGCGGCGCTGCAGGCGGCGGCGGTGGCGCCGGTGGTGGTGCTGGTGGTGCGGCCGGCGGTGGCCCGGGTGGGCTCGACGATCTCGATGAAATTTTCGATAAATCCCTCGGAGATTTCGAAGACGTCATTTCTGAAGAACAGGAAACCGTTGGGCAGGTCGAGCGCGATACCTCTACAGTCGGCGGTGACGGTTCCAGCGGTGGATCGAGCGGCGGTGTTGTAGTGGCTAACCGCGGCGGTAAAGGCGCGGGAAGTGGCTCCGGCAGCGGTGGCGGTGGCGAGAAAGGCGGCACCATCACGGGCAGTGCTGACAGAGGCATCCCTACCATTCAAACGATCCCCGATGAGGTCATCAAGGAGCGCACACCAGACGATATTCCGTCTGCCACCTACGATGATGTTGTCGCCCGACAGCTGAGGGAAGCGGCCCAGGCGGAGGAAGACCCACTCATCCGTGAACGTCTGTGGGACGAATACCGAAATTACATGGGATTGAAGAAGCGATAGACGAACTACTGGAGTTGGTACATGCCTGAAAGACGACTTTCGACACCTCTGGCTTTGCGGAAACTAACGATCGCATCGCTGTTGTTGCTGCTCGCTGGCTGCGCTACGCGTAGCTATGAAGCACCGGACGTCGAACTGGTCGGGAAGGATGCTGTGGTCGTCGAATCAAGACTCCTCGATCTCGGCCTCATCGTGTTCGATCCGGGTTTGCCTGAGGATGTGGAAGAGACTCCAGATGAGGTTGACGCCGACATTCGTCAGGCAGAGAGTCGCTTCTTCGCCTATCACATGAAAACGACACTTCAGGACACGGGCCACTGGGGCGCTATTCGCGTTATTCCGAACGAGTCAGTGGTGTCTGATGTGCAGGTGAGCGGTGTCGTTCGCCATTCCGACGGGAACAAGGTCAAAATCGAAGTCTGGGCGCGCGATTCTCGTGGTAAGCGTTGGTTCTCCAAACGCTACTCGACGCGCACAGATCGAAAGGACTTCAGCAAACGTCGTGATCGTATGGCCGATCCGTATCAGAACGTGTTTAACGAGGTCGCGAACGATTTGTTTCAGGCGATGAGGAAGCTTTCCGACGAGGAGATCGAGGACATACGCACGGTCTCGCGGATGCGTTTTTATGCCGACATGGCGCCGGAGGTTTTTGGTGACTACGTAGAGCAAGACCGAAAAGGGCGTTACGAAGTGGTGAGACTTCCTGCGGATTCAGATCCGATGGCACAGCGCCTCGATAAGATTCGCAATCATGATGCACTCTTTCAGGACACCCTGAACGAGCACTACGCCAATTTCTATTTCGGTATTGCGTTGCCTTACGAGAGCTGGCGCCAGTCTTCTCGCGAAGCCGAACTCGAGTACCAGCGGTTGCGTAAGTCGGCGCTTCTGCGCGGGCTTGCCGGTATCGCGATGGTCGCAGCGGCGACGCAAACAACGACCGGTAATCGCAATGACAGCAACCTGGTCAGACGCACACGAGGCTCACTGCGAAACTACGCCTACATTAGCGGGATCAACGTGTTCTTTTCGAGTTTCGGGCGTCTGGCGGAAGCACGCATGCAGCGTCAAACCATCAAGGAATTGTCTGACTCTTTCGGCGACGAGGCAGCGCCAATGGTCGTTGAGGTTGAGGGACAGAGCCAACGGCTAACCGGTACAGCCTCGTCTCAGTACGACCAGTGGCGTGATTTATTGCGGCAGATGAACGAGGTCGAAACCGGCTTCTCGTCTTCGCCCAATATTGGTATCAACGGTAGAACCGGCGACAGCGCAGAAAACGGTGGCTGATGCAGGAAACCGTATTTACCCCACAGGCGCGTTTCGCAGCGCGCTTTGTGCTGCTCGAACAAATACACGCAGGTGCACACACCGAAGTCTGGCTCGCTGAAGATACGCGCGCCCAGATTCCCGTAGCGCTCAAGATTCTTTGTCCGTCGTCGGCGGAACGCGTAGAGTCGCTTACCGCATTTGAGAACGAATGGCACATTGCGCGTGGCTTGAACCACCCACACACGGTGCGTGCGCTCTCATGGCATGAGGACGGTTGTCCGGCTTATGCGATGCAGTATATCGATGGGACCGACGCGAGCGACCTTGTGGGCAAAGGACTTAGCGTTTGGGGCAGCGTCGTGCGCGTTGTCGCAGAGTCTCTGGACTATTGGCATCGGAAGGGCGTTGTTCATGGCGATATCAAGCCGAGCAACATCCTGCTGGATCGTCGCGGTACGACATACCTCGGAGACTTCGGCAGCGCAACGCTGATCGAATCCGACATTGACTTCGTGAGACGCGGCGGCACCGCCGCCTATGCCAGCCCGGAACAGGCTGCGGGTGACGCGCCGCATCCGGCGGATGATGTTTACGCACTGGCCCAAGTGGTCGCCGAGCTCGCCACTGGCGATCCCGCAGCGGATTATCCGGATGCCGCGCCGCCTGCAGTTCGTGCGTTACTGACCGCGGCAAGAGGGCCGCGTGCCGAACGCCCCAGCATGGCTGAGATTGCATCGGCGCTTGAGGGTGCCGGAATCACACGATCACAAATTGACCTCAGAGCCCTGGAAGTTCGTCTGCGCCGCCCTGCATCCTCGATCGCGGGCGCCGAACCTGCACCGTTGCCAGCGCTGCCGCATGGTGCATTCGAGCGCGATGTACCGGTGCAAGAGTCGAGCGGTGTGTCACCGATGACGCTGTTTGGCGGTCTCGTTGGCGTACTCCTATTCGGTTTTTTGTTCACACAGGGGTTGCAGTGGTTTACGCGCGATGAAGCGCCAGTGCCAACAGAGGCGCAGGAAACCGCTGAGGGGGAGGGCGACGACGGTGAGGCCGATGCAGCAGATACGTCTGCCAGCGAATCCGATGCGAATGAGGAAGCGATCGCCGACCAACGTCGCGCGGTCGATGAGCTCGTCTCCGAGCTGTTGGCGCTCGATGACGGTCTGACGGAACGTGCGGTTTCGATCTGGGGTGGCGTTGCTTATGAGTCCGGCAAGGCGCGCTACGATGAGGGTGATCGCGCCTACCTCGCACGTGATTTTGCACTTGCCGAATCCAGATACCGCGAGGCGATTGCGTTGCTCGAGCCACTGGTTTCGCTTGCAGATACCGAGTACCAGCGTGCGATGGACGAAGGCGAAACCGCGTTCTTTGCCGAAGACTCGATTGCGGCGATTGCCGCCTATGAGCGGGCGCTTCAAATCACGCCGGGCGATACAGCAGCCGCGGCTGCCTTGACGCGAGCGCAACGACTCGACGATGTCCTGGTCGCGACGCGCCGAGCGCGCGAGTTCGAGGCGTCCGGCGAGCTCATTGCCGCGCGAGACGGGTATCAGGTCGCCCTTGATCTTGATGCGCAATGGCAACCGGCGTTAGACGGGCGCGCTCGTATGAACGTCGCGATTCGAGAGGATCGCTTCGCCACAAGGATGTCGGAAGGCTTTGCTGCGCTGGCGGCGGAAAATTTCGTGGCGGCGCGACGCGCATTCGGCGCGGCACGCGATGTGCGCAACGATCCCTCAGTCGCCGATGCACTGCTGCAGGTCAGCCTGGCAGAGCGTCAAGCAGAGTTGGAATCCGCACTCGAGCGCGGCGCTGATTCAGAAGCATCGGAGGCCTGGTTTGACGCTCGGGACGTCTATGCCAAGCTGTTGGAAGATGACCCGAACCTCAATGTTGCCCGTGAGGGTCTTGCTCGATCGCAAGACCGCATCGATTTGTTGGCTCGCTCTCAGTCATATCTCGACAACCCCGACCAACTGGCCGATATCAATGCGCTGCGTGCCGCATCCAGACTGCTAACGCAAATGGACGAGCTCACACCTCGTGGCCCTGCCTTCGCAGCGCGGATGGACGCGCTTTCGGAGTTGTTGAGACGCGCCGCCATTCCTGTGGCCGTGACATTGCGTTCTGACGGCGAGACCGAAATCACGGTGCTTCGAGTTGCACAGCTTGGCGCCATCACTGAAACCGAACTGCGATTGCGTCCGGGCCTGTACACTGTGGTCGGCTCGCGGCGTGGATTCAAAGACGCACGGGCGCAGTTTCGCGTGATTTCCGGACAGTCTCCGGAGCCTGTATACCTCGCCTGTGAGCAGCCGATATGACGATAAACCTGATCCGGTGGCAACACGGCGATAGCGAACGCAGTTTCGATACGCAGGCACTGCCACTTCTGATCGGTACTTCCGCCTCCGCAGATATTCGGATCAGCGGACCCGGTGGACAATCACTGGCGCAGCTCGACGTCGTCGACGGTCGCGTGATTCTTCAGCCGCTGCTCAAACCTTCGCCGATGCAGTTGGACGGCGCTGAGCTCGGCGCCTCCACGACACTACGCGACGGTCAGTTGCTATCCGTGTTCGGTCTCGATCTGCGGATTGAGATCGATGGCAACGATCTGTTGGTTGTCCAGGACAGCTCGGCCGGTCAATTCGAAACGCAGCCACCGGAGCTCGCGAGTGCCTCTGAAGACGCCCCCATCGAGGCACAAGTCTGGCAACCCGCAGCCACCGATATACCGGAAGAGAAACGCGGGCGTGGTGTATGGATTGTGGTCGGCACCGGGCTCGCATTGCTCTTGGGCGTTGCGCTGTGGTTTACGACCTCAATTCCGGTGCGTGTAGAGACTGCCCCTGTCATGGTCGAGGAAATCGAGGTCCTTGGTCCCGGGTTCCCGTTGAAGGTGGGCGAGCGCTTCCTGATGCGACGTGGTGTGTATCAGCTGGCTTTTGAAGCGCCGGGATACCGGCCTTTTCGCAAGCGGGTCGAAATCACAAGCGATACCTCTGTCTTATTATTTGATCTGGAGCCTCTACCTGGCTCTCTGGACGTCGTGACCGATGCACCGGATGCGACGGTAACGCTGCAGAATGCGGCGGGGGAGCAGGTTGTCGGCGCCGCGCCTGCGCGATTCGATGGACTGCTGCCTGGCAACTACGCGATCAAGGTCAACGCCCCGGGATTTGTCGCGTGGGAGGACTCGATTGCCGTTGTCGGACTTGAGCAAGCGCAGCGGCTGGATGTCGATCTGATGGAGGATATCGGTTGGGTAGAGGTGGCAACCACGCCGGCGGGTGCCAGCGTTTATCTTGTCGATCCCGACGGCGACAATAAGTTGTTGTCGGGTGCTACACCCGGTGTGATCCGAATTCCGTCTGGCAAACAGACCGTTCTCTATCAACTGGATGGATACAAGCCGGCAGAGCGCAGCTATCAGGTCGCGGCCAACGCGGGCGGCGTAGCAGCACCCATCATCTTTGAGCCTGCCGATGCCACGCTGCGCGTGATCACACGTCCGACGGGTGCGAGTATCACAATCAATGGCCGCTATCGCGGCCGATCGCCGGTGACGCTCGCCTTGGATCCTGGTCGACGCTACAACGTGCAGGTCGCAAGATCCGGTTACGCGACGGCAACTCGCAGGCTGACGCTCGATGCCGCCGAGCGGCGAAATCTCAACATCAATCTCAGCGCCCAGATTGGCACTGTGACCGTGCGTGCGATTCCTACCGATGCGGAGATCTTCATCAACGGGCGCGCCGTGGGCACAGGCACCGTGCAGCTTGAGTTGCCCGCGGAACCGCACCGCATCGCTGTGCGCAAATCCGGCTATGCGGAATGGACGGGTTCGGTGACACCTCGTGCTGGCCTCGAACAAACGGTAGACGCGCGCATGATGACCGAGGAGGAAGCGCGCCTTGCGAGTATCCAGCAAACGCTGGAAACGGAGAACGGACACGTGCTGCGGTACGTCACTGGCGGTGCATTCCAACGTGGCACATCCCGACGTGAGCCCGACCGGCGCAGTAATGAGTCGCTTCGCGATGTGCGCATCTCGCGGCCGTTCTATATCTCGACGCATGAGGTCAGCAACGAGCAATTTAGTGTGTTCAAGCGTGAACATGTGCGCGGTGGCGATGTCTACCCTTCATTGGCAGGTGACAAGAACCCGGTGGTGAACGTCAGCTGGCAAGACGCAGCGGCCTACTGCAATTGGCTGAGCGCGGAAGAGGGATTGGAGCCCGCCTACGTTGGTGAGTATGGCGTGCTGCGTGCTGCTGAACGAGCGACGAACGGCTACCGATTGCCAACAGAGGCAGAGTGGATTTGGGTGGCGCGGTATGGCGGGCGTGCTAGCTCACCACTGAGGTTTGGCTGGGGATCGGCGCTACCGCCACCGCAGAAATCAGTCAATCTGGCCGACGAATCCAGCGATGCGCTGCTGAACAATATGGTATTTGGCTATAACGATGGCTATCCATCGACAGCACCGGTGGGCAGCTTCAAGCCCAACCGGCTCGGCTTATTTGATCTGGATGGCAATGTGCGCGAATGGATGCATGATTTTTATGAAGTGTCGCCACCGGACGTGACACTGATTGATCCGATGGGACCGCCGCGAGGCACCTCGCGCGCGATCCGTGGTGCAGGCTGGCGAGATGCCAATGTACAGTCACTTAGACTGGCCAGTCGGACCTCAGGTAATGGTCCAGAGGTTGATGTCGGATTCCGGATAGTGAGGCCAGCGTCGCGATAAGTCGGCGAGGAGCAGAGTGTCATGAAACCTGTAGTACCGATCTGGACTTTGTTTGCATACGGCGCGGTTGGCGCGTTGACGTTCGTCGCGACCGATTTTGTGTTCCAACCATCCGACACTGTCGCGGTTGCCAAGCTTCAAGACTCGGCCCAGTCCGATAGTTCAGATGGCGCAAGCGCGCCGTCGCAGGACACGACACCGCGACCTATGAGCGCTGAGGAAGAAGCGGAGTTGCTGGAAGGGGTAGAGGGTTTCTCGCCGGACGAACCTGACCCGGACGCGATCCGCGAAGGTGACGAAGCCGTCGATCAAATCCTTTCCGAACTGGAATTGATTTACGAGGAGTCCGACGACAACTTCATACCGACGGAACCCGTCTCACCGGACACCACCATCGATTTCCCGACCGACATCTGACTGGAGTCAGAACCAAATGCAGAAAAAAAATATTCCTGTTGAGTTTGTGTTTCAGCTGTTTGCATTGGCGATTGCGATCGTCATCGTGCACGGATTTTGGGTGTCGGTCGTGCGCCCCAGTGCCGCCGAGCATATCGAGGCACAAAACCTCGCTGTCGAGCAAGATCCCGATCACGTTCGGGAACGCTCGGTTTGGGTGCTGATCAAAGACTTCGAACAGGAAGCTTGTTTCGTCCTGATGCTGTGGGCACTCGCCATCATGGGCTACAAGGCGAACCGTCTCGTTCGGGAACGACAGTTGCTGGATCGCAATCTCGTGTCCGTAGCTGATGGTATGCGGGTGTTACCCGAAGATACGCGAGAGTTTTCGAGACAAATTCAATCGCTGGATGATGATACGAGGAGGATGCTGTTGCCGCGCGCATTGCTGAATGCGTTGCAGCGCTTTTCGTCCACGAGAAACGTCCAGGACGTTGCCTCTTCGACCCATACAATCTGCGAATCTGAAGCGGATCGACTGGAGTCGGAACTGGCGATGATTCGCTACATTTCCTGGGCGATTCCGTCGGTCGGGTTTATCGGAACCGTGCGCGGTATTGGTGATGCGCTCGGACAGGCAGATCGCGCGGTCCAAGGCGATATTGCGGGTGTGACCCAGTCGTTGGGTGTTGCCTTCAACTCGACCTTCATCGCGCTGATGATCAGCATCTTCCTGATGTTCCTTGTGCATCAGCTGCAACTGATGCAGGAGCGGTTGGTTTTTGATACCGAACACTACTGCGATGAGCGGTTGGTTCGACATATGTATGCGGAGCATAGCTGAGCGGTCCATTGAGTTTAGTTATTGACCTGAACGATGCCGGAATTCGGCTGGCGGATGGAGCAAACCATCACCCGGTCGCCCCCGGATTCGCCCTACTGAAAGACCGTAGCGTCGAAATCAGTGGCGCAAAGGCGCGTGCATCCTCGCGCCTGCATCCAAGGCGAACACAAGCCGATTTTTGGTATCGACTCGACACTCAGCCGATCACCAATTTCGAGCCTCTCACTCGTGCCGATCTGGCTGCCAGCCAACTGGGCACACTGCTTGAGCCCATCGCGAAAGACCAACGCGCGGGAATGATTGTGGTGCCTCCCTTTATGAGTCGCACCGCGCTCGGTTTGTTGCAGGGCATTTGCCAGGCGGTGGGTTTTCGAATCACAGCGCTGATTGATGCAGCGACAGCGGCGACACGACAACGCTACGTGGACGTCGTACCGTTACATCTCGAGATCGGCTTGCACTGTGCGTGGGTGGCCAAGCTACGCCAAACAAGCAGCGCTACGACACTCGAGGATGTTCAGATTCTCGAAGGCAGCGGGCTGCTTGCGCTCTACGACACCTGGATCCGCTGGTTTTCGTCGGAGTTTGTGCGCCAATCGCGTTTTGACCCTCTACACAGTGCGCCCTCAGAGCAAGCCTTATTTGATGCTTTGCCCGAATGGCTCGCCACCGTGACTGAAGCGGAGCAGCAGACGTTGGTGCTCGATGTGCAGGACAACCAGTACTCGATCGAGGTCAGTCAGGTAGATGTGGTCAACGTCGTGTTCGATCACTTCCAGCGGATCGCTGATCTCTCTCGGGCGATGTTGGCCAGTGGCGAGACGCCGGTGTTCCAGTTGCGCGATGAGACGGCGGCATTGCCGGGTCTTGCGGACCTCCTGGTCGCTCGCGTGGGTGGTAGCTACGTCGCACTGCCGGATGAGGCGATGGTCGATGGGGTACAAGCTCGTCGCAGCCGCATCGACGAAGACGCAACGCGGGTCGTTCGTGAGCTGCCGGTCGAAGGCGAAGTCGCTGGATTAATCACCGACGACATTCCGGTTCACGGTGTGCCGACTCACATCCTGTTTGGAGAGTCTGCATACTCGTTAACCCAAGCGCCGCTGGTGATTGGTAATGGCGGTGCGCCCGGTTTGGAGCGCTACCTTGCTTTGGATGGGGGTCTGGCCGGCGTGTCGGGCGTTCACTGCGAGTTGTCCGTCGAGGGCGGACAGTGTCTGTTGGTTGATCGTTCTCGCTACGGCACGTTCCTCAATGGCAGTCGCATTAACGGCAGTGCCGCGCTTCGTACGGGCGATACCATCCGCGTCGGTACACCGGGACAGGAGTTGTTCCTGATCCGAGAGGAGCATTTCTAATGGCCCGCAGACGTCGCGAAGCGCAGAGTTTCAATATGTCGTTCCTCGACTGCATGAGTTGCGGTTTCGGCGCGGTTGTCCTGTTCTTCATGATCATCAACGCCACCGTGAAGGACCAGACGCCCCCGGTGCCCGAAGATATGCTCAACGAGGTACGAAAAGTCGAGATTGAGGTTCTGAATGGACGCCGAAACCTTGTGCGCCTGCGCAACACGCTAGCGGACACGCAGGACGAGATCGTGCGTTCGGATTCCGAAGCGGCAGAGCTTGCGGAACGCATCAAGGCGATCAAGGAGGACCTCGCTCAGTTCGACGCCTCCACGATCGCCAAGCGCGACAGCATCGAGGATTTGCAGGCGGATATTCAGCAGCTCGAAAACGCGAAGAAGCGATTGGCGGCATCGAGCGATGATAGTGGCCCGTCAGGTGATAACGTGCGCGGCGTGATCGGTGACGGTCAGCGGCAGTATCTCACCGGCCTGAGAGTCGGTGGCGAGCGGACGGTGATTCTCGTCGACACCTCTGCAAGCATGTTGGACGACACCATTGTCGGTGTGATTCGTCGTCGGGTTCAGCCCAAGGAACGTCGACTTAGAGCTGCAAAGTGGCGACAAACTGTCGCCTCGGTCGACTGGCTAACCTCGCAGTTGCGCCCCGGTTCCCAATTCCAGATTTTCAAGTTCAATGAGACGACGGAATCGCTCGTGCCCGACTCGGAGGGCAAATGGCAGGACGTTGATGATGCAAACGCGTTAAACGGTGCGATTCGGGAGTTGCGAGATCTGTCGCCCGAGGGCGGCACGAATCTCTACAAGGCGTTTGAAGCGGTCGATCGACTGAACCCGAAACCGGACAACATCGTGCTGCTGATCGACGGGCTGCCCACCAAGGGAAGAGACGAGAACGAGGAACGGACGATTAGTGAGAATGATCGGCAATTGCTGTTTCTTGAGGCTGCGCGTCTGTTGCCGGGGCGAGTGCCCATCAATGTGCTGATGTATCAAATGGAAGGCGAGTATCGTGCGGCTGTGTTGTTCTGGCAGCTTGCCTATCGCTCGGGTGGTTCTTACATGTCGGTTAGCGACGACTGGCCATAGGAGGCGGGTATGGCACGCAGAAGACGCGGCGAGACAGAGACATTCAGTCTGTCCTTTCTGGACTGCATTTGTTGCGGTTTTGGTGCCGTGGTGTTGTTGCTTGTTCTGACCCGAATTTACGATCCCTCGACACTAGAACAACCGCCAGAGGAGCTTGAGGGGCTGATCGAGCAACTTGAGGACACGTTGTTCGAAATTCGAGGCGAAAGCACCCGACTCGAAGCAAGGCTCAAAGGTGTCATCGATCAGCAGGTGATCAGTCAGGAGCTGGTCTACGACCTTCGCGGTGAGCTGTCGCGTTTGCGCGGTGAGTTTGAGGCGAAGGCGGGGGATGCGACGATCGCGGGAGAGACGGTCGGCGAGCTCCTGTCCGCACGCCAGCGCCTTACCGAAGAGATGCGTCGACTTGCCGCGCGTGCGAAAGCGCAAAAACCGGGTGGTGCGGTCGGCGGGATTCCCGTCGATAGCGAGTACATCATTTTTATTATTGATACTTCCGGAAGTATGCGTCAGTTCAACTGGGGGCTCGTGCTTCGCAAGATTAATGAAGTGTTGAACGCCTACCCGCGGGTGCGCGGCATTCAAATCATGAATGACAATGGCGCCTACATGTTTGGGCAGTTTGCCCGCACCTGGATGACGGACTCCGCACAACTGCGACGATCGATCGCAGGGCGAATGGCGACTTGGGATGCGTTCAGTGATTCGAATCCCGCCGACGGGATCGCCGCTGCGATCAGGACCTTTTGGTCGGCCGATAAGCGCATCAGTCTTTATGTCTTTGGTGATGATTTCAGTGGCAACTCGATCAAGCAGGTGGTCGACGGTGTCGCGGCAATCAACAAACCCGACGCCGCGGGTAGACCACGCGTGCGTATTCACGCGCTGGGCTTTCCAATTGGCTTTGGTGGGCTTGGCTCCAGCGATAACCGATCCACCAAGTTCGCCGCATTGATGCGTGAGCTTTGTCGTCGCAACGGCGGCACCTTCGTCGCCTTGACCGAGCGGGGCTAGGCGCCACAATTCGCCACAATCGCTCGTTTTTCTATCCCGGAAGTCTGCGGGATATCGCCATCTCCATTCGGCTAAATGGATCCCGTGGAAGCAATACTCTGATACGGGAGAATGAAGATGAAACGAGTACTGGTAAGCGCGGTGGCACTCTCACTGGCAATGGCATCGGCGGGTTCGGCACACGCGGAAAACAGTTCAAAGGAAGAGATGGCGGGTGTCGGTAGCGGCGCCGTGCTGGGCGGTCTGGTTGGCGGCCCTCCGGGCGTGGTGATCGGTGCCGCAATCGGTGCGGTGTTGGGTGACAAGTTTCACCAAAAGTCCGAATCGATCGATGATCTGACGGAAGTAGTCGCCGAACGCGATCGACGGTTAGGCGATACCCGCGACCAGTTGGTGTCAACTGCGGTCGAAAACGAGAAACTCCAGGCGGAGCTAACCGAGCTGGATCGAAGCGGCGTTCGTGCGCTCTATACCGCGCTGGACTCAGGTGTGTCTTTCAGCGTCCCTTTCCGCACCGACGACGACAATCCAGAGAGTGAACTTGTCGCCCAGGTGAATCAGGTCGCAACCACACTTGCTGATATGCCGGAACTCGGCGTGCAGATCGATGGGTTTGCGGATGCGCGCGGCGCGGTCGAGTACAACGCGGAACTTTCCTTACGTCGAGCGACTGCCGTGCGCGATCTGTTGATTACCGCGGGCATTGAGGCGGATCGCATTCAGACCTACGGTCACGGTGCGCTGACCACCTACGGTGGAACAGACCCTGTGGATCTCGATGAGCTCGCGATGCAGCGACGTGTTGTCGTCACGTTCTATCGTGATACCGGCTCGGGCGAGGCGCTCGCAGCGCAAACCGATCCTTCGAGTCCGTGACCCCAGGCGTTGGGTTGCGCTATGCGCCGACCCTTGCGCCGTCTAGAATCCGACACACCTGCGCATGCGTTTTGTTGTAGGTGTGTCGGTTTTTTTGTGAGGTGCGCAGAGTGGGTTGGGATGCGAAGGCCCTGAGGGAAAAACGGTGTGAGCCGTGCGAGGGCGGTGTCGATCCCCTCGACCGGGAGACGGTTGAGCGTCTGCGCCAGTCCCTGCATGCCGATTGGCAAGTTCTGGACGAGGGGCGGCGCATCGAGCGAAACATCGAGTTTGTTGGGTTCAACCGTGTGATGTCGTTTGCAAACGCCGTCGCATGGATCGCCAATACCGAGGGTCACCACCCCGTTATCGAATTGCGTTACGGGGGTGCACGCATTAGCTGGACGACGCACGCAATCGATGGGCTTTCTGTCAACGATTTCATATGCGCAGCCAAGACCGATCAGCTTCTGGAGGCGGTCTGAGCGTCGAATTCGCGCAAGCGACTCGGGTCGTTTAACCTTCATACGCGGTCGAGTTTGAGGGGATGAATATGTGGCGTTGTGTTCTTGTGATGTGCCTGCTGACGGGCACTGCAATCGCGGATGAGTTTTCTGACGCGACTGCAGACTTGTCGCGACAGGAAGGTCTTTGGACGATGTACATCGCGGAGCATGGCGGCAAGGTTCTGGCTGAGCTACCGGCAGCTGGGGAAACCGGTTTTGTTGACCAGATCATCTACGCAACCGCGCTTCGAACGGGTCTTGGTTCCAACCCGGTAGGGCTTGACCGGGGCGCGGGTGATTCAGGTCGTTTGATCACGATCATGCACAGCGGTGATCAGGTTTATTTCATTGCCGATAATCTCGAATATCGGGCTGACTCCAGTGATCCGTTCGAACGTCGCGCGACACAGGAGTCATTCGCAAGCTCGATCATCTGGTCGACACCGGTGGTTGCCCGGTCGGCAACCGATACACTTCTGATCGATCTCGGCCCGTTTCTCGCGCGAGATAGTGTCGGTATCGCCCAACGGCTGAAGGCAACCGGCCAGGGTATGTTCAGTCTCGACAAGAGCCGCAGTGTTGTACCGCCCGAGCAACTGGTGTTTCCCGACAACCTTGAGCTGGAGGCCATCATCACGCTTACCAGCAACAGCCCGGGCAGTGAGGTACGCGCCACCGCAGCAGATCCCACATCGGTCTCTTTTGCGGTTCACCACTCTCTGGTTCGACTCCCGATGCCCGGATATAAGGTGCGTGAAGCCGATGCGCGTACCGCGACGATCGATATCACCTACTACGATATGGCGCAGCCCTTGGATCAACCGCTCTTTCGTGGACTCGCTCGCCGGTTTCGTCTTGAGAAGACTGATCCGACGGCCGCTCGCAGTCCCGTAAAGAATCCGATCGTGTTCTATATCGATCGCGGTGCACCGGAACCGGTTCGGAGTGCATTGGTAGAAGGCACCCAATGGTGGGCCGACGCATTTGATGCGGCGGGCTTTATTGATGGCTTCAAAGTTGAGTTGTTGCCAGAAGGGGCGCATCCGCTGGATGTGCGCTACAACGTGGTGCAGTGGGTGCACCGTCAGACGCGCGGTTGGTCATACGGTGGTGGCATCGCTGATCCCCGTACCGGGGAAATGATTAAGGCCCGTGTCACGCTGGGCAGCCAACGTGTGCGTCAGGACCGCATGATTTTTGAAGGGCTAACCAGTCGCAACCGCACTGGCGCCGGCGGACCAAACGATCCACTCGAGGTGGCGCTGGCCAGGATTCGACAATTGGCGGCGCATGAGGTGGGCCATACGCTGGGTTTTGCACACAATATGGCCGCCAGCGCAGATAGGCGCGCATCGGTCATGGATTATCCGGCGCCGTTGGCAACGCTTGATGAAGCGGGTCGCATTGACCTTGGCGACGCCTACGCGGTCGGCATGGGCGCGTGGGATTTGTTTACAGTGAAGTGGCTGTATTCGGAGTTTCCGGAGGGAAGCAATGAGAGAGCTGCGCTCGACAAAATGGTCGACGAGGCGTTCGCCAGCGGTCTTCACTACGTTGCAGACCAACACTCGCGACCCGTCGGTGCGCCGCACGCGCGCGGTAGTCTTTGGGATAATGGTGCTGATCCTGTCGCGAGTCTGGACGATGTGATGCAGGTGCGCGCCGCTGCGCTCAACACCTTTGGTGCAGATAGCGTTGCTGCTGGCCAGTCCTTGTCGGACATTCAGACGGTGTTTGCGCCAATCTATCTCTACCACCGCTATCAGGTTTTGGCAGCGACCAAACTCATCGGTGGTTACGAGTTCGACTATCGACGTGCCGCAGGCGCCGCTGACGCCGTCATGCCTGTTGCTCTTGATCGACAGAGGGCGGCGCTCCAAAGCGTGACGGCAACACTCACGCCAACGGCGCTTGCGATCCCACAGCGCATCTCGCGACTGATGTCGCCGCCGTTGTACGCCTGGGAGCCGATCCAGGGTCGAGAACGGATTGCCTCACAAGGCGGCGCCATTTTCGATTCCGCGCATGCGGCGCGTGTTGCAGCGGCTGTGACGCTGCAGGGGCTTCTACACCCGCAGCGGCTTGCGCGCCTTGAGCACACGGTTGAGAGTACACTGCGGGCGCGGGAAGTGATGACGGCGGCAAGCGATGCGGTTTTGCAGCCGGTAGCTTCGCGTGAAGAGTCGCTCGCACGACTCGGTGCGACCGAAGTCTTGGTCACGTCGCTAATCGCATTCGACGGGGAGGCAGCGCATAGCCTGGCAGCCAGAGATGCGGCGCGAGCCGAACTCGCTGCGCTGGCAAAGCGTTTGTCGCGCGGCGAATTCAAAAAGGAACCTGGCTTCTCAAGATTGGTTGTTGCGATCGGGAGTTATCTCGATTCGGGCACGACAGCCGAGAAGGCAGAGCTACCCGCGGTACCCGAGATTCCGCCTGGCAGCCCGATCGGAGCCGAGACCTGCTGGCACTGCGATTCAGCCGCGATCCTGTCAGGCAGCGACTGAAGAATCGATGGGGAATCGAAGCTCGAACGCGGATCCACCGATCACCGGCGAGTAGCTGACGCTGCCGCCGCAAGCTTGTATGTTCTGGCGTACGAGACTAAGCCCCACGCCAGTAAAGCCCTGTGAGCCAGAGCGCGCTTCGAACAGATTCTCGCGGCGATCGTCGGGCACGCCAACCCCATTGTCTCTGACCGTGACGACGCATTCTTGCTCGGATGGAAAATCTGCATACACGCTGACCATGGGAAGTAGTTCCGATTGGTCGCGATAAGTGATGGCATTGCCCACAAGGTGATCCAGGCAGCCGCGCAGGATTGCTCGGTTACCGCGAACCATTTTGTCGACTGAAGCGTGCGTCTCAATCTGTACGCCATCGGCCTCTGGGCGCTGTGCTTGATAGTTTGCAACGCGTTCGACCATCTCACTGATCGAAAACTCGTTGACGTGTGATCCCGCAGCGTCCAGATCGATGAGTTCGCCGAGTTCCTCGATTCGGTAGCGAATGTGCTCTGTGGCTTGTTGCAGTTGCGACTCTTGGTCCTGCCTATCACCGCTGCCGTTTACGAGTGCGACCAGCCTGTCAATGGTCGGCCTTACTTGTGCGACAGTGCGTAGCGTAAACTCGGTGACACGACGACGTTCTTTTTCCAACCGTACGGCGTAGCGTTCGGATTGCCGAATCGCGGGCGTGTAGATCAGGATCGACGCGATAATGAGCAGCACGAGCGCCAGAGCGAGAATGCCCCTCAGCAACCAGCGGAATTGCGTTTGCTTTGCCTGGTAGCCGAGTTCGTAGAGACTCACGATGCTATTTTGGGCGTATAACAGAGAGTCTGGGTCGGAGTAGGCGCCCGAAGCGATATCTTGTAATTCGGTCGATAACGCATTCATCCGATCGGAGCGTTTGCCGCTGACAATGAGCTCAACGAGTTCTCTGCCTTTCGCGATGAACGCACGCAATCGACTGTCGAGACCTTGATCGGTGAAGTAGGCCGTATCCAACCGAAATGAAATATCTTTCGAGTAGCGACCACGAGGCACATTGATCAAGAATTCGTGGCTTTCCTCGATCAGGTCTATGTCGCCCTCCAACTGCGCTACCAGGATGTTTGTTTCAACATCCGAAAGTGGCAAACCGACTTGCCCGGCTAGCAGGCCGATCCGTTGCGTGAGCGAGCGTTGCTGCCCCGCGAGATTGATTGTGGTCGCGTCTTCGGCCGATCGATCGATCGAGATTGATAGTGCAAGGTAAGAGGCGATGATGAGCAGTACGAAAAAGCCATCCACAAGCTTGCGGCGGCGAGCCAACGTGGCCTGCACGCGATGCAATTCCGCGCTGTATTTGTCAGAGGCTTTGCTCATGTCGTCCCGTACAATTCTTACGCTTTCGTAGAACTTACCTACCTTTTGGGTAGCGGCGGAATTGGGCGAAACATGAGAAATTGATCGACCCGCAACGAGCTTGCGTGCAAACTCCGCCGGGGGGAGAACGCGCATACCGGGGGGGGTATGGACTCTGACAATCTCATTTTGACGCTCGGCAGCTGTGCGGCGTTCATGGCGTTGGTCGCCTGGATTTCCTATCTCAAATCGAAAGACGAGGTCTCCACACGAGATGGATACTTCCTCGCGGGACGCGGGCTGACCGGAGTATTTATCGCGGGATCGATGCTGCTGACGAATCTCTCGGCAGAGCAACTGATCGGTCTGAACGGTTCGGCGTACGCGTTCAACATGAGCAGCATGGCCTGGGAGGTCACGGCAGCCTTTGCCACGATTTGCATGGCGCTGTTGTTCCTGCCTCGATATCTCGCCGGCGCTTTTACGACACTCCCGCAGTTTCTTTCCGACCGCTTCGACGATTCTGTCCGGCGCATGTCGGTCATTCTGTTCATGGTGGGTTACGGGCTCGTCACTATCCCGTCTGTGCTCTACGCAGGTTCTTTGGCGGTGCTAAAACTGTTTGACGTCCCTCAGATGCTTAATGTGAGCTACAGCACCGGGCTTGTGATCACTATCGTGTCGATCGGCACGGTGGGCGCGATCTACGCGGTTTTCGGAGGATTGAAAGCGGTTGCTGTGTCCGACACGCTAAACGGCGCGGGTCTGTTGTTTGTTGGCATACTTGTGCCGGTCCTGGGCCTTAACGTGTTGGGCGAGGGTAGTGTGCTTCGCGGTCTCGAGATCATCACGAGCACCCACACCGAAAAGTTGAACGCTATCGGTGGACCGGAGGACCCGACGCCTTTTGGCACGCTGTTCACCGGCATGTTGTTCGCCAATCTATTTTACTGGTGTACCAATCAGTACGTGATTCAACGCACGCTCGGCGCTGCGTCGCTCGCCGAGGGACAGAAGGGCGTGCTGTTCTCGGGCTTCTTCAAGGTCATGGTCCCGTTCATGATGATGATTCCGGGCATCATTGCATTCCACTTGTATGGTCCGGGCCTGGCCTCGATCGACCTCGCCTATCCGCAGTTGATTCGCGGGGTTTTGCCGTTCTACTTATCAGGTCTGTTCCTGGCGGTGCTGTTAGGTGCCGTATTCAGTTCGTTTAACTCGCTGTTGAACTCCGCAGCTACGCTGTTCTGTTTGGACGTTTATGCGCCATTGAAAAGAGACGCGATCTCGGACGCGCAGATGGTGCGCGTCGCAAAAATTGCGAGTGTGGTGATCGCGCTGTTTTCGTTTGCCGTCACGCCATTGCTGCAATACGCGCCCGAGGGTCTGTGGCAGATCATCAGAATCTTCACAGGCTTCTACAATATTCCCGTAGTGGTGATTGTTCTGGTCGGACTGTTCACGCGACGGGTCCCGGCGCTTGGTGCGAAAATCGTGATCGTGTTCCACGTTGTCGCCTATGCCTTGGCAAAATTTGTCTTCGCCGATGTCGTGACGCTGCATTTCCTGCATCTGTACGGCGTACTGTTCGTTATTGAGGTTGGGATCATGCTGATTTGCGGGGCCATCAGACCTCGAGAGCAAGAGTGGCGCTACCAGTCGACCGGCAAGGTCGATATGACGCCCTGGAGATTGGCTATGCCAGTTTCAGTCACGCTGATGTCGTGTGTCGTGCTCCTTTATCTGGTTTTCTCACCGGTCGGGCTGGTCGACGGCGGCAACGGATGGTTCATACCGCTGTCGACAGGGCTTCTGTTGATCAATCTTGTTGTATGGACACAACGCATTCGCTCATTCAGTAAGGCTATCTCGAACTGAATCTTCGCTTTATCCAATGCAAACGTTTGCATTTAGCCCCCCACAGGCGTAGAACTCGTGTCTAGGGGGGCGGGGGCCAACACTCTTTGTGGATTGTTCCTGCCAAATCTGAGGCATGCCAATTCATAAGGAGCGAAGCATGCGATTTGTTGCAAGAACCACTCTGGCGGCGGTAGCTGTTGGGGTAATGCCACTATTGAGCGCGCCGTCCGCGCTCGCACAAGGGGTACTGGAAGAGATCAAGGTGACCGCGCAGAAGCGCGAGGAGAATATCTCTGACGTGCCTATTGGTCTTACCGTTCTCTCGGAAGATCAGATCGAAGCGAGCTTCGCACGGAATATCGAAGATCTGCAGGCGCTGGTGCCGGCGGTCTCGTTCCGAACCGGTAATACCACCCGTAACAGCGCGTTGACGGTACGCGGTATCGGCACAATCTCTTTCAGCATCGGCGCAGAGCCAAGCGTATCGACGGTGGTCGATGGCGTGGTGCTGGGGCGCTCTGGCCAGGCATTTGCCGATCTTTATGACTTAGAGCGCATCGAAGTGCTGCGCGGTCCGCAAGGCACCTTGTTTGGCAAGAATGCGTCCGCCGGTGTGGTCAACATCACCACGCGCAAGCCGACCGAGTCATTCGAAGCGCAGCTGATGGGCACGTTCTATCAGGACAACGAATACATGACGCGCGCCCGTGTATCGGGGCCAATCGCCGGCAACGAAGAGCTGCGTGGCAGTCTGACCGTCGTACAGAGTCAGTTTGATGGCTATATCCAAAACGTCTTCAACAACGAGACGGTCAACGGCTACGACAAGTCCGGCGTACGCGCAATGCTCGACTATGACGTCAGCGACCGCACCAGCGTGCTCTTCATCTACGAAGACTACGAGGCGGACAACGATTGCTGTGCTGACCTCGAAGCTCGCCCGAGCGGACGCAACCCCGCTTCTGAAGCAGCGCCTTCCGGAACGGGTCTGGATCTCGACCAGCGTTTTGTCGACCATGATTTTGAAACGCGCACGCTCGACTCGTTCACCGGTGCATCGATTCAGATCGACACCGAGTTTGACAGCGGTCATCAACTGACCTCGATCACCGCGTGGCGTTCATGGAATAACACTGAGTTCCGCGAAGGGGATTTCACCTCGATCGCCGGCGATAGCAATGACCCAGTGTTTGGTGTGCCTTTCCAGTTGCATGACGTTGGTCCGCAGGAATGGCGTCAGGTGTCGCAAGAGTTGCGACTGGCCTCACCTCTTGGTGAAGCGTTCGAGTATCAGGTCGGTTTCTTCTACTGGAACATCGATTCAGAAAGGAACTTCACTCGTGACGCAAGTTGCCAAAACAACAATGGTCAGTTGGATGCGGCAATCGCTAACCACCTTGAGTTCACGCTGGGTCAGGCGAACACGCCGGCCGATGTAGCGGCGTTCATCGCAGCCAACAACATCACGTGTAACGCCAACGATATCGTCTCCGCCACAGGCTTCTTCGATACCGAATTCACGAACTACGCCGTGTTCGGCCAGGGTACCTACAACATCAACGACGAGTTGAGACTGTTGTTCGGCTTGCGTTACACCGACGATGAAGTGACGTTCAATCACAACCGCCGTAACAACGATGAGTTTGGTCGACGCGGTGTTGGCGTACGTCCGCGCTTCTCTGACGGCAACAATCAGTTTGACAGCAATTTCTCGGGCTCTACCGATGAAACCGACCTGTCGGGTCGTATCGGTCTGCAATATGATTTGAACGACTCCACCATGGTCTTTGGTACGTTCACACAAGGCTACAAGGGCCCTGCGTTCAACGTCTTCTACAACATGGACGACGATGACGTTGCGCCTATTGATCCGGAGCGTTCGGACAGCTTTGAGATTGGCGTGAAGTACGCGGGTGATTGGGGTATCGCGAGTCTTGTGGCATACCAAACGGACATCGAAGACTTCCAGGCGAACGACTTCGATGCTTCGGATGGCACGACGATTACTGGCTTCACCAACGGCGGTGATGTCGAAACCAGCGGTTTTGAGCTGGATGTGCTTGCCAACTTGAATGAGAGCCTGTTTGTCAGCGCTGGTGTCGCGATCAACGACGCCGAAGCTGCGAACAGCGGCGCGCCAATTCCGTTCGCGCCCGACCTCAAGTACTCACTCGGAGCGCAGTACGACATCGATCTTGCTGACGGTCGTCGTATTCAGATCAACGGTACTTACGTCTACACCGACGAGCAGCTCTCCGGCAACATTGGTCAGACCGAAACGTCGAATCCGGAAGTACTGCTGCCTGACTACGCCATCCTCAACGCAAGCGTTGGCTACTTCACGGCTGACGATAAACTAGGTATCACACTGATTGGCAGAAACCTGACGGATGAGTCGTACGCAACGACATATTCCGGTGATGGCTTCCGCTATCAGATTCCGCGTAACGCGGATCGCTATTTCGGCGTGAATTTCGTACTGAACTTCAACTAAAGCCGAGGTCTCGAAGACCGCTGGCCGACGCTCGTCGGTCAGCGGTTTTTTTATGGCTTGAGGGTCTTGATCGATCCTCGCAGGCGCACCGTAGGCGACGGAATATTCGGTGATTGTGCGGGTAGGCTCTGGCGCAGTTGGTACAAGTATCGGATGCTCTCCTGACCGAGTTCATACATCGGCCAATGTACCGTAGACAACGGCGGGTCCATGAAGCGAGCGATGGCGATATCGTCGTGCCCAGCAACCGAAATATCTTCGGGTACTCGCAGTCCGCTGAGCGACAGATGTCGGATCAGTCCCAATGCGCACAGGTCGTTCCAGGCAAAAATGGCCGTTGGTCTGTGCTCGAGAGCAAGCAGCTCCTCGACGACTCTTCGGGTGTCCTGAAGCTCGCCATTGAACGCGAAAATGTAGTTCGGGTTGTATTCGATACCGTGGGCATCTAAAGCATCAACATACGCGGTGCGTTTGGGCTGCTGTGCCGGCCCGGCCGGCCCCGTCACCAGTGCGATGCGTCGGTGTCCGACCTGCAGCATGTGATCAACGATCTGACGGCTGCCCGCATAGCGATCGCAACTTACGTTATGCGGAAGGTCGTCCCGGTTCACGTGTACGACCGGTACCGGGGTCTCCAGCGTCTTGAAGTACTCGGTCGTCGATCGAGACATCGCAATGACGAGTCCGTCGACCTTCAATTCGGTGAAGAATGCGATCGCATCGCGTTCGGCAGCCTCGACGCCATCAGTGTTCCGTGTGAGTACTCGTAGCCCGTGCTTGGTGGCTTCTTCTTCAATACCACGCGCCAGTTCAGCAAAGAATGGATTCGTCATGTCGGGCAGTACCAGCCCCACAATGCTGCTTCTGCTGGTCACCAGAGTCCGGGCCGCCATATTGGGCACATAGCCCATCTCACGCGCGAGCTGTTGGATCTTCTCCCGTGTAGCTGTGCGGACTCGCGGACTGTTCTGCAGTGCGCGAGTGACGGTCGATGGATCGACCTCGGCAGCGGCAGCAATGTCCTTGATGGTCACCCTGCGGCGCTTCCAGCTCGGCTCAGTCATGTTGTGGCCCTCGTGCGTTCGAAAACCCAAGATAACGTAATACAAACGTTTGTATCTTGTCGGGTCCAAGCGTAGCATTGAAGGACTGAGCAACGCCAAGTATTGGCAGACGGGGGTTTTCGCTCATGACATCAGATCGGCGCATGCCGAGGCTGCGCTTCTTCGAGCAGTCACCCGGGCAGCAGCACATTGTCGGAGACGACCAATACCTGTACGCACAGGCTGCGCGTGCGCACACCATCAATGTGATTGGTACGGGCACGATCGGGCAAGAGCACATGCGAGTGTGTCAGCTTGCGGGGCGAGCCCGGGTCGGTGGTGTTTACGATAGCCAGTCGCAGAGCGTCGACGTTGCACTCAGGAATTTTTCCGAGATTAGCCAGGACAAACCGACGGTTTTCGAATCTCTCGAAGCCGCCTGTAAAGACCCTGGGGCGACCGCGTTGTTCATCTGTACGCCTAACCACACCCATCTCGAGGTGTTACGAACGGCGATGGCGTCGGGCAAGCCCATTTTTGTTGAGAAGCCGATGGCCACGACGCTGAGCGATGCCCTGGCGATGGTCGAACTGGTCGAGCGCTATGAGTCGTTTGTGCAGATCGGTTTGCAGTATCGCTACAAGGCACCTTACGTCGAAGCGCGCCATGAAGCGTTGGATCGAAGTGTGCTCGGCGATATCAAAACCATCAGCATGGCTGAGTATCGACCTGCTTTTCTCGACAAAGTGAATCAGTGGAACAAGTTTTCCCGACACTCGGGTGGCACGCTTGTTGAGAAGTGCTGCCACTATTTCGATCTGATGAATCTGTTTGCGGGTTCGCGCGCAAAACGCGTGTTTGCGAGCGCTGGACAGGCAGTGAATTTCGTCGATTTCGAATACGACGGCGAGCGCTCCGATATCGATGACCACGCGTTCGTGATCGTCGAGTACGAGAATGGCATACGCGCTAACTTCACGCTGAACATGTTCTGCCCGAAATTTCGTGAGGAGCTGGTTCTCGTCGGCGCCGACGGCAAGTTGACCGCCGTCGAGCAATTTGACTTTCTGAGTGCTGGGGGTGCTGAGTCGCATGTTTCTATCGAGCATCCCGAGCCAACCGCATCTCGACAGATTTCCGTCGGTTATCCCGCGGTCGTGGAGAACAGTGGGCACCACGGTGCTACGTGGTTCGAGCATCTGGCTTTTTACGATCAGCTAGAAGGCAAGACTGTGGACTGCGCGACTGCTGTCGAAGGATTGTGGTCGGTGCTGGTCGCGACTGCCGCACAACAGTCAGCGGCCAGCGGGATGCCCGTGGAGATCTCCGAGTTGCTCAACGAATACCAAATCGATCACTCGCTCATTAAGGAGTCCGCATAGTGACTACGACTATCGATCAAGCGCCCGACGTTGGATTTGGCTTGTGGAAAATTGAACGCGAAGACACGGCAACCATGGTTCGCGATGCAATCGAAGTCGGGTACCGGCATATCGATAGTGCCGCCGATTACGGAAACGAGGTCGAAGCGGGACAGGGTATCCAACAAGCGCTTTCCGAAGGACTGTGTGATCGCGAGTCGTTGTGGGTGACCTCCAAGCTCTGGAATACCTTTCATGCGGCAGAACATGTGCGTGAGGGGTGCGAGAAGACACTCACTGATCTGGGGCTTGACTACCTCGATCTCTATCTCATCCACTTTCCGATCGCACTGAAGTATGTGCCGATAGAGACACGCTATCCGCCTGAGTGGTTTTTTGATCCGGATGCAGCAGAACCCAGGATGGAGACGGCGCCAGTGCCTTTGCACGAGACTTGGGCTGCCATGGAACAGCTGGTTGATGACGGGCTGGTGAAGCGAATTGGTGTGTGCAACTACAACACCGGTCTGATTCACGATCTGATGAGTTATGCGCGCATTAAGCCAGCGATGCTACAGGTCGAGTCACACCCTTATCTCACGCAGGAAGCACTTATCCGGCTCGCCGGTGACTACGGCATTCCTGTAACGGCATTCTCTCCGCTTGGCGCGTTGTCCTATGTCTCGCTCGGTATGGCGGATCGCGGCGAGACGGTGCTCGATGCTGCACCGGTGAAGCTGGCGGCGGATCGCACCGGGAAGACACCGGCGCAGGTGGTTCTGCGCTGGGGAGTACAGCGTGGCACTGCGGTAATCCCAAAGACCAGCCGCAAGGAGCGATTGGCTGAGAATCTCGCGATCGGAGATTTTGAGCTCACCGAGGCCGAGATGACCGACATCTCCAAGCTCAATCTGGATCGACGTTTCAACGATCCCAAAGTGTTCTGTGAGGCGGCATTCAACCGCTTCCATCCCATTTACGACTAAGGAGGCGGCCATGGCCAGTGTCCAATCGATCAGTCTTCCCGAACAACAAGCCAACCCGGATGCGTTTCCCGTAGGTTTTGGTCCCGAGTCCGCGATGTCACTCGACGAAACCCTGAAGTGGATACGCGACAATCGGAGTAGGCTGTTGCAACAGGTTGCGGACCATGGTGCCGTCTTATTGCGTGGGTTCCCGCTCGCGAGCGATCAGGACTTCGATGCCGCGATTCAGGCGTTTGGTCAACAGAACTTCACCTACGCGGAGTCGCTGTCGAACGCTGTACGGATTAACCGTACCGAACGCGTGTTCACCGCGAACGAGGCACCGCCCGAGGTTTCGATCTACATGCATCATGAGATGGCTCAGACGCCGGTGTTTCCGGCGCAGCTGTTCTTTTTTTGCGAGCACGCACCGGAGCGGGCAGGACAAACACCGGTGTGCCGGTCGGATTGGTTGCTGGATGCGCTGGAGTCAGCGAGACCGGATTTCGTCGCACGATGCCGCGAGCACGGCGTGCGTTACCGAAACACGATGCCCGATGCGGACGACGCGCAGTCCGGGCAGGGTCGTAGCTGGCGCTCCACGTTGAAAGTCGATTCACGCGAGGCCGCGGAAGCGCGGCTGGCCGAACTCGGTTACGACTGGGAGTGGCTGGCGGATGGGGCGCTCAGTTTTACCTCGCCGGCGTTGCCTGCAGTGCGCACACTTAACGACGGTCGCTCGGTGTTCTTTAACCAGCTGATCGCAGCATTCCGCGGCTGGAAAGATGCGGAGAAGTCGATTCTCTTCGGCGATTACAGTGCCATTGATCCTGAAGATATGCAGGTGGTCTGCGATCTCTCGGACGAGCTGACTTTCGATATCCCTTGGCAGTCAGGCGATCTCGTGTTGGTAGATAATTTTCTGGTGATGCACGGTCGCCGTCCGTTCGGTGGCAAGCGCTGCATTCTCGTATCACTGGTTGCGAATGACGGTAGTCGCCTCGCTGCCTGAGGCTTCTGCGGTCTGCAAAGATCAGGAGACGAGACGCGCTGTCGACGCGCTGGTTGTGGCTGCCGGAAAGCCGCTTGAGAGTGTGCCGTCAGCCAGCGCATGAACCACCCGGTTGCGTCCGTTTCGCTTGGCTTCGTACAAGGCATCATCGGCGCGTTTGATCCAGCTATCGTAGTCCTCGCCAGCAACCAGCTGGGCAATACCAATTGAGACGGTCACGGGATAATCCTTGACCAGTCGTGTTGCCTCGATCAACACACGAAGGTCCTCGGCCATAGCATGAGCTGTGCCTTCACATGCGCTGTCCGCAATGATCAGAAATTCTTCGCCACCGATGCGATAAATGCTGTCGCTGGTGCGCACGCGCTGGCGCAACACATTGACCACGCCAATGAGCACGTCATCGCCGGCAGCGTGACCGTACTCGTCATTGATTCGCTTGAAGTTATCGAGGTCGAGCAAAATCAAAGACACTTTCACCGGCGTTCGCTGATTGCGTGCGATCAATCCCTTTAGCCGCTCGCCGAGCCCCCGACGGTTCTCGGCGCCAGTCAATGGGTCTTTGGTCGCCACGTCTTGCAGAGTGATTCGCTGCGCCTCCTTTTGTGACGAGAATGCGAACGAGAAAGCGACTGTTAGTGCGATCGTGAACAGCGTTGTCATCAACTGGGCGGGTTCTAGCGTCGTGACGAATTGCGGCAGCAATGCGGAGAACGTCAGCAGACTGATGCCGAGTGCGTGCACGGGTGGCAGCAGATAGAAAATGATCAGGACCGCCGGAAACGTCCAGGTCAATTGCTGGGTTCCCGCAACGTATACCGTGCCGAGAATGGCGGCCACGCACAGTGTCGCCACAGCGTAGCGTGCCAGCCCGATTCGACCCGTGAAATAGACATAGGCGGTAAGGGCGCTCAGGCCGCTGACGAGAGCGCTATCGAGGAAAAACAGTGGCCAGCTGCCCTGCATGAATCGCATGATGGCGAACGGAAGCACGGCGATGGTGCCGGCCCCGGTCAACAACATCAGAATCAGCTCGTCGGTGCTTCTGCCCTCGGATGCCATCCCTGCTCCCCGCACTTGAAGTGCTTTCCCCTGTCGATCAGTCTACTCGTGTAACGGTGAGAAAATATGACAAGTCAACAGAATGCGCCGAGTTGTTCTTTTTGGCACACATCGGGTCGATATCGTTCACCGTTCATCAACACACTGACATCAGCGTTCGATTTATCGCAGCGCAACAACCGGGAATTCTTGGCTACTTTACAATAATGAACACTCAGACCATCGAATCCGAGCTCAACGCAGCGACTGTTGTTGAGGCGGCGAGCAGCGCCTATCCACGACTGCGCAGTGAACTGAATCCAACACCCCTCCTGGAGTACGCAGGACTGAACCGATTGGTGGGGGGGCGTCTGTTACTCAAGCCGGAGAATCTGCAGCGAACGGGTTCGTTCAAGATTCGCGGCGCATTGAATGCACTGGATAGCTGTCTGCCGGTCGCACAAGAAACCGGTGTGGTGGCCTGGTCATCGGGGAATCACGCGCAGGGTGTTGCGCTCGCCGCAAGACTGCGCGGTGTGCAGGCGCATATCGTGATGCCCGAGGATGCACCCCCCGCCAAGCGGACAAGTACCGAACGGCTTGGTGCGATCGTTATTCCCTATGATCGCTACACAGAGAATCGCGAGGCGATCGCGATGGCGAAGGCGGCAGAGTTAGGTGCGCCGGTGATTCCAAGTTACGACCATCCTGCCGTAATCGCCGGGCAAGCCTCGATTGGTCTTGAGCTGATTGCGGATCCCCGGGTGGCGGATGCGGCGCCCGAACAGGTTCTGGTGTGTTGCGGCGGCGGCGGACTAAGCGCCGGCATTGCGAGTGTGCTCTCTTTTAACTGGCCGCAAACCCGTGTCTACGCGGTTGAGCCTTCCGCAGCCGATGACACAGTGCGTTCACTAGCCGAAGGTCGACGGGTTGCCAACCCATCGGATACGCGATCGGTGTGCGATGCGCTGCTGACGCCGACACCAGGAGCGTTGACGTTTCCGATCAATCAGGCGCTCTTGGCGGGCGGTGTGAGTGTCACGGATGAGGAAGCACTGTATACGGTTGGATACGCGCGTCGCGAATGTCGATTGGTCCTGGAGCCTGGCGGCGCGGTGGCGTTGGCGGCTGCGCTGCACAACAAGATCGACGTTCGGGATCGCACCACGGTCATCATTCTTTCCGGTGGGAACGTTGATGACGAGATGCTCGCGCGCGGGTGCGACATCTACGACCGCGCACCAGCGCTAGAATGATTCCGTCTGCTCGGTGTTCTTGTCTGCATCATCACCGCGACTCGCGATGAACTCACCGGTGATCATCTCCGCGTAGCTCTGGCCTGGGCCTACCATCGGGTAGACCGCGGCATCGGGGTCAATGATAACCTCGAGGAACGCAGGGCCGTCGAACTGAATAAACTCGCGAATCGTTGAATCCAGCTCGCCGGGATTCGCCAACCGTTTCGCAAATTCGAACCCATCGGCTTTGGCGGCCTTGATGAAGTCCTTGCGATGCAGCGACTTGTCGCTCGCCGACAACCGGCCCTTGTAATAGAGCTTTTGCCACTGCCGAACCATGCCGTCGCCGAAATTATTCAAAACCACGACCTTGATGGGCAGGTCGTAGGTGGTGACCGTTTCGAGCTCACCGAGATTCATGCGGATGCTGGCGTCGCCATCGATGTCGATGACCAGTCTGTCCGGGTGTCCTAACTGAGCACCGACAGCGGCAGGCACACCAAATCCCATCGTCCCCATGCTGCCCGAAGTCAGCCAGAGACGAGGTTCACGGAAATCGAAATACTGTGCTGCCCACATCTGGTGCTGGCCAACGCCCGTCGTGATGATCGCGCGACCGTCAGTGAGTTTGTTGATCGATTCAATGACGGCCTGTGGTTGAATCTTGTCGCTCTCGCGATCGAAGTTCAGCGCATGGCGCGTCTTCAGTGCAGCGATCTCGCCATGCCAGGTATCGAATGATTTCTCAAAACTGATGCGTTCGGCGTAGCTAAGTACCGCCTCAAGATCGTCCTCGAGTACACCGTTGTGATACCACGACACGCTACGCACCTTGTCGATCTCCGACACGTCGATATCGAAATGAGCAATATGACGCGCATTCGGTGCAAACCGTTGCGGTACGCCGGCCACTCGATCATCGAACCTTGCGCCGACCGCGATCAGAAAATCACAGTCCTCGACCGCGTAGTTGGCATAGGCCATGCCGTGCATGCCCAGCATGTGCAGCGACAGAGACTCCGTCGTATCGACCGCACCGATCCCCATCAGGGTGGTGGTCACCGGAATGCCGAATCGGTCGGCGAATTTTCTCACCGAGTCGCTGGCGTTCGCGTTGACCACGCCCCCGCCGGCATAAATCAGCGGTCTCTCGGCCTGACTCAAGAACTGCAAAAACGACTGGCAATCAGAGTCTGGTAGCGCACTCTCGGTGACACGTTGCAGGCGGCGACGATACCCCGGGATCGGGAGTCTTGTGCCGCCATCGAAGATGCCCGTCCAGTTTTGGACGTCCTTAGGAACATCGATAACGACCGGGCCGGGTCTACCGGTTCGCGCAATCTCAAACGCGGTTCGGATTGTCGCTTCCAGTCGCTCTGGATCTGTGACCAGGAATACGTGCTTGGCGACCGAGCCCATGACGGCAGAAATCGGCGCTTCCTGAAATGCGTCGGTGCCGATAGCGGCTCTGGGTACCTGCCCGCAAATAACCACCAAGGGAACTGAGTCGGCCGCGCAGTCTCGTACGGGCGTTACCATGTTGGTCGCGCCGGGGCCGGACGTGACCATCACCGTGCCTACTTTGCCGGTTGCGCGGGAGTAGCCAGCCGCCATGAAGCCTGCGCCTTGTTCATTCGCTGGCACAACCAGCGGCAGCTTGCCCTTATCGCGCTCGTCCCGGTTTTGTTGGTTAAAGCGGAATACGGCGTCGTAGGTTGGGAGAATCGCACCACCGCTGTAGCCGAAGATCACGCCGACCTGTTCGTCGGCAATGACCTGAACGATCATTTCTGCTCCGGTCATTTCCTGACCGGCGAGCAGATGTTGTTTGGCGGCGGATGTCGGTGCGGGTTGGTTCATGGCCGGATTTAGAATGGACTGAAAAAATCCTTATATCTACTTAAATTCGAGTGTGTTGCATGGACTTGTGCATTGCAATAGCCGGGTCCTTGCGCGACTATCGAGTCGAACTCCAACAGCAGTAACATCATGCGTCACGTCATCTCGGTTTTGGTGCAAAACGAAGTCGGTGCACTTACCCGTCTCACCGGGCTTTTCTCAACACGCGGCTACAACATTGAGTCGCTCAATGTAGCGCCTACCGAGGACCCTGCGATTTCTCGTCTCACGGTGGTGACCAGTGGTTCGGATGCCGCACTTGAGCAGATCGCACGCCAGATCAATAAGCTCGTCGACGTCGTCGATCTGCATGACATGACGCTCGGCGATCACTTCGAGCGTGAACTCGCTTTGATCAAGTTGCGTGTACCGATGCGTGATATCGAGGACGTTACCAAGCACTGTCAGTCTTCGGGCGCACGTGTACTCGACCAGCACCCCGGTGCGTTCACCGTCGAGTACGCCAACGCGACAGCAGACGTCGATCGGTTTGTCGTCGGCCTCACCGAGTTTGGCACTATCGTCGCGCTGGTTCGCAGTGGCAGTCTCGGCATCTCTCGCGGGGCTACGGTACTTGCCGGCGAAGCGATGCCGGATATTGCGGTCCTCGCGGAGCGTGTGACCGGCGGTCGATGAATGCGCTCTCCGAGTCTGCGAGTGCGGTGACTCCCGCCGAGGTCCTCACTCGCAGTCAACATGTCGTCATCAAGGTCGGTTCGTCACTGGTTTCGGAGGCGGGAGAGGTTCGACGTGCATGGCTGGACGCGCTTGCGAAGGACGTGGCGGAACTCGTGAGATCGGGCAAGCAGGTCACCTTGGTGTCGTCTGGTGCAGTGGCGCTCGGACGCACTGACAAAGCCGTGCCACAGTCATTAGCTGACAAGCAGGCGTGCGCTGCAGTAGGGCAGGTCGCGCTGTCATCGGCCTGGCGCACTGCGCTTGAATCTGTCGATCTTGTGATGGCACAGGTGCTGCTGACACCGGCCGATACCGAACACCGACGCCGACATCTGAACGCAAGGGCGACGCTGTCGGCGCTGCACGCCCGGGGCGCGATCGCCGTCATCAATGAGAATGACACGGTTGCCACCGAAGAGCTGCGCTATGGCGATAACGATCAGCTTGCGGCCCGTGTAGCTCAGATGATCGGAGCAGACTGCGTATTGCTGTTCAGTGATGTCCCGGGTTTGATGACGGCTGCGCCGGACAACTCGGCGGATGCGTCGGTGATCGAATGGCTGCCGGCGGTGACAAAAGCTGTATTGGCTATGGCTGGTGGCAGTGTGTCTGGCGTTGGTACCGGTGGCATGCGCAGCAAACTCGAAGCAGCGCAGCGTGCTACACGCTCCGGTGCAACGGTCATCATTGCTAACGGGCGTCGCGATCATCCGGTCGCTGCGCTGCGGGCAGGGAGTATTGCCACGGTGATTGCGGCGCAGATCGATCCGGGCAGCGCGCGGCGCCGCTGGATAGCTGGAATGGTGCGAACACAAGCGAGCGTTCGCATCGACTCGGGCGCAGTGAACGCTTTAAAGCGGGGCAAGAGCTTGCTGGATGTGGGTGTGGTCGACTGCAGTGGTAACTTTGAGCTCGGCGATTGCCTGTCTATTCAAGCAGAAGACGGAACCGATATCGGAGTGGGGCTGGCCGGTATGTCGAGCAGCGATATTCACAAAACGCCCGAGGGCCAACGTCGCGAACCCTTGATCCACCGGGACAATCTGGTGCTGCATAAGGATAGGGGCGCATGAACGATTCTGCACAATCACAGCGGCTGGGGAATGCTGCGCGAGCGGCTGCCTCTGCGCTCTCACAAACCTCGGCGGAACAGCGCGATGCGGCGATCGAGAGCATGGCAAACCAGCTAGTTGCGCACGAGCAAGAGATTCTTGCTGCGAATGCACTTGATGTTGCCAGCGCGGAGCAACGTGACGTATCGCCGGCCATGGTGGATCGCCTCACTTTGGATCGGGAACGCCTGGCGTCGATCGCCGCTGCATTAAGAGCCATCGCTTCAATGGCTGACCCGCTGGGCCGAGTAATCGCTGAGACGACACGGCCGAATGGTTTGCAGATTTCTAAAGTCTCGGTCCCCTTGGGGGTCATTGGGATCATCTACGAGAGTCGACCGAACGTGACCGCAGATGCGGCAGCAATTTGCCTGAAGGCGGGCAACGCTGTGCTTCTGCGAGGCGGTACAGACAGTGCGCATAGCTCGAACGCGATTGTGAGAGCGGTTCGTACAGCACTCGATCAAGTTGGAATGCCGGTGGATGCCATTCAAAGGATGCCCGATCAGGATCGTCGCTGGGTGGGCGAGTTGCTGTCCGGGCTTCACGGTAGTGTCGATGTAGTCGTGCCTCGCGGCGGACGTGGTCTTGTGGAGCGAGTTCAACGCGATGCGCGCGTACCCGTGATTGGCCATCTCGAGGGACTGTGCCATACGTATATTCACCACAGCGCAGACGAGGCGATGGCGCTGGACGTTGTGGTGAATGCCAAGATGCGACGTACCGGTATTTGCGGTGCACTCGAGAAGTTACTGATCGATCGTCATTGGTCCGCTGATTCGAAGCGGGCTTTGCTAGCAAGTCTCATCGAGAGCGGTTGTGAGTTGCGCGGCGATGCTGCAGTGCGGTCTCTGGATTCGCGAGTGATCGGGGCTACGGAGTCAGATTGGCGTACCGAGTATCTGGCTCCCGTGCTCACCGTTGCACAAGTGAGCGACACTGCCGCTGCAGTTCATCACATCGCGACCTACGGGTCGGGCCATACCGACGCTATCATCGCCACCGATTCGGAGGCCGCAGAGTACTTTTTGGCGCATGTGGACAGCGCAATCGTTATGCACAACGCATCAACACAGTTCGCCGATGGTGGCGAGTTCGGACTGGGTGCGGAGATCGGTATCTCCACCGGAAAGCTCCATGCTCGCGGCCCAGTGGGGGCTCAGGAGCTGACGAGCTACAAGCATGTCGTGCGCGGCTCGGGCCAGACGCGCGCTTGAACTTTGCCGATTAGCGGACCACGAAATGCCCGAGGCCTGCGTGACCGCTCCACTGCTTGGGTTGATAAGGGATAACCTCCGGAGACTTCCCTGACTCAAGGCGACGTTTCAAGCGAATCCAGAAATCCGGGTCCAGCAGGTCGGCGTGATGTTCCATGAACGCCGCTCGTGCGTCTTCACGGAACCCCAGGAACCGCACGAATTGTTCTGGAAAGATATCGTTCGGTCCAACGTAGAACCATGCGCCGGCGCGCATCTCATCGACATCATCACGCGCCTCCGGCAAGCGCCGGAAGTTACATTCGGTGACCAGACACAGCTCGTCGTAGTCATAGAAGATGACGCGTCCATGCCTGGAGACACCGAAGTTTTTCAACAAGAGGTCACCGGCGAAAATATTGCTTAATGCAAGATCACGAATGGCCTGACCGTAGTCGATCGCTGCGGCGCGCACTGCCTCGGGCTCAGCTTCCTGCAAGTACAAGTTCAACGGCGCAAGCCGCCGTTCGATGTAGCAATGCGACACGATCAGTTTGTCGCCTTGGATCGAGCAGGTCTTCGCGCACCCCTCGAGCAGTGATTCGAGCAAGTCCGGTGCGAAACGGTTGCGATCGAATTCGAGACTGCGAAATTCCTGTGCATCGACGAGTCGGCCGGCTCGGTCGTGATTGAATACCAGCCGGTATTTCGCCATGACTTCCTGGCGCGCGATGTCTTTCGGGTACGCGAATCGATCACGAATCAACTTGAACACGATGGGGTACGACGGCAGTGTGAACACTTCCATGACCATGCCTTTGTCGCCGCGCGCGAATACGAACTGGTCGGTCGAGTTTTCGAAATGCTGGGCCATGGCGCGATAACGTTCCGTCTTGCCTTGTTTTGCACGACCCAACACGGTGTAGATTTCCGCGATCGGCTTGCGTGGCAGCATCGACTTAATGAAGCCGACCGCCGCACCGACGCGCGAGACATCAGCATGGAAATAGCTGCGCGTATAGCCGAACAGCATGCTGACGTCATTCTCGGAGAGGATCACAGCGTCGGCGTAGATGCCCTCATCGCTGTTGCGCAGAGCGATGACCAGCGGAGACGACCAGTCTGCCGCGCTCATGCGACCGACCAAATAGGCACGAGTCGAGCGGTAGAAGACACTGCTCATGAACTCGACTTGCTCCACCCGGACATCCGGCTTCGTGTGAGCAAGAAAGGCTTCGAGCTCCGCGGTCACGAAATCGATAGTGCGTTCGATATCGCGAAAGCTCACGCGGAAAGAGTAGTCAGCGAGGGCCTCGTCCAGCAGGTGGCGAAGTGAGCCTCGGTTTCGATAGATGTGACACTCGAGTTCGGAGGTCGGAATATCGGTCGGTGTGACGTCGGTGGCAAGGAACTCAACCGATGGGTCTACACCGACGGTCTCGAAGATGCGGCGAGTCACCGAGTTGTAGAATGTCTTGAAAAACTCCGTATCCGGGTAGCCGCCGATGTGCTGCGCGTAGCGCTCCCGCACAGCACACCACAGGGGATGAAGGTCGGTAACGCCCGCAAGGCGCTCGCGCAGTTCGTCTTCGCACGCCTTAACGCATCGGTCGTAAAGTGCGATCCGCTCTACGGCGTCAAGGCGCCCGGTTGACCAGTCGCGCTTCTCAAAACTGCGTTTGGCACGCCGGGTGATCTGTCCGAAACGGGTGTTGTAGTCGATGAAAGCATCGCGCAGCGTGTGCGACACTTCATGTACCAGTCCTTGAGATACCCGGCTTGCCATCGGTGACGAATCAGCCCATGTGGCTGATCATCAGGTCGCCAAACTCGCTGCACTTCACTTCGGTAGCGCCGTCCATCAAGCGCGCGAAGTCATAGGTGACCTTGCGGCTTGCGATCGTCGCGTCCATTGCGTTGATAATCGCGTCGGCGGCTTCGGTCCAGCCCATATATCGGAGCATCATCTCGCCCGAGAGAATCAACGACCCAGGGTTGACCTTGTCGAGATTGGCGTACTTCGGCGCGGTGCCGTGCGTGGCTTCAAATACGGCATGTCCTGTGTCGTAGTTGATGTTGCCGCCCGGTGCGATACCGATACCACCGACCTGCGCCGCGAGCGCATCCGACAGGTAATCGCCGTTGAGGTTCATAGTGGCGATGACATCGAACTCCTTCGGGCGCGTCAGTACCTGCTGAAGGGTGATGTCGGCAATTGCATCCTTGATAAGGATCTTGCCGGCATCTAGCGCCGCCTTCTGTTCCGCATTCGCCGCATCGGTGCCTTGTTCAGCCTGCGTGCGGTCGTACTGATCCCAGGTGTAGGTGTGATCCGCAAAGTCGTTCTCCGCAAGTGCATAACCCCAGTTCCGGAAAGCACCTTCGGTGAATTTCATGATGTTGCCCTTGTGGACAAAGGTCACGCTCTTGCGATTGTTTGCAACCGCATATTGGATCGCAGCCTTAACCAACCGACCCGTGCCCTCGCTAGAGACCGGCTTCAACCCGATACCACTGGTTCCCGGGAAACGAATTTTCTCGTACTCGGCGGGGAAGTGTTCCTGCAGAAGTTTCAGGAACTGTGCGTTGCTCTCGGAGCCCTCTTCGAATTCGATGCCGGCGTAGATGTCTTCGGTGTTCTCACGGAAGATCACCATGTCGACGTCTTTCGGATTACGTACCGGCGAGGGTACGCCGTCGAACCAGCGCACCGGCCTTAGGCAAACGTAAAGATCGAGCAGTTGTCGCAGTGCTACGTTCAAAGAACGGATACCGCCACCGATCGGGGTGGTCAGCGGACCCTTGATCGAGACGAGATATTCGCGGCAAGCTTCCACCGAAGATTCGGGCAACCAGGTGTTGTAGAGATCGTTCGCCTTCTGTCCGGCGAAAATCTCGACCCACTCAATCTTGCGTTTGCCGCCGTAAGACTTCTCAACGGCGGCATCGAGCACGCGCACGGTCGCGCGCCAGATATCCGGCCCCGTACCATCGCCCTCAATAAACGGCACGATCGGTCGATCAGGCACCTGCAGTTTGCCGTTCTCAATGGTGATTTTCTCGCCGCCCTCAGGTGGCGTGATGATCGGATCTGACATGTATTGCTCCCCGTCTTGCATATTTTGTCCCGCGCGTATTATCCGCCATCCGCTGCTGGACGGCCAGCATTCCAAGATATAATCAAGGCATGCGAAGTTTCGTACTTACGATCGCTCTGTGGGCGGGTGCGACGGTGCTCCCAGATGCCTACGCAGAGGAGTTCACCGACGGGTTCGACGGACGTCCGCGAGTGGCGTTGGTGCTTTCGGGCGGCGGTGCGCGTGGCGCTGCGCACGTGGGCGTGATCCGCGCGCTTGAGCAGCTGCAAGTCCCCGTTGATGTCGTGGTTGGCACCAGCATGGGTGCGGTTGTGGGTGGCTTGTATTGCGCGGGTCTTGACGCAGAGGCGCTCGATGCGGTGGTCCGCGATATCGATTGGCTGGATGCCTTCGTTGACAACTCAGCGCGCAAGGATCTGACCTACCGCCGCAAGCGTGACGATGACGATTTTCTGATTCGATTCGATCTCGGTGTGAGAGATGGTCGATTGCGCGTCCCGACCGGCATTATTCAGGCGCAGAAGCTCATGCAGTATCTGCGTGAAAACACGCTAGCCTACGCGGAGACCGAATCATTCGATCAGCTGCCGACGCCCTACCGCGCGGTCGCTGCGGATCTCGGGACCGGCGATACGGTTGTGATTTCCAAGGGTGATCTCGCACTAGCCATGCGCTCAAGTATGTCGGCGCCGGGTGTTTTTGCACCGGTCGAGTTCGATCAAAAGTTGTTGGTCGACGGTGGACTCGCAATGAATCTGCCGGTCGAGGTCGCACGGGAGCTGGACGTCGATGTGATTATCGCTATCGACGTCGGGTTTCCTGTCCTGCCGGTGGACACGCTAGATTCGGCGCTCGCCGTGTCGAACCAAATGCTGACCATCCTGATCGAGCGTGAAACGCGCGAACAGCGCGCGCTGTTGCGAGAGGGCGATATCCTGATTCAACCAGCGCTCGGCACCTTGGGTTCTACCGATTTCTTGCAGGCGCTCGATGCGATTGAGATCGGCTACCGCAGCACACTCGCGGCCGCCGAGCAATTGTCATACCTGTCGTTGGACGAGGCGCGCTACGCGGCCCATCAGGCGGAGCGCCAGCGCCGGGAGCCTCTGCAGCGGGTTGCCGAATTTGTGCAAATCAACACCGATGTGCCGATCAAACCTGAAGTGATCTCGACACGCATGGCGACTCAGGCAGGCCAGCCATTGTCGATCGATCGCTTACGCGCGGACCTTGCGAAGATTCACGGCCTTGGGTTCTTCGAGCGCGTGGACTATCGATGGGTGCAGGGCGATCAGCCAGAGTCTGGCGGTGTCGTGATCGACGCTGCGGGCAAGCAATGGGGGCCTGGATATCTTCGGTTTGGCGCATCGCTCGAGGAGGACTTCGAGGGCTCGGGAACATTTCAAGCTTCAGCGCGATATCTGCAAACCGCGATTAATCGCTATGGCGCGGAGTGGCGAACCAGCCTCTCGGTTGGCACAAACCTCTTTATCGAGTCGGAGTTCTACCAGCCGATCAGTCAGGACTTGCGTTATTTCGTCGCACCGATTGTGAGATTCGAGCAAAGAAACCTGAACGTATTCGACGGCGACAATCGCATCGCCCGCTATCGCCTCTCGACTGGCAACCTTGAGTTATCGGTCGGCCGCGAGATCAGCAACTGGGGTGAAGTGCGCCTGGGGTTGTTTCGTGAGAACGGCGATGCCCGGGCCAAAGTTGGCGCACCGGAGTTGCCACAGATTGAATTCGACGCAGGCGGTGTTCGCGCTGCTTTCGGGTTCGATAGTCTGGACGATACCGTTTTCCCAAAACGTGGTTCTCGATTTGAACTTACGATGCGCTCGGTACGCGAGGCGATGGGTGGCGCACGCAATTACGAGACGTATCAATCGACCTACGATGGCTACTGGACGCGTGGACGGCACACGCTGTCTTTCGGATTGGATCTGGCAACCAGCAGCAACGCTGACGATATCCTTCCCGAGGTGTCGTTTCTTGGTGGCTTCCTGAATCTGTCCGGATTGGATCGCGATGCGTTATCTGGCCCTCATACTGCGGTGTCGCGACTGGTCTACCAGCGCAGAGTCGGTCGTACCGGTGGGGGTTTCTTCGACTGGCCGCTCTATCTCGGCGCCTCGGTCGAAGCGGGGAATGCATGGCAGACGCGTGACGATGTGTCTGCTGGGAATTTGATTTTCAACGGCAGTCTATTCGCGCGACTGGACACGTTTCTCGGGCCAGCTTACCTCGCTAGCGGGTTTGGTGAGGACGGCGAAACCACCCTTTATTTCTTCCTGGGTGCAACGCCGAACTGAGCATCCCTCGAAACAGCATCAGGTATCGCGATCGATCGACTCCAGAACGATGCTCGGATCATCGCCAATCCGATAGAAACCATGCCGTCGACGCATCTGCTCCAGCTTTTGGTCGCGCTCTTCACGCGTCTGAAACCAATGCAGCTTCTCCCAGTCCGCACCAACGAGTTTGTTGAATGGGTCTGACGGCGGAGCGGTCACACGGATACCCCATGGGCGCTCATCGTTGATCTTGCTGGAATCCACGAGGTTGTGCTCGTGACAGTAGGCATTGTCGCTCATCGGTTTTGTCCCCGGTTACCGAGTGCAAATGATAGCGATGCCCCTCGCCCGGGTACAGCGCGCTACTTTTTGCCGCGATCAGCTGCACCCTCGCGATCAGACCAGTTCAGAAGGACTCGCGTGACAAAGAGGTAGAGTTTCTTGCCGGTTGCACGCCAAATACGGCTGGGGAGCGAAGGGCGATCCAGGATTGCGCGCTCACGTTGAGTCAGATGGTCGGGTAAATAGGTACGCTTGTGTTTGAGTAAATGCCGCACATCCTCTCGCGCCTGTTGCCGGAATCTCCAGGTTCTCTTGCGAAAGACCGACGCCAGTTGAAAGTCGACCAGCGCGGGCAGTCCGTCATCGGTTACCAGCCAATTGGGCTCCTTCGCGAGGTCGTTGTGTGTCAGTCCCGCGCGGTGCAGGCGATGCAAGAGCTTGCGCGCAGCCCGAAAATACTCGATGTCGCGGGGTTTGGCCTCGTACATCGGCGCACCCGCGACAAAGGTTCGGTGCAGCCCGTTGCGACGTAATGCGAGTAGTCGAGGCGCCTGGAAAGACCCCGGTAGCGAACCCAACGCGATCGCCTCGCGATGCATTAGCCAGCGTGCCAATGGACGCGCCCAGGGTTTGGCGACCGAGAGATCGCGCGCCACGTATCGGCCGCCGTCACGCTCCTTGCAGAGAAGCACCGCCCCGAAGGTGTCCCGCTTCAGCAATTCGCTCTGCACCAGTTGGCGTCGATGTTCTGTATTCGACATTGCTCTAGTTTTGTCGACAGGCTGTGCGCTGGCAAGTAGGTCGCTGCCCGATGCGCTGGTACCCTTCGTCCATGGCCTCGCCAACCCACATTGATACGACGCTTAGCGGAGCGACGACGCGCACGTCCCGACCGGAGTTTTTCTCTCAGGGCGGACCGCTGTCACCCGATGGCGCAGGCTATGTCGAACGACAGGCCGATGAGACCGTGTGGAACGCACTGCAAGGTCTCCAGTATGTGAACCTGACCGGTGCACCGAAGAGTGGCAAGACGAGCCTTTTGTTGAGGTTGGCCAAACGCTTGCGTAATTCAGACGAGCCGCCCGTACTTGCGATGATCGAGATCAGGCAGCTGATCGAGCGTGAGGGTCGCGAAGACGTTGCGCGCTGTTTCTATGCGATTGCGTTTCGGCTTGCTCGGCAGCTGCGTGTCGGTTTTGATCTGCAGGACTGGTGGGCGGATAACGCCATGCTGCCGCACCACCTGCGCTTTCTCGAGCTGTTTCGCGAGTTCACTCTGGCGAACCCGGGTAAACGGTTGGTATTGCTGTTTGACGATACCGGAGATCTCATTCGACGCGAGGAAGGCGAGCCGCTATTGACGGCGATTCGACTCGCGTTCGATGCACGCACGACTGATCCTGAGATGGCTAGGTTGTCGATCCTGTTCGGCAGCACCGGGGATGCTCAGTTCGGCGTCGCAGCCTCAGAAAAGTTGCCACATGAGGTCTCGGTCCGCATTCAGCTGGAGTCCTTTACGCTCGGTCAAACACTCCGTTTGGCGCCTGCGCTCGGTTTCAGTCGCGAGATTGCGGAGTTTGCGATGCAGCGCATCTACGACTGGGTCGCGGGCCAGCCCTCGATGACTCAGGCGTTGGCTGCGCGACTTGCAACTCGCGAGACCGATGCCGAAAGCGTTGCTGCCGTCGTCGACGCGCTCGCCGAACGATTGCTTGCTCGCAGCTTTTCCTCGAGTAGCGACGATTACATCAACGCGGCAAGTCGCAGGATACTCGACACGCCGCGCACCGAACGGGACCAGATGCTGGTCGCATTGGGCCGCGTGTCCAAGGTGGGCCGCTTGCTGTTCGATGCGAAGTCTGCGGCGCACGATCGCCTTCTGGCGGTTGGGTTGACGCAGCTCAGTCCAGATGGATTTCTGGTACCGGGTAGCCGTTTGCTGCGTCGTCGATTTGGCGCCGCATGGGCTAACGGACATCTCGCGGTGAAATACGCGGGTGTCGTCGGGTCGGTGATTGTGGCGCTGGCTGCGGTTGTGCTACCTGTGTGGTACTTCTCTGTGTTGCCACAGGGTTGGGTGCGCACGCTAACCGATGTTGATTCCAGTCCGGCGGCGATCGAGCAGGCGCACCGACGTCTCGCGCGGCTCCCGGGTCATACGGCGAGCGCGGACCGATTGCTCGCGTTTGCTCTCGATACGCGATTTGATACTGCAAATTCTCCCGAGATCGTCGACGCGCTCGATGCATTGGCGTCTGGCGGTGGGATTGATGAATCGCGCAGACGCCGCTGGCGTCGTTCGGTGTGGTTACGTGAGCGTGATAAAGCCCTTTCCGAGGGTGATCGTTTGGGTGCCATCCGAGCGTTGTCATCCGCGTTGAACACTGACGATGGTACGTTGCGGCTGGAGCGGGAGTTGTCATCCTTGCTCGGCACCGATCTCGCTCAGTTGCGCAGCATTCTCGACACGGGGTCGCCCGTTGATGCAGTCCGTTACCAGGCGCGTTCAGGCGTGCTTGTGTCAAGGCACGGCGCGCTACTCCAATTCTGGACACGCGATGCGCGGACGGGTTGGAGCGCGGCTGCAGAGTCTCTGTCGCCGACAGCGCTGCGCGCGCCACCGGCTAACCTGAGGTTCGAGTTGCCGGCGATCAACCGACCAGAGAGGCTCGAAGCAGAACTACAGATCACGCATCCACGCCCACAGGATCTGCTGCTAACTGTGACGGCGCCGAACGGCAACAGCGCATCGGTGTCTGTGGATGCACTACCGTCAAATCAGTGGCGTCTTGCTGACGTTCCTGAGTTTAATGTGTTGGCGGCATCGATGCCTGCGGGCATCTGGTCAATGACCGTTGTTGATGTGATGCCGGATATGACCGGCGAGATTGTTTTGGCCAGTCTCGGGGGTATCGGTGCAGATGCGCTGACGGGGTTGGACATTCAAGATCCTGCCTCGGCCGAAGCACTTGAGGTCAGCCTCGCTGGAGACGCAAGGTTCGCGATAGCAATGCCAGATGCTAGCGGTAATCTTGCCGCCGCCTGGGATTTGACGAGCCGCAAGTTGGTCGCGGCAATCCCCGTTGATCCGGAGACGCGGGTTCTGGGTTTCGGCAACCGGGGCACCGAAGTATTTCTGGGCAGTGCATCTCGATTGTCTCGGTGGCGCTTGAGTGATGGCATGCGTTTGCCGATACCCGACGACCTCAACGCCGTAGGCGGTGTTTGGGTTTCACCAAATGGTGCCTACCTGGCAGGCAACACCGCTGATGATGAAGCGTTAGTGATACTGGATGTGCGCAACACGGGTGTCGTTGCGAGGCTCGCTAGTGGGCGACGTCCTTCGCATGTGGCGATTACTGATGATGGCGCTTTCGTCGCCGTTGCAGATCCCGATCAGGTGGTGCGTATTTGGTCGAGCGCCAGTGGTGCGTTCATTGCACAGCTGCCGGTGGATTCGACTTTGATCGGATTGGAATTTGTCGGGGATCAGCTACTCATCTATCGCGATTTTGGCGGGCTATTGAGCTGGTCTCCTGACAGGTCGCGGTCATTGACACGTTGGACTGGCGAGCCCGGATGGTCGGCAGCGCATGACGTGCAGACCACGCTGACCATGCTGGGATCAGGCAAGAACGGGTTTCGAATTCATGATTTGGCTGGGCGCCGGGATCGTACGCTGCCGATTCTCGGCTTGTCTCGCTCGTCGCTGCGTGCAGAGCTGTTGCGCGTGCGAGATGCCATGGCGGTGTTCAGTGAGCCCTCGGCCGGAAGGATTTCGGTTTGGGAGCCGAGCTTACCCGCGCTGCCAGTAGGCGGTTTTCGTATCCAACAGGCCTGGCTGTCAGACAATGGCAAGGCAATCGCATTCAGCGATTACCGAGATGCGTTCACGGCCCTGCGCCTTGATGAAGATATTCCCGGATTGTCGGTCGTCGACGATGCCGTTGCTCCGGTAACGCATGTTGGTACGCCGTCGATTGTTCGGTTTTCACCGGATGGCGTCACTGCATTGTCCATCGAACGTCAGGGTTTGTTCCGTTTGCATGATCTTGAGCGTGTGCGTGCGCGCCGCGAGATTGGGCGCATATCCGGTGAGGTTAGCGGTGCGGCATTCAACTTGTCCGGCGATTATTTTGCCGTGGTCGCGGGTAATCAGGTGTTGGGTTTCGATGCTGGTAGTGGCGAGTTGTATGCCCGGCAGTCTGCGGGTGAAAGACTGAATGCGATTACATGGAATGCGCCTACCCAAAGGTGGCTCATGGGTGATGCCAGAGGGAATGTGCTTGAATGGGATGGTGATCAACAATCGCCGTTACAGCCCGTCGCCATAACAGCGGGTGGGCCCGTAGATCATATCGCCGGTAATCTGGTTGGGAACCACATCGTGATCGCATCGGGTCGGATCATGCAATTGATCGATGCCGGGACCGGGGGTCTTGTCGGCGCGCCGCTCGAACTGCCTGCTAGCGTGGAGTCGATGCGCACCACACCTGATGGCAGATACGTGGTTGTCCGTGCGGGTCGCTGGCTAATGCGCATTCGCGACGCTCGGGTCGGCCTCAGCATTTCCGACCAGCGACTGTTGCCTGCCGGTGCACTGAATCACAGCGGTTTCGCCATAATGGATGCAGAAGGCTCTGCGGTCATGCTGCTGGACGGTTTGGATGAGCCAATGCCGCGTGTGCTCCATTTCGATTTCAGCGATGTGACTCCGGTTAGCTCGCTCGTGCGCAAGCGACTAAACCGGGTGCTAGGCATCGTCAGCCAATAGGGTTCTCACACGCGCTTCGAGCGTTTGGGCATCTGCATCACTCGCCGGTACCGGTTCGCCGATTTCGATCTCAATCGGCGCACGGAACCGCCTCGGCCATTTGCGCATAGCGCCGCCATCGGAACGGCTAAACCAGCTTCCCCAAAGCCCCTTTAGCGCTATCGGTAGTACGTTGACTGGGCGGCTAGCAAGGATTCGCTCAACGCCGGGTCTAAAGGGTTGAAGGGTGCCGTCTCTCGTGATGCCACCTTCTGGAAAAATGCAAACAATGTGATCGGTGGCCAGTGCATCGTCGATCGCAGCGAACGCTGCGTCCATGAGTTCCGGATTTTCACGCTTTCCTGCGATCGGAATGGCCCGTGCACTGCGGAACACGCTATTGAGAACAGGTGCCTCAAAGATCTTGTAGTACATGACGAATCGCGCCGGTCGCGGGATCGCGGCACCCAACAGCAGGGCGTCGACAAAGCTCACATGGTTCGCGACGATCAGCAGCGGGCCACTATCGGTCACGTGGTGTAGTCCGCGGACCCGCACGCGATACATCACGTTTACGATAATCCAGGCAACCAGCCGCATCACGAATTCGGGCAACAACATAAACAGGAACACCGTGATGGCCGCATTCATCATGGCGAGCGTCAAAAAGATGCCCGGGATATCGACGCCCACAGTGAGTAAAACGATCGCGAGCCCCGCGCCTGCGATCATCATTACCGAGTTCAAGATGTTGTTTGCCGCAACTACCCGGGCACGCACCTCTGGGGCGCTGCGGTCCTGCATCATCGCGTAGAGCGGAACACTGAAAAAACCGCCAAAGACACCGAGAAGCGCCAGATCCAGCGTCAATCGCCAGCCAGAGAACGAGGTGAAGAATTCTGCGGCCGCGACTTGTTCCGTGGCGCGGGTACCACTCCATGCAAGCCAGATGTCAGCGGCGAACAGGCTAAGCCCGATCGCACCGATCGGCACGAGGCCGAGCTCGATGTGCCGCCGTGAGAGTTTTTCGCAAAGCAACGCGCCGGCACCAGTGCCGATCGCGAAACCGGTCAGTAGCAGGTTAGCCAGAAAGGGCGTGGCATTCAGCGTCTCGCGAGCGAGTGCAGGCAACTGCATAAGGGCAACAAAACCGAACGTCCAGAACCACGAAAGACCAATGATCGAAAGAAAAACCGACCGTTCGGTGCGCGCGTGTCGCACGACGTCCAACGTGTCTCGCCAGAGGTTCCAGCTGACTTTAATGGTCGGGTCCGCCGCAGGAATGGAAGGTATCGAGCGGCTGGCGAACAGACCGAGCAGTGCCAGTCCCAGAATACAGCCACCCAGTAGGTAGGGGCCTGTGCCTTCGATCGTGGATACGGTGCCACCGATAAACAGTCCGACAATAATCGCAAGGTAGGTACCGCCCTCAACCAGTCCGTTGGCGCCGATCAGTGATTGATGGGGCACAAGGTCCGGGAGAATTGCGTATTTGATTGGACCAAAGAAAGTGGACTGGACCCCCATGGCGAAAACCAGCACTACCAGCCCGTTGACCGTCTGAAGCGCCAACATCGCCAACGCCAGCAGCGCAAGCAGGACCTCACATGCTTTGACGCGTCGAATGAGATGCGCCTTGTCCATGCGGTCTGCGATTTGGCCAGCCGGTGCAGAAAACAGCAAGAAAGGCAGAATGAATACCGCACCCACAACATTCGCGAGGATGTCTGCTGAGCCACCGGCGTACTCGATCACCCCATAGGTGACCAGCATCACCAGACCGTTGCGCAACACATTGTCGTTCAGTGCGCCGAGACACTGGGTAATGAAGTAGGCGAGGAAACGTGGCGTACTCAGGAGTGAGAACTGGTTCTCATTGCGCAATCTTGGACCTCCCGAAACCGACCTTGCAAATGATACTCCGATCACTTCTTCGACTGTCTCAAATCGGTGACAATTGCTTACAGAAATGTCGTAAATCGATTATGTTCAGCGAAAGCGACGAAACCAAAACTCGAAGCATGCGTCAACGAAAACTAACAATTCGGATCCATCGGGGGCTGATTCCAGGTTTTTGCATGGTACTGGCCGCCTGCGGCCCGGCAGAAACCCAGGTGCGCACGGTCACCGATTTTCTCGGGGACACAGTGGCGATGGATGCCAAGATTCTCGAGTGCCGCAAGGACCGAAAAATGGCGGTAAGAGATCCGGAATGTAAGGCTGCTCGGCAGGCTGCAGCCAGATTGTCAGCGGCTCAGGAAGAGGCGCGTCGGGACGCGCGCGAAAAAGCCTCGGAAGCGGAGCTGAATCGATTGCGTCGACAACAAGAGGCACGCGACGAGGCCGATGAGCGGCGGCGCGCGCAGTTGGTCGCTTCCGCAGAATCCAAAATCGAAAGCGGTCAAGCACTCACGCCGGAAGAGGCCAGAGCGATCGGTATCGATCCGGATTCCTCGGTGCTTGTCGAATCCGATAACGACCGCTAGCTGGGTCAGTCACTGTCCTCAGCTGTGCGTTCGCCGATAGCGTAGGTTGTCACGCCACTGGCCTCTCGTTCCGCCGGTTGCTGATTGTTGTTGCCCGACTCTGCGACCTGTGCTGATGATCGTTCGTTGTCCACTGCGGTGGATGCGTTCAGCGATTGCCTGAATGGCGCGATGCTATCCGGGCGCGCGACGATGTTTCCGGAGAATATCTCATCGGGTGTGATGCCGGGCCTGACGTAGTAACTGGCATTGGCGTTGTGATCCATGCGTAGCGAAGCGCCCTGTATAGAAACGCCTGCGAACAGCCCGCGTGCTCGAGAGTAGGAATACACCTCCGCCTTCAAGCGGTGGTCGGTCGCGGCCGAGGTGTTGCGACCCAGTGGACCCGCTGCTACCGCCGCGTCCGCTCCAAGGGTGAACTTGCCCCGACTCAGGTTCTCCACGCCACGCTTATTGGTGAAGACAAGCACCAAATCTGCTGCCTGAACACCCGCTTGCCAGCCGATACTGCCGCCGGTGAGCTTAATGAAAGCGGGGTCGCTCCACCCGGTGTCGGTGCGAGTACTGATGACGCCACGCCCATGCCGGCCCGCAACGACGAAACCCGCCTTGATCATGTCGGGGATCACGGCGATCGCATAGGCGCGTTCCAACAACGCCGTGGGGATGCCTTGTTCTGGTATCGCGTGAAAGGTATTGACCACTTCCGTGGCTTCTTCCAGCTTCTTGTCCAGGTCGGAGGACTGTGCCGTGGGGCTCAGCCATATTCCTGCGGCCAGCAGCAACCCTGACCAGGCGCTCAACGCTCGCTTCATCATTCATCTCCTCCGACGCAATTCTTATCGTGCTGTTTTGACAATAACCGTCGCTAAGGGTTCACCGCAAACTCAGCGATCATCGGCGGCAGCGGACACCCGAGCGCGGCGCAAATCAGGCGCATGAGCTCGGCCTCCTCAAGTGTGATGAGTCGGTCGTGCTGTACCGTTTCCAGGAGCGCACGTAGCAAGCGATGCAGGTCACGGCCGATCATTCCTTGAAGTGTGCGAAGCAGATTTGCGCTGTCTTCAAGTGGGCGAGGCGCCACCGCGTGTTCGATTCCCAGAACAGCGAGTCCCGCGCGCGCCGCCTCTCTCGCTGCCTCCGGTGTATCGCTGCCTTGAACGGCAACAATGGTGAGCAAATCGCCAGCAGCGGCGAGAACACTGCGTTGCCCGAGATGGCGTGTGGCACGTGCCATCGACGCCGGGTTCAGACTGGCCTCAAGACTGTATTCCAACAGTTGGCGCAGCGCGTATTGTCCGAGCGCGGCATGGGTTGTCGTGGCAATGACGCCGTCGATCAAATCGAGCAGGAAGCGGATCTGCCCGCTCGGGCGTTCCTTGAGCGCCGGGAAACAAAGCTCGAGAATCGGTAGTCGATATTGCGCGCCCAATTCATGAATCGCGTCGGCATACTCATCCACGCGCTGCAGGCGCATCTCGCCGATTCGAGGCAGGAGATAGTTCATTTGATTGCGACGTTCCGAATGCTCGGGGACCGTAGCAAGCGCAATCACCAGGTAGAAAGCCCACTCCGGCGAGTGAGCGGCATCCTCGATAGAAGGGGGCAGCGCGTGCCTAAGCCCCGCTGCAACGGCAATGTCGGCATCGTCCGGTCGACCGATACGGTTGGCCAGCGTTTCTGCGTCAAGGTTGTTAACGCGCGCTCCACCGTAGGCTGCAAAACCGGAGACACCTGTTTCGACCTCACGGATCAGCGCATTGGCCTGCCAGTCAGCATCGACCATCCGCTTGGCCAATGCGGGATCGAGTTTGCGTATACGATCCTCGAGAGGGGGATGCGAGGCGAGGGCGGAAAGCCAGACCCGACGTCCCCCTGTAGCAAACAGCATATGAGAGATCTCTTCTCCATCGGCTTCTGTTAACCGCGACCCGGTATCCAGCCCACCAATTTTTGCGAGCGCACCGGCGATGCCATCGGTCTGTCGGGTGAACTGCACGGCTGAGGCGTCCGCGAGGTACTCGCGCTGCCTGGAAACACCGGCCCGGATCAGTCTTGCCGCAAGCACGCCGATCGCACCGATCAGGAAGAGCGCGATACCGATGAACAGCGCTGGATTCCCGCCGTTGTTGGACCGACGGGATACGCGTACGCGACTGCCGGTGCGCATCATTATGCGGCCGACCTGGCCGATCACGATGATGCCGAACAAGATGCCAACCAGTCGCAGATTGAGTCGCATGTCTCCGTTCAGAATATGGCTGAACTCGTGTGCGATGACGCCCTGCAACTCGGCGCGATTCAAGGTCTCGAGCGTGCCGCGTGTGACGGCAACGGCGGCATCCGCTGTGGTGAAGCCGGCCGCGAATGCATTGATACCAGCCTCATGTTCAAGCACGAATACTTGGGGCACCGGGACACCCGAGGCGATGGCCATTTCTTCGACCACATTCAACAGGCGCTTGCGTTGCAAGTCTTGCGTATTGCCCGTGACCAACGTGCCGCCCATTTCTTGTGCAATGCGCGCACCGCCGCTACCGAGTTGGGCGACGCGAAATGCGCTGGCCACCAAAATGCACAACAAAACCACGCCCGCGATAATTGCGATGCGAACGGGGTCGACGAACGCCCACGGTTTAATCGCGCCATATTGACCAGTCGTCACGGCGGCACCGGACTGGCTGAGGTTGAACATGGAAAAGGCGGCTTCAATCACGAGCGTCGACGCCGCTACGATGAGTAACGTCGCGATCGCAAAGAGCACCACTAGCCGTCGCGTGTTGCGGCGCGATTGATCCTGAGCTTCGAAGAAGTTCATTGTGCGGTCAGCGTCCTCTGACCCTGGCCATTAGCTGAAGGAAACCGCTACCGGCTCTCTGCGCGATTCATCTCCAATATCGAGGTAGCTCGCCGCTTCAAAGTTGAAAGGTCCTGCGATCAGACTGTTCGGGAAATTTTCTCTCAGGTTGTTGTAGCTCAGCACAGAATCGTTGAACGCTTGTCGAGCGAACGCAATCTTGTTTTCTGTCGTGGTCAGCTCTTCCTGAAACTGCATCATGTTCTCGTTGGCTTTCAGGTCGGGATACGCTTCCGCAAGTGCAAAGAGTTTTCCGAGCGCACCACCCAGCAATGACTCGGCCGCGCCCAAGGATGCAATGGCAGAGGGGTCGGTCGGATCCTGCTTGGCGGCATTCAGTCCGCTCATGGCGGCGTTGCGTGCGTTGATCACAGCCTCCAACGTGTCCTTTTCATGGGCCATGTACCCTTTGACCGCCTCAATCAAATTCGGGATCAGGTCGTAGCGCCGGCTCAGTTGAACGTCGATCTGGGCGAAGCCGTTCTTTACACGGTTGCGACCGTTAACCAATCGGTTGTAAATGCTGATCGCAAAAAATACGATGCCTGCAACGATGGCGAGAAAGATCAGAAAGTTTGTCATGATCAAAAATTCCTCGGAATATGAATACGTTAAGGATACGCTGCGCGCGCGAATCGCGCCAATGATCTCAGTATTGTTTGCGCTGATTTGCGCAACCGCGCCAGTGCACGCGGAGTGGCACGGTCAGACAGAGTCCTTGATGGGCACGCGAATTACCGTACGTCTCTGGCATCCCGATGAGGAGCGCGGTCAGGAAGCGATCCGGGTTGTACTCGACGAAATTGCCCGGATCGAGCGCTTGATGAGTACCTACAAGCCCGACAGTCGCATCTCGGCAATTAACCGTGAGGCGCATAAGCAGCCGATCGATGCCGGCGCCGAGCTGTTCTCCTTAATCAAGAGAGCGCTGGCGGTTTCGGAAATGACGGACGGGCGCTTCGACATCACCTACGACAGCGTTGGTCAATACTATGATTTTCGTGAAGGGGAAAGGCCCGATCCGGAAACGATCGAGAAAGCGGTCGAGAAAATTGACTATCGATTTGTCGTGCTGAACCCGGCGAAGGAAACCGTGTCGTTCCTGCAGGAGGGTGTGCGCATCAATCTAGGCGGAATTGCGAAAGGCTACGCTGTCGAGCGTTCTGTTGCGCTGCTGCGCGAGATGGGTATCCAGTACGCATCGGTCAGTGCGGGCGGCGATTCTCGCTTGTTGGGCGATCGCCGTGGTCAGCCCTGGTTGGTCGGGATCCAGGATCCTCGTGACAAGACTGAAATTGCAATACGACTGCCTCTCGTAGACGAGGCGGTCTCGACGTCCGGAGACTACGAGCGTTACTTTGACGAGGGCGAAGTGCGCTATCACCACATCATTAGTCCGACCACCGGCGACTCCGCACGCGAAGTTCAGAGCGTCACGATTATCGGGCCAGATGCAACGATGACCGATGCGCTCTCCACTTCGGTGTTCGTGATGGGCGTAGAGGACGGACTGGCCCTGATCGAACGGATGGACGGTTTCGATGCCGTTGTCATCGACAAGAACCGCGACCTCCACTACTCATCGGGTCTTGGTGCAGGGGACTAAGCCGACCGACTCTGAGTGTCACTGCTGTCGCATTCAACCGACAGCGCAATGGACGAAAATTCAGTGACTTAAGGCGGTCCGTCGGTCGCGGCGTAGGTGGTTGACGACAACGTGCGTGCCACATAATCCCAAATTCCTCGGGATTCGCCTGCAAATAGTCACTGGCATGCAATTTGCTCCTTCTCTGCTTTGGAGCAGCTTGTGACGTATGCCCGCCGTCCTCAGCGGTTACTGTGACTTTGGTCACGGCTCCCGCCGGTATCGACTGCGAGTATTACGTTAACCCGCTGCGGCAGGGCCATTGGCGCTGCTTAATGCGTGCGGGACGCACGCGATCTTAAGGAGATTACCGATGAATCGATGGGCTGGTTGGCAACAGGGGCGACGCGTCTTGGCAGCGTTCGCGGGCGCGATGGTTCTCGCGACCGTAGCAGGCGCCTCGGGCGGCTTGGACGGCAAAGAAGCACCCGATTTCTCACTGCAAAACAGCGCGGGAGAGCAGGTCAGCCTCAGCGATCTTCGCGGTGAGGTTGTGATGATCAATTTCTGGGCGACCTGGTGCGGGCCCTGCCGCGAGGAAATGCCACTGCTCGACGAGATGCACAGCCGGTACAACCGAGTTGGGTTCAGCCTCCTCGGTGTGAACATCGATGACGATCCGCGTCGCGCCGAGGAGATGATTGAGTCGCTTGGCGTGACATTCCCGGTGGTATTCGACAGCACCAAGAAAGTGAGCGAGCAGTACGAGGTGAACGCGATGCCGGTCACGATCCTGTTGGATCGAGAGGGCGTGGTGCGCTACGTACACCACGGTTACAAGCCGGGCTACGAAGACAAATACCTCGAGCAGATCCGCGAACTGCTTCGCGAGTGATCAGCACTAACAGGACCCGATCATGATGCAACGACTAACAAAGGTGCTGGTGACGCTAGTTACCGCCGCCATGACCTCTACGGTGATCGCCGATGACACATCGCGCGAGCTAGACGCCGAGGTGCAAGACCTTAAGAAGGAAGTGCTGGCGCTCAATCGCGAGTTGTTTTTGCTGGAGGAGGAACTGCTGTTCCCTGCGAACTCCCAGGTAGCACTGTTCGTCTCTATGGATATCGGTGATTTCTTCGCACTCGATGCTGTGCAGGTCAAGATCAACGGCAAGGAGGTGGCGAACTACCTCTACTCCGAGAAGGAGGTTGAAGCGTTGATCCGCGGCGGCGTGCACCGCCTACATATCGAGAACCTGAAAGCCGGTGAGCACGAGTTGGTTGCCTTTTTCGTCGGTAAGGGACCTCAGGGTCGTGACTACCGGCGCGGCGCCGAAATGACTTTCGAGAAAGGTCTCGGCGCGAAATATATGGAGCTCAGAATCTCTGATCGCCAGTCGAAGCTGCAGCCCGAGTTTTTCATCTCCGAGTGGGAATAAGCGTCGGTCGTGAAATTCTCTATCGCTTTTGTTCTGAGCCTTGCTTTACTGCTGTCGGCATCTGCGCTTCATGCGGATGGTGATGTTGGCGATCCCGTTGTGGTGCGCGATCCGTATTACGGAGATGTGCTGTTCCACTTCTACAAGGGCGACTACTTCAATGCGATTGTCAGGCTCACCGCCGCGCAACAACGCGACAGCCTGACGCACCACGATGAGGACGCGGAGCTGCTACGCGGTGGGCTCGCACTGTCCTACGGACTGCATGATGAAGCGGGCAAGATTTTCGATCAGTTGTTGGCGAGCAAGACTCGCCCGGAAGTGCGAGACAGAACCTGGTTCTTCCTCGCGAAAATCCGCTACCAGCGTGGCTACCTTGAAGGTGCCGCGCAGGCGTTGAACGCCATCGGTGAGGACCTGCCCAAGGAACTGGACGCCGAGCGCCAGATGCTCGCTGCGAACGTCGCGATTGAGCAGGGTCGCTTCGAAGATGCGGTCGCCGCTTTGGACGGTTGGAAGGGTCCCAAAGGCTGGAGTGATTACGCGCGGTTTAACCTCGGTGTGGCGCTGGTTCGTGCCGGGCGTTTCGCGGAGGGTGCAAACTGGTTGGATCGCGTAGGGCGACTCGGTGATGACCGTCCTGAAATGGTCGGACTGCGGGACAAAGCCAACGTCGCGTTGGGTTACACGTGGTTGCAAAACGATGCGCCGGAACGTGCGCGCCCGGTCCTGCAGCGCGTTCGACTGAACGGACCGTTCTCCAACAAGGCTTTGCTGGGTGTTGGCTGGGTCGACTCCGATAGTGGCGACTATCGCGCAGCGTTGAGTCCGTGGCAGGCACTGTCGGATCGCGACTTGCTTGATCCTGCGGTACAGGAATCGTTACTCGCAGTGCCCTATGCCCTTGGCAAGCTGAACGCTACGGGACAGGCGGCGACGAAGTATGAACGGGCGATTGTTCTTTTCGCTCAGGAGCATCAGCGACTCGAAGATGCGATTACCGATATTCAGAGCGGACGCATGATCGACCGGTTACTGGCTGTTGAGGAGAGCGCGGACGATGCGAGCGGCTGGTATTGGCGACTGGACAACATGCCCGACGCGACCGAGAGCCGTTACTTGTATCTGTTGATGGCCGAGCACGAATTCCAGGAAGCGTTGAAGAATTACCGCGACATGGTAGCGCTGCGTGAGAATTTGCTGGGTTGGTTGGATAAGACTCGCGTCTTCAGAGAAATCATGGATACGCGTAAGGCAGGCTACGCCGCGCGACTACCGCGCATTGAAGCGAGCCTCGCCGCATCTGATATGGGCGAGTTGCGCGACCGCCACCAGACATTGAGTGCTCAGCTTGATCGTATCGAGGGCGAGCGAGATATCTATGCGCTCGCGACTCGACGCGAGCAGCAGCTCGCCGATGAGATTGCCCTCGTAGAGGAAAACCCGGTGCTCCGCTACAGCACACCAGAAGTTGAGGATGTGCGTACCCGCATCAAGCTCATGAAGGGTGTGATGCAGTGGCAGGCGGAACAGGACTTCCAGGCGCGCATTTGGCGCCAGCGCAAGCAACTGCACGATATCAATCGGATCATTGTCGCGGCCGAACGTGCCCGACTTGCGGTCGACGACGCCCGGGTCAATGAGCCTGAACGATTACTGGATTTCGATCTGCGTGTTGCGACTCTGACGCCGAGAATCGAGTTGATGCTGGCTCGCGTTGAACAGACGTTGGAGCGTCAGCGAGCGTTCCTTGATGGTTTGGCAGTCGATGAGCTGCGCACCCAGCAAGCGCGACTGGATACCTACACGGTACAAGCGCGTTTTGCACTCGCAGCTGTCTACGATCGCGCAACTGCGGTAAGTAGCAACGGTGAGGGTCAATAATGAACTCTCTTACGACGCTTCTGGTTTTCAGTTGGCTTTGGCCATTCGGTGGTGGCGATGTCGAAGACGACGATGCGACGATCAAGGCGCTCGAGCGAACCGAAGTCGTTATCGATTCCGAGCAGTCGATTGAGAATGCGAGTGAACTCGCTCGACAAAACTATCAGCTGTTTCTCGACCTGGTTGGCGATGATCCCAATTTGGGCCCGGAAGCCATGCGCCGACTCGCAGATCTCGAGCTCGAGGCAAGCGAGGCAGAAACGCTCTCGGACAATCTGCAGAACGTCATGCTGTCGAGCTACGACGGTGCCGTCGACTTGTACGAGCAACTGCTCGAACGCTATCCAAACTACGAGCGCAACGATCTAGTCCTCTACCAATTGGCGAGGGCTTACGAGAGCAGCGGCGAGATCGACGCGGCGCTAGCAACACTCGAGCGGTTGGTCGCGGAGTATCCCGATACGATCCACCGCTCAGAGGCGGAGTTCCGGCGCGGCGAGATGCTGTTTATCAACCGACGGTACGCCGATGCCGAGGATGCTTACCGGTTTCTGACCGATGCGGAGTCGCCGGGTGATTTCTATTTGCAGTCGCTTTACAAACTCGGTTGGTCGCAATTCAAGATTGCTGCTCACGACGACAGCCTCGAGCCTTTCTTCCGTCTGCTCGACTTAAGGTTGATCGATAGCGATCCACTCGGTGGTTTGCTGTTTACCGAGGACACGCGTCGCGCCGAACGTGAGTTGATTCAGGACACGCTCCGGGTGCTGTCAATCACCTTCTCTTACATGGACGGACCGGAGAGTATCGATGCGTTTCTTGATACCGAAGGCGAACGTCAGTACGCCCATGTGATCTACAAGAATCTTGGTGATCTCTACGTTCAAAAGGAGCGTTACGAAGACGCAACGAAGTCCTACCAGGCATTTGTAGCACGTAACCCCGTTCATCCAAGATCGCCACTGCTTGAACTCGATGTCATCGAGGCCTTCAAGCTCGCTGGTTTCCCGACGCGAGTGCTTGGTGCGAAGGAGACCTTCGTCGAGCACTACGGCATGGATACGCCGTTCTGGACGACGAACGATGTAGCGGCTTTGCCTGAAGTGGTGAGCGCGCTGCAGGTGAACCTCACCGATCTTGCGCAGTTCTACCACTCGCGAGCGCAAAACCCGGAAGCGATCGTTGCCGATATCGATGAGGCGGAGAAAGCGCTCAAAAGAGATCAACAAATTCAGGAAGACTACACAGCCGCCGCGCGCTGGTATCGGAAGTACCTGAACTATTTTCCAGGTCAGGCGGACTCAGCGGGTACGAACTTCCTGCTTGCTGAAATCCTTTTCGAGAGTGGTTCGTTCAACGAGGCAACCGACGAGTACGAACGCACTGCTTACGACTACCCATCGAATCCGCAGGCAGCCGAGGCGGGATACGCGGCTCTGTTGTCTTACCGGGAGCATGAGAAGACGCTGCCGGCCGAGGCGGTCGCTAATTGGCACGAGCGCAGTTTGAGCAGTGCCTTGCGTTTTGCTGGCAGTTTCCCGGAACACCCGGAAACCGCAGCGGTGCTGACTTCAACGGCCGAGGACTTTTTCTCGCAAGGCAGGTTCGAGCAGGCAATCGATGTTGCGGATGACGTCACTGCGATGTTGGTAGAGCCGAAACCCGAGTTGACGTTGGCGGCGTGGACGGTGGTCGCGCATTCGAACTTTGATCTCGCTCGTTTCGCGGATGCGGAGCAAGCCTATTATCAGTTGCAGGCTCGTTTGCCGCTCGACGATATGACGCGGCAGGAAGAGATTCGTGAACGCATAGCGGCGAGCATCTACAAACAGGGCGAACTCGCGCGCGATGGTGGTGATCTCGAAACCGCAGTCGGTCACTTCCTTCGGGTAGCACAAGCGGTGCCGAATTCACCGGTTCGCGAGACGGCTGAATACGACGCAGCTGCTGCCCTGATCACGATGGGCCAGTGGGCACGCGCGACACCCGTACTAGAGGCGTTCCGACAGAATTATCCCGACAGCTCGCTTGCCGAAGATGTTTCTCGAAGCCTCGCCACAGGCTATTTGGAGACGGGCGATTCATTGCGTGCGGCTGGCGAATTCGAGCGAATTGCGGACGATGCAGCAATGAGTGTTGCTGAGCGCGAGGAGGCGCTTTGGACAGCGGCTGAGCTCTACCAGACCGCTGGCATGCGCACGGAGGAGCGAAGTGCTTTGGAGCGCGTCGTCGCACGATACCCCGCGAGCTTCGACCAAACGCTTGAGGCCAGAATGCGACTTGCCGATATCGCACAGCTTGATGCAGACATCGGCGGGCGGATGCGCTGGCTCGAAGAGATTATCGCCGTTGACGCGGCAGCGGGTGGCGCTCGCACGGACCGCAGTCGCTATCTTGCAGCAACCGCGACGCTTGAGTTGACCGAACCGAAGCGTTTGTCCTTCGTTGCACTCAAGCTAACGGCACCGCTGAAGGCCAGCCTCGAGCGCAAACGTGAGCTCATGGAACAAACACTCGCCGCCTACGGTAAGGCTGCCGACTACGGTGTCGCTGAAGTGACAACGGCGTCGACCTTCCGCATTGGTCAGATGTATCAACAGTTCAGCCGGGACCTGATGGACAGTGAGCGTCCGGCTGATCTCGATGCCGATGCATTAGAGCAGTACGACATCCTGCTCGAGGAACAGGCATTCCCATTTGAGGAACAGGCGATCGAGGTTTTTGAAGCCAATGCCGCGCGTGCCGCCGATGGCGTTTTTGATGTCTGGGTGGAACAGAGTTTTGACGCGTTGGCGACGCTGATGCCCGCGCGTTACGCGAAATCAGAACGGAGTGGGGAATCCCTTGCGCTACTTAACTGATACTTTTTTGCAAAGACTGTTTGCCGTCGTGCTGTGCGGCGCTATCGCCGCGTGCGCAGGCGGACCTGCTTCGCAACCTGACGTGCGCTCGGGTAGTAGTAACGCAGAAGCTGTGGAGATTCCGCAAGCGATTGCGAACGACTATGCGAACGCGCAGACGTTGTTATCGGTAGAAGACTACGCCGGCGCAGTACAGATCCTTGAACCGCTCGCGCAGAGCGCACCGGAGTATCCGGCAATTGCCACCACGCTCGCCATTGCCTGGCGCCAAATGGAGCGTAGCGATGACGCACTGTCGATGCTGCAGTCGACGTTGGCGGTCCACGACGGATATGCCCCCGGATGGAACGAAGTTGGCATTTTGCACAGAGAGGCGGGTCGATTCGCTGATGCTGAGGCTGCTTATTTGAAGGCCGTCACAGTAAATCCGGATTACGCCTTGGCACACTTTAATTTCGGCATTTTGCTGGACTTGTACCTCGCACAGCATTCACGGGCACTTGAGCACTATGAACGCTACCAGTCATTGGTGCCGGACGAGGACAAACAGGTGAAGCGCTGGATTGCAGACATCAGTCGCCGGATCGAGCGAACCGCTCGTGCCGCGAGTGTGTCGCAGTAGCGTTTTGCAGGGAGCAGCGATGATGAGCAGACAATGGACGCTAGCAGCAACACTGATGTTGTGCGCCACGCTCAACGCACAGGAGATCGATGATCTCGAGCCGATGGTCGATACGAGCGCGGACGCGATCACGGAGACCATTGAGCCGAAGGTCGATACCAGCGCCGAGGTCTCGGAAGACGAAGTGCTACCGCGTGCAGCAACCAGTGCGACGACTCCGAATCGAGCGATCGATTCGATCGAGCTAAGGACGTCGCAAATCACAGGCAACCAGGAGTTGCCGCAGGTGCTTTATATCGTGCCGTGGAAGAGTTCCGACCTTGGCGACCTTGTGGGTCGACCGGTCAACACATTGCTGGATGAAGTTTTGGCGCCTGCGGATCGCGAAGTCTTCCGCAGACAGATTGCGTACTACGAAGATTTGTATTCGGAGGAGGCGAGCGAATAGGAATCGCCTGCTCCACACCACCAACCAGAGGAAACGACAGTGTCTACAGTAATTTTGTTTTTTAAGCAGGGCGGGGCGTTCATGTACCCGATTCTGTTCATCTTCGGCCTCGGTGTCGCTATTGCGATCGAGCGCTGGGTCTATCTCTCGATGGCCGGTGCCAGTAACCGTGCCATGTGGAAGAAGGTGGTGCCGTACCTGAAGGCGGGCAACTTCCAGCAAGCGGTTGGTCTTACGAGCAAATCCAAGTCTGCGATTGGCAAAGTCATGACCTATGGCTTGTACCGCGTGGCATCGGCACGCCGTCGTGACGATATCGAAAAGGCGATGGAAGAGAGCATGATGGAAGTGCTGCCGCGTCTTGAAAAACGCACACACTACCTCGCGACGTTCGCCAACATCGCAACCCTGATGGGTCTGCTTGGCACGATTATCGGCTTGATCCAGGCGTTCACCGCGGTTGCCAATGCGAACCCGGCTGAAAAGGCCGACATGCTCTCGGGAAGTATCTCCATCGCGATGAACACAACGGCATTTGGCCTGATGGCTGCAATTCCGCTGTTGTTGATCCACACGATCATCCAAACCAAGACCAACCAGATCGTAGACAGCCTGGAAATGGCTTCTGTGAAATTTCTGAACGCGGTCACGGAGCGTGAAGGCGCTGCGAAGGAAGGAGCACTCGCGTGATCAACCGCCGCCGCAGCGCGCGTCGCCAGGTGGAGGCGACCGAGCTCAACATCACGGCATTTATGAATCTTATGGTGATTCTGGTGCCCTTCCTGCTCATTACGGCGGTGTTCTCGCAACGCGCCATTCTCGAGTTGAACGTTCCGGGTGCATCCTCTGAGCCCGCGGAAACGCCGATCGAGACAATGCAGTTGGAGATTACGGTGCGTGAAGCGCGCATCGATGTTGGGGATCGCAACGGCGGCCTGATTTCAAGCATCGCGAAGGTCGACGGTGAGTATGACCTCGATCAACTTTCCAACAAGCTTCGCGAAGTCAAACAGCTCAACCCGGATAAGCTCGACTGCACCTTGTTGCTCGAGGCGGAGATCGAATACGACACCATCATTCAGGTGATGGATACGCTACGCGTCTTCGTCGAGTTACAAGACGACGGTCAGTTGAAGCGTTACGAGCTGTTCCCGGATATCTCCATGGGTGATGCCACCCAGACGGGAGGCGTCTAAGTTATGAGTCACTCAGCTCGCGCAATGCGGATGGATCGGCGCCACCAGCGCACGGCCAAATCCACCGCACTAAATCTTGTCTCGTTGATGGACATCTTCACGATTCTCGTGTTCTTCCTCTTGGTGAACTCGTCGGACGTTGAGTCGTTGCCCAACGCCAAGGATCTTCAACTTCCGGAATCCATCGCTGAGCAGAAGGCGCGCGAAACGGTAGTTGTTGTGGTTACCGCGAGCGACATCCTGGTGCAGGGCGAACGGGTCGCGGGTGTTGCCGAAGTGCTTTCGGCAGAGGGCAATGTCATCCCAGGTCTTAAGCAGGCGCTGGTCGCGCAGAACGACCGCATATTGCGGGAGGCCGCGCGGCAGGATATCGCCCAACGCGAAGTGACCATCATGGGAGACAAGACCACGTCTTATCGTCTGATCAAGAAAATTATGGCGACCTGCACCGACGCGGATTTTGGCAAGATTTCGCTAGCGGTACTGCAAAAGAGTCCTGAGCAACTCGCGAGCGTCGCGAATGGTTTGGGAGGCTAAGTCATGGCAAGCGCTTCAATGACCGCCTACCAGGCGTACTACCGCGAGTATCAACTGCCTTGGTCCATTATTTCGGACGAGCAGGAACAGAAGTTCCGCAAGATTCTAACGACGACGCTGATCATCATGCTAGTCCTCAGCGTCGTCTGGCCGTTCCTGCCAACACCTCAGCCTGATCCCAGTGAGGTTGTTGAGATCGAGCAACGCTTCGCCCAGCTGATTCTCGAGGAGCGAGAGTTGCCACCCCCGCCACCACCGCGTGTGGAAGAGGAGCAACCGGAGCCCGAACCGATCGAGGAGGCCGAACCTGAACCCGTGGTACAGGAAACACCGGAACCTGTGGTGGAGCCTGAGCCTGTCGCTGAGCCAGAACCGGACCTCACGCCCGCCGCTCGCGAGCGAGCATCAGTCGCCGGTTTGCTGCCGTTTTCAGATGACCTTGCTGCATTGCGCGACAACAGCGTTGTCGATCAGGTTGCAGGCAGTCAGGAGCTGACAGGAGCGGTAGGTGCCGCGGAGCGCAACGAGCGTTCATTGATTACATCCAATGTGGGGGCAGCCAGTGGTGGCATCAACACGGCGGCACTCTCACGCAACACGGGTGGCACTGGATTGTCCGGTCGCAACACGACGAAGGTAGAGACGCCTGTCGCTGCCATCGGCAACGGCGGCAGTACCGAAGCCGATGTTCAGCGCGCCGGGGCAAGCAACCGCGGCTCGCGGTCACGCGAAGAAATCGAGATGGTGTTTGATCGGAATAAGGGTGCCATCTACGCGTTGTACAACCGTGCACTGCGCCAGGATCCAACGCTTGAAGGCAAACTGGTGTTGCGACTGACGATTTCACCCGATGGTGTCGTCACCGCTTGCGAAATCGAATCCAGTGAACTGAATGATCCGGACCTTGAGCGCAAGCTTGTGCAGCGCGTAAAACTGTTCCGGTTCGAAGCGCGCGACGTCGAAGCCATCACGACAACCAAACCCATCGACTTCTTCCCGGCGTAAGCGTCAGAAGCGCGCGTACCAGCGCGCCAGACGCTCGGGTGAGATTCCGGCGGCGTGTCCGAGGGCCAATGCCCTGTTGAGGAGCGTTCTGCGGGTCCAGCCGGTCGATCGCCAGCGCCTCGGGTTCACTCCGATTGCTTCTGGCAGTTCGACGAATTCTCCGAGCCGTCGCACGGATTTAACCAGTCGAACTTCTTCGAACAAGGGTTGTTCTTCGAAGCCCCCTGCAGCGTCAAATGCGTGGGCAGTGAACCATAGCCCCTGATCACCGTAGGGAACACCGCGCCGAGCACGCCAATTGATCAGCCTGGCCAATCGGCTTGCGCCTTTGCTGTCCACGCCGTCGAACTGAAACTGGAAGTAGCCTCCCGCGGCGTGCATTTCGGCCGCAGCTCGGATGTGATGCGCGCCGTCATCCGGGGGAGAGGCATCGGCATGCAGGAACCACAGCAACGTCGCCTCCGTTGCTGCACGACCTCGATTGAGTTGTACACCACGACCTGCTGAGCCCGCTACAAATTCCACGCTCGGGAAGCGCCTCTGCAGCGAACCGAGATCCTTGGGCGACACCGTGGCAGCACTCACAATGATCTGGTCGACACCCTTATGGGTCTTCAGTAAGCCGAGCAGTCGTACCAACGCCGCCGTGTCCCGGTAAACCGGTATGATGACCGCAAGCTGCGGCCTTGCAGTCATTGTCGGCGGCGCTGCCATGCGAGTAGTTTTCGGAACACACCGGCGACAAACGGGGTCAGACGGGTCCGGTTGTAGGCATCCGCCAGTCTGCGCAAATACTCGGATCGAGTAGGGTAGGCGAGAACTGCCGGGTCGAGCTTGCCGAGTCCTTCGCCGTTCGCCAGCAAAACAGAAAGCGTGGCGATTTGTTCACCAGCGTCAGCCCCGACGATGGTTGCAGACAGGATTTTGTCCTTGCCTTTTTCCGTGAGTACTCGCACGAATCCATCCAGGTCACCCTCGGTGCGCGCACGATCCATCGCATCCCACTCGACTTCGTACACATCGTAGGCAATGCCTTGCTGATCGAGTTCTGCTTCCTCGGCGCCGACATGCGCAATCTCGGGATGTGTGTAGGTACAGCGACCAATCCGTTCCGGTGCCGCTTTGCCTTTGCCGAAAAACAGGGTGTTGCGAATGATGATGCGAGCCTGATGATCAGCATTGTTGGTGAATTGGTATTTGGAGCAAACATCACCTGCTGCAAAAATCCTTGAATTGCTCGTACGCAGATGATCGTCAACTTCAATGCCTTTGCGAATATCGTAGCGCACACCGGCAGCCTCCAGATTCAGCGCATCGACGTTGGGTTGTCGACCGAGTGCAACCAGCACCTCGTCGACCTCAAACTCGCCGCCCTCGGTCTCGATGACTCGAATGTCGCCGCGCTTGTGGATGCCTTTGGCACCGGTCGCCAGGTGCAAATGGACACCGTCTTTGCGCAGCTGTTCAGCAAGAATCTCTCCAGCACGCGGAATTTCGTTCTGCACCGGGCGATCTGCCATCTCGAATACGTGCACTTCCGTGCCCAGTCGGGCAAACGATTGTGCGAGCTCACTGCCGATCGGGCCAGCGCCGATCACGCCCAACCTTGCTGGCTGTTGCTTGAGATTGAAGACGCTCTCATTGGTTAGTGGTTCGGCATCCGCCAGTCCGGGAATCGGTGGTAAGGCGGCTCGAGCTCCAGTCGTGATGACGAACTTGGCGCCGGTAAGGTGAGTGTCACCGACCGCGACGGTTCTCTCGTCAACGAAACTCGCGGCACCAAGAAACACATCGACGCCGTTTTCTGTGTAGCGCTCAACAGAGTCATGGTGGGCGATGCCTGAACGGACCTCGCGGACCCAGCTCATGGCTTGGTCGAAACTGATGTCTTCGCCGTGGTGCTTGCGTGAGGCCATTTCGATCAGCGCTTTGGAAGGTACACATCCGACGTTCAGGCAATCCCCGCCCATCGCGTGTTTCTCGATGAGTGCTACTTTGGCACCCAGGCCCGCGGCCGCGATTGACACAATCAGTCCGGCTGGACCGCCTCCGATGACGACGAGGTTGTAGCCCTCGGGGTCAGGCGTCGGGTTGGTGTAGTCACCCGGGAATACCATCTGTTGCCATTCCCGGTCGAATTGTTCTCCTGCGTACACGCCTTGCTACTCCTGTGTGACCGATGCGTCGTCAACGCCGATGGTCTCTTTCAATGTTTTCGCCGCAAATCGGGCTATGAGGATGGTCACCGCTGCAGTGGCAATCAGACCGCCGATGAAAAACACCTGCCCATATGGGCCCGCGTCGTACTCGCCGGCGATCAGCGCCGTCAAATCACTGGCGGCGGATCCGAGGTAAACATAGAGGACGGTTCCGGGAAGCATGCCAAGCCAGCTTCCGAGTACGAAATTACGCAAGCTCATGCCGGTCAAACTCATCAAGTAGTTCATGACGTTGAACGGGAAGATCGGGGACAGACGCAACAGCACCATGACCAGAAACCCGCGTTTTTCGGTCGCCTTGTCTATCGCTGCGAGTCTTCCGTCGGCGCCGATCTTCTCGCGCACCCAGCCGCGCCCGAGCGAGCGGCCCACAAGAAAGGCGGCCGTAGCGCCCAGCACGCTGGACACCGAGACAAGGGCGGTGCCGTACAGGACGCCAAACAGATAACCAGCAGCGAGCGTGAGAATGGACCCTGGGAGCATGAGTACCGTCGCAAAAACATAGGCGACAATAAAGACGATCCATGCGATCTCTTTGTTGGCATCGATCCACTGGATCAGGCTCGTCAGCCACTCAGCAATCGGAAACTGCCAGGCGGCTACACCGAGCACCACAATGGCGGCAATCAGCGCGATGATCTTGTTTTGGGATTTCATTCTTGATCGGTTCCTGTAGGTATCAGGCCAGTGCGCCTGGCGCTGACTCTGGCACTGCCAGATTGAAGCTGACCCAGTCGCGCAAAGTCTGTCGCGCGGCACGCCCGTCGTTGGCCAGTGCGCCCGGCAATGCAGAAAGCTGGTCAAACGTGTCGATGTCTTCCAGCGGCTCGCGCATGACCAGACTGAGCCCTGCCGACTCACAGGTGGCGCGCAATGCAGCGCCCAAAGACGCGGTAGACCAGGGCAGTGTTTGTAACGAAGGCCATGGCGTTCTCGAGCCCATTACGACAACGCCACCATCGGCGGCCTGGCCCAACACGACGTCAAAGGTCTCGAGCGCCTTCAGACACGCGTTCAAATACGCAATATCCAGCGTTGGTGCGTCAGAGCCGATGAAAAGCACGGGGCGTCCGGGTTGATGAAACTGCCGGTAGGCATGTTCAATGCGCTCGCCCAGATTGCCCTCCGGCTGCGTTATCACGGTTGCACTGGGGAGTGCGGCCTGCGCCCACTCCGTGTCTGTGGCGGACGCGATAGAAATGACCCGCTGGTGCGGCCAGTCAGCAAGATCTTCCACCGCGCATAACCACAAGAGCTCCGCGAGCTTCGCCGTGCGCTCAAGGCCAAGTGTGCCGGCGATACGCTGCTTGCCAACGCCGAGCGCCGGACGCTTCGCCATCAGAATCAGTACGGGTTGTAAGTGCGGGTCAAAGGGCATGTTGCTACATCACAATGGTTGCGCTTAGAGAGACCAGCGCCACCCGCGAAACATTACATGTACGCTCAGACGGCTTTACCGTCTTCTTCGCCCGTTCGTATTCTGAGAACACGTTCCAGCGACTGGACGAAGATCTTGCCGTCGCCGACTTTGCCTGTGCGTGACGCAGCGATGATCGCTTCGATAACCGCTTCTGCCATCTCTTCAGTCGCGGCAACCTCAACTTTAGTCTTGGGGAGAAAATCAACGACGTACTCGGCTCCGCGGTACAACTCCGTGTGGCCACGTTGACGTCCAAAGCCCTTAACCTCGGTTACGGTCATCCCCTGGACGCCGAGTTCTGCGAGTGCATTGCGCACGTCATCCAGTCGAAACGGCTTGATAATCGCGGTAATCAGTTTCATCCGGGTCTCCGGGGGTTCGAGAGCTCGCTCTGGTAGTGTATAACACGCGCAAGCCTGCGGGCAGTAGACCACCCAACCCGATCAACACGATATGAACCACCCCCGCGAAGCAATCGACGACAAAAAGCCTGTGCCTTCTGCGACGGTGATGCTACTGAGAGACCACCAAGGGGCGCTCGAAGTGTTGATGTTGCGCCGCCACAAGGGTGCGGATTTTGCCAGTGCCTGGGTATTTCCAGGGGGACTTGCTGCACCGTCTGACTTCGAACGCAGTCTGGATCCGTTTTGTAGTGGTCTGGACGATGCGCAGGCGTCGACACAACTCGGCGTCGAGACGGGTGGACTTGGGCTTTGGGTCGCGGGCATCAGAGAGTGCTTTGAAGAGAGCGGCTTTCTGCTCGCTCGCGATTTTGAAGGAGAGTTGTGTCAGCCGGGTTCTCCGGAGCACCGAGCTCGATTCGAAGACTACCGAGTGGCGTTGGCTCAAGAAGAGATTACGTTGCGAGAGGTCTGCGAGACCGAAAACCTCACACTCGATGTCGGTGCACTGGAGTACGTGAGTTTTTGGACGACACCGGTGCCGTTGGCAAGGCGCTATGCGACTCGGTTTTTCGTGGCCGCCGTGCCACAGGGTCAGGAAGGCGCGCCAGACGGACGTGAGACGACAGCGAGTCGATGGGTGACCCCGGAGGGTGCGCTCGACGCTGGCGATCAAACCAGCGATGACGCAATGATTCTGCATCCGCCGACCCGCGTGAATCTTCAGTGGCTGGCGAAATTCGAATCTGTCGGGCAGGCCATGGTCGCCGCTCGGGCGATCGATAAGCGCGACATTCAGGAAATCATCCCGGTTATCGATGAGCCCAAAGATGCTCGAAGCGTCCGCCTCCCGGATGGCACAAGAGTCCCGCTTTGATCCCGATTGCCGTTGCACAGCCTGTGGTCATCGAGAACGGGGTTACTCGCTATACCGCGCCCAATGCAGGTGTCATGACCGGCCCCGGCACCAACGTTTACTGGATCGGTGAAGCGCGCGTCACGCTGATCGATCCGGGGCCGGACGACCCCACGCACATTGACGCTTTGCTGGACGAGGTCGGCGATCGACTCGAACGCGTTGTCGTCACACATACCCATCGTGATCACAGTCCAGCGGCGACACCGATTGCGAAAGCAACGGGCGTGCCGCTGTTCGGCATGCAAGCACCAAACACATTTGAAAACGACCAGACCTTCGTGCCGGATGTTGAGTTCGCCGATGGTGATGTACTCGATTGTGATGGCCACCGGTTGACGGTGTTACACACCCCAGGTCATGCGTCCAATCATGCGTGCTTTCTGCTGGCAGGGCCGGAAATGCTGTTCACCGGTGATCACATTATGGAGGGGTCCACCGTCGTTATCGCAGCACCCGATGGTGATATGCAGGCTTACTTCGATTCGATGGCACGACTGCGTACGGTGGGGGCGCGCTGTATCGCACCGGGGCATGGCCGCGTGATTGCTGATCCTGTCGCTGCCATCGATGCGATCGTCGAGCATCGCAAACGGCGCGAAGCACTGGTGCTTGATATGGTCGCGCAACACGCGCCGGTGAGTACCGACGATCTTCTTCCGAAAGTCTATAGCGATGTGCCGGAAGTCGTGTTACCCGTAGCGCGGATGTCGCTGCTTGCACACCTCACCAAACTGGCGGATGACGGACAGATTTCAGGCGATGATGCTTGTTGGGATTCTATGGAGCAGGACCGATGACGAAGTTCTCTAATGACGTTTACGACCGGTTGTTTCTGGAGGCAAGAACCTGTTCACACTGGCTGGACACGCCTGTGGGTGAGTCGCAGCTTAGAGAGGCCTATGCGCTCATGAGAATGGGGCCGACAAGCGCCAACTGTTGCCCCACTCGGCTGGTCTTCATCACGACGGACGAGGGGCGTGCTCGCTTGCGGCCACACCTGATCGAATCCAATGTCGAGAAGACCATGACAGCGCCCGCGACGATTATTGTGGCGTATGACAGCGAGTTCTACGAACGGGTGCCGGAGCTGCATCCTCACAATCCGGACGCGCGCGACTGGTTTACGGGCAGCGACGAGAGCATCTATGAGAACGCTATGCGCAATGGCAGCCTGCAAGGTGGTTACCTGATTATGGCGTTACGTTCGCTCGGTCTCGACTGCGGGCCGATGTCCGGTTTTGATCCTGCAGGGGTTAACGGTGAGTTCTTTCCGGATGGTCGATTCAAGGCGAATTTTTTGCTCAATACGGGCTATGGCGATTACAGCGAGGTGCACCCGCGTTTGCCGCGGCTCGATTTCGAGGATGCGTGCAAAATCGTCTAAAGCCTGTCGCACTGGTATGATTCCCGCGTACCAGTGATTAGCTGCAAGGAAGTGCGGTGCGTCGAGTGAAATTCCAGTTCACAGCAATGATGTGTGGGCTGTTGGTAGGGGCAGCGGCACACGCTGGCCCCTACGTTGATCCGGGAAACCTCGCTTTAAGGAGCGATATTCAGTTGCTGGCAGATGCCGGGGTGATTTCTGCGCCGGTTACCTCGTGGCCGCTTTCGTGGGGAGATCTGATGAATAACCTGTCAGATTTTCGTGATGTCGATCGCCTTAGTGAAGCAGAATTTGCCGCACTAACTCGAATCCGTCGAGTGGGTGCTAAGAGAACGAGGCTAAGAGAGGTTTCATATTTCCTACTTGCAAAGTATGACACTCAGCCAAGCAGGATCAGGGGATTTGAGGATCGTGCTCGTGAGGACGTGGATACCGTCGTAGGTGCGTCGTGGATGGGTAAACGGTTTGCGATGAGTTTGGAGCTCGGGGGCGTTAGTAGTCCTGCGGATGATCAAGACCTTCGTCTTGACGGCTCATTTGTCGGCGTCGCTTTAGGCAATTACATGGTATCAGCTGGGTTGATGGAGCGGTGGTGGGGGCCTGGGTATGACGGCAGCATTATCTTTGGCAACAATCAGCGACCTATCCCAGCCTTCTCTATAGATCGAAACGATACAGCTCCCTTTAGATCGAAATGGCTGTCCTGGTTGGGCCCCTGGGATGCAAGTCTCGTGTGGGGTCAATTAGAGAACGACAGAGCAGTACCAAATGCAAGGATTCTTGGTCTGCGGATCAATTTCAGACCTGTCTCAGGGTTGGAGGTAGGGCTCTCGAGGACGGCCCAGTGGTGCGGTAGTGGGAATCGTCCGTGCGATTTAGATACGCTGGTGAATTTGGCGATTGGTCGCGACAACCGTGGAGACGACGATATTGAGCTGTCATCTGAACCCGGAAATCAGCTCGCTGGCTTTGACGTTAGATGGGCGCCCGAATTCGCGCCGCTAAACGGTGCCATCTACGCACAGTTGATCGGCGAAGATGAAGCTGGAGGATTTCCAAGTCGATTCCTTGGTCAGCTTGGTTTCGAGGTCTCTGGCGGCAAGGGCTCGCTCAGTTATCGCGCTTTCGCTGAGTTTTCTGGTACCACGTGCCAATTTTATGAGTCTAGCTCCCGCCCCAACTGTGCGTACAACAACAGTATTTACCAGACTGGATACAGGTATCGTGGTCGAAGCATCGGTCATGGTGCCGATAACGACGCAGAGCTGTTTTCTGTCGGGGCAGTTGTCATCGCAACCGGTGGTGATGTTTGGCAAGGCGTGGTGCGGTTTGGAGAACTGAACAATGAGGGCGAGCCCGACGCAAGAAACCAGGTGTCTACCAACCCAGCAGACTACCTTGAGCTTGAGGTTAGCTATCGCCGTGCCCTGAAGGTTGGTGAGATCGAGATAGGTGCTGGCATCACACGCTTTAAAGATCTGTTGGCAAGATCGGAGGCAAACGACAGTCGCTTGTTTGTTGGCTGGAGAGTGCCGTTCTAGTCTTGGATTTCCGATAGACTCTAAGGGCTATAGCGACAAAAATTCGCACGGCTTCACGGTAGGGAGTGGCTCCTCTTTACTGCCAGTGCATTTGAGAGAAAATCTAGATATGCGAAGAATCGTGTTGGGACTGACCCTCCTCTTTGTGTTCATCCCTGCTGTTAGTCAGACGCCATCGGCTGAACAATTGCGGCTGCTCCAATCGCTGCCAGACGATCAAAAGCAAGGACTCCTGGAGGAGTTTGGGCTACCGCAGTCTGCAAATAGTCAACCAGCTCAGTTGGAATTCCCGGATGTCACTCGACCTCTGTTGGAGTCTCCTGAGCAGGATTCGGAGCCCAGAGTGGCTGGAGGGGAAACGGTTGTCATTCGCTTCTCTGAAGCAACCGAGAATGAAGGGGTAGTGGACCTCGAACTGAGCCCCGAGGTCGAACTGCTGCTTGGCGCCAACGTGTACGAGTTGTCGCCGAATGGTCAATTGGAGTTACCCGGTGTCACTACCGTTCCGCTGGCGGGTCTTACTAGCGAAGAGGTTATGCTGCGTTTGTCCGCCGAACCCCTTCTTGAAGGCCTTGATATTTTTGCCCAGATCTTGCCCGTAGAGGAAACCGGTGCCGAATCACTATCTTATTTTGGCTACGAACTATTTGATGAGGTACCAACAACATTCGCCCCTGCTACAGATGTCCCGGTGCCCGCAGAGTACGTTATGGGGCCCGGGGATCAGGTGCGAATACAGTTATTCGGTCAACAGAGTGATCGCATCAACGTGGTCGTAAGTCGAGACGGCACAATCGATCTTCCCGACATTGGTCCATTGAGCGTTGCTGGGATGACGTTCCAAGAGGCTCGTGATGAAATCCTTGGGCAGATTCAGGTTCAAATGATTGGAGTCAACGCAAGCATTACGTTGGGAGAGCTTCGTTCGATACAAATTTTTGTGTTAGGAGACGTTGTTCGACCTGGCTCATACACAGTAAGCGGCCTGAGTACCATGACGAATGCGCTATTCGTATCGGGTGGGGTTCGGAAAACCGGGAGCTTGCGCCGGATCGAGCTTAAGCGAGCCGGACGCACGATTGGAGAGCTCGATCTTTACGATCTTCTGTTAGCTGGCGATACGAGCGCAGATCAGCGTTTACTGCCGGGCGACGTCATTTTCGTTCCTCCGGTTAAGCTCCGTGTGGGAGTGGAAGGGGAGGTGGCTCGTCCAGCGTTTTACGAATTGAAGCGACCTACGAGCGCGGCAGAGGTTGTCAGCTTGTCTGGTGGCTTTACTTCCTATGCTTACCCTCAATCTGGAAATGTTGAGACGATTACTCCCAACGGCGATCGACGGATCATCGATGCAGATCTTGTTACGGATGCCGGTAGAAACATGCTCCTAAAGAACGGAGATATTCTCCGAGTCTTCCCTGTTCTCGATCGACTCAATAATTCGATTTCATTAACCGGTCACGTACGGCGCGCTGCTGACTACGAGTGGTCGCAGAATTTGAGATTGACTGACATCATCGGGTCGACGGCAATGCTTCGCCCGAAAGCTGATACAAACTATGTGTTGATTCGTAGAGAACCAGCAGAGGATGGCAGGATTGAGGTGCTTTCTGCTGATCTTGAGTTGGCTCTCCAGGCGCCCGAGTCTCGCGCCAATCCAATCCTCGCGCCGCGAGACTCCATTATCGTTTTTCCATTGGGTGCTGCTCGTGGCCAGATTCTCTCGGAGATTCTGACGGAACTCGAAACGCAGAGCGGTGCGGGTGCAGAGGTCAGAAAGGTTTCGGTTGGTGGCAGTGTACTTGCGCCCGGCGACTACCCTCTAGAGAACGGCATGAGGGTCAGCGATCTCGTTCGTGCTGGTGGTGGGTATTCGGACTCTGCGTATTTACAAGAAGCTGAGTTAACTCGCTATGTAGTCACCGAAGATGGTGAGCGACAAACAACGTTGATCAATATTGACTTAGGTGCGCTCCTCGAGGGCGATACTTTTGCGGATGAGTTACTTGCTCCCTATGACTATTTGGCAATTCGAGAAATTCCTGAGTGGCGCGGTCAGGAGAAAGTATCCATCGAGGGTGAGGTCCGGTTTCCTGGTGTATATCCCATTAAGCGTGGCGAGACACTTACGTCTGTTATCGAGCGCGCTGGCGGTTTGACAGATTTGTCCTTCACGGATGGCAGTGTATTCACGCGCGAGAGCCTCAAAGCGCGTGAGGAGGAGCAGATTGATATTTTGATTTCAAGGCTGGAGGCTGATCTTGCTACCTTAGCTTTGCAGTCTTCTCAGCTGGACGGAGATGCTCAACAAGCATTCGCGTTCGGGCAAGGCTTGCTGTCACAGCTACGGCAGAGTACAGCAACCGGTCGGTTGGTAATTGATCTGACCTCGATATTAGGTCCTGGCAACCTAGCGAACGATGACATCACTCTTCGCGATGGGGATCGCCTTCTCATTCCCCAGCAGACTCAGGAGGTTACTGTGATCGGTGAGGTTCAGTACGCTACTTCCCATATTTATGACGGGAACCTGGATCGAGACGATTACTTGGCTCGCAGTGGCGGGTTGACAGGTAAAGCAGATGCCAAGCGGATTTATGTGGTGCGTGCAAACGGCCAAGTCGTAGCATCGAGCGGAGCAACTTGGTTGCGTAGGATTGGTGGCACTGAAATTCTTCCGGGCGATACGATTGTCGTGCCGCTGGATGCCGACCGTCTCGCGCCGCTCACTCTTTGGAGTAGTGTTACGCAGATTGTCTACAACTTAGCGGTGGCCGTTGCTGCTGTGAATTCGTTCTAGCGTTCTGGGGTGGAAGTGACAACAAAGAAAGGAATTATTCTGGCTGGTGGTTCGGGTTCACGCCTGTACCCGTTGACAGTGTCTGTAAGCAAGCAGTTGATGCCGGTTTACGATAAGCCAATGATCTACTATCCATTGTCGACTTTATTGCTGGCAGGCATAACCCAAATACTCGTCATTACTACGCCAGCGGACCAGGGTGCATTCGAGCGGTTGCTAGGAGATGGATCAGCCTGGGGTATCGAAATTGAATATGCGGTTCAGCCGGAGCCGAAGGGTCTCGCGGAAGCCTTCCTGATAGGCGCTTCATTTATCGGAAATGACGCTGTTTGTTTGATTCTCGGCGATAACATTTTTTACGGGCATGGCCTTCCGGATCAGCTAGTTACCGCAGCAAGTGAGCACAAGGGGGCAACGATTTTCGGTTATCACGTCAACGACCCTCATCGTTATGGAGTCGTAGAGTTTGATAAGGATGGACGTGCTGTATCACTCGAAGAGAAACCAGCTCAACCCAAGTCCAACTACGCGGTTACTGGTTTATATTTTTACGACAATCAGGTCGTCGATTTTGCCCGAGATATCGCCCCGTCTGATCGGGGCGAGCTTGAGATAACGGACCTCAACAGGCGTTATCTGTTAGAAGGTCAACTCCGAGTGGAAATCATGGGGCGCGGAACCGCCTGGCTTGATACTGGAACTCACGAGTCACTCCTCGAGGCGGGTCAGTTCATTGCCGTCGTCGAGAAACGCCAAGCACTCAAAGTCTCTTGCCCAGAGGAAGTGGCGGCAAGGATGGGGCTAATTTCGGTTGAACAGTTAGTGGAACTTGGTAAGCGACAATTAAAAAGTGGATATGGTGAGTATCTGGTGAGAATATCGCGCGAGTTAATTTCGTGATAACGGCGGTAAGGCTCGAAATTCCGGATGTTGTCTTAATCAAGCCGTCAGTCTATGGCGATGAGCGAGGCTGGTTTTCCGAAACATGGAATAAGTCGGTTTTTCAAGACGAACTTGGACACTGCGAGTTCGTTCAGGACAATTCGAGCTTCAGCCGTCGCGGGACGCTACGGGGGCTTCATTATCAAATCAAGTTCCCGCAAGGAAAGTTAGTTCGTGTAGCGAGAGGTTCAGTCCTCGATGTTGCGGTTGATTTGCGACGGAGTTCGGCGACGTTCGGACAATGGGTTTCGGTCGAATTATCCTCTGAAAATCACCACCAGCTTTATGTTCCCGAGGGATTTGCTCACGGTTTCATTGTGCGATCGGAGCACGCAATTTTTTCTTACAAATGCACCGACTACTATCATCCCGAATACGAGCGTTGTATCGCATGGGATGACCCCGACCTTGCCATAAACTGGCAACTTGACGAAGTCGGGCAGCCAACTCTGTCAGAGAAGGATGCACGAGGGACCCGGTTTGGTCGTGCTGAGTGTTACCGGTGAAAGTGATTGTTTCCGGGGCTAGCGGCCAGTTGGGTCGTGCAGTGGTTGGTAGCAGCCCAGACGGGTGCAGTGTTCTGGGACTGAGCAGAGGCGAAATGGACCTTTGCGATGCTTCGTCAATCGAGGCGGCGATCCGGACCCATCGACCTGATGTGGTCATTAATTGCGGCGCCTACACATCTGTTGACTTGGCGGAAGCAGTACCTGCTGACGCATATGCCGCAAATAGAGATGGGGCTGAGAATATAAGCCGTGCCCTAAATGGCAAAGGCTGTAGGCTAATCCACATTTCAACGGATTTTGTCTTCGATGGCGAGTCTAACCGTCCGTACCGACCGGATAGCGAAGCTAATCCAATTAACGTGTATGGGCAGTCTAAACTTGCAGGGGAGCAGCGCGTCACGAGTGTCTTGCCGGATCGAAGCGTAATCATAAGGACAGGTTGGTTATTCAGCCACGTAGGGCGCAATTTTCTTACGACTATGCTGAGCCTGATGGCCTCTCGTGACCGGCTTTCTGTAGTGAGTGATCAAGTAGGTGGTCCAACTTCGTGCGAGGCATTTTGCGAAGTGATTTGGGGATTCGCACTTAGGCCAGACTTGTCTGGTGTTTTTCATTTCTCTGGGGCGGGGGTGGCTTCTTGGTACGACCTCGCCGCCTACATTTCATATCGAGCGAGACAGTTATCGATCTTGGAATCACAGTGCTGCGTTGAGCCGGTCTCAGCTGAGGAATATGGAGCGACTGCACCGCGCCCGACATTCAGTGTATTGGATTGCAGCGGAACATATGATGCCTTGGCCATTAGCCCAACCCATTGGATGAAGTCTGTAGACAAAGAGCTGAACTTGGTGAAAAAAAATGCATAGCGTGTTGGTTACGGGTGGCGCTGGGTTTATTGGGACGAACTTCGTTAACCTACTTCTGAAATCTAGACCCGAGTTGGAAGTGTCGGTTATCGATGCACTGACGTACGCCGGTTGTCGCAGCAATCTAGCCGAGCATATAGATTCGGGCAAAGTCAGGTTCTTTCACAGAAATATCTGCGATGAAGAAAGTGTCTTCGATATTTTGATCGAAAACTCCATCGATACGATCGTTCATTTCGCGGCAGAGTCACACGTGGACCGTTCTATTTCCGGGCCGCATGGATTCGTCGATACTAATCTTGTCGGTACCCATTCCTTACTATCCGCGGCAAAGAGGGTATGGATCGATCGTGACGAAATAAAGGTGCATCGCTTCCATCATGTATCGACTGACGAAGTCTTCGGTAGTCTTGAGTTGGACGATCCGCCGTTCACCGAGGTTACACCGTACGCTCCGAATTCACCCTATTCGGCCAGTAAAGCTGGGTCTGATTTTCTCGTACGTGCCTACAGAGAAACCTTTGGATTGAGCGTTACTATGAGCAATTGCTCGAATAACTACGGACCCTATCAGTTCCCAGAAAAACTCATACCGCTTTCTATTTGTAATGCATTGCTCGGTCGACCAATAAGGGTTTACGGGGATGGAGCCAATATTCGAGATTGGCTACATGTCGAAGATCATTGTTTAGGAATACTTGCGGTCTTGGAGCGTGGTGAGGAAGGGCAGTCCTTTAACATTGGGGGCAAGTGTGAGAAGACCAACCTCGAGCTCATTGACGTGATCTGCTCTGAAATGGATCACTTCCTTGAGAGCAATCCAGCTTTTCTTTCCGCCTTCCCGAACTGTCCTAAGTCAAGAGGTTCTAGCGTAAGTTCGCTAGTCCAGTTCGTAGAGGACCGGCCCGGGCATGACAAAAGGTATGCCATTGACCCTCGAAAAATCGAAAAGGAGCTTGGGTTTGTACCGAGGATTGATTTGGAGGATGGAATTCGCAATTTGCTTGCTTGGATGAGCGCCAATCGAGGATGGTGGCAGTCAAAGCTCACCAACTGATGGTTGACGAGGCTCCTGCATTGGCAGGAAAGACAAGGCATGCTGAGTCACCTTAAGGCAGTGACAGAGAGACTGCGTGGCTCAACTGCCAGAAGCACGCTTGTCACCTTTGTTTCCATGGTCTTGCCTCTGGCAACAGGGTTTTTTGCTATCCCGCCGCTTATTGAATCTCTGGGTGACGAGAGATTTGGCCTTCTTGCAATCGTATGGCTCGTTTTAGGGTATTTCTCTGTTTTTGATCTGGGGCTAGGTCGGGCCGTGTCATTTGCGGTATCCGAAAGAATCGGGTCACAAAAGCGCTCCAGCGCGGATACTCGAGATATTCTCACCACATCTGTCCCTTTGCTCCTCGGATTCGGTTCCATTGGCGGTGGCGTACTGCTGGTCTTTGCCGAAGCGATATCTACCCGACTCCTCAACGTTTCTGTTGACTTGCAATCGGATACTACAAGCGCACTTTTCATTGCGGCCTTAGGATTACCCTTAGTCACTTGTGCAACCGGATTGAGGGGATATCTCGAGGGCCATCAACACTTTGGGAAGGTGGCGATAGTCAGATCGCTCATAGGTTCCCTGGTCTTTCTGAGTCCATTATTTGTGTTGCCGTTCACCGAAGACTTGTCTCATATCGTATTCGCTCTGGTGCTCACGAAGGTGCTGAGCGTAATTATCTATGGCGCATTGAGTCTCAGGATTGAATTCAGTGGATCGCAACTACCGGCTTTTCGCCTCGCGCTTGCTCGACGCTTACTTCGTTTTGGTGGCTGGTTGACGGTAAGCAATATTGTCAGCCCAATCATGGTTGTGATGGATCGGTTCTTGATCGGGTCCATTCTCACTGTGTCCTTGGTCACCTACTATGTCACGCCGTTTGAAGTAGTATCCAAGCTGCTGGTTTTCGCGACCGCGGTGGCTACTGTCGCTTTTCCGAAATTGACTCGTCAAATTGCGGAACAAAAGCCGGGGGTACATCGAGCAGTCTTGTCTGGGACCGCAGTTATCGGCCTAGCTATGTTTCCTGCCGTCGCATTTTTTGTGTTCTTTGGTGAGGTTTTCCTTTCTTGGTGGATAAGTGAGGAGCTCGCAGCAAAAAGCGGAACTGTGATGCAGATTCTGGCTGTTGGCATTCTGGTTAATTCGCTGGCGTATTTGCCATTTGTTGCGATTCAATCAGCAAACCGGCCAGACATCACCGCCAAGATTCATCTGCTTGAGCTGCCCATTTATGTACTTTCGATCCTGTGGCTGACGAAAAATATGGGAATTGTTGGTACAGCAATAGCTTGGACGGCTCGCGTAACACTAGATACGATTCTGATGCACTTTATGGCGTCGCGCGTATTGAGGCGCTAGACCGCTGTGGTATTTTGGCGTTGCCTTGTCGATTATCGGCGACGAGACAAAGAAAAACGAGGAACAAGAAATCAAATGTGCCGGTGAAAAAAAGGATTTCGACTTGCGCAGCCAGCAGGACGAACAGTAGGTCGGGATACCTGATTGCCGCAAGCCATAGACTTATTGATACCGCTAGGCCAATTGGAACCCCGAACAGAAAAACTGCGCCCAGTGTTACGTTATGCGGTCGTATGTCTTCAGTATTCGATAGGTTACCGAGAACAGCACTACCCGCATGTTTTTGCAGAAAGCCATACGTCTCAGTCCATTCGTTAAAGCGATCATCCACATTCGATATGCTTATGTCGTTGAATGTGAACCGATCCGCTGTTTGAGCGATTAGTGTTCGACCGGGCGATGAAAAGGAGAGAGCAGCGACCGTAGTCAGCAGTAGCAAAGCTGGAAGTCCAGTTCCGTATCTATTGGCTTTCTCTTTGTCTTTCGGACGTGCGTGGAGTGCCGCTTGAACTGCCCAAGTGATCAACATCGCCAACGCGCTTATCGCGAAACCGCGCGACTGTGATAGCACAGCCGTGACAGTTATGATGATCAAGTACAACGCAACACTAGAGCGTGGGGTGCTTTCTTTCTGAAGTAACTTATGCAGGGCGAGAAGCACGAGAATAATATTTGCGACATAGTTGCTACTTGATAGCCCTGGGTAGCGGAAAAGCGACTTAAATCGATAGTCTGTTTCTAATTGCCATGTATAACTTTCTAAAGGGAACAGGTATCCGATCGAAGCGGCAATCAAGTAAGCGACAACTCCGACCATCACAGCCTGCCGTGCGGTTCTCGCGTAACTGCTCGAGAACAGGATTGAAAACAAGTAGGAAGCGACTAGCGCGTTTAGTAGGTAGTAAATGACCTTGATTTGGCCCTGAAGATCCTGCGGCTCGGTTAGATTTCTTAGGAAAACCTGAATAGCAAGGTAGGCGAGTAGTCCGCCCAAACTGATTAGCGAAGATCGGAAGACTGAGCTAACAGAGCCTCCTCGCTGCCCCCGCATCACAGTAACGGTGGCAAGGAGTATTATCAGGTAACTTAGATCGAACGGAATGACGCGCAAAGGCAAATAAAAGACCGAAGAAGCAGCCAAATAGGCGATCAATCCGTGGAACACGTATTTTCGGTTGTGCAGTGCAATTCCGATATAGACTGGCAATAACGCAGCATCAAGGATAGCGCCGGCTACATTGGCCCCTGATAGGAAGAGGTAGCCTCTCGAAACTATGGTGAGGAATGTAAACGCATTGACGGCTACGGAATGCATACCTGGTCAGAGCCTTAGCGGAGCAATGGCTTGTCCTATTAGGGCTGCAAATACACCAACAACAGCACCGAGAATCAGGGCAAATGCGATTAGCGCCACTTTCATCGGCCAGTACACGTCGTCAAAATCGGGTGCAACTGCTGGATCAAGAACCTCGAATGCATACTCGCGACGAGTGTTTGCCAACATGGATAGCTCGACCTGCTGTTCTATCAAACTGAAGATGGCCTGCCTTACTTGAATCAGGCTATTTTTCTCAAGCTCGGCCCTTAAGAACTCGATATTCGCAGACGATTGATCAAGAGCGATTTGACGCAGGAAATCATTCAGGTCCTGGATCATCTCATTAGCCCATAAGGCTGCAATCTCCCGATCCTCCCATGTGATTGAGAGTTGTACTAAGCCAGTCCGCTGATCTTCAGACACGCGCCTAATCTTCTCGTCAAACTTTCGAACTGCGTCGGCGATACTCGGGACGTCGGTGGTGTCCAAACTGGACTTCCATGAGGAGTTTTGTGCGTCCCACTTATCCCGAAACAGGGTGGGCATTAGATTGCGCGAGACTATGAAGTTCTCTGTAAATCTGTGGGACCTCAAGATTGCTAGTGCTTGGTCCTTTTTAGCACCCCCTCCAACCTGAACCCCAGCAAAGGACGCAAGCCCCCCAAATTGAGACGCTAATGCACCCAGACCAGATCCGTCAGTCTGCTGCTCAGTTGGCGCGATAAGAACCTGCGCACGATAGAGTGGCGTTGCCAGATATGTGTAGAGCAGGGCAATGAGCAAGAGCCCAAGCGTTGGCACTATCACGAATAGCTTGCGCTGGGCTAGCAGACTAAGGAAACGGCCGAGATCTGTTGATGAATTCATACGTCGTGTCGCTGAGCTTATCGGTAAAGAAAAATCAAATCCGTGGGTCTTCTATTCTACGCCCAAGAATGCTCAGTACGAACGCCCAGACTCCTCCGATACTTGCTTTAAATAGCTGCCAGTTCCTGTGCTTGAGTCCGATTGCAATAATAATTGCGATCCTTGAAATGAAAGTAGGGAGGAGATATTTGGGATGGTATTCTTGAGTGAATAGCAGACAGTTTCGGTTGTCAAAAAAACCAACTAAAGGGTAGCGATGTGAAGTGCTGCCTTTTCGGTGATAGACAAAGCTGCTGGTCGCGATCACCAGATCCCCACCCCTTTTTTTACACCGAAACGACCATTCAGTGTCTTCCCAATAAAGAAAGTATGAATTGTTCAAAGGACCCAATGTTCGCAAATTCTTGCTGCTGATTAGGACGCTACAGCCAGAAATGTAGTCCGGCATTTCCTTATCGGTGAATCTCTTGACTGCCTCTATGGATTGACCTCTAAGCGGGTGCGATATCTTACCAGTCAGTTTCCCAACTCGTCCGCCACCGACCGCCTGGATCGTGTTTCGATCCCGATAATCGAGGATAACTGAGCCGACCAGAACTGGTTTGTCGTTAGCGCCTATAGTAGCGTTGTGCTCGGAAACGAGTGACGTCAATGAGTCCTTGTCTACGACGGTGTCATTGTTCAACAGCCAAATAAACTTGCAATCTCGCTGCAGGAGTGCGAACCGAATAGCGAGATTATTCCCTCCTGTGAAGCCTAGGTTTTCCTCGCTCGCTATTGCCGTGGCCGAAATCCAGTTATTTGATTCATTGTGTTGAAGTAGTCCCGTTCCGACTTGCAAACCTTCGAACTCGGTCAGACTAGTGAGGTTGAGGCTCTCGCAGAAGTATTGGAAGGAATGATCTATCGACCCATTATCGACGATCAGTATGTGGGCTTTGCGATATGCAATGTTCTGAATGCTTGAAATGCATTCCAAAGTATCGGAGGCATTATTGAAGTTCACGAGAACGATGTAGACGGTTTCAGACGACTGGTCTAGCGTGTTCATCGTCGAAATTTCCTTTTTGATGCACATCCGGCAAGTACCTTGCGAGGAATGGATTCCAGCGGAGCTATTGGGATGATACGCTATCCCAAGGTCCTTGCGAGTTGCATCCGCTAGGGTGATTTTGAGCTCGTTACCTGCATTGCGTTTTCCATGCTTTACCTCTTGTCACTGTATTACAGGAAAGACGTGCCGTCTGGCGCGAATAAGCGTTTTGATGAACTGGGTAAGGCCTTGGTCAACGAGCTAGGCGAACGACTTGGGGTGATCGTGACCGCCGGTAATGCGCCGGAGTGGGCATCGACATGCGAAGTTCACGAAGTCAAATCCTACGAAAACCCTTTCCAGCGGTTGAGAACGACTTGGGAATTAAACCAATTGCTCAGCACTCTTAGACCTGCGACGGTGATAACGGATTTTGTGCCAATCCCAAGACGGGGGTTGAGCGGGCACTATCATGTCCAGTTAGTTCACGATCTAAGGAGATTCGTTGCGTTCTCTTCCGATCGTTTTGAAGGGCTCGGTCGCTGGTACCAAAAACGGGAGTTGCAATCGGCTACTAGACTATTGACGGTGAGTCACACTTCCAAGCGAGAAATTGCGCGTTGGTGTGATATTCCAGACGATAGGATACTCGTTTCTTATAATGGTGTCTCACCGGTATATTTGGCGCCAGACCCAGACGTGCGCCGAGATATCGACTTCCTATACGTGGCCGCTTTTGTAAAACGGAAGAACCATCTGAATTTGATAGAGGCGATTCGTCGTCTCGAAACACCGACAAACACTGTTTTTGTAGGGCGGGATCAAGGGTTGCTGGATGAGTGCAGGGCGAGAGTAGATTCCGCAAAGCTCGACCGCCAAATCACTTTTTTGGGATCGCAGAGTGAGGAAGAACTTCTGGCCCTTTATAACCGAGCTAAGGTGTACGTAAATCCTTCATTGCTTGAAGGGTTTGGAATACCTCTTATTGAGGCGTTAGGGATGGGGTGTGTAGTTGCTGCAAACGACACTCCAGTTTTTCGAGAAGTCTGCGGGGACAACGCGCTTTATTTTGATGCAAAGGATCCCGACAGCATCTGTTCGACTATGAAGGAAGCCTTACGACAGAGACCGCCAGGTTCTGAGTCGGCTAGTAAATTTAAGTGGTCGGAAATTGCAAGTCAGCTTATTCAAATCGTTGTGCCTGGATGAGCACTGAGATGAATCGTACAGACTTAGCGGAGAAAACTGTTGTTTTAATCTCTCGCGATTCTGAAGGTGTTTTGTTATTCAGACGGAGGGTAATCGAAGAAGCCATTAGCCAGGGTTGTAGAGTGGCTGTCATATCCGGCGATGAGGGCGATTTGCATGACAGACTGTATCGCGAGACTGGTGCTGAGCTGTTCGAAGTTCGTTTTTCCGGCAGTTCGATTAATCCCTTTGGGGAGCTTGCTACTCTATTTTCGATACGAAAACTCTTGGCCCGCCTCCGCCCAGATATAGTGCATTGCTTCACAATAAGGGCAGTGCTGTATGGGCTAGTGGCATCGTATCTTGTTCGTACTCCCGTCCGGATTGCGACGATAACGGGTTTGGGTTACGCGTTTACGAGCTCTCGTAGTGGTCTCAGACGTATTGCGATTTGGTTGTACAAGATGTCGCTGAGAAAGGCGCATTGGGTTTTTTTTCAGAATGGTGACGATCTCCAGTTTTTTCGTTCAATTGGACTAGTGAGTCCCCAAGTATCCTCAGAGGTGCCAGGCTCGGGCGTTGACATTCACAAATTCTCCCCCCGTCTGATTCCGAGGCCCGCCACAGATGGCTCTGTCAACGTTCTGATGATCGGCCGAATTCTCAAGGACAAAGGAGCAATGGAGTACATCGAGGCCGCAAGATTGCTTCGGTCGAAAGGGGTATCCGTGAACTTCGAAATGGTGGGTGGGTTTGATGCGAAAAACCCTAGCGCCATTCCCGAGGCCGTATTGCAAGGTGCGACGTCTAAGCAGTTGGTGAAATGGCATGGCAAGACTGATGACGTACGACCGATCGTTTCTTCTGCTGATATCGTTGTGCTCCCTAGCTATCGGGAAGGAACACCTAGGTCTTTGTTGGAGGCGGCCGCTATGGGGAAGCCGTTAGTCGCTACCGACGTGCCAGGATGCCGTAACGTTGTACAGGATGGCGTCAACGGTGTTCTAGTGCCTCCGCGTGATCCAGCCGCTTTGGCGGATGCGATTGAGTCACTAGTTCACGATCCCGCCAAGAGGCAACTGATGGGCGGGAATGGTAGGAAAATAGTTGAAGATCGCTTTGACGAACGTTTCGTTGCCGACACTACGCTGGGTAAGTATCGCGAGCTACTGAAAAATCTCGGGTGAGTTAGCATTGTGGGTCTAACTCTCGTCAGCCTAGATTCCGATTCGCCCTTAGTCTTTTTCCGACGATCCCGTAAACCGCGACATTGTGACGTGGCCCGATTGCGAGACCCCGCTTCCCGTACACACCACAACCAGCGTTCTCCAAAGAATCCGGAGATCCAGTGAGAAGCTCTGATTATCAACGTACCAAACGTCAAGACTTAAACGATCCTCCCATGACGTTGTATTCCTACCATTGACTTGAGCCCACCCGGTGATGCCTGGCTTTACCTCATGCCTTCGGTTTTGATTCGGCGAATACAAGGGAAGGTAATCAACCAAGAGCGGTCTCGGGCCAATCAAGGACATGTCACCTTTGAAGACGTTCAGTAGTTGTGGAATTTCATCGAGCGATGTTTTCCGAATGATCTTGCCGACGCCCTTAAGCCTGGCATCATCCGGCAAGAGGTCGCCCTTGTCATCCACCTCGGAGGTCATCGTGCGAAGCTTGTAAACCGTGAAGATCTTGCCGTTCAGTCCGACTCTCTCTTGCCGAAACAAGACCGGACGCCCCATTGTGACGAGAATAACGATCGCAGTGATTGCTATGATCGGGGAGCTGGCAACAAGTGCAACGGTGGCTAGGAGGACATCTATAGTCCTTTTCAGGAATCGGTAAGGGAGACTACGCATCATCAGGGGAAAGCTAAAGCTACTCTTCGACGGTTCGCATGGAGCGTGCAGGCACCCCGGCGACTGACGTGTTTGGTGGGACGCTGCGAGTGACGCATGCCCCTGCGGCGACAAGTGAGCGCCTACCAACGACAAGCGGGCTAGCAGAGCTCCCATTGATCAGAGTAGCACCTGCTCCAATAAATGCCCCGTGCTTTATGTGCACATTCCCACAGATCGTCACTCCAGGCGAAATAGTGACATAGTCTCCAATCTCGCAGTCATGCGAGATCGTGCAACCAACGTTAATATGTGAGTGGCGGCCAACCGTGATATGCGTTGTCAAAATGCTGCCAGCGCAGACGATCGATCCTTTGCCGATCTTGACGGTCTCGGGCAAATCACACTTGCGATGGATTAACGTGATCGGCTCGATTCCGAATTGATCACATCTATAAGACAGCGATTCCCGCACTTTGCTGTCACCCACTGCTATCACATAAAAATCAGGATTTTGTTTTAGGGTTTCCTCAAGTGTTGAGACATTGAACCCCAGCAGAGACTGATTTGGCCGAGCGTTGTCATCAACAAAGCCGCAAAAACGTAGCGCGGGGTTCTGAATATTTTCCGTTGCAAGCCAATACACCTCTTTCGCGGATCCGCCTGCGCCGTAAATCACGAAAGATGAAGAGGCGCATGAACCGTCATTCGCACGAGATTTGGCCATAAGGTTGCTTGCTGATTCCATTTTCTTCGTCAGCTATCATATTAACTGGAAGAGACAGCCCCACCATACAGTGAATGTGATAGACCCGTTGGCCTCATGGCCAGTTTTTGACGAAGAGCAGGTACTTATTGCCGGTGAGATTCTGAGATCCGGCAAGGTGAATTATTGGACCGGCGACCAGGGGAAGGCGTTTGAAGCAGAGTTCGCTCAATTTCACGAGGTAGATCATGCCATTGCTCTTGCGAACGGCACTTTGGCACTAGAGCTCGCTCTGATCGCACTCGGTGTTGGCGAAGGGGATGAAGTGATCGTCACGCCAAGGAGCTACTTTGCAAGCGTGAGTGCTGTGATGATGGTCGGCGCAACCCCTGTCTTCGCGGATGTTCATCCAAACAGTCAGAATCTTACAGTCGAGAGTATTTCCGAAAGGATCAGCGACAGGACTCGCGCAATAATTCCTGTCCACCTTGCAGGATGGCCCTGTGACATGCCGAACATCATGCGCTTGGCGGAGCAACATGACCTCTTTGTGATAGAGGACTGTGCTCAAGCACATGGCGCGACTGTAGACGGGCGCAAGGTTGGTTCGTTTGGCGACGCAGCTGCATTTTCGTTTTGTCAGGATAAGATCATGACTACAGCGGGCGAGGGTGGGATGCTCTTGCTTAAGGACGAGTTGGTTTGGGAGCGAGCGTGGGCTTTCAAAGATCACGGTAAGTCTTTTCGGGCGGTACATCGTGAGGATCATCCTTTGGGATTCCGTTGGCTGCACGAATCTGTAGGAACCAACTGGCGGTTGACTGAGTTGCAAAGTGGCATTGGTCGATGGCAACTCAAGAAGCTGCCTGAGTGGTTGAGAGTCAGGAACGCTAATGCTTCGGATTTGACTGCGTGTTTTTCCGACTTCGACTGCGTTCGAGTGCCGCGGCCAGAGAACTCTGTGGGCCATGCAAACTACAAGTTCTATATGTTTGTCGAGCCGGCCGCATTGCGCGATGGTTTTGACAGAGATCGAATTCTTCAGGAGTTTTCGTATCGGGGTGTTCCGGCTCTTTCTGGATCTTGCCCTGAGATCTATCGTGAGAAAGCCCTGTCGGACTTGAGCGTAGCTTCTATGGATGTAGCGAGAACGCTAGGAGAGACCAGCATAATGCTTCCTGTGCATCCGACATTAACCGCCAAGAACAGGCAACAAATAAAAGAGGCGGTCTGTGAGGTTTTAGCGATAGCCAGCAGCTGAGGCCTAAAACATCGGTTAATGTTCTAACTTCTACGGCCGCTCTCAAAACGAGGGGCGGTTTAGCCTCGAACGATAGCGATAGAGTCAACCATATCGTTGGTCTGACGTTAAGTACGTAATGGTTGATCGGCCTTGTGCTAAAATCTCAGTGGCTATCGAGATCTCGCATGGAGCGCTATGAGATATAAGAAAAAAAGTACTCGGTTGGAGTACCTGCGAGTTCGGCTTATTCGGATGGGGCGACGGCAGAAGCGCCTGCTTATGTTTGCGGTGGATGTCCTAAGCGCCGCGATCTGTGTAATCGTCTCTGAATACCTGGTTATGGGTACGATCATCGACCCAGTTACCACCGCCTATGCAGCGATTGGTGCAGCGATAACGATGCTGACTGCCGCCCATTATTGGGGGTTTTACAGATCCATTATTCGTTATATCGGGGTGGATATGCTCCGATCCGCACTGTGGACTGCTTTTTCCGTCTCGATTGTTGTAGGAGCCATTTTTTACTTCGGTTTGGGCGCAGAAGCATCCGGAAGGCTTGCATTTACAATGCTGAGCCTGCAGTCGGTCGCAATTCTAGGCGGGAGGTTTGGCGCGAGGCTGTTTTTGAACCAAAGGCATCGCGAGAGAGAGGCCGTTGTTATTTACGGCGCCGGTGAGGGTGGAATCCGGCTGGCCGCGTCGTTAGCTACATCCACTAGGTTCGCACCCGTTGCTCACTTGGACGATAAGAGATCGCTTGCGAATTCAAGAGTCAACGGATTACCCGTGTTCCCTTCAAACCGACTGAAGGAGATCGTCGTTTCTTTGGATGTTAAGCGGGTTTTGCTGGCTTTGCCCAGCGCCTCACGCCAGCGGCGGAGGCAGATCATTGAGTATCTCGCCGAGTTCCCTGTTAGGGTTCAAACTATCCCTGATATTGGTGACCTCGTTTCCGGGCAGGCCCGGGTGGATGATATTCAGGATGTCTCAGTTGAGGACTTGCTGGGTAGGGACCCGGTGCCTCCTCACCAGGATCTCCTAGCACGTGAAAATCGAGGAAAAGTTGTTCTAGTTACTGGTGCCGGAGGATCCATCGGCTCTGAGCTCTGTCGCAAGCTACTTGAAGTCCATCCTCGTCAACTGTTGCTTGTAGAGCGATCCGAAATTGCGCTCTACACCATTGAACGGCGTCTCCGCAAAGAGCGGGCGAAAAGTGGCATCGATGTCGAGATCATAGCTATGCTCGGTTGCGTTCAGGATGAGACGAGGATGCTAGAGATTCTGCAGACGTTTTCGGTGGATACCCTCTACCACGCTGCAGCCTATAAACACGTCCCGATCGTAGAGCACAACGTGCTGGAGGGCGTGGCGAATAACGTGCTGGGTACCATTGCAACGGCTCGCGCTGCGATAGAGGCCCGGGTGAATACCTTTGTATTGGTATCGACAGATAAGGCGGTTAGCCCGACCAACGTTATGGGAGCCAGTAAGCGCCTTGCAGAACTAGTGCTGCAGGATCTAGACCGGAATGCCAAGACAACTTTCTGCATGGTTCGGTTTGGCAATGTCCTCGCATCATCAGGTTCAGTTGTGCCTCTTTTCAGGGAACAGATTCGTTCCGGTGGACCTGTCACGGTTACCCACCCAGAGATTATTCGGTATTTCATGACTATCCCGGAGGCTGCTCAGCTTGTCATCCAGGCGGGAGCTATGGCCAATGGTGGAGATGTATTCGTTCTGGATATGGGCAAGCCAGTAAAAATTGTCGATTTGGCGAGCAAGATGATTCAGCTAATGGGTAAGACAGTAAAATCGATAGAGAATCCTGGTGGCGAAATCGAAATTGCTTTCACGGGTCTGCGGCCTGCCGAAAAACTATATGAGGAGTTACTTATCGGCAGTGATGTGACCGGTACCAGCCACCCTCGCATCATGCGTGCAAACGAACAGTCTATGGAATCTGTGGAGCTCCAGGGGGTTCTCCAAGGAATCGATGCGGCGATCCGAGACCGAGACTGGAAAGCGCTGCGGGATATATTGCTTCGAGCAGTCGAGGGGTATAGCCCTACGGGTGAGATTGAGGATCACGTCTATACCCGTCGACTTGTGTCATCCGGGGGCTCAAATAAGGTAATGTCGCTGGATCAATATCGTAGGCCTGAGTAACCGTCCACGGCACGGGTTGACCAGCGTAGCTGCTTTAAAGGACTCATTGTGTCTGGTCGGCAACCGGGTTTGTCGATAGACTTGCTGCCGCCTAGGGGTAGATGGGGCTGAGTAATGAGGCTCACCGTTTTTGGGTCTGGATATGTGGGACTTGTCACCGGCGCCTGCATGGCCGAGATGGGTAACGACGTCGTTTGTGTCGACATCGACCAGCCCAAAGTCGACCGATTGAACGCAGGCGAGGTTCCCATATTCGAGCCAGGTCTGGACGCCTATATCCAGCGCAATCGCGAAGCGGGGCGTCTGTCGTTCACCACGGATATTGCGCTCGGTGTCGCACACGGGACCTTTCAATTTATTGCCGTGGGTACACCGCCGGATGAAGACGGTTCTGCCGATCTTCAATATGTCCTGGCCGTTGCCAAGTCCATCGCTGAGCACATGGACGATTTCAAGGTTGTGATCGATAAATCGACGGTTCCTGTTGGGACCGCCGACCGAGTGCATGCAAAGATCGCTGAAACACTCGAGCAACGCGGTGTAGCGCTCGATTTCGCTGTTGTCTCGAATCCGGAGTTCCTGAAAGAAGGCGCGGCGATCGCGGATTTCATGAAGCCAGATCGAATTGTGATCGGCACGGACAACGCCCGCACCGCGGAGTTGATGCGTGCGCTGTATGAACCTTTCAATCGCAATCGCGAAAAACTCATTGTGATGGATGTACGTTCTGCTGAACTCACCAAGTACGCCGCGAATGCAATGCTAGCGACGAAAATCAGTTTCATGAACGAGCTGGCTAACCTTGCCGAGCGTTTCGGCGCGGATATCGAGAAAGTCAGGGTCGGTATCGGTTCTGACCCGAGAATCGGTTACCACTTCATCTACCCAGGAGCCGGTTACGGCGGCTCATGCTTCCCCAAGGATGTTCAGGCGCTCGCTCGTTCGGCTTCCGAGTCCGGCTACAGCGCACGACTGTTGGAAGCGGTTGAAGCGGTTAATGCGGATCAGAAGAAGCGGGTTTTCGAAAAACTTCTTGCGCACTATGACGGCGATCTCAACGGCAAGACGATTGGCGTCTGGGGCCTTTCATTCAAACCGAAAACGGACGATATGCGTGAAGCACCGAGTCGGGTCCTGATCGAGGCGCTGTGGGCCGCCGGTGCAACCGTTCGAGCCTACGATCCCGAGGCCAGCGAGGAAGCGCAACGCATATACGGGGAGCGGGATGATTTTGTGCTTTGTGACAGCTCTGAATCAGCGTTGGATGGCGTTGATGCACTGGCGATCATGACCGAGTGGCAAGAGTTCCGTTCGCCAGATTTCGATCTGCTCAAACGCAAAATTGTGGACGGCGTCATCGTCGATGGCAGGAATTTGTACGATCCTGAGTCACTGGCTTCGAAGAGTCTGCAGTATTACGCAATCGGGCGAGGACTCTCCAAATAACAATCTCATCTGCTGGGGGAGACATGGCGAGCATCGTCCCTGTAATTCTGTCGGGCGGTTCCGGCAGCCGTCTTTGGCCTGTATCCAGGGCGAAATACCCCAAACAGTTGCTGCCGATGGTGGGTGAAACCACCATGTTGCAGGACACCGCTCAGCGCATCGCAGCACTGGCCGCAGATACTTCGCGACTGATCGTCGTGTGTAATGATGCCCACCGTTTCATGGTTGCTGAGCAGTTGCGTGAAATCGGTGTCGAGGCGGATATTCTGCTTGAACCCGAAGGCCGCAATACGGCGCCTGCTGTCGCGCTCGCCGCGGTCCATAGTTTGCGCCGTGGGGACGAGGGCCACCTGTTGGTGATGCCGGCGGATCATGTCATCGGGGATGTCGAAGCGTTTGCAGGCGCTGTGGCACGTGGCACTGTTGCCGCGGATCAGGGGCAACTCGTGACCTTCGGTGTGGTGCCGACAGAGCCGCATACGGGCTACGGCTATATTCATGCGACGCTGGATGGCGATACACCGGTTGCAGTTCAAGAGTTTCGCGAGAAGCCTGAATTCAAAGTCGCGCAGCAATACGTCGCATCGGGATCCTACCTTTGGAACAGCGGTATGTTCCTGTTGCCATCGAAGGCCTACTTGTCCGAACTTTCCAACTTTGAGCCCGAGATGGTGCGGGCGGTCGAAGCCAGTGTTGGCGCTGCGGTCTCGGATCTGGATTTCATTCGACCTGACGAGGCCGAATTCGCCAAGTCACCCTCCAATTCCATCGACTACGCAGTTATGGAGCGCACCGACCGTGCTGTTGTCGTACCGATGGTTGCTGGTTGGAGCGATGTGGGGTCTTGGTCCTCTTTGCAGGAGGCACTGCCGAAAGACGAGACCGGAAATGCAGTGTCCGGTGACGTCGTGTTGTCAGATTGCAGTGACTCGCTCTTCAGCGCTGAAAGCCGGCTGGTGGCAGCCGTCGGTCTTGACGGATTTGTCGTTGTCGAAACCAAGGATGCGGTGTTGGTCGCGCCTAAGGGTGCCTCCGAAAACGTCAAGCAAATCGTTGACGCGCTCAAGGCCGATGATCGCCCTGAAGTCTCACTGCACCGCCAGGTGTTTCGCCCATGGGGCAGTTACGACAGCGTGGACCAGGGTGAGAACTTCCAGGTCAAGCGCCTTATCGTGAAGCCGGGTGCTGTATTGTCTTTGCAGATGCACCACCACCGCGCCGAACACTGGATCGTTGTGAAGGGCAAAGCCCAAATCACTCGCGGCGAGGAAGTGTTCGATTTGTCAGTTAACGAGTCGACCTACATTCCCATTGGCGAGAAGCACAGGATTGCGAACCCGTTTGACGAACCTGTGCATATCATCGAAGTGCAATCTGGCGATTATCTTGGGGAAGACGACATTGTCCGTTTCGAGGATAATTACGGTCGCGAGGGAACCAACACCTGATAGCTGACGGAATGGTCAGCGGGGACAAGACGATGCCGATCACGATTCCGAGTTTTAAAGCCTACGACGTCCGCGGACGGTTGCCCGATCAACTCAACGAGGATATCGCCTACCGAATCGGGAATGCGGCCGCTCAGTTCCTGGGCGCGAAGCGCATGGTGCTCGGACGCGACATCCGACTATCGAGTGCATCGCTCGCCGATGCGGTGGCCAAAGGGCTGATTGAGGCCGGCGTCGAGGTCTTGGACATCGGTGTTGGTGGTACCGAGATGGTCTACTTTGCGACGGGTTCGCTCGAGGCGGACGGTGGCATCATGGTGACGGCCAGCCATAACCCTAAAGACTACAACGGGCTCAAGCTTGTGCGTGAAGGTGCGCGCCCGCTCAGTGCAGACTCAGGTCTCGCGCAGATTCGTGAGTTTGCTGAAGCAGATGCTCGTCATGTGACGGCTGAGCCAGGCAGGCGGATCGAGACTCCGATTAGCGAGCAGTACATCGCTCATCTACTCGGCTATGTTGAACTCGAAAAGCTGCGGCCGCTGAAGATCGTAGCCAATGCAGGCAATGGTGGTGCCGGCCCTACGCTCGATCTGCTGGCAAAGCACCTGCCTTTCGAATTCGTTCGGGTGCACCACGAAGCTGATGGTAATTTCCCTAACGGGGTGCCTAACCCGATGTTGGAGGCAAATCGTAGGTCGACCGCACAGGCAGTGCGTGATGCGGGGGCTGACTTCGGTATCGCCTGGGATGGCGACTTCGACCGGTGTTTTCTTTTTGACGAAACCGGTGAGTTCATCGAGGGCTACTACATCGTGGGACTCCTGGCGGCGAGTGTGCTCGCGACCGATGCGGGCGCCGGCATTGTCCACGACCCGCGACTGACCTGGAATACTGTCGAAGTAGTTGAGTCCGCTGGTGGTGAAGTCATCCAAAGCAAGTCCGGGCACTCCTTCATGAAGGCGGTGATGCGCGAGCACAATGCGGCCTACGGTGGCGAGATGAGTGCACACCATTACTTCCGTGACTTCTTCTATTGCGACAGTGGCATGATCCCGTGGCTATTGGTGGCGCAGTTGCTTAGCCAGAGTGCACAGCCGTTTTCCGCGCTTGTCGCCGAGCGCATCCAGAAGTTCCCCGCGAGTGGCGAGATTAACCGTCGAGTTGAGGACGCGGGGGTCGTCATGGAAGACGTGTGGGCGCACTACATAGACGGTGCGCTATCCAGCGATCGGCTAGATGGGATTAGTATCGAATCCGACCAATGGCGCTTCAACCTGCGTGCCTCGAATACCGAGCCCGTGATCAGGTTGAATGTCGAGAGCCGCGGTGATAGTGCGCTCATGGCGGCAAAAACGCGTGAACTGCTGGATCGAATCGGCGGCGAAATTGTCGATTAGTGAGACAGTTCACGCGGTTGTCACAGCTGCTTCGTTAACATAAACACTGATAAAACAAGAAAATCGTGCGGCTTGCCTCATTTTGGCGGCCACACGGATTGATATTGCTCGTCCAGGGGAACGCCTAATTCATGGCTATTCGACTTTTTGACCACTACGTGTCCTTACCGGTTACCTTATTGGTAATTGTAGAGGCTCTGGTCGTGGCCGCGTCGATCTGCACCGGCACCTGGCTGGCGGTGCAGCTGGGGTGGGTTTCAGGGTCTGTCTCGGACGCCATCGAGTTCTATCGGACGGCCGCCGTATGTTTCGTGCTGTTCCTTTGCATGGCTGCGATGGGCTTGTATCGAATTGCATTGCGCGAGACTTTCGCCGGCGTTGCTGCGCGGGTCATCACCGCCGTGGTGCTGACCGGGGTCATCCTGCCCTTCGTGTATTACTTCTTCCGTTGGCTATACCTCACACCGGGCACGCTTACGCTGTCGAGCGTTATTGCAACGGCTGGGTTGCTCACGGTGAGATTGGGTTTCCTGAAGCTGGTTGACGAAAACCTGTTCAAGCGCCGAATTCTGGTGCTTGGCGCAGGTCAGCGCGCGGAGCAGTTCCTGCAGCTACGACGCCAGGCGGACCAGCGCGGTTTCAAGCTCGTTCGCTTCATGAAAATGCCTGGCGATGCTGAATCGGAGTTACCGCAAAAGCGTGTCCGTCAGATGCCGCGATCGTTGATCGAGTATTGCCAGCGACATGAAATCGACGAGATCGTCATTGCTCAGGATGACCGTCGTGGCAAGCTCCCTATTCGAGATTTGCTTGAGTGCCGACTCGAGAGCATCGACATCACAGACGTGATGAACTTCCTTGAACGCGAGACAGGCAAACTCAACCTGAATCTTGTGAGCCCGAGTTGGTTGATTTTCGAAAATGGATTCCGTCGTCAGTTGCCGCGACGCATTGCGCAGCGTGTGTTTGACGTGATCTCGAGCAGCGCGGTCTTGCTGTTGGCCTCACCCATCATGCTGGTCACTGCGATCCTGATTTACCTGGAGGATGGTCGACCGATCTTCTACCGCCAGGAGCGAGTCGGAAAGGGCAACGTACGATTCAATGTGCTTAAGTTTCGCAGTATGCGCACCGATGCCGAGGCAGAGGGTAAGGCAGTCTGGGCCAAGCAAGACGACGATCGCGTCACCAAGGTAGGCCGGGTAATCCGAAAACTGCGCATCGATGAGCTGCCCCAGTTGATCAATGTTTTGGCAGGGCACATGAGCGTGGTTGGCCCGCGCCCCGAGCGTCCGGAATTTGTTGAGAAGTTGTCGGAGCAGATTCCCTATTACCTGGAGCGACATCGCATCAAGCCCGGCATAACCGGCTGGGCACAGCTGTGTTATCCGTACGGATCCTCGGAAAAGGATGCCTTCGAGAAGCTTCAGTATGACCTTTACTATGTGAAGAACCGGACGCTCGTTTTCGACTTCATGATCCTTCTGCAGACGGCCGAAGTGGTGCTTTGGCAGAAGGGTGCGCGCTAGCAGATTCCCGCGCCGAGTCTCTAATCGGTATAGTTCGAGCGCATGGGGTTTGTTCAGCTCGGATATCTGACATCGGCCATCGCCTGGTCGATTCTTGCATTGATGCTGCTTTTCGGCCGGCGGTTCCGCTGGCCGCAGCTTCATGTGCTCGCAATGTCAGTACTGCTGACCGGTTGGGCACTTGGCATGGTTTGGGTCGCGGGTGTGTCGCCCGACATCGGGCTCGTCATCGGCGTTGATTCGATTCACGCGTTCGCCGTTTTGCTGTTCCTTGGACAGCTGGTTAGCCGAGGGCACCAGAATCGCTGGCGCCTGTGGTTCGCTCGTGCGCCGTGGCTCGTGCTGCCGGTGTCGGTCGCGTTGATCTGGCGGGAATTGACCGGTGGTGCGGTGGAGTTCAACTGGTCCTACTATTTCATCGTCTTTATTTCGATCGCCGGTCTGCTGGCCGTCGAACAGATCTACCGAAACGCTGGCCGATTACAGCGACGCTTTGCAACGCTCGTCGCGATTTCATTCGGTCTGCTGTTTATTTTCGATCTGTTCATCTATTCCAATGCGATCTTGCTCGGCTTGTTGGACGAGCAATTGTGGGCAGGGCGCGGTTTCGTGAACGCGATGGTGGTGCCCGTCCTGATTTTTGCCCTGCGGCAAGAGCTCAGTGCAGAAAGCGGTTTATTCGTCTCTCGGCAGGTGGTGTTCTATTCATCATCATTGGTGGGTGTCGGTCTGTACCTGTTGGTTGTGGCCTTCGGAGGCGCGCTAATCGAGGAGCAGGGCGGCGACTGGGGTGGGGCATTAAAGGGACTGTTCTTCGTCGCCAGTCTACTCGTGCTCACGCTGGTGCTTTTCTCTGCCGCAATACGACGGCGACTCAAAGTGTTCATCGCAACGCACTTTTATGCGAACCGATATGACTACCGTGAGGAGTGGCTAAAACTGATCACACGCCTGTCGCAGGACAGCGCGAGAGCCCCGATGGCGGACCTTTGTCTCGATGCACTCGCTGACATCATTGAGAGTCCGGCGGCGGTGCTGTGGCTAAAGAGTTCCGAAGGTGAGGTGTTTGACCGAGTCGCGATCGTCGGCAACGATTCGGCACCGGAAATGTTGACCGAGTCGGATCCCGTTGTGGCGTTTCTATTGGAACGGGATTGGGTGATCGATGGCCGAGAAGCCTTGCGTGATCCTGAGCATTACGGCGGCGCGCTTGATCCCTGTTCGGACAGCGTGTTGACCCACGATCGAATCATTGTGCCGATCACACTGGATGGTGAACTGATTGGGATCGCTGCTCTCGTGCGTCCCGCAGGGATGCCGCTGTTGATCTTTGAAGATCACGATTTGTTGCGAACTGTCGGACAACAACTGGGCGTATTCCTGCAGCGCGACAGAACTCGCGATGAGTTGGCCGAGGCTCGACAGTTTGAGGTTTTCAATCGTTTCACGGCGTTCATCATGCATGACCTCAAGAACCTGATCGCGCAGCAGAGCCTCGTGGTCAAGAACGCGGAGAAGCACAAAACCAACCCCGAGTTTGTGGATGATGCGATTAAGACCGTCGCCAACTCCGTGCGTCGCATGGAGAAGCTGCTGGCTGCATTGACTCGCCAACAACAGCCGGAGACGGTGACCACTATCGCTCTATGTAGTTTGTTGAAGGAGGTCGTTGCTGACGCTTCTTCGAGACAGCCTGTGCCGCATCTCGAATGTGAGGCAGGCGCATTCTCAGTCCGTGCCGATGCGGATCGTTTGGGGGCGGTCTTGGGGCACCTCGTGCGCAACGCGCAAGACGCAGTGGGCGGCCCACACGGATCGGTTTCTGTGACGCTGCGTCGCAATGGCGACGTTCACGAGATATCGATTGTCGATGAAGGCGTGGGCATGACCGGGACATTCGTCCGTGAGCAGTTGTTTCGACCCTTTGTGTCGACAAAGGGCGCGCAAGGAATGGGCATCGGGGCGTATCAGGCCCGCGAGTACATTCGGCAGCTTGGTGGGTCTTTGGACGTTGCCTCGACGCCGGGCGATGGAACCGAGTTTATTGCGAGTTTGCCGGCTGTCTAGGTTGTGACAGGTTTCACGTCGTGAAAACGGACTCGGTTCCTTACCCGAGACACACCGCATGCGCTAGTATTCGGTCTTGCTAGGGGGCTGGCACGGCGGGCAAATCACTGCAATTTTCTGACGCGAAATCGGGGTTTTCGTTACCGGGCGGTTGGCACGTGCTGATCGTTCTCACTGTCGTCATGACCATGAGTGTTGCGTTCTTGCCTGCAACGGAGAATCTTCTCGGTCGCTGGCTAAAGGACCCGACCTACGGCCATGGTTTAGTGCTGGCGCCCTTGATCGTCTGGATCATTGCGAAAGCGGTTGAGCATGTATCGACATCGGAGCTGTATTGGCCCGCTTTGTGGTTGGCCGTCGCTGGCACCTCTGCAATGGCTTTGGCACAACTTCTCGGTGTTGTGGCCCTTTATCAGCTGATACTCCCTGTAGTGCTGTGTGCCATGCTTGTCGCTCTGTATGGACGCGGTTCCTGGCGTTTGATCTTGCCGACTACGGCAATGCTGTATTTCTGCCTTCCGGTATGGGATGCCATCAACCCGATCCTTCAGCAATGGACTTCGGTTGCGGTTAGCCAAATGACCTATCTCGCCGGCACCCCGGCGTTTATCGAAGGCAATATGGTGACGGTGTCCACGGGGATCTTCGAGATTGCCGCGGGCTGCAGTGGCCTGCGTTTCTTCATTATCAGCGCCGCGGTTTCTGCGCTGTACGGATATTGGTATCTCGCGCGCACGCGCGATGCCGTGATGTTGCTCGCCATCGCCATGTTGATTGCGATCGTCGGTAACTGGATTCGCGTTTTCGTCGTGATTCAGATGGGTATTCGTCTGGGGATCGATCACCCGCAGGTGGTCGATCACACGTTTGCAGGGTGGGCGGTATTTGTTGTCACGATGCTCGTCGTTTTCTGGATCGCCTCTCGCATGCAAGAGGCCGAAGCGGCCGACGAAACGCGATTCACGAGCGCATCTCCCGGAATCATGCGACTGGCGGCTGTTGCGGGCAGCTGTGTGTTGGTGGTGGGGTTGGCGTTTGCCGCGCGTTTTTTGATCGTCTCCGGCTCTGATCACAACCCACCGCGTCTCGCCGATGATTCGACATCACGAACTTCGGCGTGCGGTCTGTGGCGCACCGCCTACAGCAAACCTACGGCCGAGCGACGTGGCGCCATCCTGTGGGAAGGTGATCCGCTGTGTATCGACCTCGCGTGGTATCGCTATCAGCGGCAAGGCTCTGAACTGTTGAGCGGCGCCAATCGCCCAGTTGCGAGAGACCGCAGCGGAGACAATCCGGTGCTCGGTCGTTTTCTTGAGGGCAACGATGAGGTTTTTGTGGCGCGCTACCCATCCGGTGAAGGGGTATGGGTCGCTGTGCGTCACAGGATTGGTGATGGCGTAGTGACCTCGCCGATACAAGCGAAGTGGTTACAGCTAGTACAGTTGTTCCAGGGCAGGATGGATGCGCGAATGGTTGCAGTGGCACAGCGTTGCGATAATTTCTGCCGAACAGCGATGCTCGGCGGTGATCCACCAATAGATACTGCCGCGGCGCTGGACGCCGCGGAGGCAAGACTCGTGCAGGACTAGGAGTGACACCGGCATGACACCTTTTTTTCCCAGCATTACCCCTTCCCGACTAGCGATGGCGATTGCCGTTATCGGTCTGATGGGATGTCAGCCGAGTGCCGAGGATCGTGTATCTCGGGCCAATGAACAGATTGCGGCTGGTGATTATCGAGCCGCGGTGCTCGAGGCTCGCAGTGCTCTGCAGGAAGAGCCGGCGAACATAGAGGCGCGCCTGATCTTCGCTGAGGCATCGAGGCAAGTCGGCGATTTTCCCACCGCCGCCGCAGAGTATGGTCGCGCGCTGGAGTTGGGTGCGGAGCTGCGGCTGTTCTTGCCGGAGTACGCTGAAAGCCTGCTCGTCGTAGGCGATGGACAGCGGGCGCTAGGGCAGCTCGGCGATGCACTTCGTGAAGACCCGCAGGTCGCGATTCACCGTAATCTGTTGGGCCATGCTTATGCCGCGTCTGGCGAGCCGGAACTGGCCAAGGCGGAGTATGAGCGGGCGCTCGCGCTGGACGATCGACTGCCGGATGCCTACGTGGGGCTCGCGTCACTAGCTGAGCGTGCGAGCAACTCGGCTGAGGTCGAGCAGGTATTGCGAATCGCAGAGGCCAAGGTGCCCGGGAGCCCGGAGTTGCAATTGTATTTGGCGCAGCAGGCACCTGACGCAGAGGCGCGCGCATCATTTATCGAGCGCGCGTATGCGGGTTTGGGCGACAACGCGTCTCCGGTTACGCGCGCCCAGGTTCTGCTGGTTCGAGTAGAGAACTTTCTGCAAAGAGACGCGCTCGACGATGCGCAGGCAGCGTTGGACGAATACAAATCGCAGTTCCCTGGTGCCCCGCAGACGCTGTTTCTGCAATCGCTGATTGCGCTGGAGCGAGGCGACATAGATCGCGCGCGAGCCGGGTTGTTGCGGATCAGCGAAGGTGTTGCGAGCGGCTCGCCTGCGGATCTCTTTCTCGGCAGCATCAACCTCGAACAGAATAATCTTCGCCAAGCTGAGGCCTACCTCACCAAGGCAATTCGGTTTGATGCAACTAGCGGCTTAGCTCGCGAGCTCTTAGCCAAAACGCTACTCCAGCTTAATCGTCCGCAGGAGGCGCTCGAAGTGCTGGCCGCCCTGGCGCCCGAGCAGACGAGCGATCCGGATGTACTCGCATTGTTGGGGCAGGCCGCGGTCGCGTCGGGCAATCCCGCGGACGGTGTTATCTATTTTGAGCGCAGTGCGGCACAAGTTCCAGATGATCCTGGTCTTAAACTCGCCACTGCGTATAGCTATCTGGCCTCCGGCCGAGCATCCGAGGCACTCGCCTTGCTGGAGAATCTTGAGGATGACGCAATTGGCGGTTATCGAGGCTCCCTGTTGCGCATGCTTGCCCACCTTTCGAGCAACGATCGTGCCGCGGCGATCAGTGAAGCCGAGGCTCTCGTGAAGCGCAGCCCTGACGATGCCACCGCTTGGTCTTTGGCAGGTCAGTTGATGGGGAACCTGCGGGAGTTCCCGATAGCGAGGCAGTACTACACACAAGCGCTGTCCATCGACGCCAAGCACACGCCGTCGCGTTATGGTCTTGCGCGCGTCGAGCTCTCGGACGGCAATGTCAGCAAAGCGAATGAGCTGCTCGCGGCCTTGCTCGATGATGTTCCGAGCTATATGCCGGCTGTCGCCACTTTCGGTCAGATCGCCGGCTCGATGGGCAGCACAGCGGCAGCGGTCTCGCGCGTGGAGGCCGCCGTCGCAGCATCGCCGGAAGCGGCCGAACCGCGTTTCCTCCTGGCTCAATATCAGTTGTCTGCTGGCGAGACGGAAGCGGCGCTTGCCAGCGCTGAGGCGGGACTCGAGTTTCACCCCGATAACGCTCGACTACTGCAGATGCGCGGTAAAGCCAGAGGTCAGCTCGGTAGTGAGGAGGCGGCGCGGCAGGACTTGTTGCGGGCGGCTGAACTTGCACCGCTGGATCGTTTGATGCAGCTCGACAAGGCTCGAGTGTTGCTCAACACGGGCGACCCTGAGGCGGCGCGAGAGGTGGTGAGTGACTACCTGGAGGCACGGCCCGGCGATACCGTGGCGTTGTTGTTCGGTGCCGATCTTGACCTGAATCAAGGCGCTGTGGATCGGGCGGCGAATGCCGTGAATGCGGTTTTGGATCAGGACCCGGACAACCGCGCGGCTCTGATTCTTCAAGGCGATATCCTGCTTCAGCGCGGCGACCTGGAGGGGGCGCTGAATCGGTTTGATGTCGCGGGTCGCAACCAAATGGATCGTCGGCTGTTGCTCAGGCAATTCTCTACACGACAAAAGCTAGGGTTGGCTGACAGTCGCAGCGTGCTGGATGCGTGGCTTCAGCAGAATCCAGATGATGTTCAGATTCAAACCGTACTCGCTCAGTCTCTCGATGCGTCAGGCGAGCGAGCCGCGGCCATCTCTTTGTACGAGCAGCTCTCCGAGCGCGAGGGTACCAATGGGCGTGCCAGAGCGATCGTGTTGAATAATCTGGCGTGGATGTATTTCACGGCTGGTGACGCACGTGCCAGACAGACTGCGGCCGAGGCGCAGCGCCTTTCGCCTGGAACCGCGGCGATCAACGACACGTTCGGTTGGATTGCATTCTCAGAAGATGATCTCGATACCGCATTACCTGCGTTGCGACGTGCTAACGAGCTCGATAAAGACAATTCGGAGATCGCCTGGCATCTGGCGGCCGCGCTGTCTCGCAATGGAGAACGTGAACAAGCCATACGTTTGTTGGGACGTGCGCTGCAAACCGAGGAGAACTTCTCAGGTCGAGATGAGGCCGAGGCGCTGTATGCGGAGCTTCGCGGGTCTCCTTAGCCTGCTTCCCTCTGTAGGCAGGGCGCCGACACCTCGAGCACAGTGCCCGGCGGCGGATCGCTCGTGAAGAACGTTAGCTCCTCAATGCGCGTCAGATCCATCGACCTGCCGGCGGGCGCCTCGCGAATCTGATCAAGGGGGATGCTCACGCTGGCGTTGCCCGCGTCGAACCGTCGGTTGAATCGGTCCTCGTGCTCATTGTTGTGAGCTCGATCATGCACTCTGACCGTGACCGGCACCGGAGGCGCCGTAGCGAAGTTGATGATCAAGTGGTCGTAGCTGCTCCAGTCTTCGATTGGGTCGAGCAGTCGCAGACCCGCGTAGCGCTTCGGTTGGAGCGTCAGCGACAGCATTGTCTCCGACCGGGCAGAGACCGTGGCATTCATCGCCCTTTGCGCGGGGTCCAATGACGATACATCGAAACGTGCGAGGCAAGGCATTGCCGCGGTACGTTGCTGCGAGGCGTAGAGCCAGTTGCCAAGCGGTGCGAGGCCCAGGAGCACAATGCCCACGGCGGCCAGCCTCGCGAGCAAGAGCGTGCGCTTCCAAAGCTGCAGAGCGGCCAGCATCAAGCCTGCGCCGGCGATGTCGGCGGTCAGATCACGCCAATCGGTTTCACCGCCTGTGACCAATTGCGAAATCTCTGATGAGAGCGCGATCACAGCGACTGTCGTGACAGTCTTCAGCGTATGACCCCGAAAAAACCGTGAAACTACCCATGTCACGAGCATGAAGAGTGGGATATGCCCGGCGTTGCGCGCGCCACCTAGGATGATTGACTGTCGATCACTATCGATCGCGTGTATGGACAGCACCGCCAGGAACAGCACCGACAAGGCGATCCATGGGGTCCGACGAGAATTGTTATCGGCATGTGACATAAAAAATGACATTTTCTGGAATTAAATCAAAGCATTCTGGTCGTTTAAACATGACTTTGGCATCATAGGGCATCGAGCGCGCGGCTACAGCGCGCAACGGTATCCGCGACCGAATAAGGACAACCTCCCGATGACGTACTGTCCAAGACGTTCACTGATTCTGTTCTGTTTGACAGCAGGACTACTCGCTGCCTGTGGCGGCGGACAAACTCTCCCTCCAGCCGCGGCGGGCGCGACGCCGGTCCCGCAGGCTGAGGACCTCAGCAAATACCGTATTGGCCCGGGTGATCAACTCGAGATTTTTGTTTGGCGAAACCCGGAGATCTCGTCGACGGTGCCGGTTCGGCCTGACGGAAAAATATCGACCCCGCTGGTCGAGGACATGATCGCGGTCGGCAAGACGCCATCCCAACTCGCACGCGATATCGAAAATGTCCTGCAGATCTATATCAAGCAGCCACAGGTCAATGTCATCGTCACGAATTTCCAGGGTGTCTACGAAGGACAAGTGCGTGTTGTGGGCCAGGCGGCTAACCCGCAGGCGATCCCTTATCGCGAAGGCATGACCGTTCTGGATGTCATGATCGCCGTCGGTGGTTTGGGTGAGTTTGCAGCAGGCAATCGCGCCAAGCTGGTACGCGTTGAAAATGGCGAGACGACGGAATACCGCATCCGGCTAAACGACCTGATGAACAAAGGCAAGATCGATCAGAATGCCGCGATGAAGCCGGGCGACGTCATCATCATCCCCGAGGCGCTGTTCTAGGATGCGTGAGCAACTCGAATATCTGATTTCGGAAGCGCGCGGCATGTGGCGTTTTCGCGCCATTGCGCTCATTGCCGCATGGGTTGTCTGCATTGGCGGGTGGTTGTTCGTGCTGATGCTGCCTGACACCTACGAGGCCTCCGCTCAAGTCTATGTTGATACGAGCTCACAGCTTCGTCCGACGCTGGAAGGCCTGATTGTCGATACCGATGTCACCGATCAGCTCGACCTCGTGACCAACGTGATGTTCAGCCAGCAACAGCTGGAGCAGGTGGTTACCGACACCAACCTGAATCTGCGTGTTAATCCGGAGCGTTCGAGGAGCGACGTCGCCCGTGGTTTGCGAAAACGTCTGTCTCTCACCAACGACGCGAAGTCAGATCCGAACCTTTATTCGTTGAGCTACTTCGATACGGACCCCGTGCTTGCCAAAGTTGTCGTGGAAACGATGCTGAATAAGTTCGTCGAGAACTCGCTTGGCGCGAACCGCGAGGGTTCAGAAAACTCGCAGAGATTCCTTCGCGAGCAACTGTCTGATTTGGAGCTGGAGCTCACAGCGGCCGAAAAGCGCCTGGCAGACTTCAAGCGCGCCAACATTGGGCGCATGCCAGATGAAGGTGGTGATTATTACAGTAGCCTCCAGGAGTCGATCGACAACCGTGACACCATCCGATATGAGCTGACGCTACTGCAAAGAAAGCGCACCGAGCTTGAGGCGCAGCTTGCCGGTGAGGCGCCGATTGTGCAGGCCGGTGCCGAATCCGGACCGATTGCCGATCTGGACGAACGCCTCAATACCAATCGGGAAAAGTTGGAAGAGCTTTCGCTGCGATTCACGGATTTGCACCCGGATGTCATTCAGACCAAGGCTGTGATTGAGGAGTTGGAGCGGCGTCGAGAGGATGCATTGGCCGAGTTGGCCGAGACTGGCGGCGCAGCATCTGACAACCCCATCTATCAGAGCATCAAGATCGATCTCAACAACACCGATGTTGAGATCGCGGCGAAGATTGCCGAAGAGCAGGCTGCAACACGCCAGATCACGCGACTGCAAAGTCTGGTCGATGTGTTGCCGCAAGTCGAAGCTGAGCTGCAACGGCTCAATCGTGACTATGGCGTGAAGCAGGATCAGTTCCAGGCATTGAGCGAGCGATTAGAGTTGGCCGAGCTTTCGGACTCTGCCGACCAGAGTCAGGACATTCAGTTCCAGACCATCAATCCACCATTGGTGCCTGAGGCGCCAGCATCTCCAAACCGACCACTGTTGTTGGCAGGGGTATTGTTGCTTGGGTTGGGTCTAGGCGGCGGTGTTGCATTTTTGATCAGTCAGATTCGACCGGTGTTTCACCATACGGGCGCGTTGCGCGAAAAAATCGGCCTGCCGGTTCTTGGTGGTGTATCGCTCGTGATCAATGCCGAGCGCAGAAAGCAGCGCGTGACCCAGCTCGCAGCATTTTCGACGGGTTTGGTTGCATTGATCGTCGCATTTCTATTCGTCTTGGTGACTCGCGAGCAGGGAATGGTCGCCGTCCGTAGTCTGATGGCAGCGCTTTAGGGGAAAAGCAATGAGCAAGATTCAGAATGCACTAAAGCGCATACGCGATTCCAAAAATGCATCCGAGCCGAAGACGGCGCAAGCCAGAGAAGTGAAGGGTGATCGCGAGCCGAGAACACACAATTTCTCGGACGACACGATTGCGACTCTGGCGCTGCATGAAGAGACCGTTGCAGAAACAGGAGAGTTTCGCACTCGACGACTGATCGAGGTCAATCGCGATCGGCTTCGTGAAGCAGGCATGCTCGCACCGGAGATGCAGGAACGACTCCTTGCGGACCAGTATCGGTTGATCAAGCGTCCGCTGCTCGACAACGCGGTCGGGAAAAACGTCGGTCTCATTGAAGATGGCAACCTGATTATGGTTTCGAGCGCATTGTCGGGAGATGGCAAGACCTTCACTTGCGTGAACCTGGCACTCAGCATGTCGAGCGAAACCGATGTGAACGTACTGCTTGTTGATGCAGATGTGCCGAAACCACATATCTCCCGTATCTTCGATGTGGCGAACGAGCCGGGTCTGATCGATTTGCTTGTGGACAAATCTCTGAAGGTCGAGGATGTGATCATCCCAACGGATGTGCCTGGTCTCGCCATTTTGCCAGCCGGTCAAAGAAACGATCAGGCAACTGAGCTACTGGCCAGTCGCAGAATGGCCGAGTTGACGCAGAGACTGGCACGCAAGTACGCGAACCGAGCTGTAGTTTTTGATTCGCCACCGCTGCTGATCACACCGGAGTCTCGAGTACTTGCATCGCACATGGGCCAGATCGCGATGGTGGTGTGTGCCGGAAGGACGCCGGTTACCGCCGTACAGGATGCTGTTGGCTGCATCGACGAATCCAAAGCGATCAACCTGGTACTGAACCAGAGCTCGGTGTCGGGACTCACCGGTGCGCAGTACGGCTATGGTTACGGCTACGGATATGGCTACGGTAGAGAACAAACAGAAAGCTAGGCGTGGGAGCCAGTCGTGATTACAAGAACAACAAGATGTAACCCGGGTCTCGTAGGGGTTGCACTCGCCAGTTGGCTCATCGCCGTTCCGGCTAGTGCCGAGGCCACCGTCGACTATGCGATAGAGACAGGTGGCGCACATACGAACAACATCAACCGCGACATCGAGGACGGTCTCGATGAGACCGCTGCCATCGTCGGTTTGGATTTCGACCTCACGGCCGACACTCGACGGATCGACAGCACGATCACACTCGATATCGAACAGCGGATCTACACGAAAGACACCAACGATGATGAGACGCTCGGCAGCTTCACCGGGTCGATTGATTTCAGTCTTGTTGAGAACTACCTCGATTGGCGGGTAGAAGACACTTTCGGTCAGGTATTGAACAATGTTTTTGCGCCGGATAACCCGCAGAACCGCGAAGACGTTAATGTTTTCACCACCGGCCCAGTACTGTCGCTTGGATTAGGTGCAAACAATCAGGTTTCGCTTTCTGCTTTGTATCGCGACGTGAGTTTCGAGGATTCGCCTCAGAATAATGACGGCGTGACAGGTCGTCTGTCACTCATCCGAAATATCAGCCGGAATCGGAATCTGTCCATAAACGTCACCAACGGCACGGTGAATTTTGATCGTGAAATCGATACCGATTTTGATCGTCGATCAGCGACCGTGGCGTTCTCGAGTCAGACGTCTCGTTCTTCTTTGAACGTTGAGATTGGTCGTAACGAAATCATCTTTGATACAGATCGTGAGGATCGAGACGGGACTGAGATCAACGTGGCATTCCAGCGAACCCTGAATAGTCGAGTCCAGTTTGCTGCCACCTACGTCCAGCAGTTGAGCGATAGTGCGCAGCTGTTCCAACAATTTCTTGCAGATCGAAACATTGGTAACTTCGCCGGGGACGGTGTGGGTAACCCGGCCACCGATCAGAATGCACTTGCGGATCCGTTGGAACAGCGCTCGGGAGGGGTGACACTGACGTTAGATCAGCGTAACGGCAGCATTTTTGCGTCGGCCCGGTTATTCGACTTTGACTTCGATGAGTCGGACTTGCAGGATCGCGACGGTTACCAAATTACCCTGGGTGCCAATCGAAACCTTCCTGGTGGATGGCGGGTAGGGCTGTCGGGCAGCCTAAACCAGAACCAGTTTTCCAGCGGTCGTGATGACGACAACCTTCAGGTGCGCCTCAATGTTAGTAAGCAGCTTACGCGCACACTTTCCATCTCCTCCTCTGTCGCTCATATCGAAAGAGATAGCAACGCAGGCGGTCAGTCGTTTGATGAGGATGTGGTTCGTTTGACGCTCGTTTGGCAGCCCACCAGCACCAGAGGGAGCCAGTGAGCCTGCCGATTGAAAACGCGATTACGATCGATGTGGAAGAGCATTTCCAGGTCGCTGCGTTTAAGGATGCTGTGGAGACCGGCAGCTGGTCTACGCAACCATCCCGTGTCGTTGCCAATACGGATCGAGTACTCGCGATTTTTGACGATGCCGGGATCAAAGGCACGTTTTTCACACTGGGCTGGGTGGCCGAGCGCTATCCGGAACTGGTGCGTCGAATTCACGATGCAGGCCACGAAGTCGCGTGTCATGGATACTCCCATCAACTTATCTATGAGCAGTCTCCGGAAGTGTTCCGTGAAGAGACACTGCGTGCGAAGCGCGTGTTGGAGGAGGCAATTGGGGCGAGTGTTGATGGCTACCGTGCCGCGAGCTACTCGATAACCAAACGTTCGCTGTGGGCGCTCGATACGCTTGTTGAAGCGGGATTTCGATACGACTCGAGTATCTTTCCCGTGCACCATGATAACTACGGAATACCTGACTCGCCGCGCCATCCGTATCAGCTGCAGGCCCCGAACGGTGGACAGCTGGTCGAGTTCCCAATCACCACCTCAAGAGTGGCAGGTGTCAAACTTCCGGTGGCAGGTGGCGGGTATTTTCGACTCTTCCCATATTGGCTCACACGCCTGGGTTTAAAGCGAGTGAATGCAGTAGAGAAACGACCATTTGTTTTCTACCTTCACCCCTGGGAGGTAGATCCGGAACAACCCCGAATCGAAGCTTCCCGGTTTTCCCGATTCCGACACTACAACAACCTTGATAAGACGGAGCCCCGTTTGCGCCAGCTAGTCTCAGATTTCCGTTTTACGCGAATGGATCGAGTGCTGGACAGTATTGCGCTGGACTCAACCCCGCTCGCGCTCAGTGCGGCCTGATAGGGCGGAGGTTTCTCAATGAACACCGCGGGCGAGAGTGTCGTGACGGTCGGCGATCACGATCGTCGTTGGGTTGAGTATGTGGAGCGTCACCCGGACGCGACGCACTATCATCAGCTGTCCTGGGCGAAGCTGATTCGCACAGAGTTCGGGCAGACACCGCATTACCTCATGGCATTGCAGGGGGAGCAGGTCGAAGGCGTTTTGCCTTTGATTAGACTGAACAGTCGACTGTTCGGCCACTACATGGTGTCGATGCCCTATTTGAACTACGGCGGAACGCTCGCCAGCAGCGCGGCTGCTCGCACGCGGCTTCAGCAGGCGGCCAAGGCGCTTGGTCGTGAATTGGGTGTATCGCACATCGAGTTTCGCGAGCAAGCGCCGGACGAAGCCGGGATGCCGGTTCGCACTGACAAAGTTTCCATGCTGCTCGAGTTGCCCGCGTCCATCGACGACCTTGGCAAGGCCATCGGCAGCAAGCGACGCTCGCAAGTGCGGCGGCCCCTGCGTGAGAACCCGGAAATCAAAGTCGGTGGCGCGGAGTTGGTACCGCTCTTCTATGAGGTATTCGCCCGCAATATGCGTGACCTCGGAACCCCGGTTTATGCACGTTCGTTCTACGAGCGCATGGCGACGACGTTTCCGGACGACGTGAAGATTGTGGCGATTACAGTGGGCGGTAAACCTGCTGCCGCGGCGTTTCTCATTGGGTATCGCGAGCAACTCGAAATACCTTGGGCGTCGACGGTGCGAGACTTCAATCGGATTTCGATCAACATGTTGCTCTACTGGGAAGTACTTCGCTTTGCGATTGATGCGGGCTACCGGTGGTTCGATTTTGGTCGCTCGACTGTGGATGCGGGGACTTACCGTTTCAAGCGGCAGTGGTGCGCTGAGCCGAAGCAGCTGTATTGGCATTACTGGCTAAGAGATGGCGGCGAGCCACCGAAGATGAACCCGGACAACCCCAAATACGCCCGTGCAATCAGAATTTGGCAAAAGCTGCCGATCCCGGTTGCTAATTTCCTTGGCCCTCGAATCATCCGCAATCTGCCCTAGCCCGATGAGCGTGCCCTTCAGAGTTACTCATCTGGCGTCCGGTGATCTTTGGGCGGGTGCCGAGGTGCAACTCTTTCAGCTGGCGGCAGCGATGCAGACTCATGACGATGTATCGATCGATGTGGTGCTTCTGAACGAAGGGTTGCTAGCAGAACGACTGCGAGAAGCGGGCGTCGCTGTGACCGTGATCGATGAAAATCAGCACAATGGTCTGGTGATCCTCTACCGGTTGATATCGCACTTTCGGCGCGTTCGTTCGGCGCTCGTGCATACCCATCGACAAAAAGAGAATGTCCTCGGCAGTCTGGCGGCACGGCTGGCGAAAGTGAAATTCGGCGTAAGAACCGTACACGGAGCACCTGAGTTCAGTAATACCGGGTGGCGTCGTCGCATCAATTCAGAACTCGATCGCTGGACGGCTCGGTGGCTGCAGGATCGCATTGTGATGGTGACACAGGATCTCTCCGAGCAGCTAAGCGGGCGCTATCCCTCTGCGAAGGTCCGCGTCATTGAGAATGGTTTGGCACCGATTGATCGAGCTGAGGGTGCCCGGAAGTACGCGGTGGCAGACAAATTGAACGTGTGCTTCGCTGGACGTTTGGTGCCGGTCAAGCGGGTGGATCTCTTCGTCGATATGGCGGCAGCTGCGAATCGGCAGTCTGACGACCGATTCCATTTCCACATATTCGGAGATGGCCCTGGCCAGGCTGCGCTAGACGAGCGCATCTCCTCTGAAGATCTTAACGACTTCGTCTCCCGCTGGGGGTTCGTCGACGGTCTCACCGACGCGCTTGCCGAGATGGACATGCTGGTGATGACTTCCGATCACGAAGGCCTACCCATGGTTATGTTGGAGGCTATGTCATTGGGTGTTGCGGTTGTCGCGCATTCAGTGGGCGGTATGCCGGAGGTGCTAGCGCACGGCGAGTGCGGTGTTCTTGTACACGAGCACACGGGCGAAGCGTTTCTGGGCGCCATTCAGTCATTGGTGCAAACCGAGGTCAGAGGCGGGCTCTCTACTCGTGCACAGCAGCGCTTCCTTGAGCGATACACCGCGGAAGGATGCGCCACGCGTACAGTCGAGTTATACAAATCGTTGGTTCAACCCTCAGAACGTGTAGCCTAGTCGCGCGATTTCGTCTGCAAAGCGCGTTCCGATTTCATCTCTTTCGGCATCCGTCATCAATTCCGCGTAGCCCGCTTTCTTCGGTCGATGGCCCCCTTTCGCACGAGGCAATTCGACCTCCTGCTGAATCCCGATGGTGGAGAGAACATCAGTCATTTCCGCCGCGATATTCTCGAACTTGCAGATTCGGTCAACAACAATTTCTCCATCGATCGAATAAATGCCCCTCCCGCGTTGCTCAAGGAGATCGATCTTATCCGAGCGGATGAATTCCTCCATGGATGGACGAGGCTCTTCTTTGTTGTGCCAGTAGTACATTGAAACCACGCGGTCCCATGGGTTGCGTTCGAAGCAGAACTTGAAGTAGGAGTTCCAAATCTCATCGCCCACCAAAGGCTTTAATTCACTGGCCGGCATGTGGTTGTAGAACCGCTGCTTCTTGCTTCCGAAGATCTTTTTCCACGCTCGCCCTGCGAGCGAGCTTGGCGGTTTTCCAAAGTTTTGTGGCCCGCGGAAACCCAGCTGCTCGCGGATCTGCTCGTCCTTTTTCGGGATCGGCGTGATGATGTCATCCGGGCCACAGAATTGTGAGAGCGCGATTTCGATGGATGTGCCGGCCGTCTTGTTCGTCTTCAGGAAGATAAACCGGTGCTTGTGGCTCAAGATCATTTGTATTGGTCCTATTGCTTGCTTTACATCCAGCCGGACAACCGGGCGAGGAATGCGCTGGGTGTATTGCTGTTGCCCTCATGAACCCCGATGCGATTCAGAGTATGGCGGTGTGTGTTGGCAGTGTTCCAACCCGCAACGGTAGTCACCGCGGCATCGTAGTGTTGCTCGGCGTGTCGAACGGCAGCGGGCGCGTGATCACCGTTCGGATAGCAGAACAGCGTGACTGGCGATTCCATTCCCGCTTCGAGTGCCTGCTTGGATGCGACCAATTGATGTTCAACGACATCGTCAGCAAGCGTTTCGGTGAGTCGTGTGTGATCTACGGTGTGCGAGCCGAACGCGAACAGCGCCGACTGCATTTCACGAACTTCCGACCAGTCCAGCAGTGCTCTGGGTTGGTTTTCGTGCGGATTGCCGAGCGCGCTTAGCATCGCAGTGGATCGTTTACGGAGAACATCGTCATCCAGTTGCGACTTAGCGCTCACCACTGCCGCGTCTACCCGTTCCGGGTTGTCGGCGTCGACCACAGCCGGGTGCAGCTCGAGCAACCACGCAAACGCATCCGTCTTCCAGACGTCGCGGCCTTGCTCCCGTGCAATTCGGATCGCGGTTGCTAGTTGCTCGGGCCAGTAGTTGCCGGTCGATCCCACCATATCCGAGACGAGAAAAATCGTCGCCGGCGCATTGTGTCGCTCCAGAATCGGCTGAGCGTACTCTCGATTGTCGCGCCAGCCATCGTCGAAGGTAATGGCAATCGCACGATCAGGCAGACGCTCTCCTGCGTCCGCACGTCTTAGCCAATCCGTCAGGTCAACAATCTCAAAATGACGCTTCATGGTCTCAAGATGCATGTCGAGAGTGTCCGGGTGAATGATCATGCCCGGTTGTTCGTCGCGATATCGCGGGTCTTCCGGAGGTAGAACCCGGTGATACATGAGAATCACTAGCTGCCCGCCGCTGCGCCATCGGTGCGGACCTGCTGTGGCAAACAAGTTTTGCAGTGTCGATTTGACGAGTCTCTTGATCATGGCCGAGCGCGACGCTGTAGCAGCTGGTTCTGCACTGCATGATAGCCGTTGACCATCGAATCGACGCTGAACTGCGTCTCGGCGCGCTCGTAGGCGCGGGTCACACGAGCTTGCGCTTCATCCCTGTCTCGCAGGGTGTTGATCAGCGCCGCGGCCAATGACTCAGGGTCCCGGGTCGGGACCAGCAACCCGGTTTCCCTGTCTCTGAGAATCTCCTCGGGTCCACCACTGCGCGTGGCAACGACGGGAATGCGTGCTGCCATTGCCTCGACACAGGTCAAACTGAAGCCTTCGGAATGGGAGCTTGAGCAATAGACATCGAGCGACGCGAGCAGCCCGGGCGGATCATCGAGAAACCCAGGGAGGTGAACACAGTCATTCAGGGACAACGTGGAAATCTCTTTCTTGAGCTCGTCAAGCAAGCTGCCACCACCTTCACCGGCGATGATCAGCTGGACTTCGGGTATCGACTCGCGAACGATCGCGAACGCTCGTACCAGGTTTTCATAACCCTTCGGTTTACGGATATTGCCGAGTGCGCCGATGAGTGGCGCGTGTTCAGCAATACCCAACGTCGAGCGAATGCCGCTTGGTGCCGCTTCACTAAATCGTGCGATGTCGATCCCGTTGTAGACCACGGAGAGCTTGGGGTCGTCGCGGAAACCGGCTTCCAGCAATTCTCCTCTGAGCGTGTTTGAGACCGCGATCAATGCGGAGGCGCCACGCTGTACCAACATGCGCTTCAGTCCGTTGGCGAAACCAGGTGCCGCGAGATCTCTTGCCCCGTGAAACGCTGCGACAACAGGCGTTCTTGTAATGCGACCGGCAATACTGCAGTAGAGGTTGGAGCCGTATAGATGCGACTGGATCAAATCCACATTGTGTTCTCGAATGAGTCGAATCAGATAGCGCAGATAGTCGGTGTTGAAGGAGCCTTTGGTATTGATGAAGTGGCTTTCGACATTGCGCTCTTTGAGTGTTGCTTCAACCCAGTTACCAGGCTTGGCGACGGCGATGTGGCGTGTGTTGCCACGCGGATTGGCCGCGAGCGTTGCAAACACCGTCTCGGCGCCACCCGGTCCCCCGGTGTCGATGGAATGCAGGATCGTGGTCATCGCCCAAAACCGACGTAGCGCGCGGCCTCGTGCAAGAAGGGGCGTAAGTCTCCGGGTCGGAAAACCTCGTAGCGTAAGCCGGGCCACCAGGGCAGCAGAAAGCGCATGGCACTGAGTATTTTCTGACCGGCACCAAACTCACTGCTCTTCAGCGTCAGATACAAATTGTCCAGATCGCCAAGCAGCCATCGATTGCTGACCCCCAACTTGTAGGCCGTCACGGGCGTTGGCGTTCTGCCCAGTGCGAGCTCCGCAGCCAGCAGCGGGAAATTCACACCGGCGCTGATGGCGAGTTGCAGCGACCCCCAGAACCGCGCATTGATCTCCATGAGGTAGGGCGTGCCGTCTTCGCTCACCCGATACTCCACCATTGCGGGACCATGCCATTTGAGCGCATTCAGCAGAGTTGATGCTGAATCGTGGAGTCTCTGGTCCAACGCAGCACTGCGTGAGACGACACTCACGCCCCCTGATGGTGGTTTCTCTCGCACACGCTCGTGCGCAAACCATGCCAACGGCGAACCATTATCGTAGAGGGCAAACGCCCCCCGGCCGACGCCCTCGATAAAGGATTGTAGAAGCCATGGATGGTCTCGAAACCAGCGATGGGATTCCTGCAAACGCCGCAGATGGTCGGCATTCCTGGCTATGGCAACCTGTGTATGCAGGTAGCCATTCTCAAGTGGAACTCGCGATCGCGTAGGCTTCATGACTACGGGGAATTCGAAAGTGTCAGGCAGCTCGCGTAGCGCGGTACCTGGCGCAATCTCCTGGGTCGCGGGTATTGCGATACCGACTTCGTCCGCGACACGCATGAGCGCACCCTTATCGCTGGCGGTTTCGTATGTCGGCGGAGGCGGGCAGGGTGTTTGCGGCAGATGAACGCCATGCGCGTTTTGCACGAGGTGCGTGCTCACGTCAGTCATCGGCATCAACAAATCCACACTGCGTGCTTCGCAGCACTGCGCAATGCTCTCAAGCGCGGCGTTGGTGTCCTGACTCGGATCGGGGTAGCGAAAATACCCTTGCGACCACTTGCTGCGTCCTGCCAGCGCTTGCCGTCGCGTATCTGCTGTGTAAACGGTATACCCAGCCACGCCAAGCGCGCGCGTCGCGGCCAGAGCACTGCGTTGATCAGCATCCAGGACAAGAACGGTGGGCATATTGGTTCGCATTCCGGTTCGACGCGCGATGATAGCTGTTTTTCGGAATTGAAACAGTGTGTTATGTCGCCCTGGCGGTCGGCTCAAGCGATGTGACGGAATTCACTGGTCCGAATGGGTGCGTTGCACTGGCATGACGACCTGTTTCCTCCTATCGTTGCGCCGTGTTGAAGGATCTGGTCGCAGTTTTGGGGCGACAACGATGATGACAGACCGTCTCTGGATATGCTGGGAACGCCACACTCGTAACACGTCAATGGCGAAAGAACTGGGCGCGGATCTTCTCGAGATCGACTATCCGCGCACGACCAATCGTCTCGTACGCTATGTGCTGAGCACGCTGAAAACTACCTCGGCGGTGATATCGCGCCGGCCGAAAGTGCTGTTTGTGCAAAACCCTTCTATCGTGCTGTCGGTTCTGGGTGTGGTGCTCGGAAAGCTGATCGGCAGCCATGTCGTGGTGGATGCACACAATGCCGGCGTCTATCCGGGTGAAGGCAATTCGCCACGTTTACAGCGGGTGGCCAACTGGATAATGCGGCACGCATCGACGACGATCGTGACGAACGATGCGCTGGCAGCGTTTGTGACAGCCAATGGCGGTCGACCGTTTGTGATGCCGGACCCGTTGCCGAGTTTCGACTTCGATCTGCGAAAGCCCGACATGCTGACGTCAGCCAGCACCCCGCATACAGCGCTGCTGGTTTGTTCGTGGGCGGAAGATGAGCCGCTCGCTGAGATTTTTGATGCGATTCGCGCGCTCCCGGATCTCACCGTGTTCGCATCCGGTCGACGCAAACCCTTGCCCGGAAACCCGGAGCTGCCTGAGAATCTAGTGCCCACCGGGTTCCTCTCGGAGTCCGAGTTTTTTGGTTTGATGCAGGGTGTTGATGTCGTCATCGATCTGACCTTGCGCGACGATTGCCTTGTCTGCGGCGCTTATGAAGCGATCGCACTGGAGCAACCGTTGTTGCTATCCGACACCGCAGCCTTGCGCGAGTATTTTTCAGGCGGCGCCGTATTCACCAAGAACGAGACCGAGGCGATACGCAATGCCCTGGTGACGATGTTGGCACAGTCGGATGAGCTCCGCGGCAGTGTTGAGAACAAAAAGCGCCGTCTGCTGGACGACTGGGCAGCGTTGAATGCGAGACTCACCGAGCACTTGAGCGACACCCAAGCGAGGCGCACTGCTGGATGAACGGTGAACCGTCAAAACCCATCTTTGTGTTGGGCTCTGCGCGATCTGGCACGACCCTGATGGCATCACTGGTCACAGCTTCATCGGAGGTCGCGGTTTATCGGGCCGAATCAATGTTGCTCAATGGCTGCGAGCGTTGCTATGGGGCTCTGTCCAGCAATCGTGCAAAAGTCGCTTTCGCCGACGACTGGGTTCGGTCACGTCAGTTCCGACGGCTCGGCATCACCGAGGACGCCGGTCGGGCATTGGTGCGTTCCAGCGCCAGCTACGCGAATCTGCTCAGAGACGTAATGAGTCAATTGGCCGATCGTCAGGAGAAGGGTTTTTGGCTGGATAGCACGCCGGGTCATGTATTCAGTTTGCAGACGATCGCGAGAGCGTTTCCGGACGCAAAGATCATCCATATGGTGCGAGATGGGCGGGCCGTATCCGCTTCGTTACGCAAACTCGGTTGGGTCGGTATGCGTGCTTCCGATCCTGAAGCGGCGATTCAGTACTCAGCGCTAAAATGGGAACGATCCATCGAAGCGTTCGAACGCTGTGCACCCAGCGTTTCGGGACAGGCGATGACTGTGCGTTACGAGGACGTGGTTCGAACACCTGATCGTGTGATGGAAGCGGTCACGGCATTTATCGGTCTTAAACCTTTCGACTTCCAAACCGCTTTGGAGCGGCGTGATCGGCATGAGCCCACTGGTGATGCGGTCGTTAGCAGCAACACGGCGTTCGAGGCACTTGGTGATGGACTCTCCGAGGTGCCTATTCACCGCTGGCGCAAAACGCTCTCCGAAAAGGAGATTCGGCTGGTCGAAACAACCGTCGGCGAGACACTCGCGAGTCTCGGTTACGCGCCCATCTCGGAAGGTCGGCTTAGCGCGCTGGATAGCGTACGAGCGAGATCCCGCTCTGTGATGTTCAACGCGAAGGACATCGTGCGGAGCGTCCTACCGCTGCGCCGATTGCATTCCACGCCGCTTGAGATCGCGCGCCATTAGTGCACGATGATTTGATGATGATCACAGGAATGATCAAGGACGGTTACGGTTCCAAGAAAGGCTTCTTACGCTATCAAGTCCATCGTGCCTTGGGGATTTTGGGTCGGTACACGAGCTTCAGGCCACAGTCGGGGACAACGTTCACGCGGCTGGTCTTCGTATGTGCCGGAAATATATGCCGTAGTCCCTTCGCACAAGTCGTCGCTGAACAGAGAGGTCTTAATGCGGTCTCGATCGGGCTTAGCACGCGCGGCGGAGACCCTGCGAATTCGGTGGCGCTGGCGGTGGCGGAGAATCGTGGTTTCTCGTTGGCACAGCATCGCTCTAGTCGGGTTGAGGACTTTGTGCCGCAGACCGGCGATTGGTTCGTTTGCATGGAACCGCAACAGGCTGAGAAAATCCAATCGCTGTTTCCAGGATTCCAGGCGGTATTGTTAGGCATGTGTATGACCCGTCCGCAAAGACCTTTTATTCCGGATCCGTTCGGTAAGTCGACGGGCTATTTTGCTCGTTGCTTTTCCTGGATCGAGACCGGTGTCGCGAACCTCAACGAATTTCGTACCCCGGAAGAATGAACACCGCCACGCCTTCAGAGCCGCGCACTGAGGACAGGAGCAACATAGCAGATCTGCTCGCGCTGAAGGTAGGCGCCATGTGGCGCGGACTTAAGGCCGAACCGTTCGCGGTTTGGATGATCTTCTGTTATTTCCTTTTCGAATACACGCGACCGCAGTCGATCGTACCGGCTCTGGATATTCTGCCCTGGATGCAAGTGTTCATTCTCTTGTCCGCGGCTGGGTTCTTTTTTCAGCAGAACAAGATGTCCGCGAGCGGTGGCGCCGTGTTGTTTTGGCTGGTCGCTTTTTTTGTCGTCATTATTATCTCCAGTCAGTCAGGATTTGCACCACCGGTCAGCTGGCGCTCACTCGATAAATACTATCTGTGGGTCATCATCTTTTTTTTGATAACTCGTATTTGCACAACTGAACGCCATTTCTACTTCCTGTTGGTGATCTTTTTTCTGGCCAGTCTCAAGCTCTCGCTGTTTGGTGCGCGTACTTGGGCGTTACGGGGTTTCTCGTTCACTAGCTGGGGTATGAAAGGCCCACCGGGGTTCTTTGAGAACTCGGGTGAGCTGGCGGTTCAGATGGTTGTGTTCTTCGGAATTTCGGTCTATCTGTATAAAGCGCTGGGACCCACGCTAAGTGGGTGGCGAAAGTGGTTGTTGCTTGCCGCGCCGATCACCGCTGCAATGACAGTGATGGCAGCGAGCTCACGCGGCTCCCAGGTCGCCCTTGCCGTGCAGCTTTATCTTATTTTCTTGCATGGAAAGATTTCGATCAGAGCGCTGCTAATCGCGGGAATAGTCGGTTACGTTGCATTCAGTTTTCTGCCGCCAGAGCAGATTGAGCGATTTACGACGATTGGAGAGGACAAGACCTCGATCCAGCGCATGCACTATTGGGAAAACGGTTGGGAGATGATGAAGGACTACCCGTCATTCGGTGTGGGGTACTTCGCGTTCATTCCCTACTTCGAACGCTTCTATCCCGACTATGTGCTCTACGATCATGCACAGCTCGCGCATAACATCTTTATTCAGGTCGGTGCTGATCTAGGCTTTATCGGGTTGTTTGTCTACCTTGTGCTAATACTCCTGGGTTTCACGGTTCCTCGCACCGCGATCAAATTGCTCGAACGGTTCGATAAGGGGGACGACTGGCGAGTATTCGCTGCGAAAGGGTTGATGCTCGGCTTTGTTGGATTCCTGGTCGGTGGACAATTCGTTTCGATTGTCTACTACCCCTTCATGTGGATGCACCTCGCACTGAGCTGTGTCTTGCTGTCCAGTGTCCGCAATCAGCTTGCTGAGGAACTTAAGCCGAACGCTATGGTCCGAAGTCGCGGAATTGAGACAGTCAGGTCCAACAAAATTCTGACATAATCTCTCTGCTTCCTGCGATTGTGATGTGTGTCATGACAGCAAGTGTGAACTCGTTCATCTTCCTGTCATGGTGCGTATGTGACGCTAGTCACCCAAGAGTCTTGTCCCAAATCGACGAGAGAGACAACTCATGACTAATTCAAGCCTTTTTTTGCGTCTTTTATTTGTACTGGTGGTAGGTCTGCTTTCTCGGACTGCCTCGGCACAGACGTTATTCGAAGATGATTTCGAGTCCGGTGATTTCGCTGCTGGTCCCTCTCCGGTCTACGCCTGGCGCCCTGCGCCAACGGCATCGAACACCGACAGTCATATGATGCGTGGCGTTGATGACGTTTACAGCGTATCTACCGAACGCGCGTATCGCGGTAGGTATGCGATGAAGCTGCAGTTCGACGGCCGCAATGGATTTTGTAACGCCTGCGGAACGACCCGTGCGACGCTCAACGCCACCTCTGCCAGCACCGGTTGCTTTACGCCTGAGGATTCGGGGCCTTTCGGTGGTTCGGTTTACAACGTATCCAATGGTTGGAGTCAGTGGCAGGTCACCAGCGTCACCGGAAACCAGGTCTGTATCGATACGTCGACAGCTATGGGTGAAAGCGTGTTCCAGAACACGGTAGCTCGATTGTCAGCAGGAGATGATCTGAGGGTTCCTTACCAGTGCGGCGTCAACGGAAACGTTGGTGGGTCGCCTGGCAGGCGCTCCGACTGTAACCGCGCAATTAACTATCTGCTCAACGTGCGCGCCACTGATGTTGACTACGGTGAAACACTGTCCCGACGTTTCTACATCTACATGCCATCTCAGGCGACGCTACCAGACGTCACATTCAAACTGAGCTACACCGCATGGCAGCGCCCTGGCAGATCCTCGCAAAATGCAAAACTGAAGCTATCCACGCAGCGCGATCTGCAGATCACTCTGAACGCGCCCGATGGCGAGAATATCGTCGTCCGGGACAGCAACGCGCAGCGTGACGCCTGGTTCTACTTTGAAGAGTTGTTCATCCGTGAATCGTCGCCAGGTGCATCGGATGGGACCTATCGAATCTACATGGGTCCGGCGACAGCGCCGTTCTCCGAATTGCTAACTCCCATCTACGAGCGTAACGACGTCGAGATGGGCGTGCTGCGTACTGCGTCGGTCATGGGTAATTGGCAGCACTTCGCCGAGGTCACAGGGTCGGTCTACGTCGATGATGTTGTGATCGCTAAATCATTAGTTGGACCCGTTGGATTCGATCCGGATGAGCCACCAGCAGAGCGCGTCAACGACCTGAACTAGCGGCCAACTACGGACACGTTTCACACGGCGGGGCGGAATCTCGTCGTAGCTTTCCTGCTAGCCTGTGGCGTAGACTTGCGGCGCAGTTTAGGTAGGCAACGGGCCGTCTCTGGCAATGAATTCCCAACAGTCATCGCGTGGAGTCTTGTCGATAACGGCCAAGTTCCCCAATGTCGTTCAGCCATGGCTTGTTAATCAGCTGATCGAGATTCAGGCTAACGGTGGTCGGAACAGGATTCTTGCGCGACGCGCTCAACTCGATCTCGTGTCGCGTGAGGTTCGTGATCACGGTTTACTCGATTGCTGCGAGTGGATCCCCGGTGGCGGCTCAAGGTTGCTCCTCGATTGGCTGGTTAGCTTTGTCCTGCCCTCGCGGATGGCTCGGGCTTGGCGGGGGTTGTTTCGGTTTCGACGCTTGTTAGCCGCGTCGGTGCTGACGATTCGCGAGAAGCTCTACGGTCTGCTGCTTTGTCGGTTCTATGGCTACGACGACATCGACATCGTGCATTCGCACAGCGAGGTTGCCGGAAGCAAGCTTCTGCCGATCATCATCGGCCTTGATGTTCCTTTGTTGGCGACTTTTCACGGGCTAACGCCGGATGGTGTCCCCGAGCTACCGGAAGGCCGACGAAAAGCCTACATAGCGGTTGCCGACCAGATTTTGGTGAATACGGAAGCCGCGAAGCAGCAATACATTGCACTCGGTGCACCGCCCGAGAAGATGCGCATAGTGCCTCAAGGTATACCGCTCGGTCAGTTTCCATTTTCACGACGCGAGGCACCCGGGCCGGGCGAGCCACTTGAGATTCTGTCGATTGGGCGACTAGACGTGTCCAAAGGCCAGCAATACACGATCGAAGCGATCCGGCAGCTCACTGCGGAGGGTTGCAGCGTGAGGCTGCATCTCGTCGGTGATGGTCCGGCGCGGCGAGAGTACGCACAGCAAGTGGAGTCGTTGGGGCTCGCAGGTGCGGTGGTCTTCCACGGTCTCTTGGTCGATCACGACTTACGTGCGGTGTTCGAGCGTTGCCATGTGTTGGTGTTGGCCTCTCTGGGTGCTTCCGCAGAACGCTGGCAAGAGACGCAAGGCGTGGTATTGCAGGAGGCGCAAGCCTCCGGACTATTGGTCATTGCGACGGAGACCGGGGGCATTCCGGAGTGCATCGACGATGGACGTGCGGGCTTTCTGATTGAAGATCGGTCCGCACAGGAAATTGCGCACACAATCAAGGCGGTCATGGAGCAACCCGGGCGCTGGCAGGAATGGCAGACCGCAGGTCGCGACTGGGTGGAGCGGCGCTTCTCCAGTGATGTGATCGGTAAGCGCATGAGCGCGATTTATGATGAGCATATCCATCGAGCGCAATCCTCGGTCGAAGGATAGTCGACATGGGTAAACGTAAGAGCGCTGCAAAGCACCTGGGGATTTACTCTGCCGGTGCCGTGATTCGCCAAATCGTCGGCTTTCTGATGCTGCCAATTTATACGCGTTATCTGGCGCCGAGCGATTACGGTATCGTCGCGATGCTGGCGCTGCTGATCTCGATATTTGAGCTCGTACTAGGGGCGCGATTCGCCTCTGCGATTCCAAAGTTCTACTTCGAGCACGACAACGAACGCGAGCGCGGTACGGTCATCGGTACGGCACTGGCAATTACTATCACGGCCAGCGGCATTGGTGCGCTGCTGATCGCAGCGGCGTCGCGGCCTCTCGCTGGTACATTCTTGGCAGACATCGACCTGTGGCATTTCGTCGCGCTCTACGGCATCACGTTAATCACCGTTGCGATTGAAAACTATGCGCTGGTCTACATCCGGCTGCGCGATAAGCCCTTCTTGTTCATGTCGGTGTCGCTTGCAAAACTGATCGTCGCACTGTCGCTGAATATCTGGTTTGTTGTATTCCTTGAATGGGGCGTCGCGGGTGTCGTTGCCAGCACCGTACTCTCTTCATCGGGATTCGGCCTGGTGCTTGGAGGTTACACGATCTACCAAACCGGGGGATGGCGAATCAGCAAGTCGCTGGTTAGGCGATTAATTCGATTCAGTTGGCCGTTGTGGGTGGGCAGTGCTGCGGCGGTCTATGTCAGCTTTGCTAATCGATTCATGATTCGTTACTTCGGTGATTTGTCCGAGGTCGGGCTTTATGATCTCGCCGCCCGATTCAGCAGTCTCGTGATGATTCTGGTTTGGCAACCCTTCAATCAATGGTGGCAGACAGAGCGCTTCGCACTTCTGCGACGCGATGATAACGGCGCTCCGGTGTATCGATCTGTCTATTCTCTGGTTGCTGCGGCGCTTGTGATTATGGCCACGGGCGTGAGTCTCTTTGCTGATATCGTCATCAGAGTGATGGCGGACTCAGCATTCCACACGGCTTCACTGGCGGTACCACCGTTAGCATTTGCAGTCGTTTTGAAGCAGCTAGCCTTGTTTCTCAACGTCAGTTTCCTTGCTTCAGAGCGCACGCACCTCATTGCGACACTCAAGTACGGATCTGCAGCACTGCTGACGGTGATGTACGTCACCATGATTCCTGCTCTTGGCTATCTCGGTGCAGCCTACGCGACAGTGGCAGCAGCATTCTTGATGTTGTTGATTACGGCATCCGTGGCAAGACGTACGTTTGACATCTCGGTACGGTTGTTCCCGGCGTTTTGGTTTGTCGTGACCGGAGCAGCAGTCGTTGCGCTCGACATTATCGTTTTGGCTGATACGTCGCTTTGGGTGAGCGCTGCAGGAAAGAGCGTCCTTGGTCTGCTTCTGCTTGGGGTGCTTTGGTGGATGTTGGAGCAAGATTCTGCGACCCGGGAAGACCTCAAGTCAGTGCGTGCTGCGGTGGTCTCGAAGCTCGGTCGTACCTAGCGCGACAGAGTTGACTGGACAACCTCGAGAAGCCGCTCATGTGCGTTCGCCAGTGAGTAGCGCTTCTCGTCGATTCTTGCCGCCTCACCGAGTTCGGAGCGATAAGCAGGATCACACGCCAACGCTTTCATCGCCGCAATGCAGGCGTCCTGGTTCCCTTCCCGAAAGATGAGCCCCGTTTGTCCGTGAGTGGTTGCGCCACAAACCGAGGGGTTGTCAGGTACGAGCGTCGCCAGACCGGCTCGCATGTATTCGAGGATCGCGAGCGAGTAGCCGACTTCGCCCTTTGAGGGGTGAATCGCAAAATCGAAACCCGGTAGCAGCGCATTAACGCCATCCACGTAACCTGGGAAGTGACACGCATCTGCGATACCGTGGTTTGCGGCGAGCGTCTGTAGCTCGTCGAGCATGGGTCCATCGCCCAGAAGCGTGAATTGCAGGTCGATTGACTCGGTCTCTCGAAATTTCGCGAGACAGTCGAGCACAAACCGAAGACCTTTGTAGGGGTTAGCCCTGGCCGTCATGACCATGTGCACCGCATCTGCCGTGAGTGAAAACTCGGCGATCGGATCTCGCGGTAACAACGCTTGAGGCTCTGGCAATCCGTTCGGCACCGCGAAGCATTTTTCGGCGGGTAACAGATTGGTGTCGATCGTTCGTTGTCTGACGAACTCTGTGGCACCTATCGCCGCGTCACAAACAATCCCTGGTATCCGCGCTCTCGCCCATTTAAGCAGGCGTTTAAGGCCGGTTGGTGCGGTTCGCAGACCCGGCGTATGGTCGTGCGTGATGATGTGCTTAACCCCTGCACGTCTATAGCGCAGGTAGCGCGGGTCAATGTTTGGCCTGTCGCTAAAGTAGAGTGCACGAACCTGGAACTGGTTCAGGAATTCAAGATCGGACTCCGCGTTGCCGCGGCCAAACGCAAACTCAACCGTTTCGATCGGTGCGTCACGAATCACCTCTGGAATCTCGCCGACCTCAGGGAACGCCAGCACAACTCGGTATTCGGGATGATAGTGATTCGCCAGTGCCGCCCAATAGCTTTCCATCAACCACCAGGCGAAGCCCACATCAGAGGGCCAATTCGCGACCAGTAAGAAACCGGGTCGAGGGTCAGTCATCTTGAGTCCAGGCGCCATTCACGACTTGCGTTCTTTGCACGATGCCGTCGAACCCGTAGCCGAATGTACGGATATCGTCTTGGTAAACGCGTTCGACCACCGCCATCATCTCTGGCGTATAAACTTCTCGATAGCCGGCGCGTGCCGATGGGTTTCGGTGTTCCAGTCGAGCTTCAAGCGCGAGCTTCTGCGCAAGGTCGTTGAAGTCTGTCGTCAGCGTTTCGAAATACATCAGGTGGTCGATCATCGGTGCTTGGTGACGATCACCGATGAAGTCGATCTGGGTCTTAAAGTGCAAATGCTTTTCAAGCCACTTCGATGAGAACGCTGTTAGTACAAACTCTTCGAATGAGTTGAAGCGCGACAAGTGCTCTTCAGCCCACGCTTGGTCATATTCGTCCCAACCTCCGCCACGAAGGTACGAGTACGCGGAATAGAGCCGATCCCAGGGATTGCGAACAAACGCGAATTTGAAGTAGCGGTTGAAGGTCTCCTTGCCATAGATGACACGGTAGTCACGTGCGGTGTGGTGATACGGCAAGTGATCGAACAACGCCAATGCGACGGACGTGCCCGCCGACTTGGTGATATGCACAAAAATGCACTGATGCTCATCGAACGGTTTGAGTGAAAAATCCCCTTTGTCAGAAGGGTTGACCTGCTCGCGCATCCGTTGGAAGTGTTCCGGATGGCGCCACTTGTAAATTCGCTTCCGGGTTTCGTCATCCAACAACCGCTCATAGGCAGCCTTGAGAAAACTCATGAGCCGCTCCCAAGTGCGGGCGGTGTGTAACCGTGACGCTCGATGATTACGCGCTCGCGCTCTGCCACCAGTTCGATCGAATCTGTGTCGTAGTAGAAGCCTGCTGAGCGACGATCGGAGGTATTGGTCTTCTGCGCGCCGGATTCGAGAATCGCTGTGCGTTGTTCGGACGACAATTCGATTCGCGCAGCTTCAATCGCAGCGACGAGGTCGGATTCCAAGTACTCCGTGCGAACAAATGCGTTTACAAATCCTAGGCGATCGATTAGTGCATCGATGGGCTCTTGGTGCTTGGTTTGATAAAGCGAATCGCCGATGCTGGTGAACAACTTGATGTATCTATAGGTCATCAAGCCTGCCTGTTCGGCGACCCAGGAAAACCCGTACCCCTCGCGAAGGTCCAGTCTGTGAGCGGGATCGAGCATCATTGCCAGCCAGCGTTGAAAAGCGGCGGGATCGTTCGAATCACTGTAAGTGCGCTGCCACTCATGCTGGGGCTTCTGTCGATCGTTGAACCATTGACGCAATGCGATTGCTGGTCCCGTCCGTCTTCTGCCCATTTCGCGGTGTAGAGAGCGACGATAGTAAGTCCAGTTGGGTCCGTCCGTCGTTTGTTTCCAGACGCTGCCGCGTGATGAGCAGCCATAAGCCCAGAGTGAGACGTACCAATCCCAGGGGTTACGCACTGAGCCAACCACGAACTTGTCATAGTGCTCTGGGGCCAGGCGATTGTGTTTGCCGAGTTGCTCGCCCGGGATGGTTTTCGCGAGCCAACGGCCGATGTGCGACCCGCCGGTCTTGTGCAGTTCGACGAACGCGAGTTTTTCGCTGATATACATGCGCGCCGTTCCGCTTTCCCGTGCCCTCAAAAACGCGTTTTGTAACATAGCGGGCGCTGCGCGGATAGGCTACAGTTCGCGAGTTTTTCATCGGGGACTTTGTGGCACGCATCATGGCAGGGACACGACTCAGATCGGTATTCCGGGAAAGCCTCGGCAATATGTGGCGAGAGGTGCGAATTGCGCTGACTCCCGTTCCTTCCCCGAAGAAATGGTTGTTTCTGGTGGGGTGCTACAACTCGGGGACTACGCTCCTCGCTGAATTGTTGTCTCGACACCCCGAAATACGTTCACTACCGACCGAGGGGCATTTTATTACCGATCAGTTCGTGAAGGACTATGCGATCGGTGTGCCTCGCATGTGGGTGGAGAAGGAATCCATTTTCCGCCTCACGGAACACGATACCGGACCCGATGCGATCCGCATCAAACGCGAGTGGGGCATGCGAGCGCGAGGGCAGGGTGAAGTGTTTATGGAAAAGTCGCCGCCCAACTCGGCACGCACACGCTGGCTGCAGGAGCACTTTCGCGACGCATATTTTGTGGCGTTGGTAAGGAATGGGTACGCCGTCGCCGAGGGCATTACTCGAAAAGGCGATCCGAAGCACTACGATGAGGGCTGGCCAATCGAGATGTCGGCGCGTCAGTGGGCGCGCGGTAACGACGTTTTGCTTGAGGACGCCGAGCATCTCGATAACCTGATGTGGCTTAAGTACGAAGATCTGTGCGAGGACCCGGAGTCAGCACTGGCGAGAGTTGCTGAGTTTGCAGGACTCAATATGACGCAAGGTTTTTATCGACCGGAAGCGCTTGCGATACATGAGCGCAACGAGGCAGTACGTAATATGAACCAGATCAGCATTGAGAAGTTAACTCGCGAGCAGATTGCGGTAGTAAACGAAGTCGCCGGTGATTCTCTGCGCCACTTTGGTTATGAAATCTTGTAGTGCCATCAGGGGGCTGACTTGAAACCCGAATTTTTCATTATTGGTGCACCGAAGTGTGGCACGACTTCGATGGCGGCATATCTTGACCAGCATCCGAATGTGTTTGTGTGCAAGCCGAAGGAGCCGAACTATTTCTCGACCGATCTTCCGAAGATGATGACGGTGAAGACGGAGTCGGAGTACCTGGCCCTGTTCGCAGATGCAGACGGCTCTGTTTCACACGCTGGAGAAGCTTCCACCTGGTATCTTTTTTCTGAGGTGGCGGTACAGAAAATCCTGGAAGTTCAACCTGCCGCAAAGTTCATTGTGATGTTGCGTAACCCGGTCGAGATGTTCTTTTCCTTGCACAGCCAGTTTCTCTACAACCTGACAGAGACTGAAGCATCGCCTGAGACGGCGTGGAAATCCCAAACCGATCAGGCAGGACGAATCCGCAACTATCGCGCCGCCTGTGCGCTCGGTAGTCAGGTGGAACGCCTTCTCGCCACAGTACCGCGCGAACAGGTTCACTTCATCGTGTTCGAAGACTTGAAGGCGGATTCGGTCCAGCAATACTTCGAGGTCCTCAAATTTCTGGAATTGCCGCCTCACAAGGTTGAGAACCTGTCGGCCCACAATACTCGAAAGGGGCACAAGTCGCGGGTGCTGGAGCAGTTTGTCCGCAAGCCTCCGGCGTGGGTGTCACGCGGTGTCAGCGGCGTGAAACGCTTGCTCGGTATCCAGTCTCTGGGGCTTGGGCAGCGGCTCCGAGCGTTCAATCGCAGCGGAGTCAGTAAGCCGCAACACGATCCACAATTCGTCGCGCAACTGCACGAGGAGTTCGCGCCAGAGGTTGCACTGCTTGGAAAACTGATCGGGCGTGATCTGTCTGGCTGGAGCAAACTAAAGTGAGCACCCTATGGACCGATGTGTTGGTCGTAGTCCTCGCCCTTAGCGCTGTCTACAGTTATTTCCTTTATCCCTTGATCCTGATGCTGCTGCCAAAGCGTGAGCCTGGGACTCGTGCCAATGACGAGCTACCTTCGGTGACCTTGATCATCGCCGCACACAATGAGGCGACTCGGATCGAAGAGAAGCTCACTAACAGTCTTGCCATCGATTACCCCGCTGACCGGTTTGAGATTCTCGTGGCATCGGACTGCTCGACCGACGAAACCGATGACATCGTCGAGCGGACTGAGGGCGTCACACTGGTTCGTGCTGATCAGCACCTCGGAAAAGAGTACGCGCAATCGCTGGCGGTGAAGGCGGCGACCGGCGATATCCTCGTGTTCTCGGATGCCGCAACGTCGGTTCCGTTGGAGGCGATCCGTAATCTTGTCGACGTGTTTCGAGATCCGATGGTTGGTGCGGTTTCGAGCGAAGACCGGTTCATCACCGACGATGGCGAGGTGGCTGGAGAGGGATTGTATGTGCGCTACGAGATGTGGCTGCGTGCACAGGAATCGCGACTGGCCGGTCTGGTGGGATTGAGCGGCTCTTTTTTCGCAGCGCGAGCCAGTGTTTGCCGTGACTGGGATATCGTCTCGCCCAGCGATTTCAACACCGCGCTGAATTGCGCTCGTCAGGGTCTGGTTGCAGTCTCAAGTCCCGCGGTGGTCGGCATCTACAAAGACATCAAGAACCCTGCGAAGGAATTCCAACGCAAAGTTCGCACCGTTATTCGTGGGATGACTGCCGTCGCGCGTGCTCCAGTGGTATTGAGCTTCTCCAAGATGGGGTGGTTTGCGTTTCAGGTATGGAGTCACAAGATCATGCGATGGCTTGTCCCCTGGTTTCTCCTTGTTCTGGCCGTCGCGACACTGCTCGTACCGAAGTCGCCGCTGGTCTTGCTGGCGTTGATCGCACAATTGCTGTTCTACGGCGCGGCATTGATGGCGTGGGTCGCTCCCGTCTTGCGCGAAAGCGGTCTGATGCGCGTCGTGTTCTTCTTTGCTCAGGTTAATGCTGCAATCGGACTCGCTGCGATACAGTTTGTTCGCGGGAAGCGAATCACTACCTGGAAGCCGTCTGTCCGCTAGGGAGTCGAGAGTGATGAAGTCCAAGGTTTTCTGTATCGGGTTCCACAAGACCGGCACCTCCAGTATGACGGTTGCGCTGCGTGAGCTCGGATACCGAGTGACCGGACCGAACGGCGTACACGACCCTGATATCGCTGAGAACCTGTGGACGGTCATCGAGAAAGCAGTTGCCGAGTACGATGCGTTTCAGGACAACCCGTGGCCTATCGTCTTCAAGGAACTCGATACGCGCTATCCGGGCAGCAAGTTCATCCTGACTGAGCGCGACGCTGACGGTTGGGTCCGAAGCCAGGTGAAGCATTTTGGTGCGCGGACGACCCCGATGCGCAAACTGATCTACGGCGCCGAGGCGGGGGCACCTGAAGGTAACGAGTCGATCTATCTCGAGCGCTATCGGCGACACAGTGAGGAGGTGCGCGAGTATTTCAAGGACCGTCCGCAGGACTTGCTAATTATGGATCTGACGGCTGGTGAAGGCTGGCAAGCGCTTTGCGATTTTCTAGGGTACGAAGCTCCCGACAAACCCTTTCCGCGCGCCAACACCGCCGAATCACGCCAGGCAGAGCCGATGCTTAAGCGTATCCGGCGTCGACTGACTCGGTTGTTTGGCCGAGGCGCTGGATGACGGGTGGGGCAAATGCGCGCGCTTAGGCCTGTTGGCGAAGCGGTACCGGCAATCGGCGGTACGAATGTACAGCCGCTAGCAGGGCACAGTCTCGATTTCTTTGCTTCGGGGACGATGGCGCTGGCCGCAATCCTGAAGGCAATTATCCAGCGCACTTCGGTGACTGGGAGTCCCGAAGTGCTCATGCCGGCCTACACCTGCCCGGATGTCGTGAGCGCCATCGCTTTTGCAGGCGCCAAAGCTGTCCTCGTCGATCTCGAACGTGATCGACCCTGGATGTCGTTGTCCGCCCTCAAGGCTGCGGTTGGCGAGAACACCGTCGCGTTGGTTGCCGTGAATTTTCAGGGCATCGACGAACGATTGGCTGACCTTCGCACCCTTTGTGACTCGGCGGCGTTGCCACTGGTGTATGACCATTGTCAGGCGTACCCGCCAAACGAGGCCGCGATGCGCCACGCCGACGCGTTGGTGTTCAGTTTTGGTCGTGGTAAGCCCGCTAGCGCCTTAATCGGTGGTGCGGTGTGGTGCTCGGATGATGCGCTGCGAGAGGCTCTGACCGGTGTCGTGACGAGCGCTGCCGCTTCCGCACCCTCGGCGCTGAAGCGTTTCGCATACAACCGACTGATTCGCCCTCGTGCCTATTCGATGTTGCTCCGACTACCAGGCGTCGGCATCGGTGAAACTGTATTTCATCCGCTCCATGATCTGCTTGGACTAGATGCGGGCGGCATTGCCGCGGTATCCAGCGCAATCGACCAACATATCCGGGCAACCGGCTTCGAAGAGCGGCGTGCCCTGTGGGCGCTTCGACTTTCGTCGGTGCCTGAATGGTGCGATTTGCCCCGCGTATGCGAGGCAGATGCTTCTCGAAGCCTGCTGCGGTATACCGTTTTGGCGCCTTCCTCCGAGGCTCGGGAATTCGCGCTTAATCGCCTGGAGCGGTTCGGGCTGGGGGCTACTCGGTTGTATCCACGTCCTGTGAATGAAATCCCGGGCACAACAGAACACGTGATCAGTCACGACTCTCTGGAAGGTGCGCGCGATTTTGCCGACCGGTTGTTAACGCTGCCGATTCACTCAGACGTCAAGGAATCAGACATTGATCGTGCGGTGGGTGTACTACAGGATGCGGCCCACTGAGGCGCTAGTTCGTGGCCTTCGCCACCTCGTTGGACAAATCGCTCTCCACGCCATTGCGCCGCATCGAGGTCATGGCCACATACCACGTGCCGCCTTGGAGGTTCTCGAGGACGACCCGCGAAAGCCCGGGATTGTTGAACGAGACAATCTGACTGTATCTGCCGCTCTGGCGGCCGAGATAGAAGCGGTACCCGGCAAGATCCGTGAGCGCTGTGCCATCGACTTTCGTCGTTGGGGGCGTCCATGCGACCTCGATGTTGCCATTCGGGGGTGGAGTGCCGCCTGAGCCGCTGGGCGAGACCGTGCTGATAGCGCCGCTGTCCGGATCACCACCGCCGCCACCACCGCAGGCGGCCAGTGCAGTCGAGATGAGAATTACCACGGCGGCTAGCCGTGCACGAGCACAAAACAACCCGTGTGCAGAGGGTGTCGACGTCACTGTTCGAACCCTCGCAAGAGGAATATGTTCAATTGCATAGCGCGATAATGCGGGCATCTGTGCGCCGGTCTCAACTGTCGAAAAAAACCGACAACTCGTTAATGTTTTAGCGTCAGTGACTTAGCGAACATGCTTCGAGCGACGTCCAAAAACACGCACCGCCCGAACAGCGCACCTTTGCGCAACTTGCGGTTTTTGCAGGGTTATTGCGCCTGCTTGGCAACCTCATTCGATAACGCGCTTTCCAGTCCGTTGTTGTCGATGGAGGTGATCGCCACATACCACGTTCCGGGCTGCAGGCTGTCGAGCGTGAAGCTCGAGATGGCCCCGTCATTCACCGATCTTCGATTCGGATAAACGCCTGATACCTGTCCGTAGTAGACCCGGTATCCCGAGAGGCCATTGAGCGGCGAGCCATCTTCGCGACGAGTCGGCGGTGTCCAGTTGAGTGTCACCGAACGCAGCGCAACCGCATCCACTTGGACATCGAAACGTGGCAAGGACACGGTGTTGATACCGTCAGATACGCGAATTCGAATATTGCGGAACAGACCGACGTCGCTGTTCGCGGGCGTACCCGAGATCTGGCCGGTTACCGGATCGAAAGATGCCCAGCGCGGCAGGTTGCTCACGCTAAACGTCAGCATGTCACCATCGGGGTCGGTGGCGGTCGGCACGAAGCTGTAGTTTTCTCCTGCGACGATCGTCCCAGGTGCATTGCCACTGATGATCGGCGCGCGGTTATTGCCACCGCTGGCCGTTGCCAGGTTGAATTCGAGCCGCTGGGTGACACGCTCGCCATTGTCCGCGAAAATCACGTCGATAGAGAGCTCTCGCCGCGTACCGGCATCGAACTGAACGAGGTCAATGGGCAAAGCCCATGGCGCTGCGCTGTCGGTGACAGTCGGCAGATGCGGTTCGGGTGTACCGGTCACCGAGCGGCAACACGAGAACTCAACGCGGCTGACACCTCGATCAATCCACTCTGAATTGGGCTCAAAAAACAGATACGCAAACTGGCGCGAGATCGTGTTGTCAGCCAACCTGATCGGGTTGGTGAGATCCGGGTTGAAGCTCACCATGCCCATCGCAGGTTCCGGCGTCGCATTCGGATCAAACACGATCGTGATGGTGTCGGTGGCCGTGTTGCCTGCCGCATCTTCCGCGGTCACGCTGATGACATTGCTGCCGGAGAACACCGAGATCTGCGGGCTGATCCAGTTTGACGATACCGTGATGTCACCGCTTTCGCCGCGGTTGCTCGCCCATCTCAAGCTCTGAACATCTACGTTGTCCGAGGCTTGCCCGGTCAACGAGATCACCGTCGAACTGGTTTCAGCACGCCCGTCATCGTCGGGCGTCAAGATACGAATCTGCGGGGGCTGGTTGTCGACTGGAGCCGGTGTGGGTCCAGCGCCACCGTCCAGAATCGTGTTCTCGGTTGCATCTTCGCTGCCGGAGCAGGCGGCAAGTGCAAGTGAACAACCCGCAACCGCGAGCAGAGTGGAAAATCGCTTTGTCTGACTGAAAATTCGGCGTGTCATGCTCGATGTTTCACCTGGTCAGGTCGAGACGACGAGCGCGGGGTACACGGTTTTCAACAGGCGGAGAAGCAGGACTGCCTCTCTCGAGTTTGGTAACTCCGCCGTCATGGGCTTGCGCCTGTAGACCGGTAGCTTTGCGTCGCCGCCTTTCGACGGTTATGCCTTTTCAACTGCCGCCTAGTGTGCCGACCCTGTGATAGTGCCGACAGCGCCAGAGCGTCGAATTGAGGCTTCTGTCACGTAATGCTCGCGTCAAAAACCACGATGTGCGGGATCGACGCGATTCAATTTCGAGTTAAGTAAAGCAACTTCTGTGCCATAAAATTTAGTTGCGCATGAATACGCGTAATTGCTTGTTTTCCCATGGAAAGCGGGATTTGCTGGTTCAGTGGCCGAAAGCGGCGAACTGTCGTCAGACAGAAACAGGCCGGTCACCGCTTGCCGAGATGCGCTATGCAACCTACTGAAAGCAGGCGGCTCTTTGGTTTGTCGCGGCGAGCAGACAGCAGCGCCGGGAAACCGACACCCGGGTTGGACTCGTGCCGTTCATAAGAAGTGATTAGACTCTAGGCCCCCTTACTTGTGACCTGAACGCGTTGAGCGACCAACAACCACAGTCACCGACCCGCGTAGCCCTGCTTCTCGACCGACCCGCGATACCTGCATGGGTTGCCGAGTTGTGGGAGCGGTTGATGCAGGACGACAATGTCGAAATGGTTGGCGTTCTGGTTGCGCACGATCGACGCCGTGGTGGGCGCACGCCAGGCAGTAAACCGCGGTGGCAGGACGGGCGCCTGGGACGGGGCATCCGACGGCGCTTGATGGCGACCTATCGGAAGCTTGTTGATCGGAACCTCACTTTCGCCGATGCGTGGAAAGGTGCCGACACGGGCCTGAATGCCGACGATTTTGTAGATCTGCCGATCACATTCTCCGAGTCGGATCGCCTGCAGTTGATCGACCTGAAGATTGACGTTGTCGTGCATTGTGGATTGCGCGCGGTTGTGCCCGAAGTGATCGCCAACGCGAGGTTCGGGGTCTGGTCATTGCTCGGTTCGCCCGCCGGTATTGAGCAGGCCTATCCCGCCGGATTCTGGCCGGTGCTCAAAGGTGCACCGCTGACGCGATCCACTCTGGCGGTCACATTCGCGGATCGTGCGCCGATCGTGCTCGCAGAGTCGTGGATGGCAACCAGCCGCCACTCGACGAGAGACAACATCTCACGCCACTACTGGAAGATGCTGTTCAGCATTCCCCGGGCGATCCGACGCACGCGAGATCAGGGCGCCGACGTTTATTTCTCCGATTGCCGCACCAGGGTCGACCAGTCTTTTGAGCGTAATTTCTCGGCGCCACATCCAGGCGCTCTCGCCTACGGCTCGTATGTGGCACGGGCGGTATTGCGCAAGGCCGTTGCGCTCATCGACAACAATGTGTTTGAGCAGCGATGGCGATTGCGCCGGGCCGAACCATTTGCCCTGACCGGCGAGACTCGACTTGCCGAGATTCAGCACAACCCCGAGTGCGTTTATCGTGCCGACCCCTTCATTCATGTGAGTGACGAATCACGGATTCTCTTCTTTGAGGAATACTGTGACCGACGCAAACTCGGGCATCTATCCCGCGTATCCCTCGACGCCAGTGGCAGGCCAGACGGTGAGGTGCGCATGATCTTGCAGCGTGCCTACCACCTTTCCTACCCGCAGATTCTGAACGTTGATGGCGAGCACTACATGCTGCCCGAGACGTCGGGTAACAAGACGATCGAGCTATACAAAGCCACCGCGTTCCCGGACGAGTGGGCTTTGCATTCGGTGCTGATGGAGGACATTGATGCTTCCGACGCGACGCTGCTGCAACGCGATGGTCTGTGGTGGCTGTTTGCTAACGTAAAGTCGCATCCTGCAGTGTCCTCGCAAGATGAGTGCTTTCTCTACTTCGCCGATGATTTGGAAGGGCCGTGGCAGGCGCACCCACTCAACCCGGTGGTCTCCGATTGCAGAACATCGAGACCAGGCGGTGCGATGATCGAAAAAGACGGGCGCTTGATTCGTCCGACGCAGGATTGTACCTACCGCTATGGGTACGGACTGAACTTCATGGAAGTCACCGCTTTAACGACCACAGACTACCGTGAGGTTCTGCTTGAGCATATCCCGCCTCGAGCACGCAGCGGTGCGATTGGTATTCACACCTACGCTGAGTCTGGCGACATCGCGTTTGTTGACGAGCTGTATCGCTCGCCGCGATGGAAAAACAGAGTTCCCCGCTAGCGTCGGAGGATCTGATTGATCTTGTCGTTGGCGGCGTAGAGTGTGCGCAGCCAAAGCGGCCGGGGAAAGTCCAGGCTGAGCGCGCGTATCTCTTGTGTGGCGATCGATTGCTTGTAGTTTTCGTGTTTACCGCGACCGATCAGAAACTCATAAGTCTTCAGCCTAAGATCTGCAGCATCTTCCATGCTGTAGCCGAAGTGCAGCAATCCCGGACTGATCGCCGACGGTGCGGTATCGCTGATTCCCGCCTGCAGATTGTATCGCCGTCCGCGGTAATCGATGTCGAGCAGGGCCGAGTAAGGCGCCCCATCCACTTTGAGCAGGCTGCTGGCCTGCTGCGGTGCATTCTCGTCTTCGGTTTCCAACAACAGGTCGAGGAACCTGCTTCGAAGTGGGCCTATCACGGGCTGGCCCCATCGCTTGGTGTGGAACGTGTTCATCGTTTCCAGAAAGTCTGACCAATGCTCCCCACCGACCCGCTCTACGGCGACGGTTCCCAAGGCCGCAAGGCGCTTACGTTTGTTGAACAACTGCCGGCGCGCACTACCGCGCAACTGGGTGATGTAGGCATCAAAGCCATCCGACAGATCGGCTCGGTAACCCAGTTCGTCGGCGGTTAGACGGCCATTGCCTGGCATTATTGTTCGCACTGCATCAACCGTTTCGCTACCGGCCATGTCGGCCAGCAACCATTCGTCCCAGTCCCGGCAATTCATGATCGCCTCGCACAACGTTGCACGCGCCCCCACGGCATGCGCTTCGTCGAGGAGAAAATCGTTGTATTCGGTTCTGAAAACGGTGTGCATGCCGGACGCCCCACCGACAAACTGGAGGCATCGCAGCGGAATACCGCTTCGCTTGACTCGTCGGATAAAGAGGGGCGCGAGACCCACCCAGTCTCCGCTTTGGGTCGTGGCCACGAACAGTTTCATCTGAATCTCAGCACGCGACGCGTCTGAACGGCACTCCAGCCAAGCCCGACACCAATGCCAGGACTGGAATAGCAACGGATCGGTGGCGCGATCTGCAAGTGACTCCCAGAGCTCACGAATGTCGGTGAGAGGTTCTGCCCCGATTTCTATGACGTCGAACGTCATTTGTGCTCCTACCTGCGCCAAGCGAATGCTAGCATCTGCACTACGCGTAAACAGCAACCTCGATCACATTGGCTTAGGCGTCGTCGAAGTCAGCGCAGAAGAAAAATACAGTGACTGAAAAACAAACCGATATTCGTTCCGAGGCGCTGGATCAATTGCGCGAACGTCTGGATGCCGTAGATGCACGCCTGGTGGAAACGATCGGCGAGCGCCAGGATCTTGTGCGTCAGATCGGTCAGCTGAAAGCCGCAGAAGGGCACCAGACGCGAGACTTCAGACGCGAGAAAGTCGTGTTGGACAAAGCGCGTGCGACCGCCGAATCGGTTGGGGTTTCTCCAGAGCTGGCCACCGACGTACTCGCCGCGGTGATCCGTGCGTCACTGCAGGATCAGGAGCAGGCGCGCATCCGAGGCTCGGCAAGTGGCAGTGGCAAGAGCGCTTTGGTGCTCGGCGGTGCTGGTCGCATGGGGCGGTGGTTTGTTGAGTACTTCCATTCGCAGGGTTATGCGGTGGCCGTCGTCGATCCCGCTGCCGATGCTTCTAAGTCTCATGTGCACGAATCGCTCGCCGCGGCGGGTGTCGACTACGACGTGATCGTGGTGGCTGCGACGCTCGCGGTGTCGGCGGCATTGCTGGCCGAGCTCGAGCAGCTCGCACCCCGTGGTCTGGTCTTTGATGTGGGTTCGCTGAAAACGCCCTTGGTCGAACCCTTGCGGTCGCTCGCCAACTCAGGTGTCTCTGTGACCTCACTGCACCCAATGTTTGGCCCGTCCACGCGCCTGTTGGCCGGCAGGCACATGATCTTCTGTGACGTCGGAAGTCCCGAAGCGACAGCAGCGGCGAGAGCGATTTTTGCCGACACCATGGTCGAATCGGTCGATATGACGCTGGAAGCGCACGATGAGTTGATTGCGTTTGTGCTCGGACTCTCGCATTTCGTGAACATCGCGTTTGTCGACACGCTCGCAAACAGTGGTATTGATGCCGAGGCGCTGGCGCTGATCTCAAGTCCGACGTTTGATGCGCAGTTTGCGATGGGCAGTACGGTCGTACACGAAAACCCGGACCTGTATTTCGAGATTCAGCGATTGAATCAGTTCCGCGATCTTCCGCTGCAGGGGCTGCGTGAGTCGGTGACTCGATTGCAGGGCGCGGTGAGTGAAGACGACCTTAAGCAGTTTCGTGAATCGATGCTTGCCGCTCGCGCCTATGTCGATGGTTACAAGGGCGCGCGATAGCGCAAACGAGTCGGTATCATTCACAACATGACGATCAAGACGCGATTCGCTCCGAGTCCAACCGGGGTGTTGCATGTAGGCGGTGTGCGCACCGCATTGTTTTCCTGGCTCTATGCGCGCCGCCATGGCGGGCAGTTCGTGCTGCGCATCGAGGACACCGACCGCGAACGCTCAACGCAGGCCTCGGTCGATGCCATCCTGGACGGCATGGCTTGGCTGGGCCTTGATGCTGACGAAGGGCCGTATTACCAAACGCAGCGGTTTGATCGCTACCGCGAAGTCATCGATGAATGGCTGGAGAGCGGAAAAGCCTACTATTGCTACGCGACTCGCGAGGAGCTCGATGAGTTACGTGAGGCGCAACGCGCTGCGGGTGAAAAGCCGCGCTACGACGGCCGTTATCGCGACCGCAACGAACCGCGCGAAGGTGTAGATCCGGTCGTTCGCTTTAAGAATCCGTTGGAAGGTACGGTGCGATTCGATGATCAGGTTCGCGGTCGTATCAACATCAGCAACGGTGAGCTCGATGATCTGATCATCGCGAGATCAGATGGCACGCCAACCTACAATTTCACCGTGGTTGTCGATGATGCGGACATGGGGATCACGCATGTGATTCGTGGCGATGACCATCTTGCGAATACGCCGCGGCAGATCAATATGTTCGAAGCGCTCGGCAAGACGCCTCCAACCTATGCTCATGTGCCGATGATTCTGGGCGACGACGGCTCTCGATTATCCAAGCGTCATGGCGCGGTCAATGTGCTCGACTATCGGGACGCCGGCTATTTACCCGAGGCGCTTTTGAATTACCTCGTCCGGCTCGGATGGTCGCATGGTGATCAGGAAGTCTTTTCCATCGACCAGATGGTGGCGCTGTTCGATATCGGTGACGTTAATGCCTCTGCATCAGCGTTTAATACCGAGAAGCTCGACTGGTTGAATCAGCACTACCTGCAGGCCGCCGATGCTGGCGCTATGGGCGCTTTGCTAGCCCAGCAATTGAACGCGCGGGGTCTTGATGTGGCTGCCGGTCCAGACCCGGCGGTTGTGTTCCAGGTTTACCGGGATCGTGCGATCACGCTCGGCGCGCTTGCCGACAGTCTGCAATATCTCTATGTCGACGATATCGAAGTCGACGCAGGAGCTGCGAAAAAACATCTGCGTCCGGTTGCACTCGAACCATTGCAGGCTTTGCTAGCCGCGCTCGAAGCGAGCGATAGCTGGGAGGCGGATGCCCTCGGTGCGCTGGTGGCAGAAGTCGCAGAGGCGCAAGGCGTAGGTCTTGGAAAAATCGGACAGCCAACGCGCGTGGCCATCACGGGCGGCGGTGCCTCGCCAGGCGTCGGCGACACGCTGGCGCTGGTCGGCAAGTCAAGAACCCTCGCGAGAATCCAGCAGGCCATCGGTATCATCGAAGCGCGGGTCGCCGCACAAGGTTGATGAACGCATAGCGTGCGCGTCATTAACAAATCAACCGCTTAGCAACACCGCAATTACGGTTAGCCCGCGCGCTATCGCAGTTTGAACAGGCCCGCTGGCCCCATCAACTACGGGTCACTCCTTGACGCTTTTTGACGTTGTACTGGTGTCTAATACTGGCTATCAGTTGCCGTGAAGGCGCACAATAAGGAGAAAGCAGAGCATAGAGGGACAGGCTTGTGCCTAAGTGGACTCAGGGTTGCCTGATCGGCGCCGTACTCATTGTGATCATTCTGGGCGGAGCAATGGCTGGTGTTGGCGCCATGCTCGCGGGTGCGACGCGAACGCAACCAAAAGCTGAAGATCGCCCACCGCCGCTTGTGCGCGTGATGGATCTCATACCAGATTCTGTGACTTTCTCTGTCGAGAGTCAGGGCAGTGTATTGCCGGTGACCCAGACGTCTCTCAGCGCCGAGGTGGCAGGCACAGTGGTTGAGCTGTCGTCTGCGTTCGAGCCTGGTGACAGTTTCCAGGCGGGTCAGCAGTTGATGCGTATCGACCCGACCAATTACGAAGTGGCGGTTGCTCGCAGCAAAGCGGCGCTCGATCAACGTCAGATTGAATACGACGGCGCGAAAAAGTTGCGTGAACAGGGCTACCGTGCCGAGGCGGAGCTTTTGTCCGCCAAAGCCGCTCTCGAGTCAGCCCGAGCTGATCTGGTGCGTGCCGAGCGAGATCTTGAGCGCACGCGCATTGTCGTGCCCTACGACGGTTTGGTGAGAACTCGTGACGCGGAGCTGGGTGACTATGTCGCACCGGGCTCGCCGATTGGCACCGTGTTTGCCACCGATCGTTTCGAAGTCAGATTGCCACTACCCGATAACGATCTTGCGTTTGTGAATTTACCGCAGAGCGGAATTTCCTCGGATGCTTCAGATCTGCCACAGGCGATACTCACGGGCAGTTATCGCGGTCGTGAGGTTGAGTGGCGGGGCACTATCGTTCGAACTGAAGGTGTGGTTGATGAGCGCACTCGCATGGTGTTCTCTGTCGCGTCCATTGATGACCCGTACTTGCGGGAAGGTGCCAAACAGAATGCACAGCCATTGCCCGCAGGCACATTTGTTTCTGCTGAGATTGAGGGTATTACGCTGGACGACGTCGTCAGTATCCCGCGCACGCTGATCCGTGGTAACGATCAGGTAGTGTTCGTCGACGAAGAGAATCAGTTGCGACTGCGCAACCTTGAATTCCTGCGGCTTGATGCCGACAACGCATACGTAGCGGCCGATCAGCTCCAGGAATTGCGCGTCGTGCTCACTGTCCTGGAAGCACCACTCAACGGCATGTTGGTGCGCATTCGTGATGAGGACAATGCGAGTGTCGGGGCCACAGCGCCAGCTACCGGTTCGGTCGCGACGAGCCAATAGGAAAGCGTTATGAGTGAAAAACCGACAGGTCTCATTGCATGGTTCGCTCGCAATCCGGTGGCGGCAAACCTGTTGCTGGCGGTGATTGTGCTGGCGGGGCTCTATGTCTCGTCGACGATCCGCAAACAGACAACGCCCGAATTCGAAGTCAATGTCATCAGCGTGAGTGTTCCTTACCCCGGCGCGGCCCCGCAAGAAGTCGAGCAGGGTGTGCTGATTCGGATCGAGGAGGCATTGCAGGATGTCCCGGGCATCTCTGAGATTTCGGCGACTGCGAACGAGGGGTCGGGATCGGTTTCAATTGAACTGGAGCCCAGCGCAAGTCTCGATCAGGTTCAAACGCAGGTAAAAACCCGCGTGGACGCCATCGATACGTTCCCTGAGCTTGCTGAGGAGCCGGTGATTGAACGTATTGAGGTGCCGATACCGGTGATCTTCATCTCCGTATTCGGAGATATGGATGCCTACGCGCGTAAAGAGATCGCCAAGGATGTTCGCGATGGCATTTTAAAACTCCCAGGTATCAATGATGTGCAGTACTTGGGCGATCGCCCCTACGAAATCAGTTTTGAGGTGTCGCAGGCGACGCTCGAGCGCTACGACCTCACGATGACCCAGATCGCCAATGCGATTCGCAATGGCGCCCGTGACATCCCCGGAGGCACGATCAAAACCAACCGAGGCGATATTCGGTTGCGTACACAAGGTCAGGCTTTCACTGGGCAGGAGTATGCAGACATCGCAGTGCGCACCTTTGCAGATGGGACGCGACTGACCCTGGCGGACATCGCACGGATCGATGATGGATTCGTGGAAGGCAAGGGTTTCAGCCGTCTGAACAAGCTGGCCGTTGTGAATATGCAGGTGATGGCCGGCGGTCAGCAGAACGAGCTCGAGACTGCGGAATACGTGAAGAAGTACGTGGCCGAGTTCCGCAAGACACTGCCCGATTCAGTGCAGATTGTGACCTGGGTCGATCGGGCGTCTTACCTGCAGCAGCGTTTGGACATGATGTTCAAAAACCTCTGGCAGGGATTGTTACTCGTGTTTGTGGTGTTGAGCTTGTTCTTGCGTTTGAAGTTCGCGCTCTGGGTCATGATCGGCATTCCGGTGACCTTCTTCGGCGCCGTGGCATTGCTGCCTTACACGCCCTGGCCAGTCACAATCAACGTGATCAGCCTGTTCGGTTTTATATTGGTGCTCGGTATCGTCGTAGATGACGCCATCATTATTGGCGAGAGTATCTATACCAAGACGCGAGCCGATGGCCATTCGGTAGATAACGTCATTCTCGGTGCCAACAAGGTTGCACTTACGGCCACGTTCGGTGTGCTCACGACAATCGCGGCGTTCGCGCCGATGTTGTTTGTTGGCGGTGTTGCCGGTTCATTCCTTGAGGCGGTTTCTGTTGTCGTAAGTTTGTGTCTGATTTTCTCATTGGTTGAGTCTAAATTGATTCTGCCTGCGCATTTGGCGCACGCGACAATCGAGCCAGTAGACGAAGAAAAGATCTTTAGTCCGTATCGACAGAGCATTAACCCTTTCAAATGGGTCAGCAAATTTTTCCAGCGAGTTCAGCGGCGCACGCAGCATGGACTGCATTGGGTGATTGACCGGGTCTACGCCCCGACATTGAAAGTCGCGCTCCGTTGGCGTGCAGTCTCCTTTTCCGCGTTTCTCGCGATGATCATCCTGGCGGGCGGTTTGTTTGCGAGCGGCACACTGAGGCTCGTGATTTTCCCGACGCTGCCTGGGGACTATCTGTTTGCCTCCGTGTCGATGCAGACCGGCACGCCGGAAGAAGATCGCAATGCGACGTTGCTAAAGCTGGAAGAAGCAATGTACGCCGTTCAAGACGCGTTTCTGGCGGACAATCCCGGCGCGGAGAATCCGGTTCAGTACACCGCAACCTTCACGGAGACCAGTACCCGCGGCAGCGTGATCATTGAGATGCTGCCTACCGAGGATCAACTGATCGATGGGGATGAATACGCAGCGCGCTGGCGTGAGGCGGTCGGGGAGCTACCCGGGGTGCGGACCATCCAGTTCACGAACGGCCAGACATTCGGCGGTGGTCCACCGCTGAGCTTCGCATTGACGAGCGAAAACATCCTATCAATGGAGGCTGCCGCTGAGGAAGTGACGACTGCACTTGCGCAATACCCCGGCGTGTTTGATGTGCGTAATTCTGCAAGTGCCGCTGGCGACGAAATTGAACTTGCGATTAAACCCCAGGGCGAGGCGCTCGGCATTACGCTGAATTCGCTTGGCACACAGGTGCGCCAAGCCTTTTTCGGCGAGGAAGTGCAGCGTATCCAGCGCGGCAGCGACGAAGTGCGCGTCATGCTTCGATTCCCGGAGTCAGACCGGCGTTCGGTCTACGATCTTGAAACACTGCTGGTGTCGACGCCCGATGGCGATCGGGTTCCGTTCGGTGAAGTGGCCGAGGCGACGTACGGTAGCGCCTATTCATCGATCTCACGCCAAAACGGCGATCGCACGGTAACGGTCTCTTCTGATCTGGACACGCTGGTCTCGCAACCTGGAGCCATCATTGCCGATATGACCTCGCGCGTGATCCCAGACGTTCTCGAGCGCTACCCCGGTGTTGAGTACAAACTGGAAGGCGCGAGTCTTGAAGAGCAAGAGTTCATCGAAAATCTTGGTTATGCCTCCATTGCTGCACTGTTCCTGATCTATGCGCTGATCGCCATTCCTCTGAAGTCGTATTCGCAGCCGTTGATGATAATGTCGGTGATCCCGTTCGGCTTCGTCGGGGCGCTAATCGGACACCTGCTACTCGATATGCCAGTCAGCATGTTCTCGTGTTTTGGACTCATCGCGCTCGCCGGTGTCGTTGTGAATGACAGCCTGATCATGGTGGATTTCATCAACAAGGCGCGGGAAGAGGGCGTGCCGCTGGAGCAGGCAGTGGTGCAGTCGGGCAAAGCGCGTTTCCGAGCGATCATCCTGACGTCCTTGACCACGGCAATCGGTTTGATTCCGATCATGCTGGAAACGAGTGCACAGGCGCAGTTCGTGATTCCGATGGCGGTCAGCCTGAGTTTCGGCATCGTGTTTGCCACGGTGATTACACTGGTGATGGTGCCGGTGCTCTACATGCTGCGGCAGGACTTCTTCGATGGATGCTCAGCGGCATGGCAAGCGATTCGGGCGCGAATCGGTGGGTCGCCAGTCGCGACACCGACCGGGCGCACGATCTCCGGCGCCGGTTTTTCCGCATCGGGTCCGGAGCGCAGACGCGACGAGGTGTGATTCCAGCGTTAGCTCGATAGAATCGCCGCATGAAACGCTGGCTGTTCCTGATTGTTCCTGTCGTGCTGTTGTTCGGCGCGGTGTTGTGGGTGTCCCGTGAGCAACCTGCTCCGGTAGTGCCCATCCCCGATAACGCGACCGACGTGCTCGACGATCCGCGGTTTGCTGAGCCCGAAGACTGGGCGACGCGTGAATTGAAAGTGGAGGGTGCAGGGACTGTCCGAATCGGGCTGGGGTCGCAGTTCGCACCGTCGGCGGTGGTCGTGTTTTTTCCCGGCTATTCCGCGCCGCTGAATATCTACTATGAATCGTTCGCGCGTCTGATGGACGAGGGCTACGCGGTGGTTGGGATCGACTGGCCGTCCCAGGGCGGCAGTTCACGCCCGCTCGACAACCCGCAGAAGATCCATGCGACTTCTCTGGACCCGCATGTGGCCGCCGGACAGGCAGCGATCCGCACCGCGCGCGAGGTCTACCCGGATCTGCCGGTATTTGTTGTTGGGCTTTCGATGGGCGCACAACTTGGCACCCGTGTGCTCGGGAGCGAGGATGGCGAATCGGTTACAGCGGCGGCTCTGATCACCCCGGCCTATGGCTTGTATGGGGACCGGCCGAACCCGATCGAGGAGGCCATGCTGGGCATGCTGCAGGGTATGGGTTTGGGTGAACGCTATGCACCGGGCACCACGGACTGGTCATACGACTTGCAGGCACACAACCTCGAAGCGAGTGACTGCAGCCATCCGAACGCACGTACGCGTCTGTGGTATTCGTGGATGGTCGCCGATCCGGCGCTGAGGGTGGGCGGACTGACCAACGACTTCCTGGTCGCGATGCTGGAGTCTGGCAACACGGCGGCGAGTGTTGAGACGCTCGGCCGACTCTCTTTGCCCGTGTGGATGCCGCTCGCGGAGAACGACACGTTCGTGGATAACGCCAAGTCAGAGGCGGCGTGTGCGGCGCTGTCGAATTGTGAAGGGAAGGTCTACGCCGAAGCTCGGCATTGTTTGTTCGAGGAGGCGGATGACTACTACCACCCCTTCATGAACGACCTGATCACATTTCTCGAGCGCCACACACCCGAAGCCTGATTTCTAGAGCTTGCGGCCGAGCTGCGCCAACAATTCGTCGTCTTCCGTGAGCGCCCTGGCGTTCGTGTAGGCCGTAAGCGCCGCGCTCTTGTTGTCGGATGCTTCCAGCAACAGCCCTTTGCGATAGTGTGCCCAGTCTTTACCTGGCAGTCCGTCAGGAAGATCCGCTTTCAGGTAGTCATCCAGTGCTGCGATTCCGGCTTCAAAGTTGGTGTTCGCAAACACGGCGGTACGGCCCACCTGATAAAGAGCGCCCAGCCGTGCCCGAGTCTGCTCAAGGCTATCGTCGCCCGCCTTTGCACCCTTGCTGAAAGCCTCATGGGCGGTTTCCCAGTTCTCATCAGCTTGTGCCTGAAACCCCAGCGAACTCCAGGCGCGCGGCTCGTCAGGCATGCTCTCGGCCATTGCTTTCAGCAACTCACGTGCCTCGTCTTCGCGCCGCGTTTGACGGTAGACGTCGACCAGAGACAAACCACCTTGTAAAGGGTCGAGCGTTTGCAGCTTTTCCGCGAGTGCTTGTGCCTCTTTCTTGCTGCCGCCGACGATACGTGGTGCCTGCAAGTGAAAGCTGATCAAGCCGGCGTAGGCATCTGCATACTCGGGATCGAGTTCGATGGTGCGCGTGAAAGCACGCTTGACGATACGGGCGTATTTGCCTGCCTTGAACATGCTGACGTTAGCGGCAAGGCTCCCCGCGGCGGCACCGAGCCAATACTGTGCGTCCGCGCTTTCAGGACGGGCATCTGCAACCTCGCTCAGCAGCTCAAAGGCTTCATCCAGCTGATTGGTCTGCACCCAAAGTCGGCCTTGCAACAACTGTGCTTCCGGTGCGGTTGCGCCTTCACCCAAGGCGTCCAGCATCACCTGTGCTTGGGTGGTGTCGCCGTTCTCCAGTGCGGTGGCAATGTCGCCGAGGGTATCTGCGCGTGCCATTGAAGCAGCCAGCATCAACAGTAAGACCAGCGGCAGGTTTCGGATAATCGTTTCTACGCGGGACATGGTTTTATCCTCCAGGCGTTGAGTGTAAATCGAATTCAGTTGGGTCATGGTGACTATGCTCGCGTCAGGGCAGCCTTGATGGTTGCGACCGCACTCGAGCGTCGAGGTTCGGTGGTCTTGCGGATATAGCGGCGCTTCATGCGTGCGACCGCGATCGTGCCCACAATCGCCGGCGTCACCCATGGAATCACCTGCAGCTGACCGGGCAGCAACTCGGCGAGCAGTCTCGAGCCGCCGAATGCAAATACGGCCGTATACGCGCCGACGCCGGTGCCGAGCAGACCGTTGAGATGGGCGAAGACCATTTCGCCCCGGGTCCATTCGGAACGAAGCGTTTCACGAAACATACGAATTGCACCGTTGATGCCGAGCACCGCGAAGACCATCAGCAGGATGCGACCCTCGCCAACCCCTATCCATCCAACGAGCACGCTGACGACACCGAGTGCCACAATCAGTGCGCGGTGCATAGGGCGCTTCAGCACGTTTTCGTCAGACTTGAGCCGCAGCGCGAGCAGTCCGTGTCGCAGCGCACTCAACACCAGCAGCGATAGCATGAACAGGAACGCGGCAAATATCTGCGCATTGCTACGTACCGACCAGGCGCGTTCGGCGCTGATGTACTCACCTCCGGCGGCGATGCCTACAGGGTTCACCAGAACCAGCACGCACATGCTGAATGCAGTGGCGGTGACTGCATACATGGCCCATACATAGAATCGACCCGCCCGGACATGCCAATCGGAGCCTTTACGCGCGGCAACCGGCAGCCAGAAGGCGATTATGGCGACGAGGCCGGTGGCGATGTGGGCATAGAGCAATGACTGGTGTACGTGGTGCATGACGAACTCCTCGTTAGCGTGAGCTCAGTATCCTCGCAGTACCGTATGCTTCGAAGTGCCGCCGGTCATAACTTGTAACCGTGACTTTTGGCCTATTTGCCCCGTGCCTCGGTCAAGGCACAATGATTGGGATGAACAATCCTATGCGGCAGTGGCGGATCGATTTTTTCGCGGGTATCGGCACCTGGGCGGTGGTGAGTGGAATCGTCTTGTGGGTGATGGCGAAGAACCCCGTCTCCTATGTGGCGATGCTCGAGCCCACGATCGCGCTGCTACTCCTTTATCTGGTCTCGATGCTAGCCTCCAACACCAAGAGCTGGTCGTTGGCGACACGGCGGACGCTGCATGCGATCCAGCTGCTAAGCGTATTCGCGTTGGCGGCGCTGATCTCGATCGACTTCCTGCCGATTTTCACCATCATCTGGATCGCGATGATGCCCTCGCAGTACCCGTGGCGGGCCTGTCTTGTGGCACTTGTCGGTGTGATGCTGGGCTGGTGGGCGATGTTGGCGCTCTGGTGGGGTGATGATTTCGCGGTGGAAACCACCGCGCTCTATGCGACGTTTCATGTCTTCGCCCTGATGAGTGCGCGCAGTGCGATGCGAGCCGAGGCGGCGCGCGATCATACTCAGGCGTTGTATGCGGAGTTGGTCGCCACACAACACTTGCTGTCCGAGGCGTCGCGGCAAAGCGAGCGCACTCGCATCGCGCGGGACCTGCATGATCTGGTCGGCCACCACCTCACCGCACTCTCGATCAACCTTCAGATCGCCGAGCGTCAGGCGGATGGCGAAGCGCGAGAGCGCATCGAACAAGCACGCGGATTGGCGCGGCTGTTGTTGGCCGATGTGCGCGAGGCTGTGTCCTCGCTGCGCGATCAGGGCACGCTTGACCTGCGTCGCTCACTCGAATTGCTGGTGGAAAACGTGCCGCAGCTCGACGTGACGTTAGAGGTAGATGCCACAGTCAGTGTTGAAGATGTCGAGATTGCAGATGCGATCATACGCTGTGTGCAGGAGGCGATTACCAACTCGCTGCGTCACAGTACGGCGCGGCACAGCTGGGTGCGCGTGTACCAGGAAGATGGTGAAGTGCATGTAGACGTCCGTGACGATGGCGGTGCCGAATCGCTTGATGAGGGTAACGGCATCAAGGGCATGCGAGAGCGTCTGCAAGCGGTTGGCGGTACGCTGGCGGTTCAGCCGGCGCCGGAAGGTGTGGCGCTGCGCGCCGTGATTCCACTAGCTGCCTGATGCCGATTCGGGTCGCGCTTATCGATGACCAGATGCTGGTCCGCCAGGGTATTGCGGGCTTGCTGGCGTTGTCTGATGCCGTCGAGGTGGTTGCCGAGGCGGACGATGGTGCCGAAGCGGTCGTACTCGTCGAAGCGCACAGCCCCGATGTAGTCCTGATGGACATGCGCATGCCGCGCCTGAATGGGGCCGATGCGATTCGTGCGTTGACCGAGGCCGGCTCCAGCGTGCTGGTGATTATTCTGACAACCTTTGACGATCACGAGCAGGTGCTCGACGGTATTCGTGCCGGCGCTAAGGGCTACCTGCTCAAAGATGTTTCGCTGGATGACCTTGTCGCGGCGATCGAATCGGTTGCTCGTGGTGAGACCATGATTCAGCCTGCACTGACACAAACCTTGCTGAAGGGTTTGGGCGAGCGTTCGGGCGATGCGACGTCGGATTCGGTGGAGCCACTATCGCCGCGCGAGACCGAGGTCATACGCTTGATGGCGGGAGGCTACAGCAACAAGGAAATCTCGCAGGCGCTGTCCAAGTCGGAAGGCACGATCAAGAATCAGGTGTCCAACATTCTCTCAAAGCTCGGCGTGCGTGATCGCACCCGCGCCGTATTGAAAGCGATTGAGCTTGGTTTGATCTAGTTCGCGCGGGCGATGAGTTTCCGGGCTAGTTTGAGATGCGGTCGATCGAGCATGCGCCCGTCCAATTGTACGGCACCGGCTGTGGGGGTCGCCGCGAACGCATCAATGATGCGTTGCGCGTATTCAAGAGCTTCTGCTGACGGCGTAAAAGCCGTGTTGATCGGGTCGGTCTGGGCCGGGTGAATCGCCAGCTGCCCGTCAAACCCGTCACGTGCCGCGGCAGCCGCGTATTGAGCAAGCCCAGCGGTGTCCCGAAAGTCAGCAAACAGCGTGTCGATGGCAAGTACGTCGAGTGATCTTGCCAGCAGTAACGTCTGACTGCGCATCTGTTGGTAGAGCGCTAACCAATCGCCGTTCGCGCCGCGCGTGGCCGTAGCACCGAGTGCGGCGGACAGGTCTTCGGCGCCCCAGGTGATCGCGCGTACGCGCGGGTTGAGTGAGCCGACTGCGGGGAGCTTCAGCGCCATCTCCGGCGTTTCGGTAACGATCGCGATGATGGGTGTCGCCTCAGGATCGTCATCGGCTTTGTGGTCGAAGTCGCGCAGCAGTGCAGCGAGCTGATCGGCGCACGCGGCACTGCGAAGTTTGGGCTGCATGATCCAGGCCGGCGCATGCGGCATGACCGCTGCAACGTCGTCGGCACACGCGTCGGTATCCACAGGATTTACGCGAACGCATTGAACGGCTGCGATGGAACGCTGCAATACGGCGCCAACCTGCTCGCGAGCGTGCGCACGACGCTCGGGTACGACCGCGTCCTCGAGGTCATACACCACGACATCCGCGTCGGTGGTGGCAGACTTTTCAATCTTGCGTTCGCTGTCGCCGGGAACGAACAGCCAGGAGCGCACGCGGTTGCTCATTTTGGGCGCTTCTGCAGCATCGTCGTTCGTATGATGCTGCAGACCATTTCGTCGCGTTGATTAAAGCCCTGGTGACGAAACGTGATGATCCCGGCATCGGGGCGCGAGTTGCTCTCACGTCGGTCGATGACTTCAGTGACAAATCGCAGTGTGTCGCCGTGGAACACTGGATTCGTGAAGCGCGTCTCCCCGAAGCCGAGGTTTGCAACGATGGTGCCGTTGGTGGTGTCCTCGACACTGATGCCTACTGCCAGCGACATCGTAAACAGGCTATTGACGACACGCTGACCGAACTCTGTCTTGCTCGCATACTCGGCATCCAGATGCAGCGGTTGCGGATTGTGGGTCATCGCACAAAACATCACGTTATCCGCTTCAGTAACGGTGCGTCTCAGTCGGTGTTCGATCTTCTGACCGATTTGGGTGTCATCAAAATACAGGCCGGGCATAACGGTCTCCTAGCTCGCGGACGCAGCAAACAACTCACGACCGACTAACATGCGACGCACCTCGGAAGTGCCGGCACCAATCTCGTACAACTTCGCATCGCGCAACAATCGCCCTGTGGGGTAGTCGTTGATATAGCCATTACCGCCGAGCGCCTGAATCGCCTCTAGTGCGACCTGCGTTGCGCGCTCTGCGGTGTAGAGAATGACCGCCGCACAGTCTGCGCGACTGACACGGCCTTTGTCGCAAGCGCGGCATACGGCGTACAGATAGCCACGCGAGGCGTTTAACGACGCGTACATGTCGGCGATTTTGCCTTGCATCAATTGAAACTCGCCGATCGGTCGATCGAACTGTTTGCGCTCGTGGATGTAGGGCAACACCACATCCATTGCCGCCTGCATGATGCCAACCGGACCTGCAGCCAGCAGGGCGCGTTCATAGTCGAGGCCAGACATGAGAACGCGCACGCCCTCATTGAGTTTCCCGAGGATGTTTTGCGCGGGCACCCGGCAATCTTCGAAAATCAGTTCGCAGGTATTGGAGCCACGCATGCCGAGCTTGTCGAGCTTCGGACCTTGCGTGAACCCCGGAGTGTCGCGCTCCACAATAAAGGCGGTGATCCCGTGCGAACCTGCATCCGGGTTGGTCTTCGCATAAATCACATAGGTCGCGGCATCCGGTCCGTTCGTGATCCACATTTTGCTGCCATTGAGGATGAAATGGTCGCCGTCGGCGGTGGCTTTCAAGCGCATGCTGACCACGTCCGATCCCGCCCCGGGCTCTGACATCGCGAGCGCACCCACTGCGGTGCCCGCACACAACGCGGGCAAGTATTTTTCGCGTTGCGTATCGGTTCCGTTGCGGAAGATCTGGTTCACACAAAGGTTCGAGTGCGCACCGTAGGACAGGCCAACGGAGGCGGATGCTCGCGAGATTTCCTCGTAGGCGATCGCATGCGCGAGGTAGCCCATGCCGCTGCCGCCATATTCCTCGGCGACCGTCATGCCGAGCAGACCCATCTCGCCAAACTTCGGCCAAAGGTCTGCCGGGAAGGCATTGTCGCGATCAATGTCTTGCGCGCGCGGTGCAATCTCCGCCTGTGCGAATTGGCGTACTGTGTCGCGAAGTAGTTCGATGTCTTCACCAAGATCAAAGTCGAGCATTGGAGTTCCTAATCGGTATCGGTTTGTTCGGGTTCGATGAGTACGAGCACTTGTCCGCCCTCGACAAGATCACCCGCACTGGCATGACAGGCAGTGATCGTGCCGTCAATCGGTGCGGTCAATGTGTGCGCCATCTTCATGGCTTCCATAACGAGGATAGTGTCGCCCGCACTAACAGAGTCTCCCGCGCCGACCTGCAGCTCGACCAGGCGCCCGGTCATCGGCGCTCGTAAGGTGCCATCGGAAACGCCGGCGGCGGCCTCACCCAGATCCGGTGGAGTTCTTTCAATTGACCACTGGCGAGCCCCCGCGCTGATCACGCCCGCGCCATTTTGAATGAGGGCGCTGGTACGGATCCGAAGGCCGTCGAGTACGAAGACGGGTCCGTGGGTGGAGAAGCTAACGGCTTCCAGCGGCACTGCATGTTCTGACCAGCGCACAACGGACGGCATCTCGCCATCGCGATCGAAGCCGACCGTCACATCCAGTGCCTTCGGTCCGACCTGCATCGGAACGCTCACTGACGGCGGTTGATTTGGCCACCAGCCTGCGCCGGTGTGCCAGGGCGTATCGGGTTGCGCGGATTGCGCCTCATGCCAGAGCGCTAGCGCTGCCGTAACGATCGCGTCGGTCGTTGGCTCACCCGGTTCAATGGCTTCAGCCTGCTCACCCAGAAATGCAGTTGTGGGCTGCGACGCCAAAAACGCAGGAGCGTCCAGGACGCGAATCAGGAAATCGACATTCGTGGTGAGTCCGACAAACAGTGTGTCGCGCAAACTGCCCGACAGCGCGCTGGCCGCTGCTTCGCGGGTGTCTGCATGTTGGACCATCTTCGCAATCATTGGATCGTAGTGAATGCTCACCACGTCGCTCGATCGCACGCCGGTGTCAATGCGCGGCAGTGGGTGACTGTCGGTCCAGCGCAACGCATCGATTGGGCCCGGCGTTGGCAGAAACCCGGCGTCTGCGTCCTCAGCATAAATACGTGCCTCGATTGCATGACCATTGCGCGGAATCTCCGACTGAGAGACCGGTAGCGGCTCACCTCGTGCAACGGCCAACTGCCAGGCGACGAGATCGACACCGGTAATCGCTTCGGTGACCGGATGTTCGACCTGCAGGCGGGTATTCATTTCCATGAAATAGAATTCTTCACCTTCGAGCAGGAACTCCACCGTGCCTGCGCCCACGTAGTCAATCGCTCGAGCGGCGGCGATGGCAGCTGTGGCCATGCGCGAGCGCAAGTCCTCGCTGAGACCCGGCGCGGGTGCCTCCTCGATGATCTTCTGATAGCGACGTTGAATGGAGCAGTCACGATCGTGCAGGTGTACGCAGTTGCCGTGCGCGTCTGCAAATACCTGCACTTCAATGTGACGTGGTGCGCCAAGATATTTCTCGACCAACATCTTGTCGTCACCGAAGGCACTCGCCGATTCCTGCCGTGCTGTCTTCAATGCGCTATCAAAATCACTGGCTGACTCGACGATTCGCATGCCCTTGCCGCCACCACCAGCCGTCGCTTTCAACAACACCGGATAGCCGATGTCGAGTGCAGCGTTCGCGAGTGTGGCGTTGGCCTGGTCGTCGCCGTGATAGCCGGGCAACAACGGCACGCCCGCCGCCTGCATGATCGACTTCGCCGCGGACTTGGAGCCCATCGACTCAATCGCCGATGCGGGTGGTCCGACAAACGTAACGCCCGCGTCAGCGCACGCGCGCGCAAAGCTCGCGTTTTCGGATAGAAATCCATAGCCCGGATGAATGGCGGTCGCCCCTGTGCGGCGCGCGGCATCGAGCACTGCCGACTGGTTGAGATAAGACGCTTGCGGTGCGGCATCGCCGATGTGAACCGCTTCATCCGCCAGTTCGACGTGGCGTGCATTAGCGTCTGGCGTCGAATAGACCGCGACAGTCGGTATGCCGAGTTTCTTAGCGGTGGCGATAATGCGGCAGGCGATTTCACCGCGATTGGCGATCAGGAGTTTTTCCATGATTACATCCGGAACACGCCAAACTGCGTGTCTTCGATTTCTCGGTTAAGACTTGCCGACAAACACCGCGACAACACGCAGCGCGTGTCCGCCGGATCGATCACGCCGTCATCCCAGAGTCGAGCTGAGGCATAGTAGGGGTGACCCTGGCGCTCGTAGTTGTCGATCACCGGTTGCTTGATCGCCTGCTCAGCCGCTTCGCTGAGGCTCTCGCCTTGTCTTTCGAGCTGGTCGCGTTTGACCTCGGCCAGAACACTTGCAGCCTGCTCACCACCCATCACGCTAATGCGCGCATTCGGCCACATGAACAGGAACCGTGGATCGTAGGCGCGTCCGGCCATGCCGTAGTTGCCGGCACCGAAGGAGCCGCCGATGATGAACGTGATTTTCGGCACGTTGGCGCACGCGACCGCGTTAACGAGTTTTGCACCATCTTTCGCGATGCCGCGTGCTTCGTATTGCCGCCCGACCATAAAGCCGGTGATGTTTTGCAGGAACACGAGCGGCGTCTTGCGCTGTGCGCACAACTCAATGAAGTGTGCACCTTTCAACGATGACTCTGAGAACAGAATGCCGTTGTTCGCAACAATGCCCACCGGGTAGCCATCGACATTCGCAAATCCACACACGAGGGTGTCGCCATAGAGTGGTTTGAATTCATGGAATTCGGATGCATCGACGATGCGTGCGATGACCTCGCGCACATCGTAAGGCGTATTCAGTGTGCTGGGCACGACACCGTAGAGTTCCTCGGCAGGGTAGGCCGGTGGCACCGATTTCTGACGTAAGTGTGCATTGGTCGGCTCACGGTTCAGGCGCTTGACAGCATCGCGCGCCAGTTGCAGCGCATGTGCGTCGTTGCGTGCGTAGTGATCGGTAACGCCTGATTCACGGCAATGAACATCTGCACCACCGAGCGCCTCGGCAGTAACCTCTTCACCGGTTGCGGCTTTGACCAATGGTGGGCCGCCCAGAAAGATCGTGCCTTGATTGGCCACGATGATCGACTCATCGGCCATTGCCGGCACGTACGCGCCGCCGGCAGTACAGCTACCCATGACCACGGCGATTTGGGGAATACCCTCAGCCGACATGCGTGCCTGATGAAAGAAACAGCGGCCGAAGTGCTCACGATCGGGGAACACCTCGTCCTGCATCGGCAGGAAGGCGCCGCCCGAGTCGACGAGATAGATACAGGGCAGTCGGTTTTCCCAGGCGATACGTTGCGCTCGCAAGTGCTTCTTGCCGGTCAGCGGAAAATAGCTCCCGCCTTTTACCGTGGCATCGTTGGCGATGATCATGCATTCACGCCCGTGAATCACACCAACGCCGGTGATGATGCCGGCAGCGGGTACCTCGGTTTCGTAAACGCCGAGAGCCGCCAGCTGACTCAATTCGAGAAAGGCGCTGCCGGGGTCGATCAATGCGCGGATGCGATCGCGAGCCAGCAGTTTGCCCCGCTCGACATGGCGCGCTTGTCGTGCCGCGCCGCCGCCTTCGCACACCTTGCCGACCACGTCGCGCAAATCATTAACCAATGCACGCATGTGCTCGGTGTTGTCCCGGAAGCTGTCGTCCGTTATCGCAATCTTCGATTCGATTTGGCTCATCGGGATGTCCTTCCCTCGGTTTCCAGCCGGGCGAGCGCTTCGTCGCATTGGTGTTCTACCCGCTCAAGCTCATCAAGCGTGGCCTGCAGGTCTCGGGCCTGTTCGAGCAAGTGCTCCCGTCGCTCGGCGAGTTTGGCTAACAACACTCTCAGCTGACGTTTCGAGCCCTCGGGTGTTTGGTAGAGATCGACGATTTCGGCGCTCTCTTCCAGGGACAATCCGAGTCGCTTGCCGCGCAGCAACAGGCGCAGACGCACGCGATCGGCCTGGCTGAAATAGCGCACGCGGCCTCGGCGCTCCGGGCGTAGGAAGCCCTTTTCCTCGTAAAAACGCAGCGTGCGCGTGGTGACCCCGAACTCGTCAGCGAGATCGCCGATTGCGTAGGTGGCTTCGTTGGCTTTACTCATGCCTGAACTTTAACTTACGTTGACGTTAACGTAAATAGAGATTCCGATAGCCTGCTGCGGTATGCTCCGCGTCGATCTTTAAAGGAGAGAACCCCATGTCGCTAGTCGTGAGTCGCCGCGATCTCGATTTCCTGTTCTACGAAGTGTTCGGACTTGAAGAGGTGTTAAAGGCGCCGCGCTACGCCGACTATGATCGAGAGACCTTGGGGGCGATTCTTGATACGGCGCAAGCGATTGCCGAAGAGGAGTTCGCGCCGCTCGCAGCCGAGCTGGATGCGAACGAGCCAAAGTTTGTCGACGGCAAGGTCGAGATGATGCCGGAGGTCGGGAAAGCGCTCGCAGCCTATTCCGAGGCGGGCATGTTGACCACAGGCTTCGATCAGGATGTCGGCGGTATGCAATTGCCGTACGCGATCTCGCATGCAATCGGCGGTCTTTTTTCTTGCGCCAACACGGCGGCGAGCAACTACCTGTTTTTGACCGGCGCGAACGCGAACATGTTGAACGTGTGCGGTAGCGAGGAACTCAAGGCGCGCTTCCTACCACCGATGCTGGAAGGCCGCTGGTTTGGCACGATGTGTCTGTCCGAAACGCAGGCGGGTTCATCGCTGGCGGATATTCGCACGACCGCCACGAAGCAGGCGGATGGGACCTACCACCTTGAGGGCACCAAGATGTGGATCTCGGGCGGCGATCAGCCGCTGAGTGAAAACATCATTCATATGGTGCTCGCGAAGACACCGGATGCACCTCCCGGGGTCAAAGGCATTTCGCTGTTCCTCGTGCCGAAGATTCGCGTGAACGAGGACGGGTCACTCGGCGAGCACAACCACATCGCGCTTGCGGGTCTGAATCACAAGATGGGGCAGCGCGGCACCACCAACTGTTTGCTGAACTTCGGCGAGGGTGGGGCGAGCGAAGGCTATCTTGTCGGTGCCGAAGGCGCGGGTCTTGCCAACATGTTCCACATGATGAATGAGGCGCGCATTGGCGTGGGGCTTGCAGCGGTGATGGCGGGACTCGGTGGCTATCTGTATTCGCTCGACTACGCGCAGGAGCGCCGCCAAGGACGACCGCTCGGTGCGAAAGATCCGGCAGAGCCGCAAGTGCCGATCATCGAGCATGCGGATGTGCGCCGAATGTTGATGGCGCAAAAAGTCTGGGTCGAGGGTGGCCTTGCGCTGATCCAATACTGCGGCTGGCTACAGGATCGCCAGTCGATCAGTGAGGACAAGAACACCGTCGATGCGTATGAGCTCTTGCTTGAGCTGCTGACGCCCGTCGCCAAGAGCTGGCCATCGGAATACTGTCTTGAGGCCAACAAACTCGCGATCCAGATTCTGGGTGGCTATGGCTACACGCGTGATTATCCGGTCGAGCGCTACTACCGCGACAATCGGTTGAATCATATTCATGAGGGCACGTGGGCGATTCACGGTCTCGACATTCTCGGGCGCAAGGTGCGTTTGGGAGACGGTGCGGCCTTGCAACTGTTTGCCGGGGAGATGGCAGACGATCTTGAGGCGGCCAGAGCGGATGCGCGCTTTGCGGCGCATGCCGCGGAGCTCGATGGTGCGTGGGCAGAGGTGCTGGAGGCGGTCAAAGTGACTGGTGAGTGTGCGGACCGCACGCTGGCGCTGGCAAACGCTACGGTGTTCCTGAATGGATTCGGGCACGTGGTGGTCGCCTGGCTCTGGTTGCGGCAGGCACTCGCTGCCGCTGGTGGCATCGAGTCGAATGGCGATTCTGCGTTCTATCAAGGCAAGCTCGCCGCGTGTGACTACTTCTTCCGCTACGAGTTGCCCAAGGCCCGGCTGGATATTCAGTTGGTCGCAACACTCGACGACACCTGCCACAGCGTTTCGATCGACGCGCTGCGAGCGATATCTGACCGAGCGTGACGCGTGTCTCATTTACACAACATTATTCCTGAATTATTAGGGGTTTATGCCATAACCTGTTCCTAATCCGAGAGGTGTGCTCTATACTCCGCGCGTTCATAGGTGCGCAACGAGCGCACGCTCCATCCTATATGACGCACGTTAAACGGGGGTTTAGATGCGTAATTTCAAAGGGTTACGACGTAGTGCGATAAGCTCAGCGCTGACATTTGGCGCGCTGATGAGCGTCGCAACCAATCCACTTTTCGCGCAGGAAGATGCGTTTCTCGAAGAGATCGTAGTCACCGCTGCAAAACGCGAACAAACGTTGCAGGAAGTACCCATTTCGGTTTCGGTTACCGACGCGGACACCGTTGAAAAAGCGGTCATCCTCGACGTGATCGATCTGCAGACGGTCGTTCCTTCACTTCGCGTGAGCCAGTTACAGTCAACCGGCAACACCAACTTCCTGATTCGCGGCTTCGGTAACGGTGCTAACAACCCGGGTATCGAGCCTTCGGTCGGTGTCTTCATCGACGGCGTTTACCGCTCTCGTTCGGCGTCGGCTTTGTCTGACCTGCCGAACCTCGAGCGTATCGAAGTACTGCGCGGTCCGCAGAGCACGTTGTTCGGTAAGAACGCGTCCGCGGGCGTCATCAGTGTCGTCACACAGGCGCCACAGTTTGAAGCGGGCGGTTCTGTTGAAGTGCTGGCAGGTAACTTCGGCTCCACAGTGTTCCGCGGCAACGTCACGGGCCCACTGTCCGAGACCGTTGCGTTCAGCCTGTCGGGCAACTACAACCAGCGTGACGGCTACTTCGACAACTTTGCAGACGGCTCCGAGATCAACGAACGTAACCGCTACGGCGTTCGTGGCGACCTGCTGTTCGAACCCAACGAGACGTTCTCGTTGCGCGTTATCGCCGACTTCGACGAAATCGACGAAAACTGCTGCGGTACGACCAACCTGTTCAATGGTCCGACCGGCGGTGCGGTGCAGTTGATCGGCGGCAACCTTGTGCCGAACGATCCGTTCTCTTACGGCACGTTCATTAACTTCGATTCCGACAACGAGATCGAAAACAGCGGCCTGTCGGCACAGATGGACTTCGATTACGACAACTTCTCGATCACCTCGATCACCGCGTTCCGCAACCAGAGCGCGGTATCGAATGCTGACTCGGACTTCACGAGCGCGGATCTGATCGGTCGTAACTTCGAAGATCGTGACATCGATACCTTCACGCAGGAGCTGCGTCTGACGACGAGCTTCGGTGAGAAGACCGACTTCCTGTTCGGCATTTTCTACGCTCAGGAAGACGTGCAGTACAACACAGCACTGCTCTACGGTGCTGACTTCCGTGCCTACGGCGAGCTTCTGGCCGCAGCAGGTGGTGCTGATCCCAACACGTTCTCTGACCTTGAAGCCGGTCTTGGCCTGCCAGCAGGCACGTTCTTCGCACCGGGTGCGGGCGCGCGCGACATGGCCGAGCAGGACGATGAGTCGCTGTCGATTTTCGCGAATTTCGACTTCTACCTGACCGATCGTGCGACGTTGACCGTCGGTGCGAACTACACCACGGTAGAGAAAGACATCATGCTGACGCAGAACAACACCGACGTGTTCTCTCAGCTGGACTTTGCAGCGATTGGCGTTGGTCTTGGCCTGCCGCCAGCACTGGCAAACGTACCTTGCTCAGCAACCAACCCGCCGCCGGCGTGTAACGCGTTGCTGGCGTTGCGTCCGTTCCAGTTCCTGCCGCAGGCATTGCCGATCCCGAACAGCGTGGAAAGCGGTACGTCGGATGATTCGGACGTTACCTACACGCTGCGTTTCGCTTACGACCTCACCGACAGCCTGAACGCTTATGTGAGCTACGGTACGGGCTTCAAGGCGACGTCCTGGAACCTGTCGCGTGATTCGCGTCCGATTCCGGCCGACCTGGCTGCACTGCAGGCCGCTTCACTGGCGTCAGCTACAAGCCTGCCCGGCACGCGCTTCGCGGCACCGGAAGAAACGACGGTCTACGAGATCGGTCTGAAAGGCTCTTTCGATCGCGGCAACTTTGCACTGACCTTGTTCGATCAGTCGATCGAGGGTTTCCAGTCGAACGTATTCACGGGTACGGGCTTCAACCTGATCAACGCGGGTGAGCAGTCTACCGAAGGGCTCGAGTTCGAGTCGCTGTGGTACGCGACCGACCAGCTGCAAATCAACTTCGCTTTGATGCTGCTTGATCCGGTCTTCGACGAGTTCCCGAACAGCTCAGTCGGCGATCTGACCGGCACCGCACCTCCGGGCGTCAGTGAAACCTCAGCCAGCCTCGCAGCGACCTATTCCTGGGAGCTGAGCAATGGCTGGAGCGCCTTTGCACGTGGTGACTACCAGTATGAAAGCGACGTTCGCGTCATCGAGAACGTGCCGGAACAATTCGCTTCGCGCGAAGTCGGCCTGCTTAACGCAAGCTTCGGTATCGCGACGCCGGGCGGCTGGGAATTCGGTTTGTGGGGCCGCAACCTGACGGAAGACGAGTTCCTGCAGAGTGCGTTCCCGACCGTGGCACAGGAAGGCAGCTTCAACGGCTACCCGAACGCACCGCGTACCTACGGTCTGTCCATTCGCAAGACGTTTGGTCAGTAATCGCAGGTTAAAAGCCTGATAAAGGCGGCCAGATCCTTAGGGGTCTGGCCGTTTTTTTTGGCCGTGTGCACCAGGTTGGTTGCAGGTGGTCGGGTGAGCGCGCATCATTTGCCCATTGATTGCGTTCATGGGGACTACGCAAATGCGAATGGGACTGTTTGTTCTCGCGTTAATCGGCCTTGCGTCGACAGCGCATGCCAAAGTGGACCGAGTTGAGAATTTCCGCCTGGTGGATCAGGACCGGAAGTCACACGAGCTCTACTACTACAAAGACCAGAAAGCCATCGTTCTGATGGTTCAGGGCAACGCATGCCCAATCGGTCGCAACCTGATTTCCGACTACAAGGCGATTCGAGACGAGTACGCCGCACAGGGTGTGGTGTTCGCGATGATCAACGCGAGCATTCAGGACTCGCGCGCTGCGATCCGAGAAGAGGCCGAAGCATTCGGGATCGACATGCCGATCCTCAAAGATGAGACACAGCTGATCGGCGAGGCGCTGGACCTTGACCGTACCGGTGAGGTGCTCGTGATCACCACCGATGACTGGAAGATTGCCTACCGAGGCGCGCTGAGTGATCGCGTGGGTTACGAGACGCAGAAGCAGGAGGCGACGGAACACTACCTGAAAGATGCGCTTGCCGATGTGGTGGCAGGCCGTGAGGTTGCGAACCCAAGTCGCCCTGCAGTCGGATGTATCGTGAATTTCCCGGAGCGGGAATTAACCGCTCAGCATGCAGAGATTAGCTACAGCGAAACGATTGCTCCGATGCTTAAAGATCGCTGCACGACATGCCATCGACCGGGCGGCATCGGTTCGTGGGAGATGACGAGCTACGAGATGGTGCGAGGGTTTGCGCCGATGATCCGCGAAGTTGTGCGCACACGCCGTATGCCGCCGTGGGAGGTGTCGGTCGAGGATGATCATCCACCGATCGGTGCGTCGCGTGCACTGACGGTTGCAGAGAAGCAAACACTCGTACACTGGATCGAAGCGGGCGCACCTCGTGGTGATGGCCCTGACCCGCTGAAGTCCGTGACGCCTCTGCCGGAGGAGTGGCCGCTCGGTGCGCCGGATCTCGTCGTGAAGTCGCCGGCGTTCACGGTACCTGCAACCGGCGTGGTCGACTATCAGTTCCCCGCGATTGAGAGTCCGCTCGACAAAGACGTGTGGGTACGTGCGGTGACGATCAAGCCGGGCGAAGGCAAGGTCGTACACCACGTGTTGATCGGCACCTCGGAACAACCAGTACCGGAAGAGCGGGAGCTGGAGGCCGTGTTCGAGAACTACCTGATGGGCTATGCGCCCGGCCAGGAGTCCTACATCTATCCCGAAGGCACGGGTGTGTTCGTGAAAGCCGGCGGCATGATCAACCTGCAGATGCACTACACGACTTACGGACGTGAGGTGACCGATGTGTCCGAGGTGGCGCTGTACTTCCACGAGACGCCACCCGAGTTCCATCTTCGCCAGCAGGTTGTCATGGGATGGGACATCCAGATCCCGCCGGGCGAGGGCGATCATCAGGAGCACGGTTACTTCGAGTTCGATAAGGACGCGGTGATCTACAGTCTGTTTCCGCACGCGCACTACCGCGGCAAGAGTACAAGCTTCGATCTGCACTACCCGGACGGCAAGGTAGCGCCGCTGTTGCACGTGCCCCGTTACGACTTCAACTGGCAGCACACCTACACACTTGAGCAGCCGGTGGAGGTGCCAGCAGGCACGCGCCTCGTGCACCGCACGGTGTATGACAATAGCGAACGTAATCCGTCGAACCCGGATGCGACGAAGCCCGTCTATTGGGGGCTGCAGTCATTCGAGGAAATGCTCTACGGTGGTTTCTTCTTCCGCTGGAAAGACGGCACGGTCGAAGCGCCGGTGCACGATCCGTTGCAGTTCAACATCAACCAGTTCTATGGCGCGATGGACGATGATCTCAACGGCAGTCTTGATCCGGCAGAGATGCCGAATGATATGCGCCAGGCGTTTACCGAAGGTGGCCTCAGCAATTTCGATCAGAACAAGGATGGTGAGCTGAGCGCCGCAGAGTATCGGGCATTCATCGACTATCGCCGCGAACAGGCAGCGAAACAGGCACAGAGTCAGGCGGGCGATTAACCCGCCTGACTCATTCGCTGATCAAGGCGTGCACTGCGTGTCGTTGCTCGGTGTCGGCAACTCACGGATGTAGTCGAACTCGGCGCGAATATCGATTGGCGTTTGGAACGCGTTCACCACGAGGCCGACCTGCAAGGTTGCGGGTAAGTCCGCGCGGGTATAGCGATCGAGTTCCACCCAATCCGGGTCGGCCGCCAGCCTGCGATATGCGATCATCTCGTTGCCAACTCGGCAGAGCAGGATGTCGCCCTCAAACCCGGCAGCGTCGAGTGTCAGGGTAGAGTTTGAATTCACCGTAGTTTTAGCCTCGCTGCCGACACTGCCCGGGATACGGGTATCCTGCCGGCCAAGATTCACCATGATGTAGTTCTCAGGTCCGGTTGCGCCGGCCGGATTACGCGCGAGTAGACCGGCTGAGTTGAACTCGCTCGCGGGTGCGACGCTCGCGGAGCCGAGGCTGCGCGCCACCACATAGGTCTGCACGGCGAAGTTGCCGGTGATTTCTTTGAATACGAGCGGCGCTCTGCCGGCTGCAAACCAGCCTGATCGTACAGACGGAATCAGAACGAGATAGCCCGCGCGTGAGGTATTGATGTCGAGCGTGCTGTATTGCTGGTTGGTGCCTTCAACCTGGTGGCGCAGCGACCAGTCGGACAGTGAGGGTGCATCGTTGAACTCGTCGGTGAAACTCGACGTCGCCGGTCCGGTCGATACCACGATATTTACCGCTGAGTTCTCGGCGACGTTCGTGCCGGCTGCCGGATCCTGGCTGATGACATCGCCGCTCGCCACGGTGTTCGATGACGCGTTAGAGACCACGCCGACCACGAGGCTCGCGCCAGTGATGGCGGCTTCTGCTGCGGCTTGCGATTGACCAACGACATTCGGCACGGACACGGTCGCCGGGCCACTGGAGACCACAAGATCAACAGCGCTGCCTTCAGAAACGGTGGTACCGCCTGTCGGAGACTGACTGATCACGCTTCCGTTCGCCACGGTGTTCGAGGTTTGCGTGGTTACGTTGCCGACCACCAGATTGGCACCAGTGATCGCGCTCGACGCGGCTGCCTGCGTGAGACCGACCACGTTCGGTACCGACACGCTCGCTGGTCCTGAAGAGACAACAAGATCCACCGCGGAGCCCGCATTCACCTGCAATCCGGCGGCTGGGTTCTGGCTGATCACTTGTCCGGCCGGCACGCTGGCAGAGGACTGTTGTGTCACGTTACCCGTTACCAACCCCGCGTTATTGAGCGCGGTGCCGGCGGCTGCCTCGGTCAATCCAATGACGTTCGGCACAGTCGCCTGCGGAGGACCGCTCGAGACCACCAGATCAACGGGGCTACCGACGACCAAGACGGCGCCTGCGGCTGGGCTCTGGCTGATCACCACGCCAGCAGCGATGGTGTTTGATGGTTGTTGCGTCACGGTTCCAACGATTAGCTCGGCGTCGATAATCGCTTGTTCTGCGGCCACCTGCATGAGACCGATGACGCCCGGTGTGACCGTGGTCGGTGGTCCGAGCGAGACCACCAGATCGACAGCAGTCCCTGGGTTGACGACTGTGCCGCCCGCAGGGTTCTGAGAGATCACAGCGCCTGCCGGTACGTTCACGTCTTCTTGCGTCGTGACATTACCGACCACCAATCGTGCGCCGACCAATGTGGTGCCCGCATCGGCTTCGCTGAGCCCGGTCACATCCGGTACGGTTATCGGCGCGCCGACGGAGACAACTAGGTCAATTGTTGCTCCGAGTGCCACGATTGTTCCTGCAATTCGAGATTGATCGAGGACCTCGCCCTCGGGAACTACGGTGCTAACTTGAAAACTGACGTTGCCGAGAGTTAAACCCGCGTTGGTTATAACTGTTTCAGCATCCGTAAGCTGGAGGCCGACGACGCTCGGCACCGGAACCCCGTCCGGCCCGAGTGATTCGACGAGATTGATTGCAGCACCCGCCGGTACCAGCGTGGCCGCCGCCGGGTCCTGACTGATGATGCTGCCTGCGGGCACATCGACGCTGACTTCAAACGTCACATCTCCGACAATCAGCCCGGCATCGATCAGTGCCTGCCCAGCGGCTGCGCTCGTCAGATTGGTGACATCGGGGACCGCGACATTGGCAGGTCCCAGCGACACAATAATGTCGACGGGTGCACCTGCCGTGATTTCGGTGCCGACCAGCGGGTCTGTGCGAATCACATTGCCGACAGGCACGACGTCGCTCGCCTCGCCAGTCACGTTGCCGATTGTTAACCCAGCCATCAGGATGGCGTCACGTGCATCGGCTTCGCTCAGCCCTGCGACGTTGGGTACCGGTGTGTTGTTCGGTCCGGCCGACACCACCAGATTGATGGTGCTGCCAGGCGCGAGAAGGTCAGACGCAGGTGGGCTTGTGCGGATCACGCTACCCAGCGCGACCGTATCGCTCGCTTCGGTAAGCACAGTGCCCACCACGAACCCAGCGGCCACGATTGCGGCTTCGGCCTCGGCCTGACTCAGGCCCGCAGTACTTGGCACCGGGACGTCGGCAGGGCCGCCCGATACGACGAGATCGACGGTTGAGCCCTGCGGCAAATCCGTGCCGGCCGGTGGGTCCTGCGAAATCACACTGCCCGCAGCGACGGTATTGCTGCTCTCGACAGTGACGGTCCCGACTTCGAGCCCTGCGCCGCGGATCGCCGATTCGGCACCCGACTGCGAAAGGCCGACGGTATCCGGCGTCGCAATCGGCAGCAGTTGTACCTCGCCGTCGCCCGACGGCGAACAGGCCGCCAGCATACCGACGATCGTCACCATCAGGGCGCGCGCCCAGACCTGTCGCAAGACTGATTTCATGTCTAACACGTGAACACTCCCTTCTGACGGGAAATCGTCGAGTTTTTGCTCGGAAAAATCAACGCAATGAATGTAATATCCGGATTATTCTTGTTTTTCTTTTCTAAAACAGTGACTTTTGTCTACTTATGTCCAGTCCGCGTGAACATAAGATCATCGTCGGTATCTCCGGAGCCTCCGGATCCGTCTATGGCGTAACCCTGTTGCAAGCCCTGCGCGAGCTGCCAAACGTGCAGTCGCATCTGATCGTATCGTCGGCGGGTTACCTCACCGTGACGACCGAGACCGGCCTCAAGAAATCAGAACTCGAGGCGATGGCAGATGTGGTGCACGATGATCGCAACGTCGGTGCTTCGATTGCGAGCGGCTCATTTCCGTCGACCGCGATGATCGTGGCGCCGTGCTCCATGAAGACGCTCGGCTGTATCGGACAGGGCATTGGCGGCTCGCTGATCACGCGCTCGGCGGATGTGATGCTGAAGGAGCGCCGTCGCGTCATTTTGGTAGCTCGCGAGACGCCGCTGAATCTTGCCCACATTCGTAATATGGCTGCGGTGACCGAAATGGGTGGGATTGTTTACCCTCCCGTGCCAGCGTTCTATTCGAATCCGCCAGATATCGAGACGATGGTGCGCGAGACCGTCGGTCGTGTGATGAGCCTTGCGGGCGTCAACAACGAACTCTACGAACCCTGGGAGGGTTTGGGTAAGCAATGAATGCCGTTCAGCAGGAAAGCGCACCGAAACCACGTGGTGCGAAGGTCAGCGACCTCTACGAGATTCGCGAGGGCGATCTGGAGCGTGATGCTGACGATATTCTGCGACTGTGGCGTTTTCTGCCGGGTGATAATCCGCCGCAGCGCGAGAAGCTGGATTGGTATTACCGGAACAATCCGGCGGGCGCCGGCACCGTGCTTTTTCTGAGTTACAAGCCAGAGCAGCGGAACGTCGGCGTGGTGTGCCTCAGCCCGCGGGAATTCGTCGTGGCGGGTGAGCGTGCAACTGGGTCAGTGTTTGGTGATTTTGCCGTCGAACCGGAGCACCGCAGCCTCGGCCCGGCACTCAAGTTCCAAAAAGACTTTCTGCAGTACGCGCGTGAGCGTTCCGATTTCATTTTCGGTTTTCCAAACCCGCTGTCGGGCAAGGTGCGCTCTTTTGGTGGTCACAAGCTCGGTTACTCGCTGGACATTTACGTGCTGCCGCTAGACTTCACCGCCTATCTGAAATCCAAGCTTCCGGGTGTGCTCGCAACGCTTCTGGGCGGTGCTTTGAATCTCGTATCACGCAGCTTCTATGCGCTACGGGCCTCGTTCCGGCGCGGCGGACATCGCGTGGTCGACTACACACCGGAGTTCATGAACGGGCTATGGCAATCTCTGGTCACTGGGGGTTCGCAGATCGGCAGGCGCGATGCGCAGTTCGTTGATTGGCGCATCAAGAACAGCCCAAACCACACCTATGACCTTGTTGCGATCGAAGACCGGCATGGCCACCCTGTCGCGTTCGCGGCACTGCGGGCGGGCGTCAACGGTGCATTGATCGTTGAAGACATGGCCTACACCGCGCCAGATGCGCTGCGCGTGCTTGTGGATGAGCTGACGCGCCGCTATGCGGGCAAACGGCGTTCTCTCACGTTTACGATTCCGGATCACCAGTCGGCGGCTGCCAGCGTACTGGCGAGCGCCCATTTTCGGGTACGTGATTCGTTCAGTGCCTTCGTTACGGTAGGTCTGTCACACGTTGAGGGCGCGTCGGTCGACCAGGTCGTACTCTCGTTTATCGACAACGACGTCTAGTTCAGCACTTCACACACTGACCGGCATCCGTTTGACGCCGTTGATGAAGTTGGAGCGCAGCTTCTCGACATCGCCCGCAAGCTGAATGTTCGGATAGCGTTGCAACAGCGACGAGAACAGGATGCCGATCTGCATGCGTGCGACCCGTGAACCGATGCAGTAGTGCGTTCCACTGCCGAACCCGAGATGGGAGGCTTTCTTGCGGGTGATATCGAATTCGTAGGGGCGCTCAAAGATCTCTTCGTCTCTATTGCCTGAGGTGTACCAGAGCACCACTTTGTCACCCGCTTTGATCCGTGTGTTTCGCAACGTGACATCCTCGGTCGCGGTGCGGCGCATTTAGATCACGGGTGTCACCCAGCGCACGATTTCGTTCGCGGCGGCGTTCGCAAGCTCCGGGTGCTCGCTGAGTAGTCGCTTTTGCGATTCGTTTTCGAACAAGGCGAGCATGCCACCGGAGATTGCATTTCGAGAGGTTTCGTTACCCGCAACGATCAGCAAGATAAAGGTGGCGATGAAATCGCTGACGCTCATCGGCTTGCCGGCATCGGTCTTGCTGTTCACCAGCATCGAGATCATCGTGTCTTCCGGCGCCTTGGAATACTTCAGCCGCAGCCCGAGCGCGAACATGGACATGCGCCGCAAGCTCTCGGTGATTTCCGCTTCCGATGCTCGGACCGATGGATCGTCATAGCCCACCAGTTCGTCGGACCAGCGGATGAGATCACCCTTGTTCTTGCTCGCGCCTAGCAGGCGCGCGAGGACATCGATTGCGACCGGGGCGGAGACGAGATCAACGAAATCAAAACTGCTGCGAGACTCCAATACCTGCATGACCTCCGCCACCGAGTTGCGGATGGTGGTCTCGAGCTCGCGCACGCGTGTGGGTGCGAACGCGGGGGCGACCGCCTTGCGATAAGCGCTGTGCTGCGGTGGGTCGCTGGTGATCATGTTGGTGCCGGTATTCACGGCGAAGGTGCGGCTGTCCTCGATGTGAAATCCACCGCGTTCCAGGTCGGAGCTGAAGATCTTCGGGTTCTTCGACACCGCAATGATGTCGTCGTACTTGGTGATCGACCAGAAGCCGGGGCCGTCGTGCTCGCGCTGCCAATAGACGGGCTCTGTCCTGCGCAGGTCGCGGAACACCTGATCCACATCACCATAGGTGTGAAAGTCGGGGTCGGCCAGGTCGAATGCAGGCGATTGGGCGAAGTCGACGGACGTGGACATAGCGGCGCTCCCCGAGGCGTTCTGGTTCTTATGATTTTGTGAACTTCGTCACAATTTGAAGAGTGGATGCATCGGGGTCGAAAAATCGCGGTTTTGGGTAATATACGGCGCATGTCCCAGCAGCTTATTGATTCTGTCGTGTCGTCCGATGGCGAGTCGTTGCCGGTACGGCGCTATGTGCCGAATCGCCCATATGCACATCAGGTCATCTTGCTGCACGGTGTGGTCAGTCATTCCGGGTGGCTCGAGACGCTGGGCCAGGGTTTGGCGGAACAAGGTGTTGCGGTACTCGCGGTGGACCGTCGCGGCGCCGGGCTCAGCACTTCGGCGAGTGGCGATGCGCCGTCTACCGAGCAGTTGCTCGACGACGTCGATGCGGTGCGACGCCACTATGCGTCGGACGCGCGAATCACCCACCTCGGCGGGTTTTGCTGGGGCGCGACGTACGCTCTGAACGCGTTGTCGCGCGATGCTGCTGGCATCGCATCGTTTCTGATGATCGCTCCGTCGATTTTTCCGGCGGATGACATCGGCGATGCCGAGTTGGTGGTGGGAGATTCCGGCGAGGCGAGCTGCGAGCCGCATGTGCCGATTGATCGGTTCACTCGCGGCCCGGCCTATGAGGACTTCATCATTCCGGATCCGCTTCGAACGCGCGAGGTTTCACCGCGATTCAATCAGTGCCTCGTCGACATGAACCGCATGCTCGGCCCGCGTTGGGCAAAGCTGCGCTTGCCGACGCTGATGGTGCTGGCCGAGCAGGATCGCCTCTCCGACAATAAAAAGCATTTGCGTGCATGGCGTCACGTCAAAGGGACCCCCAAGTCACATATCATCGTGCCCGGCGGACATGGCGTGCAATTCGATGCGCTGCCAGAAACGATCGCTGCCGTGTCGGGGTGGACCACCGAAGTGGCGCAAGCGATGGGATCAACGGCCGCCTGATCGCAGCACCGAAACCAGAACAAGAATCGAGAGGATCGCATTGTGACCGAACAACTCAGACAGGACTTCACCCGGTGGTGTGTTGAGGATCTCTTCACGCCGGAAATGATCCAGGGCGCAGCGCTGTTGCAGGAAGCACTCGATTTTCATCTGCTGGGCCTCTACCGCTCGTTGGATCTCGCGACGGAATTGGCGACGCCGACGCCGCCGGCGGCACTGACCGAGTCTTTGGGCTATATCGATTCTGCATTCATCACGCTGGAGGCAATGCTGGACCGGCTGAGTGCGCGCTTTGATTTTGTCACCCGCACGGAGTCGGACGGGACGCCAAGCTTCCAACACACGGGTGAGGTTGCGACACCGCCGCGCGAAGTCTCCGATATCGAAAAGGATATGGCGGCGCTCGGTGATGAATACGTCTCACCGCTCGAGTTTCTGCAATTTGGTGCTGATCATTGGGTACGTTCGCTGAAGGACGAGCCCGATTTTCTCGATGCGATTTTGTCGGGTCGTGAGTCCGAGTTTCAGGAACTCTGGTTCCGTGCGACCAACACCGACCCATTGCAGAACGTACACGGCATCATGGGGGCCAAAGCCATCGATATGTTGTTGCCGAAAGGGCGCATCCTCGAAATTGGCGGCGGCACCGGCAACGGCATTCGCAATCTGCTCAAACATCTTGCCGCGAAAGACGAACTCGATCGCGTCGAGCATTATCATTTCACCGATATCAGCGCGAAGTTCATTATGGGCACGCGCCATGAAATCCGCGCGGACTACCCGGACGTGAGCACCGACTGGCGATTCGCCGATCTCAACAATCCCCTGTCGGAACAGAAAGTACCGCAGGGTGATTTTGATTTGATCTATGCGGTGAATGCCGCGCACGTGGCGAAAGATATCGTCGCGTTTCTGAAGTCTTGCAAAGAGACGCTGAAGCCTGGTGGTCGTGTGCTGTTTGCTGAGCGGATTCGACTGACGCCGCGGGACATGGCACCGCGCGAGCTGTCACTGAACCTCTCGGTGTATCACCGTACCGCAGCGATTCGAAACCAGGACTACCGGCCGGTGCATTGTTATCTTGCGCCGGAAAACTGGTTGCGGGTGTTTGAATTGGCGGGCTTCTCGCAAGGCGAAATCTGGCCGGACATCGAATCGATCTCGGGCAGTTTCCCGGATCAGTATGCAGCCATCGTGACAGCGGTAGCGTGAGTATGAAACTGCAGCGTTACAACACAGACGTTTTGGTGATCGGTGGTGGCGGTGCGGCAACCGCGTCGACGATTGCGGCACACGATGCGGGTGCACGGACCATGCTCGCCGTGAAAGGGCGTTTTGGTATCCCGGGCGTACGCGGCGCCGGTGCCACCTCGAACCCCATCGGTGACTTCTGGACGATTCGAACCGTCGGGCCGAAAGGTGGTTTCTTTAATCCGCCGGAACTTGTGCACGCCGATATGCTGCAGTCTGGTCTGGGGATGGCCGATCCTGCGCTATGCCAGATTTTCGTGGACGAAGTCTCCGACGCGGTGAAGCGATTGCAGTCGATGGGCATGCGCTTCCAAAGCAAAATGCTTGCGACGATGGAAGGGCACAAGAGTGACCTGAAGACCAACCGGATTGTGGCGGTCCAGAAGGCAGTCATCGAAGGCACCAATACTCAAGTGCTCGAACACGCCAACTTCACGGACTTGGTGGTCGATAATGGGCGCTGCATCGGTGCGGTGGGCGTGACTGACGACGGCGAGCCGTTTGTGGTCGAAGCGGGCGCAGTTGTGATCGCGACGGGTGGCGTTGGTCAGCTGTTTACCTACAGCTTCAACCCGCCGGGTAATACCGGCGATGGTTACGCGATGGCTGCGCGTGCCGGCGCAGACCTTTTCAACATGGAGTACATGCAGCAGGGGTTGGCGACAACCTGGCCGCAGCAGGCGATCGTCATGCTCTATGAAATGGAAGAGCCTTATCGCCTGATCAACAAGCACGGAAAATCGTTCCTGCAAGACTACTACCCCGACGCGGATTCAATGATTGAGGGTTGTAACCTCAAGGCGGCGCACTGGCCGGTGAGTTGCCGCGACGCATCGCTACATATTGACCGCGCGATCAAGAATGAGGTGCTGACGGGCCGGGGCACCGAGAACAACGCGGTGTTCCTCGATCTGTCGCACGCAACGCGAGGCTTCAAGCACGAGCTGTTTGAGAACTTCATGATCGATAACGGTATCGACATAAAGAACGATCTCGTTCAGGTGCAGATTCATCACCACTCGAGTAACGGTGGTATCCGCATCGATGAGCGCGCTGAGTCGACGGTGTCGGGTTTGTACGCGGTCGGTGAGGCCGGTGGCTGGCAGGGCGCGGACCGTTTGGGCGGCACGATGCTCGGGGGTTCACAAGTGTTCGGCTGGCGTGCCGGGCGGTTCGCAGGCGAGCAGTGCAGCTCAAGACCGCAGGTCAGTATTTCCGACGACGATGCGCTGGCCCACTTTGATGCGCTGCGTACGTTCCAAAAGGCGAAAGGCGACGTTGACATCAACACAATGCGACGCGAGCTGCAGTACACGATGTGGAAGCTGCTCACGGTCGAGAAAGATGCATCTACGCTCGCTGAGGCACGCGACTACATCGCAGCCGATCGCCAACGTTTGAACGAGCAACTCGCGATTCGTGAGCCGCTCGACTATGCGCTTGCGTATGAGCAACGCAACCTGCATGACGTTGCTGAGGTCATTATCGAAGCGGCGGACATGCGCAAGGAAAGTCGCGGTGCGCACTATCGCAGCGACTACCCCGAGCGCGATGATACGAACTGGCTGACCAATCTGTTTGCCACCCACAAGAACGGTGCGCTTGAAGTGCGTCGTGAGTGGATCAACGAGACGAACGGTTGGGAAGACGACCCTGACGACATCAGGATCAGTCCATGGGGATGAGTGAGGGCGCAGTACTCGTCGTCGGCGGCACCGGCGACATTGGTGCTTCGATCTGTGAGCGATTGGCGGACGCCGGCCACCGTGTCGTCATCTCCGGGCGTACGATCGAACAGGCAGAGCAGGCATGTGAATCGCTCGCCAACGCCGAGCGCGTGCTCCACCCGGTGAAATTGCTGATCGACGATGGTGGCGAATGCCGCGATGTGGTGAAGCAGGTTGCCGCCGACCATGGCGGCTTGAGCGCGGTGGTCAACTGCGCGGGTGTGAGTTACATCGCGCCGGTATTGCTCGGCAAGGATGCGGACTGGGAGCGGGTGGTGCGCGTCAACACGCTCGGTGCGTTCAATATCTCCCGCGCGGCGCTGCGGCCGATGATTCGCGCCCGCTTCGGCCGCATCATCCACGTCGGTTCAATTTCCGCCGAGGTCGGTGCGCCTTACAACGCGATTTACGCGGCCTCTAAAGCTGGCGTCGCCGGTATGGTCCGGTCTCTTGCGTTGGAAGTGGCGGCGCTCGGTATCACTGTGAACGCCGTGCAACCCGGCTATGTAAAGACCAAGTTGTTTGCGCAGACCCAAGGTGCGCGCGCCAAGATCAAGGGCGTGAGCATTGAAGAACACGAGCAGGACCTGGTCGACGACACGCCAACGGGTCGTCTGGTGACGCCTGAGGATGTCGCCTCACTGGTTAACTATCTGGCGACGGATGAGAGTCGTTCGATTACCGGGCAGACACTGAACGTCGACGGCGGTCGCACGGCGAACTGATCAGCGAATCCAGTCGTTGAGATCGAATTCGGTCTCGACACTTTCCGGCAAGAGATTACGCACCGCATGCATGCGCGAGCGTGCGTCGATCGCAATCTTGGAGGTGAGTCCATCGGTTTCTGACGGATCAACGCCGTTACCGTTCTGGTCGGTATAGATTGCGACATCGCGCCCCGGTTGGGTAAAGCAGGCAAGCGCCATCTGCACACTCGCTTGTTTGCGCAGATCGACATCCGCATCGAAGGCGATCGCCTGTTTGAGATAGGCCTCTTTAGTGAGCAAGCGCTCCATGAACGCTTGTGCGTCGAAGTCCTCGGCGTGTTCTTCCACTGACAGAAAGATGGTCATCGGTGCGGGTAACCAGAAATCCCGGATGGCAGGTTCATCCTGCATGTAGTCGCGATTCAATCGGGCGCGCAGACTCACACTCGACATCGTGGCGTGTTCAGTCTGGCCTGCAACGATGTCCTGGTAGATCGGTTGCTCGCGATGCGTCAGTTTGGTGAACCGGACCACCGGTCGTGCCGCCTTGTCCGCAACATAGCCCAGGAACTCACCGAATGGACCTTCTTGCAGTGTCTCAGCAGGTTCGATCACGCCTTCAAAAATCATCTCGGCTAACGCAGGCACTTGAAGCTCGGGGTGTGATAAGCAACGCGTAAGCGCGAGCGGGGCATCGAGTAACCCGCTGACGACGTCGTAGTCTTCATGTTCGAGTGCACCGGCGATCAATGCGCCGTAACACCACAATGGGTGGTTGCCGACAACGGCCGCCAAGGGTGTGGGTTCGCCACGGGCACTGTACTTGTGCCAGATCTGATCGAGATGTCCACCGGGCGTCATGTAGATCGCGCACGTGTGATCGTCGGCGATCATCAGTCGATGGAAACTCAGATTGTGCGCACCAGTGTCCGGGTCGCGACCGACGACAAGCGCGGATGTCAGGTAGGGCGCATCCTGTGTGTCGGTGTAATAGAGTGCCGGCAACTCGTGAAGACTGAACGCATCGGCATCACGAACCACTTGTTGCGCAGGGGTGTCCTCTTGGCTGAGAACGATTGGCTTGATGCCCGCAGACATCGCACCGACGAGACGCTCGTTCAGGTCATTGGCAGTCATGCCGGCACTGCGTGCGACCCGATCCAGCGATGCGCAAATATTGGTGACCGTTGGAAAGTCGCTGCCTTCGATGTCGTTGAAGCGAATCACCGGGCTGCGCAGCTTGCGTGCAAGACCCGTGACCACTGCAGTCGTCATGAACTTGGGCGAGATCGGTTTGTCGATTTGCAGCCATGCGGACTTACCCTTGGACTCAGCGAATTCGAGGAACTCGCGAAGGTCACGGGTGGAATGATCGATCATGCTTTTTCGGCTCCGAGGGTGGCAAGTGCAACCCGGTCTGGCTTGCCGTTGGCCTTGCGCGGAAAGTCCCGGCACAGGTGGAATTCACGCGGTGCACGGGGCAGGGGAATGGTGCGCAGGCAATGGGTGCGCAGTTCAGCGCTGAGCGCGTCGTCGAGACTCACTTGCGCCTCGACGCGAACATGCGCGACGACGCGTTGACCCAACATGTCATCTGGCACACCGATGACGACCGACTCCATCACCGCAGGATGCGCATCCAGAACACGTTCGATCTCTTCGGGTACGATGCGTTCGCCGGCTGACTTGATCATCGCCGAGCGACGGCCGACGAGGAACAGATCGCCCTCATCGTCAAAGTAACCGATGTCGCCGGTGCGTAGTCGACCTTGATCGTCGATCGCCTCTGCGGTGGTTTCCGGATCGTTCCAATAGCCGAGCATGATGTTGTCGCCAGAGACAACGACTTCGCCCTTCTGACCTTGTGGTACCGGCGTATTGTCGTCACCGATGATCTCGACGGTCACGTTTGGAATGGGGCTACCGACCGAGTCTGGTTTGCGCCGAATACGGTCGGGCTTGAGTGCTGTGGCACGCGGTGCGCACTCGGTCTGTCCATAGGCGATATGAAATTCAAGCTCGGGGAAGCGCTCCAGAATCGTAAGGATCGCATCGGCCGGAAGCTTGCCACCAGTTACCGTAACCCAGCGCAGATCCGGCAGTTCCCGATCGAGCAGGCTGCCGCGCGTCATCAGCGCATTGAAGTGAAACGGGACGCCGGAGAAGCCGGTGCAGCGCAGGTTGACGAGTGCATCGACGACCTGCGCGGGAAACAGGAAGCTGTCATGGAAGTGCAGTGTTGCACCAGCGAGCAGGTGCACAGTGAGCTGCATGATGCCGTGCACGTAATGCATCGGCACCACCATGAGGTAGACGTCGTCGGGTGTGATCGGCATATGCTCGATCACCGAACGATCGACGGTGTACAGGTTCTTGTGCGACAGACACACGCCTTTTGGTCGGCCGCTACTGCCCGATGTGTAGACGATCACAGCCGGGGCGCTGTCGTCACCGGTAATCGGCTCAGGCGGCAGCACAGCCATACCGGCCAGCACCTCGAGCTCCATCACGCGCTCGTACATCTCATCGTTGTTGGCGAACAGCCGCTGCTGTTTCTCGCCCTGAACCACGATCAGTTTCGTGTCGGCGCTCGCACACACCGCCGGCAGATCTTTGCCTTTGGCATCATCGTTCATCCACACGACGATGGCTCCGGCGGTCATGATCCCCCAGAACAACGCGATCGCCTCTGCGTTGTGACGCGAGACGATGCCGACACGATCTCCCTCAACAATGCCCGATGCCTGCAGTGCGGCGGCGTAATGCGTCGCGCGCGCGTGCAGCTCGCCATAAGTGAGCGAACCGCCGCCCACGACGGACACCGCGAGGTGTTCGTCGCGTTCGACAGCAACCTGGGCTAACGCCTGTTCCAGGCGCATGGTGTTCTAGCGGTCGAGGTAGGCGACGATGCTGTTGACCGTGCCGAAGTTCTCCGGCGTCAGGTCATCAGGATCGATCGAGATATCGAAAGACTCTTCGAGCCACACGATGACATCCATCATGGCAACGCTGTCGACGATTTCGTCCTGCAGCAGGTTGGCGTCGGGATCGAGACCATCTGCCGCGGCAGGGTTCAGGGTCGCGATGAACGCCTGGATTTTTTCTTGTTTGGACTCAGCCATGGATAGTGCTCCTGATTCAATTATCCGAAATTCCTGGTCCCCACCGTGAACTGCTCGCGCTTGTCCTGCTGCCAGTGGAAGTGACTCAACGCATCATCCTCGCATGCAACGATCACCTCGTCTGCCAACAACGTCTTGTTTTGGTCGATGCCCTCGACGTAATCCAGCGCGTCGCAATGATGCAATAATTTTTTGCTGTAGCGAAGCAATACTGCACTCTCGCCCACCATCGTCCCACACACGAGCCCAAGCCCGTGCTTACGGGCGGTATCGACCACATCGCGCACGCCGGTGACACCGCCGCATTTACCCACGCGTGCGTTGATGATCTGGTAGGTCGATTGTTCGGCGCAGCGCTCGACATCCGCGGCTGTGCAGGCCGATTCATCCGCGACCAATGCGACACCCGTCTCAGCATGAAGTGTGCGCAGGTTCTCATCGATATCGGCGGCTTTGGCGTCAAACGGTTCTTCCAAAGACTGAAGGTCGAGGTCTGCTGCCCGAGTCAGCAATTCGGTCGCGCCATCTAGCGTCATTAGCCCATTACCGTCGAGGCGGATAGCGATTGCAGCCCCGAGGTGTTTGCGCAATGTTTGGCAGCGCTCGAGGTCATCTGGCCCGCTGACTTTCAGTTTGGCCACCGTGCAACCCGAGAGTCGCGCGAAGCGAGCCTGTTTGATCAGTGCCTTGTCATCCTGATCGTCGCCAATGGTGATGCATTTGCCGACAGGGCGCGTGCGCGCGGGGCCGAGTGCATCGCACCAATCGAGCAGACCGTTCAAATCCAAAAGGTCATGCAGCGCCAGATCAAAGCCGCCCACACAGGCGGGCTGTGTCGCGCGATCGGCGTGTTCGCTAAACCAGTGCTCAACGCTCGCGCGATCGGGAAGCGTGACGTTGAGCAATTGCTCTGCGAGTGCAGGTGCTGTGCGTTCGAACACCGACTCGTTGTCCTCGCCGGTGACATACGGGCGCGCCTGGATTTCACCGAAGCCGGTGTGACCTGAATCGTCGGTGATCGCCACATGAATCACATCGCTTTCCGCGCGTTTCGCTGCCGCGTGACTGAACGCCTGGCGAAACGGGATGCGTGCCCGGTTCAGCGTGATGCTACGTATCTGCATGGGCTTCGCGCACGACGGTCATGCTGGCATCAAGATCGTGCTCGCGTCGCAGGACGCCGGGTTTGTACTGGTCGTCGCCGACGTGGCTTGCGCGCAGTTTTCGGTGTAGCGCGGCGATGTCTTCGTCGGTCACGACCACCACACTCGGTTTGCCGAGTCGCAGCGATGCGCATTTATCCGCGTACTCACCATTAGCGGTACACAGCGCATCGTGAAATGCGTTGGCGAGCACGCTGAGGTCCGTATCGCTGATGCCTTCGGTGACATTGCTGGCCGCACTTAACAACGCATAGTGCGGTCGTTCCCCGGTACGCGGATGCACGATTACATCCTGACGATGGAATATGGATGGGCCGGTCATCGTGCGAAGTGCATCGAGCACCTGCGCCTCGGTGAGTTTCTCGCCGGTGATGCTCGACGTGCGCCCGAGTCGATATTGGAAACTCAAATGCGGAATGCCGTTTTCAAAACCGACGACCTGCATGCAGTCGGCGGTGCGATAGCGGTAAAGGCCGCCTCCCGTGGTCACGACCAGTTCATATCGCCCATCCTGCTCCAGCTCGTGTGCGCCGAGCGTGCGAGGGTGTGTCGCTTCGGTTTCGGACTCGGGGATGAACTCGTAGTAGTGCGTCTGGTAGGCGAGCAGCCCGCCGCAATTGTTGTCGACCATCGGGATCGCCATGATGCATTCGCTCGACTGCGTGATGTAGTCGCGATAGGCAACGCCGCCCGAGTGTTCGCGCAGCAGGTTCAGATACGGACCGACCAGCGCCGATTGCCAGCAGATAATCAGTTCCAGCGTTGGCCAGATGTCGGGCAGCTGCGTTTTGCCTGGGCTGCTTATCGCCGTGATCAATCGGCTCGCGGCTTCGGAAGCGGTGGTCAAGCGGCTGGTGAGTTTCTCCGGCAAAGAAGCATCGTCCAGCGCCGACACGCCCCAGTTGCCGCGCTTGAGTCCAGCAGCGAGTGCATCGCCGTGGGTTGTGAGTACCTCACAAAATTTGAGCAGCGTCGACGGATTCAATCCCATCATTGCATGCAGCTCACCCTGCAGTGCCAAACGCGCTGCTGCGTAGTAGCGCCACTCAGGCGATTCGATCGCGGTGATCTGACGCGGAATCGGCCAGCGGTCGCTTGCCTGGAAACCTTGCATGCGCTGGTTCCAGAAAGTGGTTTCGGAAACCTCCAACACGTTGTTGCTGTCGCGGGCGCTGTGTCCGCTGTCGCCGAAGTTGGCGATGAACTTACCAGCGCGCAGCGCCGGGTGGTCGGCGTAGATCGCATCCCAGAACAAAGAGAATGCACCCGCTTTTTCGCGAACGAGACTGCTGGTCACCGGTATGCGTTTTGGTGTGCTCGACGAGCCGCTGGTCAGGAACCACGCACTGACGCGATCGGTGGTGTAGTTCGACGCGTCCGGCCAATAGCTGCCATCCTCGAAGCCCGCGACTTCGTCGTAGCGCATAAACGGCACATCCGCATACGCCCCGCCGTCGACGATATCGCTGAAGCCATGTCGGCGTCCGAACGCGGTCTGGGCGTTTCGTGCCAGAAGCTTTTCGAGGTATTCGGCTTGGGTGTCGGCGAGTGTTGTCCCGCCCGCAATGAAGCCGGTGCGATCGGCCATGAGGGTTGCCTGTCGATGAGAAAGGCCTGAAAGCTAACAAAAAAATGCTTCAGACACATGTTTCGCAGTGTGATCTTTCGCACGCTATGTCAAGTCGCTGCTCGATAGACTGTGATCAGGTTAATTTGGCTGCAATGACGCATGTCCCTGACCCATCGCCTGAGACACTGGCGCACCGCAATGACGTGGTTCGCGCTGCTCGCTCCGGGTGCGGCATTTGCTGCGCCCGGCGATGTGCTGTTTTCGGATAATTTTGAGCGCGCCAACATCGCGCCGTGGACGACCAACAACGGATTTCGCTCAGGTATCCTGACCGGTGCCGATGTGTCGAACTCCGGCACACGGGGTTTGTTTACGCGCCACGATCCGGTGACCACAACAGGCCCAACATTTTCCGCTGCAGTCCCTGCGGCTGAGGTATCGCTTTGGGTTCGGCGCGGGAGCGATGCCTTCAGCGAATATCCCGATGGCGGAGAGAACCTCGCGATCGAATATCGCCGCGCGGATGCGAGTTGGGGGAGTCTGATCACCTATCCCGGCGGCGGGATCGAGGGTCAGATTTTTCAGGACACGATTTTCTTGCCACCCGATGCGCTGCACGCGAACACCGCATTGCGGGTACGCCAGACCGGCGGTTCGGGGATTGATTTTGACTATTGGCACGTCGATGACATTCGCGTGGTCGAGCGTGCACCGACCCCAGGACTGGTCGTTGGCATTTGCGATGAGTTTGATGCCGGACTGTTGACCAACTGGACGGTGACCTCGGCGGGTGGCAACGCGGGCACCAGCAGCGCAACGTTCCAGTCGCCCAGCGCGAGCTTGTTTACCAACGGTGGGCAAGTCACGGTCACTTCAAATGCTATCGACACCACCGATCCGGCTTTCGATGCCGTGTCGCTGTGGGTGCGCCGCGGTGCCGACGCCTTTAGTGAAAACCCGGATGGCATCGAAGACTTTACGATCGAGTATCTCGACTCCGGGAATACCTGGGTGTTGCTCGAGACTTTTGGTGGCAGCGGTACACCTGGCGAGATTTTCAATCGCGACTACGCGATGCCGGTCGGCGCGCGGCATGCAGCGTTCCGGATTCGATTCCGCCAAGAGGGCGGTTCGGGCCTGGCGTTCGATTTCTGGCACGTCGATGACGTATGCCTGGATGTGCGCGACCTGCCGCAGTTGCAGGTGACCAAGGTGTCGTCGACGATCTCCGACCCGGTGAACGGTACGACCAACCCCTACGCCATACCCGGCGCCATCAAGGCGTATGACCTCAGCGTCTCGAACGCCGGTGCGGGTGCGGTGGACGCCGACACGCTGGTGCTGACCGATGTCATCCCCGATGACCTTGCCCTGTTTGTGGATACCGGATCAGGTGATCCGGTGGTGTTTACAGATGGCGGGGTAGCGAGTGGCGTGTCGCTCACGTTTGCGACCGGTGTGCGCTTCAGCAGTCAACCGGGAGGCGGGGCGCCGTTCGACTACGTCCCGACGCCGGATGCCGGTGGGTTTGATGCAGCGGTAACCGGCGTGCAGATTGCGCTTTCTGGCGCCATGAACGGCGACAGCGGCGGCGGGACACCGTCGTTTGTGATTCGGTTGCTGGCGCGCGTCGATTGACGCAAAACGCGACTGACTATTCGTCGGTCGATTCCGCCTCGCTCTCGTCCGTTTCGCTCGACGCCGCTTCGTCCAGCGCTTCGTCGGGCAGAAGCTCGAGACCGCTGTACTCGATATAGCCCGTGAGGTAGGCGACGCGAGAATCGATGCGGTCGTTTAGCATCTTGCAGTAGCGCGATCCGTCCATGCTGCCGAAGCGACGTGGGTCGATCACACGCAGAGAGCGCGTAGAGCACTTGTCGCGGCCGCGAATACGGCTGCCGGTGGTGTCCGCCAACCGGTCGATATCCAGACGAATCAATCGCTCGACCAATTCACGGTCGCCGTATTCAACTCGCAACTCTGCCGCGATTTCCTGGGCGCGGGCCTGTTGGGTCGGCGTGAGGTCCGCCATGATGGATTCGAAGTTGTTCACCAGCGGATCATGGCCGCGCTCGGCGGCAAGCAGGTACCAGGCAGCGCCGCGGATTGGGTCGGCCTGTGTGCCGAGGCCGCGCGCCGTCATGTAGCCGACCATGTACTGTGCGTACTTATCGCCAATCGGGGCGAGCTCGGTGCTGTAGTACCAGAACGCGTCTTTATAGTCCCCGGCTTCAAACGCGGCTTCCGCCTTCTTCGCGGTCTTCAAGCGCTTCTCGCTCATGGGCTCCCCGGGGAAGCCGAGCTGGCTGCCGCCGGCCTGGGCGAACGCTGTCGGCGACAACAATAATGAGAACACTACGATGAACAGAATCACGGGTACGCGAATCACGACAGCAACTCCCTATTAACTGATTTCTACCGTAACAAACCGAAAATGGTCAGTAAAGATGCATATTTGGTCAGAACGACCAGATATGCACTGTCTAACAGATGTTAAGCGGCGTTTTCCTTGGCTTTGTGCAGGACGTGTACCGTCGCGCCTTCCACC